>NZ_JARZRZ010000001.1:0-687331 GCF_029946585.1 Thermodesulfovibrio sp. 1176 | reverse complement strand
CAAGACTGAATAGATACTTGTGTTTGATTCTTCCAGAACTATCTCTGTATCCTTCTACAACATAAACATAATCAATGTTTTGAGCTGAACGTACAATTTTTAGGAACATGGAATAATTATACAGAATAATAAGGATAAAAGTCAATATAAAATTAGATAAAAATCAAAAAAAGTTATACAACAAAAATTAAAAATAAAAAACTGAATCAAGTAAAATCAAGGGTTTACAAGTGCAATTTGCCAAAATTTGACCCTAAGTTGATAAACTCAGGATAAATATATTTTAAAAGTCTAAAGCATTTGTAACAATATGAAATACTTCTTTTGCCCAATTGATTGCCTTATCAGCATCTTCAAGAGTGTACTCTTCTGAAGGAATCCAATCTATCAGTCCATAAAAAGAGAGTTCTCTTTCTTTTCTTAGAGTTTTTGAAATAGTTTTTAATTTTTCTATATTCCCTTTTACTATTTCTGGAAAAATTTCTATATTTTGTTCAATATACTTTGTTACATCATGAACTTTTGGAACATCAAGCCCGAAAGCAATCATTAGACCTTTTAACAAAAGCTCTACAACTTCTTGAGATTCTCTTACTACATCTGCATAAGCTTCTTCATTTTTCAAAAATTCAAGCATTTTGATTCTCTTTTCAGCTCTAAAAATATAGTCTTTCACAAGTCTATTTTTATTCATTTTATTATCCAGTAAGTCATACCTTTAAATTCTTTTTCAATAATTTCTTTGTTTTGTTTTTTTTTATCAATCATTTTAATTAGTTCTCCTACTATGTTTTCATCATCATAAAGGACTTTATGGTCTTTTAAAATTCCAACGCAAAAAGGAAAATATTCGCTTAATTCTTTTTGCGTTAAAATTATAGGTGAAAGAAAGTAATTTTCAAACTCATACCCAACTTTTTCATAGAAATCTAAAATTCTCTGTCTTTTACTTTCAATTGAGTCTTTTAAAATTAAGAGTAAATCAATATCAGAGGATTGAGAAAAATCTCCTCGGGCTGCTGAGCCAAAAAGCACAATTGCTATAAGATTTTCTTTGTATAAAACCTTTATCTTCTCAATAAGCTCTGACAATTTATTCGTTAACTTTATGTAAAAATAAGTTTTCATTATTTTCTTAGCCTTATCTTATCAAGCTTTTTAATAATCCGTCAAGGTAAAAGGTCTGCATTACCACATCATACAATAAATTTGAATTACAGCAAAATGTAAAATAAAATTCGGCTTCGCCTAAGAGTGACAATTTGAGGGTCATTCTGAGCCAAAGGTGAAGAATCCCTTCCGAATGTTGTCATTCTGAGGGAGCGTAAGCAACCGAATAATCTCATCCTATTAAAAAGAAGAGACCCTTCGGCTTTGCCTCAGGGTGACAAGAAAAGATGACAAAGCCTTAATGTAATGGGTGACAATCATTTTTAACTCTTGTAATAAAAATTTATTTCAGCATCCTTTAACATTGGAAGTTTCGAATCCTTCGGAGATAAAATAGGGGCTACAGCAGTCCAGGTAATATTAACTTCAGGGTCATTCCAAATTATTCCTCGATCAAGGGCAGGGTCATATTCTTCTGTGCATTTATAGATTATTTCAGAATCCTCTAATGCAACAAATCCGTGAGCAAACCCCGGTGGAATCCAGAGCATGTATTTATTCTCCTCACTCAGCTCCACTCCTACCCATTTACCATACCAAGGAGAACCTTTTCTTATGTCCACTGCAACATCCCAAATTTTGCCTTTTATACATCTTACAAGCTTTCCCTGTGCCTTTGGATTTAGTTGGTAGTGTAGTCCTCGTAGAACTCCTTTTTTAGATTTTGAGTGATTATCCTGCACAAAAGTATAGTTTATTCCAGCTTCTATAAAATATGATGCCTTATAAGTCTCCATAAAAAATCCTCGTTCATCCTGAAAAATCTTAGGTTCTATAAGAATTACATCTGGAATATCAAGCTTTATAAATTCAAAGGTCATGGAATTAATTACTCATCAGCTAATTTTATCAGATACCTGCCATAATCAGTTTTACTTAATGGTTTTGCAAGCCTTAAAAGGACTTCTCTGTCAATCCAGCCATTTCTGTAAGCTATCTCCTCAATACATCCTATCATAAGCCCTGTTTTCTTCTCTATTGTTGCAACAAACTCACCAGCCTCAAGAAAACTGTCATGAGTTCCTGTATCAAACCATGCAAAACCTCTTCCAAGAAGTTTTATTCTGAGATTGCCTTCTTTTAAATACTCTTCATTTACAGAGGTTATTTCATATTCACCTCTGTGAGATGGTTTAATTTTCTTTGTCTTTTCAAATACCGTTTTATCATAAAAATAAAGCCCAACAACAGCATAATTACTTTTTGGATTCTTTGGCTTTTCCTTAATAGAGATTACATTTCCCTGTGAATCAAACTCTGCTATACCAAATCTTTGAGGGTCTGGGACACAGTATCCAAATATGTATGCTCCTTTGTTTTTTTCAACATCTTTTTTGACTTCTTTAAGAATCTCTGGAAGTCCATGTCCAAAAAATAAATTATCCCCAAGAACTAAACATACACTGTCTTCCTGAACAACTGATTCTGTCACCATAAGCCCATGTGCAAGGCCCTTTGGTTTATTTTGTATAACATAGCTTATTGAAATTCCTAAGTGAGAGCCATCCTGAAGAAGCTTTTTAAAACTATCTAAATCTTCAGGATTTACAACCATAACAATATCCCTTATTCCTGCGAGCATAACAAGACTTAAGGGATAATAAATCATTGGTTTATTGTAAATTGGAAGAAGATGCTTATTTACAACCTGTGTTGTAGGATAAAGCCTTGTTCCAGAGCCTCCTGCTAAAATGACTGTTTTCATAATAAAACCTCATTTTTTAGATTGAATTTTAAAATTTTACTATCAAAAATGCTGAAAAAGCAATAAATCCTGAATTTTCAGATAGAAAAAATTGAATTTTCGCTTATATGTTATTCCGAGGAGCTCGATGTCCAGAGATGTTGTTCTGAGGCGAAGCAGGAGGAATTCAGCCCGATTATGGGAAAAGGAGGAGATTCTTCGCCTTCGGCTCAGAATGACAGGGAAATATACTCACAATGATACCTCTTTTTGTCACCCTGCAAGGAAGAGTTCTACCTCTCTATGCTCGGGAAATATGCTCACAATAATACCTCTTTTTGTCGCCCTGAGGGACGAAGGGTCTCATTCCTTTTTTCCCTCCTCTTGTCACCCTGAGGCAAAGCCGAAGGGTCTCATAAAAAAGAATAAGATTCTTCGGGCTAAAGCCCTCAGAATGACAGCATTCGGAGGGGATTCTTCACTACGCTATCGCTTCGTTCAGAATGACTCTTTTATTGTCACCCTGAGGCAAAGCCGAAGGAAATTGTCATTCCGAGGAGTTCAATACTCCGAGGAATCTCTCATTATTCGTTGGATATGGGGAAAAAGGAGAGGATTCTTCGGTCGCTTACGCTCCCTCAGAATGACCAAATAATCAGGAATGACAAAATCAGAATTTTTTATCAGCAAATTAAAGCAAATTATTTGAATTTTTCATTACCCTTTTAATATACTTTTTTATGCTTTATCTTTTGGTGGCTTTTTTAATGGCTTTTTTGGCTTGTTATTTTCTTATCAAAAATGCTAACGAGGCTTGTCTTGACTGCAACGAAGGAGTTCAAAAATTCCATCAATGGAATGCGATAAGAATTGGAGGATTATCCATAATTTTATCTCTATTTGCTACTTCTGGAGCTTTCTTTATTGGTAAAAAAGATTTTACTTCTTTACACTTTTACTTTATCCTATCCACTTTACCTGTTTTTGTGGGAGGATTTTTAGAGGATTTAACTAAAAAAGTAGGACCAAAGCAAAGACTTATTGGAGGGATAGTTTCTGGACTTCTTGCTTACTTTCTTTTAGATACCCATCTTAATAGAGTTGACATACCGGGTTTTGACTGGATACTTTCTAATTTTTTATTGTTTTCCATTATCTTTACATCTTTTGCTTTGGCAGGAGTTTCAAATGCATTAAACATTATAGATGGATTTAATGGGCTTGCTTGTGGTGTCTCTATCATGGTTTTCTTAGCATACTCTTATGTTTCCTACTTGGTGGGAGATTATTTCTTGCTTTATACAAGTCTCACAATAGTTGGAGCCTTGATTGGTTTTTTCTTCTGGAATTTTCCATTTGGATATATTTTTCTTGGAGATGGTGGAGCATATCTTTTAGGCTTTCTTGCAGGTCTTACAGGAGTTCTGCTTGTTGAAAGAAATCAACAAGTTTCTGCATGGTTTCCCTTTCTTCTTTTAATCTATCCTATTTATGAGACTTTATTTTCAATTGCAAGGAGAAAATTTTTAAAGTCATACTCTCCTTTTGAGCCAGATTCGATTCATTTTCATACACTAATTTATAGAAGATTGATAAAATCGCATCTTGTTAATAAACTTCCTGCTTTTTTACTTAACTCTCTTACTTCACCATATTTATGGTTTATGCAAATTCTTTGCACAATTCCTGCAGTGCTTTTCTGGGATAATACTTACCTTTTGATGATATTCAGCGCCCTCTTCGCAATTTTTTACACATGGATTTATTTTAGGATAATCAGGTTTAGAACGCCGATTTTCATGGCATTACCTGTGAGGATTTTAGAAAGGTTAGACAAATCTAAATGACCATTTTTTACCCTTTTTTTGATATCGCTTTCATCTTGACAACCCATAAATATAGGAACCAAAAAGGATAATCTTATTAGGCATTGCCGTGTTGACTATCCGCCTTACAATTTCATCTATGGTTGTTTGATCTATTTTAGATTTCCTCACTATCTGCCTCTCTTGAGAGAATTGCAAAGCGCATGACTACCTCATTATTTCTCCTTTAGATTCCTTATCTAAAAAATAAGCGGTAATTACAAAACCATAACTTCTCAAAAAGTTTCTTTACAAGATCATCTTTGTTTATTTTTAAATAATTCGCAATATCTTTTAAAATCTGGCTCAATGTTCCTATCTTTAAAGGTGTATGATCTGGAATAGTGATGTGATGAGGTTCATTTTTAATGAAGCTTGTAAGCCGTATATGACTTCCTGTCTTTCGTGTTATCTCCATATCCAAATTTTTTTAGAAGATTAGCCAGTTCCCTTCCTGAGATGTCTCTCGGTATTTTAGGCATAGCTGAAAACTTCCTCTTTTACCATATGCAGCCTTATTACCTTTGGAATATCATCTTCTTCATCAAAGTGACATCTCAGGGCATCTTTGATATTTCTTTTTACCTCTTCCAATGTCTCACCTTGAGTGAATATAGGAAACTCAAGAGCATGGGCAGTATATCCGCCTTCGATATCCTCTTCCAAGATAAAAATTATCTCTTTTCGAGTAGACATTTTAAAATACCTCCTCTTATCTTGTACTACCTTTTCTCTCTTATTATACCATCATCACAGATTATAAAATGTACTGCACCCCATTTTTGTGGACACTTTTTAGGGTTTTAATTTGTAAAGGTCTATGAAACATTTTTTTCTTTCAATGTGATATTTTAATTCAATTTCTTCTCTTTAACTTATCTGATCCAAAAACTCCTAAACTACTTTATTCTTAAAGAAATACAGTTTTATATTGAAACAACTTCTTCAAGTTGTAATGGATTTTACAGAAGAAATCTCGCACTCAGCTTTGGTAATCTCAAGCTTAATATTCTAGAGATAGAAAGTTATGATGAAGGATTAAATTATTTCAATGATTTGGTAGAATTTGTAAAGACATACAATTAATATGTTAGAGAGGAATCTTTTTATTCAGCTATCAAATTTGCATGATGAATGGATGGAAAAACCAAACAGCAAATTAGCAGGAGCCTCATATGAATTAAAGCAGAGCTTTATATTGAAACTTGAAATAGAAAAAATTAATGAGGTTGTTTTATAATGATTTAGACAATTTTAAAGAGAAGCCTCGGTTTTTCATAGAATTTTATAACTTTGTTTCCTATGTCAAGAGGTTCTCCTGCTTCAACGTAACCATATCTTGTTTCTGGTTTTGTGGGTTTTATTCCAAAGGTTACTATGTATCCTTTATTAGCCAAGGTTGCTGATTTTTTTATGTATTGTACAAACTCATCTGACGGTTCTATTATATAGTCAGATGGTGTTACGAAAATTGTTTCGTTTGTGGGTGTGTTTTGGGTATCAGTTAGGTATTTAACTGCCAAAGCTATTGCTGGTGCAGTGTTTTATCCAACAGGCTTATTTATAATGTTTACATCTTTCTCTGATATATTTATTTCTTTCAATTGGTTTTTTTATGGGAAAAATATAGTCTTTGTTAGATACAACTACTATATCTCTAAGGCTGTTTACTATCTTTGTTAACCTTTCTAAAGTTTTTTGAAAGAGAGACTTTTCATCTGCTATTTTGAGAAATTGTTTTGGTAGGTTTTTTCTTGACAATGTGAATAATCTTGTACCGCTTCCTCCAGCAAGAATTATTGCTTTCATCTTTACCTCCTGTAATTTTATATCTCATTTTTAATAAACTTTAACAGAACGTATTAACATTTTAATAGCTCTTTGTAAATTTCAATCATTCTATCTGTAATTGCATTTATATCAAATTCCTTTAATCTCTCTAATGCGTTTTTTTGAAATCTACTATACAGCCCTTTGTCTGAAAGAATTTTGTTTATTGCTTCTGCTAAGGATTTAGGGTCACTTGGAGGAACAACCAAACCTGTTTCATTATGTCTATTAACATAGCTCATTCCAGAACCAAATACATTTGTTGTAACCAAAGGTTTTCCAAAGTACAATGCCTCAACTAAAACAAGACCAAAAGCCTCGTTTCTACTTATCGATGGCAAACAGAATAAATCACAGTTTTTTAAAAAAATAGATACATCATCAACTCTACCAAGCAATTTAACTTTGTGGTTCAAACCTAATTTACTTATCTTCTCTTTTAAATCATTAAATAAAGGACCACCCCCTACTATTAAAACTAAAACATCATCCTTTAAGAACCTTGATGCTTCTATCAAATGTTCAAAGCCTTTGTATTCAACAAGCCTTCCTATTGAGAGCACTATCTTTTTATTGTTAATTTCTAAATTTAATCTTCTAAATTCAGCTGTATTATCTGGATTAATTTCAAGTCTTTTAAAATTTAAACCCAATGGAATTACAGTAGTTTTATTTTTAAAATCTTTTAGTTGTTTAGATGTTTCTAAATATTGTGACGATGTAGCTATAATTTTCGTTGCTCTTTCTAACACTTTTCTTTGTATTGGTCTATAAAATTGATAGAGTATTTTCTGTTTAACAATGTCTGAGTGCCAGTGTATGATTGTTTTAATATCGGTAGTCAAAGATAAAATTTCTGCCAATGGATTAGGAGCATGAACATGAATTATATCGTAATTTTTTGCTAATTGTTTAAATTTTTTTACATAATCATAAGATAATGGAGCAGAATTTAGTATAAGGTTAGTCTTACAGGGAATAAATTTAAATCCGTTATAAGATGATTCTCCTGTGTAATTATAAAAACAAATCAGGTCAGCTTTAATTCCTTTAGAGTTTAGGGCTTCAAGCAAATCGAATGAAAAAATTTCTATGCCCCCCTCTTTTGATGGACAAAATTTACCAAGGTGTAATACTTTCATGTGCATAATTTCCTATTTTAATTGATTATATAGATTTATAAACTGTTCAGCAGTTACTTGCCAACTGAATTGTTCTTTTAACTTTAAATGAAAGTTTTTAGAAATTTCTTCTAATGAGATAAATCCTTCTTCAATATCCCTTAAAATCTTTAAAAAATCTTCCTTACTATCTGCTACTAAAATGTGTTTCCCTGGTTGCAGATATTCCGAAAGGGGTTCGAAGTCAAAAGAATTACATATAACTGGCATACCTATTGCGCCAGCATCAAATATTTTGGTCCTGTATCCACTTCCAACTACTGTATAGGATAAGAAAATTTTGCTTTTAGCTAGCTCAAAGTCTAACTTGCTTCTGTCCTCAATAAAACCTTTTAAATATACCTTTTTCTCATTTAAAATTTTTTCATCTCTTTTAAAAAATTGACAAACCTTACCATAAATATTTAAAACAAAACTGGTATTTTTATATATCTTGAACCAAACTTCATCTAAAAACCGTCTTAAAGATAAAACATTTTGAATCTGACCACTCGCAGCCAGACTAATAGAATTTTCTTTATCCACAGATTTAAGATATAAATTTTCTTTAATGTCAACTCCATCCATTATACACATGAATCTATTTTCTGGACTAATACCATAATTCAAAGATATTGATATGGCTTTTTTCATATCCGTTTTTGTAAAGAAAATCGTCTTCTCAAAAAAACTCCAAACCTTGACTTCAAAACTTTCAGTTTTTTTGAGTTGCCAACTGGCAATGATTCTTGCTATTGGATTATTATTAACTTGAAAATAAGTTTTAATCTGTTCTGAAACGATGTCATGAATTCTTATTATTATTGGTATATTTGGAAAGTTTTTTTTAAGCTCGATTCCGTATGGTGCCATATGCGGAGTATGTATCTGTATAATATCTGGACTTAATTTCTTGGTTAGTTCAACAATAAAATCTTTATACCTTATGTCCCAATATTTTCTGATTTTAAAAGGTTCTGCTTCAAAAAAGTTTAAAAGAATTTTATGGTACTTATCTCTTGTATCTAATATATAGGGGTATACATTTAATCCTATTTCATTCAAGTGCTCTAAATCTTCTTTACTTATACTTAATGTAGGGAAAGACACATGAACATCAGCGTACTTGCGAAGTGAAATGAGTGTAAAATAATAACTAGTTCTCCCGTAAAACCACCAGGGATATGGTGTTTGAGATAAAATAAAAAGAATCTTCATTTTAATCACCTCTCTTTGATATAACTTAGAATGCTTAATAAAATTCCAATATATATAATATCACCTGTATAGGGATTCAAGACACCTCCAGTTACTATACTAGAAGGATAAAAATGTAATACTAGAATAAGTGCCAAAACATAAATATTTCTTATTCCATTTTTTATCACTCTTTTATACCATAATAATGACAAAGAAGCAATTAATGCTGTGATCATTAACCATAAACAGGTAGAACATACAGACTCTCACCAACAACCCCAAACGCAACAGACCATGATTCATCAAATCCAAAAATTTCATATGTTATAGTAGCAGTAACTGAGTATGGCTTACTTGGGAATAAATCCCTAGGTATGTAAGAAATTAATGGAAAAATTATATATTCTAAATGGATGCTCGGGCCTAATTTTGCTATAGTAATACAGCTTCCAGCAATATAATCAAAACGTTGAGATAAAACAGATAAAAAATGTCCCTGATAACTTCTGATTATTACACTATAATAATAGTAGAAGGTGAAAATAATAAGTATTATTACTCCCACTAATACATATTCACGTATATATCCTTTGGAAAATCTTCTTATAAGGTGGCCTGCAGTTAAGAAATTATATTTAATAAATAATATAAAAAATATAGAGGAAATTAAAAATCCTCTTGTACCTGTCATTATCCCATACAAAATCCAAACCACCAGAATATAAATAAATATAAATGTTAAAAAAATATTTCGTTTTCCTTTAAAGGAAAACAAATATACTAAAAAAGATACAAGAAAGATATCTGCAAATTTTTTTAATAAAACAACATACCCATGCTCCAAGTTATATCTTAGTTGTAAAACATTTTTATTAAATTCGGAAATGTCAAAATCTTTTAAAATAAAAAGTAAATAAAGTGTAAGAAAAATACAAAGCGAAAGAATTTCAAGCTTGTTCAGTCTAAAAAAGTAATTATTACTAAATTTCAAGTTAGAATATTTAAAAAACACCAAAAAAATAAATAGCATAATATTAAAAAAAGCATATCCTATAAAATTCAAACTTTGATGATAGTAGAAATCGAAATAATCTAAATATCCTGCTAAATAGCTTGCTTGAAATGAAATATACAATTCTTTGGAAAAGAGAGGTAGAATGTGGAAAATTAAAGGAAGTATTTGAAAAAAAACAAATATATTTAGAGGGGAAAACAAATTTTCCTTAATACCATATTTTATAAATATTATTAAAATAGAACAAAATAAAATTATCCATGAAATTAGATATAATAATTTTTCTTCCATAATTTCAACTCAATATATAATTTACTGTACTGCACCCCAATTTTGTGGACACTTTTTAGTGTTTCAATTTGTAGAGGTCTATGCAATATTTCTTTCCCTTTCAATGTAGTATTTTAACTCAAATTCTTCAGGAGATAAATATCCCAAACTACTGTGAACATAAAACCTGTTGTAATCATTTATTATCCAATTCCTTATACTTTCCTCTGGCTTCTTCAATGCTTCCAAACTCATTGAGCCATATCAGTTCCTCTTTGATTGTCCGCATTACCCTTTCTGTATCTGCATTGCCTTTGGGATTATCATAAGAGGTAAATATCTGTTCAATTCCAAACAATGACATATCCCTCATGAAGGATGTTGAAGTTGGCTGACTGCCATTGTCACTCACAAGTTTTAATTCATTACCCCTTACTCCCTCTGGAAACTCTCTCTGGATGGCTAAATCCATAGCTTCACGCCACTCCAAACTCCTGCTCCTTAAAGATAAATTCCAGCCTACTATTTTCTTCGTATACCAGTCAAGCACTACTACAAGATATACCCAACCAATTGAGAGTATGATAAATTTCGTCATATCTATTCCCCAGATCTGTTTCGGTCTAACAGCTTTCGGTTTTCTCTGGCTAACTTTTCTTTTTGCCTTATGTACTGTTTGTGTTGCTAGTAATTCATTTTCCTTCATGATTTTCCTTACAGTCTTGTGATTTATTAAAAATCCTTCCCTGTGCCTTAACCAAGCTGTTACTCTCCTGTAACCCCAAAAGGGGGTTTAAGAGATTTTTTATCTTTAAATCTCTTTTTCTTGTTTATTTTCTTTTTCCTATCTATTAAGTTGCCTGTTCTTCCATTTATAGTTATCTTTGGTTTTGAATAATCGTTTTGTAGTCTATTTTCTTCTTTTAGCATCTTTATTATCTTTCCAATTGTAGAAGCTGATATTTTTGGTATGTTTATTTGTGATTTTAGATAGTTTTGGTAGTTTAGTTCTTTTTTTGGTTTGTAGTTATTTTTTAGAGATAGTATATCTTTGTTAGATTGTTTGTATTTTTTAATCTATCTGTAGATGTTAGATTTAGAGACTTTGTAAACTTCTACTGCAAGTCTTACAGAGTTTTTAAGGGCAAATTCAACGACTGTGAGTCTAAATAATATTTCTGAGTGTTTAGAGATTAAATCATCGTTTTCTTTAATTGTTTTGAGTAGTTTTCTTTCTAATGATTTTATTTTTTGTATGTACATTTTAGATTTTATTCTTTATATTTTCCTATTTTTCTTTTAACTTGTGCAACTCGTTATTTAATTTTTTCCAATTCCATCTATAAAACCCTTAATTTGAGCACTTATTATAAACTTATTACCGCGAATGTAATATTGAACAAATTTAATAGGTCTAGATGCAGTTAGTAGTAATAGACTTATTAATTTCTTTGACAAAGCTAATTTCGATATTATAAACTTCACCCTATTTCTCATCATCCAGTATGCTGAAAATTCACTTATCTCTTCTTCTCCAGAGCTTGCTCCAACTTTATGCCAAATTTCAGATGATTTTACGTGATACAATTTATATCCAGATTTCCAAACTCTATATGAATAGTCTAAATCTTCCACATACATAAAATAAGATTCATCAAGCAAACCAACTTTTTGAAGTATGAATTTTGGAATTAGAACAAAGCAAAAGGTTATAAAAATTACTTCCTCTACTTTGGGTTCATTTTTTATTTCATGCAAATATTTACCCATGTTTAAATGTTTAGTTCTACCAATCCATTCGTTAAAATGACCTCCATCGTACCAAATTTTCTGTGGGTCATGGTAGTAAAAAATCCTTCCACTATATATAGCTTTATCTCCATATTTTTTCTTTATGTTCATTAGTTCTGATATGGAATTTTTTCTTACTACTGTGTCATTGTTTAAAAGTATAATACTATCAAAATCACCTTTGGACAATACATACTTTATTGCTATATTATTTCCTCCAGCAAATCCTAAGTTGTGTCTACTTTGTATAAACACTATAGGGTACTTAGAAGTTATCTCTGGTGGTATAGAGTTCACAAGTCTATTCTCTAATTCAAGGTTCCCTCCTTTTTCAGCTTCTTCTTTAAAGTAAAAAACATATGGAATAGGTTTTGGAAGTGGTGGAAAAGTTAAACCTCTAAGTGTAATTGCGGGATTAACCCAAACATCAAGCTTTCCTTCAGCCCATGCCTTCAGATATTCCATAGAATTATTCGGGGATTTATTATCTACCACAATCACTTGATAATTTGGATAGTCATTTCTCAAAACGCTTTCTAAGCATTCAATAGTATCTGTCCAATTATTATAGTTAAGTATAACTATATAAACCTTAGGGTACTTCATTTCTAACGATAATTTAATTTTCACAAAACTTCTTTAACTCGTGTTTCCAATCTGGGATATCGGTTCCTAAGATTTTGCTCAATTTTTCATTGCTCATTACAGACCATTTAGGTCTTTTAGCGGGAAGGTTAAAATCGGCTTGAAGTGCAGGGTAGATAAGTTTTTTTATACCCTTTAATGTTAAATACTCTTTTGCCCATTCATAACGGGAAGCATATCCAGAATTTGTTAGATGATATAAACCAGTTAATCCCATATCTAAAGCTTTGAGAGTAACTTCTACAATCGTTCTTGTAGAGGTTGGAACTGAAAATTCGTCCACCACTATTTTTATGATTTCATGATCTTTTGCCCATTGTTCTAACTTATAAAGAAAATTTTGCGCCCCTGCGCCATAAACCCAACTTGTACGAAAAATTAGATAATTGTCCAAGAAATCTTGTAAAAGGGTTTCACCGTAGAGTTTACTTTTTGCATACTCATTTAAGGGATTAGGGTCATCTTCTTCTGTATAAAATCCCTGTTTCGTTCCGTCAAAAACATAATCTGTAGAATAATGGACAAGCCTTGCCTTAATTTCTGATGCACAGTTAGCTAAATTGTAAACTCCTATAGTGTTAATTTTATAGGCAAGATAAGTCTCTTTTTCTGCTAAATCCACATGATTGTAGGCTGAACAATTTATAATTATATCTGGTTTTACTGCCTTAATTGTTTGATAAACCACTACAAAATTAGAAACATCAAGCTCTTTCTTAGAAAAAGCAATAAAATCAAAACCTTTCTCTTTAATATAAGCAATAAATTCTCTCCCAAGCTGTCCTTGCGCTCCAGTAATTATCAACTTCATTTTTTATAAACTTTCAGCCAAAAATCTCTAAGTTCTTCAACCTTCTTTTCAAGCCAATCCATGTGATTGAAATACCATTCCACTGTAAGGGAGAGTCCTGTTTCAAAATCAACTTTTGTACTCCAACCAAGAGCCCTTTTTATCTTGCTTGAATCCAAGGCATACCTATAATCATGGCCTGGCCTATCTACTACGAACTCAATTAAACATTCAGGCTTTCCAAGAAGCTTAAGTATAGCTTTTACCACTTCTATATTTCTTTTTTCTGTCTCACTCGAGATATTATAAACTTCACCCGGTTTACCCTTTTCTAAGATAACTAAAATTGCCTCTACGCAATCGGATACATAAAACCATTCTCTTACATTTTGCCCAGTGCCGTATATTGGTATGGGCTCATCTTTTAAAGCCTTTGCTATAACTAAAGGAATTAATTTTTCTGGATACTGCCAAGGTCCGTAGTTGTTAGACGGACGAACTGTAATTACAGGTAGCCCATAACTTCTAAAATAGGCTCTACCAAGCATATCTTGTGCAGCCTTACTAACCGAGTAAGGTGAATTTGGCTTAAGCGGTGATTCCTCTGTAAATTTTCCAGTATCTCCGAGCTCTCCATATACCTCATCAGTTGATATATTAATAAATCTTTTTATCTTAAAGTTTTTAGATAACTCAAGCAAATTTAATGTACCTTCAATGTTTGTCTGAATAAAAGCTTTGGGTTGAAGAAGGCTCCTATCTACATGGCTTTCAGCTGCAAAATGGATCACACATTCGGGCTTTTCCCGCTCAAACACTTGTTGAAGTTCGGAATAATTTCTAATATCTACTTTATAGAAAGTTATTTTATCTATCACTTCTCTTAATCTTTCCAAGTCGCCTGCATAGGTAAGAATATCTACTACTGCGACATCATACCCTTTTTTCACTGCCTGCCTAACAAATTCACTTCCAATAAAACCTGCTCCTCCTGTGACAAGCAACTTCATTTTCCACTCCTATAGTAAAAATTCATCTCAGCATCTTCTAATCTCGGTAAAGTAGAATCTTTGTGAGAAAGAAGAGGTTCCCTTACAGGCCAAGAAATATTTAAAGTTGGATCATTCCAAATTATTCCTCTATCTAACTCAGGCGCATATTCGTTGGTAGTTAAGTATATTATCTCACAATCTTCAAGAGCAACAAAACCATGAGCAAAACCTGGCGGAATCCATAGGAGGTGTTTATTCTTTTCTGATAGTTCTACAGCAACCCATTTACTAAACCAAGGCGAGCCTTTCCTTAAATCTACGGCAACATCCCATATTTTGCCTTTTATACACCATACAAGCTTTCCTTGAGCCTTTGGTTCAAGTTGAAAATGAAGACCTCTAAGAACTCCTTTTTTGGACTTAGAGTGATTAACTTGATAAAAAGGTAAATCTATCCCAGCTTTTGCAAATTCAGAAGCTTTATAAATTTCTAAAAAAAATCCTCTTTCATCTTCAAAAACCTTTGGCTTAATTAATAAAACATCAGGAATTTCAAGTTTAAAAAAGTCAAAAGGCATAACTATTCTACTCCTCTGCTAACTTCTTTAAATACTTGCCGTAGCCAGTTTTACTTAATGATTTGGCTATTTTAAGGAGGGTATCTTTATCAATCCAACCATTTCTGAAGGCAATTTCTTCAATACATGCTATCATAAGCCCGGTTCTTCTTTCGATGGTTGCTACAAACTCGCCTGCTTCCAGTAGACTATCGTGAGTTCCAGCATCAAACCATGCAAAACCTCTTCCCAAAAGACTCACTTTTAAAGTACCTTCTTTTAGATACTCTTCAAGAAGGGAGGTTATTTCATATTCTCCTCGATGGGAAAGTTTAACTTTTTTCACTTTTTCTGAAACGGTGGCATCAAACATGTAAACACCGATTATAGCGTAGTTTGATTTTGGATGCTCTGGTTTTTCCTCTATACTTAGAACTCTACCATCTTGGTCAAATTCAACGGTACCGTATCTATGAGGGTCTGGCACATGATAAGCAAAAACATAGGCTCCGCCTTTTTTCATCAAATGCTCCTTTGCCTTCTCTAATGTAATTGGCAAAGTGTGCCCATACAGTATATTATCTCCCAGTACCACCATTAAAGGACTGTCCTTAAACCCAGGGCATTCACAAGCTTTCATTATAGCATGAGATAGTCCAAGGGGCTTATCTTGTTCAACATAATTTAAATTTAATTGAAGAGCTTCAGCATTTTTAAAAAGATACTTAAACATATCCTTTTCATGAGGATTTACTACTAAAGCTATGTCTCTTATACCTGCAAGCATCAGTAATGATAACGAATAATAAATCATGAGTTTGTTGTAAATGGGAAGTAAATGTTTGTTGACAGCTAATGTTATCGGATAAAGTCTTGTCCCAGAACCACCAGCTAATAATATTCCTTTCATGTTGCATATTAGCCTATTATCGTCATTATATAACTCTGTTTCCCTTTACTTTAACTTTGCTTGAAAATACATATATAAACTATTTCCTTTCCGTTTTCCTACATACATCAAAGCAAAGGGTAAAAGTAGAAGGTTTCGTAGGTACTTTAGTATAAGAAGAAAGAGGGCAACCCCTTTGTTGGCTCCCGCAGAAGGGAGGTCTTCAACCGCATAAGCTAAGGCTTTTCTCTTATCGCCAAGGGCTTTGGCTTTAAGTTTTCTTTTTATGCCATCTAAGTTGCCAAAGACCTTCTTTTCAAGATAGGGAAAAAGCTCTTTAAAAGGAAAATCAAGTCTATGGACTTCTACATCTCTGAAACTGCAAAGAGTTAAAGCCTTCTCAAGAGAAGATTTGGAAAAACGTAAGAAATGATGAGGGGGGTAGTCTCCATAAAAATATCGCCAATCAATTTCTGTAAAAAGTCTCTCCCTATTCGGTACGCTTCCAGCGATGTAGCCACCATCTTTTAGTAGCCCTTTGACCATCTGTAAAAACTCTCTTGGCTTGTCCTGATGCTCAAGCACCTCAAAAAAGGTTATTACGTCAAACTTTAGATTGTTCTTTTTGGCATACTCGTAAAAATCTTCAAGGCTCATGGCAAAAACTGTGTCTATGCCTAAGCTTTTCCTTACGTTTTCTACAGACTTCTTATCAAAGTCTATACCCCAAACCTCAAAACCATGCTCTTTGGCATGCCTGATGAACCTTCCATCTCCACATCCCACATCCAAAAGCATTCCTTTTACTTCCTTTGGAAAGTATTTAAAAAAGGCTTTATGGTTGTCGTTAAGGCTTACTCCTGCAACTTCGTGAAAGACGGTGTAACACTCAAACACTTCGCTTTCGTAAAACTCTGGGATAATCTTTAAGGGCTCCCACCAGTGAAGGTTGCAGTTTGGACATTCGTAGCGCTTGTATTCTTGGTTGTTGTAAGGGGAAATATAAATATCTTTAAATGCTTCTTTTTCTACTTCTGTCTCACAAATTGGACACTTTGTTTTTTCTCCCATTTTTATTACCTCGTTAAAGTTTTTTATTGTTTATATATAACATCAAATAACTTAACATACAAAGAAAAAAGTAAGCAAAAAAAGTACCTAAACAAATCCCTTTTATTCCAAGCTTATAAATTACTACAAAAAAATAATTTAAAACTCCATTTGCAAGAACTCCAATGAGAGCTATAAAAAATATGGGCTTTAGCCAGTTTAAAACCTGAAATGCACGGTAAAGAATAGGCCAAATAAACATAAAAGCAAGACTTAGGACATAATATTGTACTGCTTCCGCAGTAAAATTAACATCTGTCATGGTAAACTTCCCGTATCCCAAAAAAATTAATACAATAGACTTTCCAAAAAAGAAAAAAACTATCATAAAAGGAAAGCTGATTAAAAATGAAGTCTTTATGTAAAGTTTTATTTTTTCCATTGATGCCTTTACTTCGGAGAGGGCTGTAATAGCCATGTGTTCAAGTTTGATTATTCCCCTTGGTATGGAAGCAACTAATAAACCGTATGTTAATGCAGAAACTCCCTTCTCCCCCACCAAAGAGGCAAAGGCTCTGTCAACGAGAATATAAAGATGGAAAACTCCATAAAGAGCAGATAGATAGAAAAAATGCTTTAATATTAAGTTCACCTTCTCATCTTGGTATAATTTAAGATGAATAAATTCTTTAGCTCTAAAAAGCAAAAAAATAGTTGCTAAAACTTGAGATATTGAAAGAGAAATAGGGATTACTTTAAAATCGTGAAAAAAATAAAGACCTAAGGCTATAAAGACAAAGCTTGAAACAGAAAAAATTAGCTCTCCTATAAAATATTCTGTAAACCTCCGAAGACTTCTTAAAAGTGCCCCAAAGTGATGAAAGATAAAACTAAAATATAAATAAGGAAGGAGAAGAAAATAGGAAAATCCTAAATAATCTTTGGCTTCCTTGCTAAAGCCTATGGGAATATGTTTCGCGAGAGGATAGAATAAAATTGAAAGAACTAAGATTGAAGTAGCAAGGATTAACGTAAAGGTAAGTAAAAGGGCAGATAATTTTTTAAACTCATCATCATTTTTAAGCCGTGCTTCAACCAAATTCGGCACTCCAATGGAATCAAACACATCGGCAAATATAAGAAAAATTCCAATCAAAGATAAAGCCATGAAGACCGCATCGGTTTGATAGTTAAAGCCAAGAAGAAAGGCAATAGCCAAATGTTTTAGATAACCTGCAAACCTTGCAAGAATGTTTAAAAAAGAAGACCTTATGAGGGCATATCTTATTGCCTCTGGCTTTGAGTTTAATTTAAAAAGATTGGTAATAAAAGCCTTAAGATTCTCCACCATAAAAATACTCACATCTTACAATATCATCCTCATCAATTTATTCTTCATTCTGAGATGCCTTTTGAGGTGAGACTTGCTTATTGACATTCCAAGTCAATAAGAAACATACCACTTATAAGTCTTCCTTAAAAAATAAATCCTGAAAGGATTTATTCCTTTTTGCCTAAGTGATGAAACTATATTGTCTTGTATTAATCCAACTGGACTGTGACATAAAAAACCTGCTATTTATTCACTTCACCAACAGTAATCATGTCTTTTATTTTTTCAAATTTTGCATTGCCTATGCCTTTTACCTTCTTTATCTCTTCTATATTTTTGAATTTACCGTTTACCTCCCTGTATTCAACAATCCTCTCTGCAAGCACTGCCCCAATACCTGGCAACTTCATGAGCTCTTTTGCAGTAGCAGTATTTATGTCTATCTTTTCACCTCCATAAACAACAAAAGGCACGCTCAATAATAACACCGCCAGAGATAATACCAATGCCTTTTTCATGACTGACCTCCTATTTATTTTTTCCTCTTTCACTTTCCTTCACGCATGACTTCAAGGGCTTCGATTCTACTTTCGTGCTCTTTAAGTCTGCCTGATATTATAGTCTTTTCTTCATAGAGATCTTTTAAAATCTTTATCATTGTATCATTTTGCCTTGCTATATAATCAAAGTCATAAAACCTTAATTTGCTCTTTATATCTCTCACTTCCTGCTCTAATTCAAAAATGTAGAGTCTTACACCTTCTCTAATTTTCTCAATCGTTGAGCTTAAACGGCTTTCAAATTCAAGGAAATCTTCTTTTGTTGCAAAAGCCTTGAGGTCTTCCTTTGTTACCATCTCCTGCCTTATGGCTTTAAGTTCCTCTCCAATCGTCTCTTTAATTAATTTTGCTAAAAGTTGCTCATCCATAAAAACCCTCCTTTTTTCCGTAGCGTTGTAATAAATTCTATCACATTGCTGAAGATTCTGGAACATTTTTTATCTAATTCAGTCTGGACTCTTAGCCTCTGGTAAAACTCTATCCTTATTGATTCTGGCTTTGAGTTTAATTTAAAAAGATTGGTAATAAAAGCCTTAAGATTCTCCACCATAAAAATACTCACATCTTACAATATCATCCTCATCAATTTATTCTTCATTCTGATTTGGAAGAGAAGCACTGAACATTTCGAATTATGCCATGAACTTCATAGCCTTTTGAAAGCAGAAATTCTGCTAAGTATGAGCCATCTTGTCCTGTAATCCCTGTGATTAAAGTTTTTTTATATTTTTTTCTCCGTTCCAATAACTTTTCCCAATGCTCCGCCTCCTCAGTTACATAAGCATAAAAGCAAATGTAACCGAACAGGATAAAAATTAAGCCAGTTCTACTTCAGAGGCTTCTATTTTAACGCTCACTGCCCTCTGAAGTATATCTATCTTAATAATAAGATAATGCTTTTTTTCTTTGCTCTTAAGTATCCCTGTTACTCCCTCAAGAGCCCCTCTTTTTATTCGTACTATCTGACCTTCTTTTAGATAGGGATAGGGGTCTATTTCTTTTTTGTTTTCTATTGCCATTTTTAATGGAATTATCTGTTCTTCAGGCACAACCTCAGGTTCTCCATTGGTATTTTTTATAAAACAAACAACTCCGGGTGTTTTAAGCACACTTAATATCAAATCATAGCTTTTTGCAATTTTAACAAAAAGATATCCCGGAAAAAGAGGGAATTTAACAAGCTTTTTTCTGTCCTTCCATCTTCTAAGCCTTTCAACGGCAGGTAAAAATGCTTCTATCCCAAGATTTGAAAGCCTTTCAAAAACCTTAAACTCATGCCGTGATTTTACATATATACAATACCAGTTTAAAGTTAATTCTGCCATAAATAGTATATCTTTGCATCTATATTTTTTAACTGAGCAATCTCTTTCTCATCAAAGGTTGTTACAAGCACCGCATCAAAATCTATCTTTTTTATTTCATCTTTTGTATATAATCTGTAGTTAAAATTTTTATTATTTTCTTCGTTCAGACTGACTATTCCTACAATTGTAATTGGAAGTCCCTTCGATGAAATTATACAGAGTTCTGCCAGCTCGCTATTGCCCCATAAAATAATTTTGTTTATTCCTGATTCCATCATTGTGTTATATGTCTGGTCAATTTTTTGTTTAATCTCTCTGAAATAATTAAAAGACCTTGCCATGTAATTACAGGTAAGACGGGCTTTTTCTATGAATCCCTTTGGTGTAAGAATATACTTTATTCTTTTGCCATCAAGATTTTTAATCTTTATGCATCCCTTTTTATAAAGTCTTTTTATGTATGAGTTTGTAAGCCCAAGGGCTATACCAAGCTTTGATGCAAGGTCTCTCTGGGTAATTGTAGGGTTTTCATGGATGTGTTCAAGAATTCGCATTGATATTTCATCAGATGGATTTGTTTTGTTCATGTTTAGAACAATAACATTAAAGACTGTTGAATGTCAAGTGCTTTCATCGCCATCCTTAAATTGTTGATTAAAGAAAAATTGTCTTTTGCTAATCCTGTTATTTCGATGGGTTCAATGTCAAGAGGCGTTGTCCTGAGGCGAAGCCGAAAGGTCTCATAAAAAAGAATAAGATTCTTCGGGCTAAAGCCCTCAGAATAACAACATTCGGAGGGGATTCTTCACTACGCTATCGCTTCGTTCAGAATGACTCTTTTATTGTCACCCTGAGGCAAAGCCGAAGGGTCTCATAAAAAAGAATAAGATTCTTCGGGCTAAAGCTCTCAGAATGACAGCATTCGGAGGGGATTCTTCACTACGCTATCGCTTCGTTCAGAATGACAGGGAGGCGGATGAGATTCTTCTGGTTAATGCCTTTATAATTAAAGGATCATCCAGAATATAAATTTCTATCGGTAAATTCAGATTTATAATTCATAAGAGTGATATATCTTTATATTTTTCTCTTCTGCATACTTTCTTATCTGCGGATGGGATATGTAGGTTACATAAAGAAGTATAGGCTCTTTGCCTATGTGTCTTTTTAGTTTCTCCACTTTTTTAAGAAAATCATCGATGCCTCTCTTCTTAAGCTGGCTCTTTGCTTCTCCTACAATTACATATTCTTTTCCATTTTTTCTACCTTCACCAAAGATATTTACTTCTATATAGTTGTTTTTGCTAATCTCTATAAAGTCTCTTTTAAGTCTGCCTACTACTTCTACTCCAAAATCCTGTTTAAGTAGCTTTGGAAGTGACTTCATTGCCTCATCTTCAAGACGATATCCAACAGTATGACTAAGTCCACCAAGTTCTTCTTTTATTTTAACCTGTTCCTGTGTAAGTCTCTGTATTGCCTGCTCTGTCTTTTTCTGTGCTTCAATAAGTTCCTGAACTGTTACCTCAAGCCTTGTTAGTCGTTCCTCTGACCTCTTCTGCGCCTCCGCAAGCTCATTAACCCTCTGCTCTGTCTTTTTCTGTGCTTCAATAAGTTCCTGAACTGTTACCTCAAGCCTTGTTAACCTCTCTTCTGCCTTTTTCTGCGCCTCCGCAAGTTCCTGAACTGTTATCTCAAGCCTTGTTAGCCTCTCTTCTGCCTTTTTCTGCGCCTCCGCAAGTTCCTGAACTGTTATCTCAAGCCTTGTTAGTCGTTCCTCTGACCTCTTCTGCGCCTCCGCAAGCTCTAAAAGTGTCTGCTCAGTTCTTTTTTGGGCTTCAATAAGTTCTGTTACGACCTTTTTAAGCTCATCAAAATCAGCCTTTTTTACAGTATCTGCTATTTCTTCTCTGAATATTTCAAAGGCTTTAACAAGAGGCCATCTAAGCTCCTCAGGAAGATTATCTATTGCTTCAATATAGCTTTTCATGAAATAATCATATCAAAAATAAAGCCTTATTTTCAATAAATTTTAGGGAGAAAGTATAAGATACAAATAAATTGTCCACTAAAATAAAAAATGCTATACTATAAATTATGTTTAAAAAATTTCTCATAATCCTCTTTCTATTATTACTATCTGCCTGTGTTTCTGAGCAAAGAATTATCCAATCAAACGAATCTGATTTTCATAAGGAAATCGGCTTTGCCTATTACATCGAAAGAAATTATCAGCTTGCCTATGCAGAATTTCACAAGGCTTTACAGATTGACCCTAATAATAAAGATGCCCTTCATGGATTAGCCCTTGTTCATATGGAGTTTCAGGAATATGAAAGGGCAAGGGATTTATTTTTAAGAACCCTTTCAATTGATTCAAATTATGCTGATGCATGGTTTAATCTAGGACTTTGTTATCAAAAACTAAATATGCATGAAGAGGCAATCAATGCTTTTAGCAAAGCTTTAAGTAATCCCCTTTTTATTACCCAAGACAAAGCTTACTTTGGTCAGGGATTATCATATTACAGACTTGGTAAATATGAAGAAGCAAAAAATTCCCTTGACAAAGCAATTAAAAGAAATGTTCTCCTTATACAAGCTCATTTTTATATTGCATTAACCTATCAAAAATTAGGTCAATATTCTGAAGCTTCAAAAATTCTAAAAAGTGCCATCAGGCTTGATGCAAACTATAAGGGTGATTTGAATAAATTTTCAACGGATTTAAAAGAATCAATTAAAACTGAGCAAAGTAACATGCCAAAGGAAGACATTCTTGACCTTCTTGAAATTCTAAAATACTAAAATGGCAAAGGGTAAAATAGTAAAAGCAGCAGGAGCTATTTCTTTAGCAACTTCTTTTAGTAGAATTCTTGGATATATTAAAGACATGATTCTTGCTAAGTATTTTGGGGCTACTGGCTTAAGTGATGTTTTCTTCGTAGCCTTCCGCATTCCAAATCTACTGAGGGAGCTTTTTGCTGAAGGATCAATGTCCTCTGCAGTTATTCCTGTTTTAAAGGAATCTCAAGTAAAAAATGGAGTAGAAGAAACGAAAAAAATTATAAAAAGTCTATTTACTTTCATAATTCTCGTAGTAGGAATAATAACTCTCTTAGGAATCATATTTAGTCCAGTAGTTGTAAGTTTTATTGCTCCAGGGTTCATAAGCAATCCAGAAAAGTTTGAACTTACTGTATTACTCACAAAAATAATGTTTCCCTTTTTACTTTTTATAAGTCTTGCTGCCCTTACAATGGGAGTACTTAACACTAATAATGTATTTTTTATTCCAGCTCTTGCTCCTTGTTTTCTCAATATAGCTATAATCATACTTGTTATAGGATTCAGTTCCTTTTTTTTTAATCCCATAATTTCTGTTGCAGTCGGTGTTACCTTAGGAGGAATTCTTCAATGGGTCATTCAGATTCCATCTTTTTATAAAAAGGGATTTAAGTTTGGCATAGCTCAGTATCATCCAGCTTTAAAAAAGATTGCCATTCTTATTATTCCTACAACTTTATCAATGGCAGTAAATCAAATAAATATTTTTGTAAGTACCATAATAGCAAGCTTTCTTCCAGAGGGAAGTGTTACTTATCTCTATTATTCAATGAGGCTTATACAGCTTCCGATTGGTATATTTGGAGTAGCTGTTGGAATGGCTGTGCTGCCAACATTTTCTGGACACGTAGCAGAAGGTAAAAGGGATTTACTTAATAAAGATTTCACTTTTGCCTTGAAATTTTTATTTTTCCTGACAATCCCATCAACATTAGGACTCATTATGCTAAAAGAGCCAATTGTAAATACATTATTTCAAAGAGGTGCCTTTGATCTCAATGCAACATTAAATACTGCAAGTGCTTTATTGTTTTATAGTCTTGGAATCATTGGAACTGTTGGTTCAAGAACAATTACAGCAACCTTTTATTCTATTCAGGATACAAAAACTCCTGTTATATGTGCAACAACTGGTATGTTGATAAATATAGGAGTATCTCTTCTTTTGATGAATTCCCTTAAGCATAATGGATTAGCCCTTGCTTACTCTATGGCTGCAACTACACAATTTTTTATGCTTGGAATTTTTATAAAAAGAAAAATCCCAGAAATTTCATTTCCCTCTATTTTACCTTCCTTTATCAAAAGTACAGCGGCATCTATTTTTAGTATTGGAATTGCTAAATTGATTTGCCAGATTAATCCAGAACTCTGGGTACACAGTGAAAAAATGCTTTTAAAATTTCTGTGGCTTGGATTTGCAATTGCTGTTGCTGTAATTCTCTATTTTATCTTCTGCTATTTGATGAAACATGAAGAACTAAGTTATATTTTAAGAAAGATAAGGAGGTCATAATGAATTTAAAAAAATTCGAAGTTGGTCCATTGTTTGTAAACTGCTATATCCTTTACGATAAAGATACAAAAGAGGCAATTGTAATAGACCCAGGGGATGAACCAGATTTAATTTTAGATTTTGTTAAAGAAGAAGGTTTGTCTGTAAAATACATTATATGCACTCACGGACATTTTGACCACATTGGTGCAGTAAAGGAAATCAAAGAAGAGACCGGTGCAAAAATAATACTCCATGAAAAAGACCTTGAAATATATAGAAATTCACCTCATGTAGCAGTCCAATTTTTTGGAATAGAGATTGACCCCCAGCCCGAACCAGATAAACTCATTAAAGACGAAGAATTATTAACAATTGGAGATATTAATTTAAAATTTATCCATACTCCTGGTCATTCTCCAGGAAGTATTTCAATTTACACTGATGGATATATATTTACTGGTGATACCCTCTTTGCTGGTTCAGTTGGAAGAACAGACTTGATAGGAGGTAGTATGCAGGCATTACTTAATTCCTTACAAAAAATTGCATCTTTACCTCATGAAACTATAGTTTTACCTGGACATGGTCCAAAAACTAAAATTGGCATAGAAAGAAAAACAAATCCCTACTACCATGAAATTTTTTAAAGTATTAATTTTTTTGATACTTATTTTTTCTATTTCTTGTAGCAAAACAAAGGAAGAAAATATAAAAACTGAATCAGAGAAACTTTCAGGAAAACCAGTTATTATTGGTATCCTCTCGGAAGACTCGCCTCAAGTTATATATGAAAAATTTTATCCTCTCCAAAAATATATAGAAAAAAGCCTAAAAAAACCAGTATCAATTGAAATTGCAAGGGATTTTAATGATTTAGAAAAGAAAATCAAAGATAACATATTAAATCTTCTTATTGTTGACCCTGCTACATACTGTGAACTTAAATGGTCTATGAAAAATAATATTTTACCATTAGTTAAGCCAGAGGGTGGAATAGCTGAAACAAGAAGTGTTTTTATAACAAAGGAAGGTAAAAATATAGATAAAATTTTTGATTCTCTCGGCAAAAAACTCGCATTGGGAGATGAAAAATCATCATTCAGTTATCTAATTCCCCTTTCCATGTTAAAGGATGTTGATATATCCCTGAAAGATTTTAAATCTGTTGATATGTTACAAAAGGAGCAAAGGATTGCTCTTTCGGTACTTATCGGCGATTATGATATTGGAGCAGTAAGTGAATTAACAGCTAATAAATATTTGAAGGATGGACTTAAAATAATAAGATATTCTGAACCAACTCCAAGATTTTTAATTGCTCATTTAAATAATATTGAAAGAGACGAAATTGAAAAAATAAAATCTTATCTGCTTGCTCAATTAGACAAGGAAGTTCTGAAATCCTTAGACATTGAAAAATTCTCCTATGCGGAAGACAGAGACTTTGATTACATAAGGGTGCTCATAAGAAATATAAAAGGAAAAGATTATATTGAGTACACTCCAAAAACAATAAAAGTTGCTATTCTTCCTCTTTATAGCCCCCTTACAATATATAAAAGATATGACCCTCTAATGAGATATTTATCTGAGAAAACTGGTTACGAGTTTAAACTTGTTATTCCAAAAAATTTTGAAGAATTTATTCAAATTGTAAGTGAAGGAAAAGTAGATTTTTCCTATCAAAATCCCTATGTTTTTTCAATTGTATCAAAAAGATATCCAGTAAAAGCCCTTGCTATAACAATTGGTGAGGATTGCACCCAAGAAGAAGGTATATGCGGAGATGAACGATTTAGGGGAATTATTATAACAAGAAAGGATAGCAATATAAATAAAATAGAAGACCTTAAAGGTAAAAAAATAATGATTGTCTCACCCACTTCTGCAGGTGGTTTTTTATCCCAAAAAATTTATCTTGAAAAAAAAGGTTTTAATTTAACACGGGATTTTAAACTCATAGATGCAAAAAGGCAGGAAAAGGTCATTATAGGTGTTTACAAAGGTGAAGCAGATGCAGGGTTTATAAGAGAGGCGGCGTTAAGTGTGTGGTCAGATGAAGTAGATATATCAAAAATAAAGATTCTTGATTACGGAGAATATCTTCCAAACTGGCCCTTTTCAGTGGTTAGAAACAGAAATCAGGAACTAACAGCGAAAGTTAAAGAAATAATCACAAATTTAGAGCCTGATATACTAAAAAAAGCAAAGATTAAAGGATTCAAAGAGGTTACTGATAAGGATGTTGCAACACTTAAAAAGCTCAGTAACAAATAAATTTTTAATTAAAATAAAAAGAATAAGCATTGGAAGAAAAATTTTTCTTTCATTTTTAATTCTCTTTATAATTCTTATAGTGGCTGTTAATTTATTGATACTTAATTATCAAAAAAAATCCCTCAAAAACCAGATTAATGAGAATATATCAACAGTCCTTGAAAATCTATCAAAGGATGCTATAGACCATATTGTACTTTTTGATCCTCTGGCAATTGATGAAAAAATAACTTTAATTATGAATAATCCCGGGATTGAATATATAATGATAGCTGATAAAAATGGTAGAATCATCGGACATAGCAGTAAAAAAGAGTTGGGGAATTCTATAAAATTTGATAAAAATACTCTTAAAAAATGGCAATATGTTGACCATGAAGGGATATGGCATTTAAATATTCCAATTATGGCTGGTGATACCTTTATCGGAGTTTTGAGATCTGGGATTTCTGAAAATAAAATAGATCAACATATTACAGAGGTAACAAAAAATCTAAAAAACTACATTTTTATTCTCAGCTTATTAGCCTTTGGCGTTACTGTTTTTATGTCCTTTATGCTTTCAAAAACCCTCATAAAACCTTTACAAAGACTTAAGAATAAAATGTCCCATATTCAAGCAGACAGACTTGAAATTTGTCAAAATCCTTCTATTGTACTTTGTAAAGACATTCTTTCTTGTAATAAAACTGAATGCCCTGCCTATGGCAAGGAAAGATGTTGGTTAATAAGAGAGGCAAAGGAAAATTGTAAACAATGCCATAGTATTGATTGCAATGACTGTTATGTTTATAAAATTTCCTGTGGCGATGAAATAGGATATCTAATTGAAACCTTTAATGAGATGATATTAAAACTTAAAAATTCTCTTGAAGAACTTGATAAAGCTACAAAGGAAAAACTGCGACTTGAAAAATCCTCGGCAATGGCTGAAATGGCTATGACTGTTGCCCATGAAATAAAAAATCCTCTTAATGCAATCAAGGCATCAACAGCATACATAAAATCAAATTTTGAAGGCGAGGTTTTAAAAGAATTTCTATCAATCATTGACAAAGAAACTGAAAGATTAAATGAATTAATAACCAGTTTTCTCTCCTATGCAAGGCCAATCCCTTTAAAATACGAAAAGGCTAATGTAAACAAATCCCTTACAGAAGTAATCAAACTTATCGAAACAGAAGTAAAAGAGGACGGTAAAATATTAAAAACAGAATTTGATGAAAAAATCCCAGAATTTTATTTTGACAATCATCAATTAAAACAGGCAATTCTTAATCTTTTGGTTAATGCAATGGATGCTACAAACAGGGGGGATACAATTTCAATTACAACATCTAAGAAAGACAGTAAAGTATTAATAAAAATATCTGATACAGGAACGGGTATTCCCGATGAGCTTTTAAATAAAATTTTCGAACCCTTTTTTACTACTAAAACAACTGGCTCAGGATTAGGTCTTGCCTGTGTTGAAAGAATCATCAAAGACCATGATGGTAATATAATTGTTAATAGTAAAAAAGGTGTGGGAACAGAGTTTATAATAGAATTACCTCTTAAACTTTAAGAATATATGGCAAAAATACTTTATATAGACGATGAAATAAGCGCTTTGAAGGCTATTTCTGCTATTTTAAAAAAAGCAGGCTTTGATGTTCTTACTGCCACAACCGCTGAAGAGGGAATTTCCCTCTTAAAAGAAACATCTGTTGATTGCCTTCTTCTTGATTATCGTCTTCCTCAGATGGACGGAATTGAATTACTAAAATGGCTAAAATACAATGGAATTAATATCCCGACAGTAATGCTTACCGCCTATGGCACAATAGAAAAAGCAGTTGAAGCAATGAAATTAGGTGCCTATCACTATTTAATAAAACCTGTTGATACTGAACTTTTAATAAATGTTTTAAAGGAGGCTATTGAAAAATCATCAATTCTTTTTAAAGAAAAGGAAAAAGTATACAGTCCTTTCCCTGAAATTATCGGAAAAAGTAAGGCAATGCAAGAAGTTTTCTACATAATGGAGATGGTTGCTGAAAGTAATGCAAATGTATTGGTTACAGGAGAGTCTGGCACAGGTAAAGAACTTGTTGCAAGGGCAATTCATAAAAAATCTTTGAGAAATACAAAACCTTTTGTTATCGTTGATTGCACAACCATTCCTGAAAATCTTCTTGAATCAGAACTTTTTGGACATGAAAAGGGAGCCTTCACAGGTGCTGTGGAAAGAAAAACCGGACTCTTTGAAATTGCCAATGAAGGAACAGTATTTCTTGATGAAATTGGTGAACTACCAATGTCCTTACAAAAAAAACTTTTAAGATTTTTACAGGAAAGGGAAATTCAAAGAATAGGTAGCACTGCACGAATAAAGGTTGATGTGCGCGTTATATCTGCAACAAATCGTGACCTTGAAAAATTAGTACAAGAAGGCACATTCAGAGAAGACCTTTACTGGAGACTTAATGTTGTAAGAATTAATCTTCCTCCATTAAGGGAACGTAAAGAAGACATACCCTTGCTTGTTAACCATTTTTTGAATAAATATTCAAAGGAAAATAATAAACCAATTCCACAACTTGAACCTGAAGTTATGGATACCTTAATAAATTATGAGTGGAGTGGAAATGTTCGGGAACTTGCAAATGTTATAGAGAGAGCTATAGTACTTTCTCCTTCTGGTATTATCTCAATGAAACATCTACCAAAAAGAATAATAGAAAAAACAGGTTGGACATTATATAAAGAAAGTAGTTTGAACCTATTAGAAGTTGAAAAATCTTTAATTCTTAGAGCATTAAATTCAACAGGCTGGAATCAAACAAAGGCTGCTCAGGTCTTAGGAATTTCTAGAAAACAGCTTCGCACAAAAATGAAACATCATGGACTTCTTAATGGTTCAATAGAAGATGAATAAAAAGGGTATGGGAGAAATCTCCCATACCCTTTTAAGGAGGGTGGGGCTGGGGGGAGGTAAGCTTTTTAGTTATACCTTAAAGTATTCAACGCTCTCATCAAGAGTTTTTGTTTCTGCATATAGTTTCGTTGCAATTTCTCTTACAGCCTCTATCATTTTAACTGTAGC
The DNA here is from genome assembly GCF_029946585.1 of Thermodesulfovibrio sp. 1176. Lineage (NCBI taxonomy): Bacteria > Pseudomonadati > Nitrospirota > Thermodesulfovibrionia > Thermodesulfovibrionales > Thermodesulfovibrionaceae > Thermodesulfovibrio > Thermodesulfovibrio sp. 1176. The sequence continues at coordinate 657,513 of NZ_JARZRZ010000001.1, read as the reverse complement.
ATTAACATTTTCTTTTATGGTTTCCATGTTCTGTGCAATCTCTTCACTTGTGGCAGAAAGCTCTTCTGTTGCTACAGCAATTCTCTGAATCATATCCATTGCACCTGCTGTGGCAGAGACTATCTCTTCTAAGGCTTTCATGGCATCATTGGCAAGAGAGACTCCTCCCTCTGCCTTTTTACTACTTTGATTCATCGCATTAACAGAGGCATCAGATTTTGTCTGTATATTCCTTATTTTTTCTGCAATTTCCTCTGTAGCTTTTGCAGTTCTTTCAGCCAATTTACGTACCTCATCGGCAACTACCGCAAAGCCACGGCCTTGCTCACCTGCCCTTGCTGCCTCAATTGCTGCATTTAAGGCAAGGAGATTTGTTTGATCCGCAATGTCTTTAATCGTTAATACAATCTCTCCAATCTCCTGAGAACTAACCCCAAGTTCTTCAATTGTGTTTGCAGCTGATTTAATAGAACTGGCAATTTCAATCATTGCATTGGCAGCTTTTTCTACTGCGGATTTCCCTTTTTGAGCAGTTTCATTTGCCTGTTTGGCAGAATCTGAGGCAGAAGCAGCATTTTTTGCTACATCAATTATTGTCTGTGATATCTGGGTTGATGCTGATGCCATGTGATCAATTCTTGAGAGTTGTTCTTTGGAGTTTTTCTCTAATCTGTCTGTCTCAATTGAAAGAGAACTAACTATATTATTTATATTTTTTACTACATTTCTGATTTTACCGATAGTACTCTTTAAACTTCCAACAATTCTTTGATAAATATCTCCAATTAAATCACAGGCTTCTGATTTTTCATCTCTGAGGTCACCCTGTTCAAGTTTTGTAAAACAGGATAAAGCTGAAGACATGCTTTTTTCATATGATTTATAGGAGTAAAAAAGCAAAGCACTTAAACCGGCAAGGGAAATTAAAAGCACAGATGAATAAATTATGGAGTTTCTCTTTCTTACACTTGAAACTTCCTGATTTAATCTCTCAAATTCCTTTTTATGATTTTCCGTCAACTTAAAAATTAAATCTTTTATCTCTCGCCAGAGCTTTGTCTCTTCAATAATTTTTTGCACTGCCTCATCTTTCTTGCCTTCAACAGCAAGTTGTTGGATTTCCATTTTCTTTGCATGGTCTAACTGCCATAACTGGGCTATTTTCTTTAACTCTGCTTGAAATTCTCCTGTTGTAAGTTTAATTGCCTCTTCATTGGATTTAATAAATTCCTGATGGGCCTTTTGATAATTTTTCTTTGCCTGTTCATCCTTTGGATTAATAAATACATTCCTCGTTGCCTGTCCTGTCTGAAGTCCCTGAGCATACATATCATTGAGAGCAATAAGAATATTTAAATCCCTTTTTGTAAGGCTCTCAACCCTTTCCTGAAATCCCTTTTCATTAAAATAGGAAAGAATAAAAAGCCCTGCAAGAACAACTAAAATCATGAGATTAATAAACTGAAGCAATCTTTTAATGTTCATTATTTGTTTCCTCCATTTATAAAAAATTTTAATAATATTATAACAAAATTAAATTAGGAAATAACCCTGTAATCAGCAAAACACCTGTTGAAACCATTGCAATATATCGGTTTATAGCATTGCTTTCTAAAAGTGTAACATTGCCTATCTGTTCACTATACATGTAAAAAACGATCCTTAAGTAATAAAAAGCAGACATTATACTCATTAAAAGTCCCAAAAATACAAGTCCTCCATATCCTGCCATAAATAGATTTTTAAAAATATTAAACTTTACTATAAATCCAGCTGTTGGTGGAATTCCAGTTAGTGAAAAAAGAATCACTGTCATTGATAGGGCAAGGAGAGAACTAATTTTATTTAGACCATTAAAACTGTAAATATTCTCACCATTTTTGATGCTCATTATTACTGCAAAGGCTCCTATGTTCATGAATAAATAAATAATCAAATAGGGTATAATGGATCTGAGCAATGCCTCATCTATGAGTAAAAAAGCCATAAAGATATAACCTGCATGGGCAATAGAAGAGTAAGCAAACATTCTTTTTAAATCCCTTTGTCTTAATGCAAGAATATTTCCAACAATCATAGAAAGTGATGAAAGTATTATTATGAGTCCTGAGGAAGCAACATTTTCAGCACCACTCAAAAATATTTTTACAAGGGCAACAAAGACTGCTATTTTAGGAGCTGTTGAAAAAAGAGCTGTTACCGAAGTTGGTGCTCCCTGATAAACATCTGGTGACCATGCATGAAAGGGTACTAATGAAAGTTTAAAGGCAAAGGATGCAAGAAGGAATATTAAACTTAACAGAACAGTAACGTTTTTAAACTCCACTGTTTTAAAGGCATCAAAGGAAGTAGTTCCTGTAACAGCATAAAAGAAAGCTATTGAAGCAAGAAGAAGAATTGATGAAAGTGTTCCGAGTATAAAATATTTCATACCTGATTCAACGCTTCTTCTGTCCTCTCTGAAAAATCCTGCAAGTACATAAAGGGAAAGGGAGAAAGTCTCAAGAGAAAGATAAAGTAAAAGCAAATCATTTGATAGCACCATTAAATTCATTCCAAAGAATGAGATTGTTAGCAGAAATACAAATTCTGCAAATCTCTCTGTTCTTCCTTTGATTTCCCCATAGGCAAGCAAAAGTATAAAAAAGCCAGTCATTAAAAGTAAAAATCTAAAAATATTGACAATCTTGTCAGTTTTAATCAATCCACCTATCATTTCACCTGAAGAAGACGAAAAAATCAGCAATGATATAGGTAATAGAAAAGTGAGAATTCCAATGAAAAAAATCTCGTTATCATTTCTCCTTAAAACGCCATAAATAAAACTTGCTATAGATAGAATCAGCATTATCATTTCAGGCATTAAAATACTGTACTGGCTCATCCTTTACCTCCAAAGGTCAGTAAAAGCTCTTTAAATCCACCTAAGATAAATTCTGGATTTAAGCCAAAATAAAGGGCAATAAAGAAATTAAAAACAAAAATTAAAAATTCCCATGAACCTATATCAAGGATTTTTGCACTATAATCACCTCCTGGTTTTCTGAGGAACACTCTATAGAAAAACCATGAAAGATAAACTACTCCAATAGCAACTCCAATAACTCCGAGAAATCCAAAAAGAATATTGTTTTTGAAAATTCCGCTAAGAAGCAGTAATTCTCCGTTGAAATAATTAAGTCCAGGGAAACCACCCATTGCCATTACAAAGGCAAAGGTAAAAAAGGTCAAAACAGGTACTCTTTTTGCAAGCTGTCCAAACTTTTCTGAATCATAGGTACCAGTATCTCTGTGCATTAAATCGGCTATGTAGAAAAAGGTGGCTGCAAGCACACCATGATTAATGCTTTGTAGCAAAGCTCCCTGATAACCATAAATATTTCCCGTTAAAGCACCAGCTGTAATTATACCAACATGGCTTAAACTCATATAGGCAAACAATGCTTTTAAATCTCTTTCTGACAGGGCAAGAAATGCAGCATAAATAAAGGAAATCAAACAAAGCAGTACAATCCATTGACCTGTATTTATCAAAACATCTGAAAAGGCTGGAACAATCCTGAGAATACCATATATTCCCATTTTACCAAGAACAGCAGAGAGAAAAATTGTAACAGGCATGGGTGATTCATAATAGGCATCCCGAAGCCATCCATGAAAGGGAACAACAGGAATCTTTACCAGAAAACCCAATAAAAAGCCAACGAAAAGAAGAGTTTTTGCCTGAATACTCAAATTCATTGAATAAAGCCTTTCAAATTCAAAGCCTCCACCATAAATATAAACAGCAATTATTGAAATAAAAAGAAAAATACTAAAACCAAAGGTGTATATAAGAAATTTAATGGCTGCTTCACGGGCTTTACTTCCACCCCATCTCTGAATTAGTAAAACTGAAGGAATGAGCATTGCTTCGTAGAAAAAGAAAAACTGAAGAAAATTTGTGGAAATAAAAAAGGCATTAACAGAGGAAGAAAGAATTAAAAATAAAGTTAGATAGGATTGTAACTTATCCTTTATTGTTTTAAGAGATAGCAAAATCACAATCAGGGAGATAAAACTTGTAAGAAGAACAAAGGGAGCATTGACTCTATCAAGTCCAGTTGAAAAATATAGATTCCACTGAGGAATCCATGAAAAAAGAGTAACAAACTGAAATCCCTCAATATTCCGTTCAAGCTGAAGATAAATAGACAAAGTCACAAAAAAAGCAATTGATACTGAAAACAAAGCAATTAACTTTGAAATTTCCCGATTTTTAAGAATAAATATCAAAAGAGCACCTAAAAGAGGAATTAAAAATATAAATGATGACTCAATCATCTCGTCTCCTCTAAAATAGTAATAAAATCAAAATTACCAAACCTAAAAAACCAAACATATAAAAGGCATAATCCTGAACCTTACCTGTTCCAAATTGGGCTATACCATCGCTTAAAGTTTTTGCAAGATTTGATATGAACATAGGTATCCTATTCATTCTTAAGTCTTCATATTTTGCTGATTTTTTAGATACTGGAATTACTAAATTATCCATTAATTTTTTCCATTGTATGTTTATAAAATCATACTCTGCCTTCGCAACTGTTAAATCCATGGTTTTCATAAAACCTTTTGCACCTATTCTATAAAACCAGTCAAGGTCAAGATTTATATAAGGTTTTGGCTCTAATTTTTTCAAAAATATAACAAAAACCAAACCTGTAAAACTAAAGATAGCCAGGGTATCCATAATATGCTGAACTGTATAGGGTTCATAACTCATCGGATAGGGAAGAAATTGATAAAAAACCTGTGGAAAGATTCCAATAAGTATACAAAGAGCAGAAGTGGTTAACATGGCAATCTTCATATTTATTGGGATTTCTTTAACTGAATAATCAGATTTCTTTTCTGAAAAGAAAGTATAATAACCCATTTTACATATGATGCTAATAATAGTTCCACAAGTAGCAATATTAAGCATCAGATAAGCAAAGGCATTTTGTATTTCGCCAGCTGCTGAAATAATGGGTGATTTTCCTATAAATCCGTTTGTCAGAGGAAATCCTGCAATTGAAAATGCTCCTACAAAGAAGCTCAATGCAGTAAGAGGTGCATATCTACCAAAATCTCCAAGTTCTGTCATTTTTTCTTTACCTGTAGCAAATATAACTGCACCAGCAGACATAAAAAGCAAACATTTATAGAGAATGTGATTGAAGGCATGGGATGCAGAGCCATTAAGTCCAAGAGAGACAACACCTAACCCTACTCCTGCAACCATGTATCCAACCTGACTTACAATGTGATATGAAAGAAGCCTTCTTAGATTATTCTCAAGCAATGCATAGATAACACCGTAAACTGCCATCACTGAACCAAGATATATCAACACTTCAGCTCCCGGGAAACCCCTTATAAGTGCATAAACAGCTGCCTTTGTTGTAAAGGGATTAAGAAAAACACTTCCATAAATAGTTGCAGAGGGATATGCATCAGGTAACCAGGCATGCAGTGGAGGAACAGCAGCACAAAGAATAAAGCCTATTAATATGAGCCACCAGAAAGTTTCTCCAGAATAATTCATAAGAGAGGAAAAATCATAATTCCCTGTTTTGTAAATATAAATCATTATTCCTGCAAAAAGGGAAAGTCCTCCTGCTACATGAACAAGTATATATCTGAAACCTGCAGAAGTTGCCTCCTTTGTTCTGTTGCTCCAGATTAAGATAACTGCACAGAAAGAAAGAATTTCCCAGAAAAGATAAAAACTAAGAATATCCGCTGCAAAACTTACACCAATGGAGGCACCTGTATACAAAAGCCCTGCAAGTTGTTGAATCCAATCATCAATATGATAGCAGTAGATAATACCAATAAGTCCGATAAAGCTGAATATGTAGGCAAAAAGAAGACTCAGTTTATCAACCCTTACGAGGGGAGAAATTTCATGACCAAATAAAGAGAAAGCTCCATAAAAACCCTGTGATGCATTAAGAGTAAAGAAAAACCCTATTGTTGCTACTGCTACACTATAAGGTGAACGCAGATTTTTGGGTAGTAAAGGGAGAATAATGGCTCCTATTGTTAAAATCAACGCAGGATGTATGAAATCAATCATAGTAATCCTCCCTCTTTGTAACCACCTTACTTAAAGACTTTGCAAAAATAACTATAAATAAAGTTCCAATTAATCCGATCAATGCTCCAAAGGCAGGCAACTCTTCAAAATCAAAATAACCATGTCCAAGATGCATGAATTTAATCAAAATAATGTGTAAAACTAAAATCACTGCACAGGACAGATATATTATCTTCCTTCCCATTTTAGAGCACTCTCCTTATTATCTCTATTAAAAAATCTGGATAAACTCCCCAAAATATGGTAAACAAGGCTGTAATTAAAAGTGGAATTGCACAAAAATAATTTTCCTTTGTTTGAGACCATTTCAATGAGTTTTCTGGTTTTCTGAAAAAAGCTCTATAAGAGATTGGTAAAAAATAGGCAGCATTTAAAAAAGAGCTTGCTAAAAATATGCCTATTAGCTCAGGTCTTCCTATTTCAAGGGCTCCAATAGCAAGATTTAACTTACTTATGAATCCTGCAAAAATAGGTATTCCTATCATGCTTAGTGTGGCAAGGAAGAAAGAGAACATCGTTATTGGCATTGCTTTACCTATGCCATCAAGCTCACTTATTTTTTTAACATGGGTGGATACATAAACTGAACCTGCCACAAAAAACATTGTTATCTTTGAGAAGGCATGCATGCTTATATGAATTAAACCACCAAGAATTCCAGAGGGAGAAAACATGGAAACACCAATTATTATATAAGAGAGATTGGCAACTGTTGAGAATGCCAATCTTGCCTTGAAATCATCCCTTGTAAGGGCAATTAATGAACCAACAATGATTGTTACTCCTGTCAGTATAAATAGCAAATCCTGCATTCCAATTATTTTTATTGTGTTTTCTCCGTAAACATTTAATAATACTCTTGAAACAGTAAAGACTCCTGCCTTTACAACTGCAACTGCATGGAGCAAGGCACTAACAGGTGTAGGAGCTACCATTGCCGCAGGAAGCCAGCTGTGAAGGGGCATCACAGCAGACTTATTAAATCCATAAATGAAAAATATGAGCATTATTTGAAGAAGAAATTTATTGTTTTCAGCCAGCTCCTGTGAAAAAATTCCTCCCCTTCTGAAATCAAGAGTTCCTGTAAGAATATAAGTTAAAACTATTGCAGAAAAAAGGAATATCTTTGCTGTTCCAAGAAGATAAACAATGTATTGTCTTCCTCCTTCAAGGCCCTCTTTGTCCTCATGGTGAGCAACAAGAGGATAGGTAACAATTGTTAATGCTTCATAAAAAATAAACATAGTAAAAAGATTAGCAGAAAAGGCAATTCCAATGGCTGAACTTAAAGAAAGTGCAAAACAGGCAAAGTATCTTGTCTGGGCATGTTCATTCAATCCTCTCATGTATCCTATGGAGTAAAAAGTTGTAACAATCCACAGGAATGATGCACCAAAGGCAAATAAAAGACCAAGTCCGTCAACTTTAAAGGCGAGTTCTATTCCGGGCAATACGGTGGCAATTTTGAGATAAATCTCCTGACCATTGAGAAATGGTGGAATTAAAAGAGATACAAAACTAAATTTTAAAACTCCTGCAATTACTGATACCGCTTCCCTTAAATTGGGATTTCTATCTCCTATAAGAACAATCAGAACTGCTCCCAAAACAGACACTAATATAGCAAATAGAGGAAGAAAATCAATCATTTCCCTGTTCCTCCCGCAACTCCCTTAAGTCTTCAATATCAATGCTTTTTCTTAAATTAAAATTGGCAATCAATAGAGACAATCCCACAGCCACAGAGCCAGCAGCAACAGCAATGCTAAATAAAGCTAAAACCTGCCCACGAATATCATTCATGTAATGGGATAGAGCAACCAGTGCAAGATTTACTCCTGCAAGCATTACCTCAAGAGAAATAAGCACAATGATAAGATTTCTATTGATTAGAATACTTAATGCACCCATCCCAAAGATTAATCCTGCCAAAGCCAAATACCATTCAAGGGGTATCATTTTGCCCTCCATGCAATAACAGCAACAGCAATCATGGGAATCAATAGAATAATACCTAACAGAAAAACTGCAAGGGGATACTCGTTAAAAAGCATAACACCTAAAGCTTTTGTATTACCAATCTTTTCAATATATTCAATGGTATATTTACCTTTCCATGCTGTAGTGATACTTGAAAAGGCACCTATAAAAACTCCTGTAAGTGATAATCCTATAAGAGCCTTACCCTCTGGTAAGTCTGTGTATCTTTTCCCTTTTGGGAGTTCCTTAGCACCTAATAAAAAAACTGTAAAAAGAAACATAACAAGAATAGCTCCAGCATAGACAATTACTTGAACTACTGCCAAAAACTCTGCATTAAGAAAAAGATAAAGGACTGCAATATGTAAAAAAAGCAATAAAAGCCAGAGCACAGAATGAACAGGATTTTTTCTTGTCAAAGCCATTAAAGTAATACCAATCATTGAAGCACAAAAGTAAGCAAATATCAGATAAATCATAACCCTAACCTCTTTATAAATGCCACGATTAATAAATTTACAATTCCTGCTGGAATAAGCACTTTCCAACCAATGTTAAGTAACTGGTCAAACCTGTATCTTGGCAGTGTTGCCCTAACCCAGATATAAAGGAAAATAAAGGCATAAACTTTTATTGCAAACCAAAGAATCCCGGGAACTTTTTCAAGAAAGGGCAATATATCAATAATAAATTTTGGAATTGTCCATCCACCAAGGAAACAGAGGGCACAAAGGAATGCCATAATATACATTGCCACATATTCAGCCAAGAAAAAGAGAGCATATCTAAAGGCACTGTATTCTGTAAGGTATCCTGCAACGAGCTCTGTTTCAGCCTCTGGAAGGTCAAAGGGTGCTCTGTTTGTCTCTGCAAAAGCAGAAATAACAAAGACAATAAAACCAATTATCTGAGGAATTGCATATACTCCAAAGACTGTGTTATGCTGGGCAATTACAATTTCTCTCAGATTAAGGGAACCTGCTGAAAGCACAACTCCAGCAAGGCTTAATCCAAGAGCAATCTCATAACTAAGCACCTGTGAAGCAGACCTTAACCCTCCTAAGAAAGAATATCTACTATTTGATGACCATCCAGCAAGGATTATTCCATAGACTGCTACAGAGGCTGATGCAAGAATGAAAAGAAGTCCTATGTTTAAATCTGCAAGAATGAAATTTCTGTCAAAGGGAATAACTGTAAGATTTATCATTGTAAAAACAAGAACAATCAAAGGTGCAATCTGAAAGAGCACTTTTTCTGCATTCATTGGAACAATATCTTCTTTGAAAAATATTTTTATAAAATCTGCAATTGGCTGAAGAAGTCCATAGGGACCAACTTCCATAGGTCCCATTCTTGCTTGTGCCCTTCCAATGATTTTTCTTTCAGCATAGGTTGTATAAGCTACATGGGCTAAGACAACACCAAAAACAACAGCAGTTTTTATGAAAATGATTATTAACTCAATCATTTTTGCTCCTCAAGAATTTCTTTGAAACCTCTCCAGAGCTCTCTACCTTTTAAAGGATAGTCCTTCCTTAAAGGATGACCATCCCAGTCCTCAGGCATAAGAATTCTTCTTAAGTCTGGATGGCCTGTAAACTTTATTCCAAACATGTCAAAACATTCTCTTTCATGCCAGTTTGCACCCTCCCAAAGATCGGTAATACTGTCTATTTCTGGTTCCTTATCATCAATTTTTGCTTTCACTCTTATATGAAGCCTTCTCCATATGCTGAAAAGATTATATACAACTTCAAATCTTGGATTTTCTAAATAATAGTCAACTCCGCAGAGGTCCTGAAGATGATTAAATCCCTGCTCTTCTTTCACATATCTAAGTATCTCTTTAATTTTTTCCTTTTTTACTGTAACTGACACCTGACCTCTAAATTCAGTTATTTCAAGGACTTCCTCAGGAAATTGCTCCCTCAGAAGGAAAGCAATTTTAAGAGAATCCTGATAATTTCTCTCTATTTCCTGTGCCATGTGAGTGCTCCTATAAGAATTTCATAGATGTAACCTACAAGAATAAGCCCTATAAAAATAATCATCACCCAGAATCCCTCAATGGATAATAAATCAAAGGCTACTGCCCAGGGATAAAGGAAAATAACTTCCACATCAAAGACAACAAAGAGAATAGCAAGAAGGAAAAAGCCAATGAAAAATCTTTCTTTCGGTTCTCCACTTGGAAGATTTCCTGACTCATAGGCAATAAATTTAACAGGATTAAATTTTCTTGGTGCAACTAATTTATTAATTAAAAGTCCTCCTAATCCAAAAATTGTGGAAAAGACCAATGCAATAAAAACTGGTAGATATTTATAGGGTATGTAAGTTCCTGGCTCCATTAATCTCTCACCCCTGCAATTTTTCTAATAGGAACTGGTTTTGGTTGTCTTTTACCAACAGGCAGTCGCATTCTGTTAATCCCCGGTAAATACCAGAATTTGTTAATATATTCGTTACCCTTGTATTGGCTTATGAATTCATCCCAGTTTTTAAGTAAAGATTCTTTATTAAAATAGTTTGTTTTTCTGTCATAGGAAGCATACTCGTAAAATTCTGTTAAGACAATTGCATTTACAGGACATATCTCCTCACAGTATCCACAGAAAATGCATCTTAACGCATCTATCTCATACTTGGTTAAAACTCTTACACCTGTTTCCACATTCAATGAAAAATCAACATAAATACATTGAGAAGGACAAACCTGAGCACACTTTGTGCAGGCTACACATCTCTCTTTCCCTGTTTCAGGATCGCGAACAAAGGCATGTCTTCCTCTGAAACCTTCTTCAGGTTCTTTTTTTTCCTTTGGATATCTTATTGTTACTGGATGAGTAAATATTGTTTTAAAGGTTATGAGCAAACCTTTGATGATATCTAAAAATAAAATTTTTTTCAGCAAATTATTCATCTATCAGCTTCTCCCATAACAATATCAAGGGTTCCGATTATGGCAATAACATCAGCAAGTAAATGTCCTTCACAAAGCTTTGGAATTGCCGAAATATGAACAAAAGAAGGTGCCCTGACCCTCATTCTGTAAGGTCTTCCTGAACCATCACTTACAATATAAAATCCAAGCTCACCCTTCGGTGCTTCAATTGCTGAATATATTTCTCCAGGAGGTATCAACTCAGCTTTCTCATCAACAAACTTAATAAAACCACTCCATAGAGAATCTCCTGCAGAAATTTTTCTTTTCCCTTGATGAGGAATATCAATATCAATTGTCTGTTCAGCTATTATCTCTCCTTCAGGCATCTTTTCAATACACTGTCTTATTATCAATGCAGACTGTTTCATTTCTCGAATTCTACAAAGGTACCTGTCATAGGTATCACCATTTTCTCCAAGGGGAACCTCAAAATCAACCTCAGAGTAGGCATCATAGGGTATAAGCTTTCTGATATCATAGTAAACACCTGAACCTCTCAAAGCAGGACCTGTAAGTCCCAAAGACAGGGCTTCCTCTGAAGATACAACTCCAACTCCCTTTGTTCTTGATATCCATATTCTGTTTTCTGTAAGTAATCCTTCATATTCATCAATGCGATTAAGCATAATTTCAGTAAATTTGGATATTTCCTCTAAAACCTTCTCTTTTATATCAACTCTGACACCACCAATTCTCGGATAACTTACTGTAAGGCGGGCTCCACAGATTTTTTCAAAAAGCTCAAGAATCTGCTCTCTTTCTCTGAAGGCATAAAGAAAGACTGTCATTGCTCCAATATCAAGAGCATGGGTGGCAAGCCAAAGTAAGTGACTGCTTAATCTTGTAAGCTCTGCCACCATTGTTCTTATATATTTTGCTCTTGGAGGTGGCTCAATACCCATAAGCCTTTCAACAGCAAGACAGTAACCAATATTGTTAGTCATACTTGATATATAATCAAGTCTGTCTGTAAGGGTCATTGCTGAAGGATATGTCTTTGATTCTGCAAGCTTTTCAATACCTCGATGAAGATAACCTACATCAGGGACAATTTTTAAAACCCTTTCACCCTCAAACTCAGTATAAAGCTTTAAAACCCCATGAGTTGCAGGATGATGGGGACCCATCTGAAGAACAAATTTTGTTTCAGATAATTTTTCTATTTCCAACTGCCCCATCTTCCCTGCTCCTTCATTATTTTTTCTTTAAGTTTAAGTAAGCCATACATTAAAGCCTCTGGACGGGGTGGACATCCTGGAATATAGACATCAACAGGTAAAAACTGATCTGCACCCTGAACTGTGCTATAGGTATTAAAAATTCCTCCTGTGCAGGCACAACTTCCCATTGCAACAACATATTTAGGCTCTGGCATCTGATCATAAACTCTTTTTACAACAGGTGCCATTTTATAGGTAACAGTACCAGCTATAATTATCACATCTGCCTGCCTTGGCGACGCTCTGAAAAGTATTCCAAATCTGTCAAGGTCATGATGGGATGCTCCTGCAGCCATCATCTCAATAGCACAACAGGCAAGTCCAAAAGTAAGAGGCCAAAGAGAATTTGACCTCCCCCAGTTAACAATTTTATCAAGGGTAGTAAAGATTACATTACTACCCTTGATAATCCTTACTCCGTCATCAACTTCAATTAGTTCTTTTATTTCTTTAGTATCTGTCATTTTTTTCTTTTCCAAAGTGATGTCAGAAATCAAAATTAACTTTTTTGAGATTCTTCCAGATTTTGTCCTTAAGAATGACAGATTAAGTATTTGTCATTCTGACCCTAAGCGTATACGAAGGTGAAGAATCTCATATTTAAAAAATTTTAAATCAATAAAGGGATTCATAAGTATCCTTAACGAATCTCTCTCTTTTTAACCTTGATGCTTCATCGGCTGAGATGAATCTTAATGCCTTTGTTGTACATTTAGTTACACATGCAGGTTTTAATCCCTGATCAACTCTGTCTTTACAGTAATCACATTTGACAACCCTTCCTGTTTCAGAATTCCATTGAGGAACTCCCCATGGACAGGCTGTAATACAGGATTTACAACCTATACACAGGCTCTGTTCAATAAAAACAATTCCGTCCTTTGAACGTTTTTGCATTGCCCCTGTTGGACAGGCTTTAACACACCAAGGGTCTTCACAATGAAAACAAGGCATAAATACAAATCTCTGTCTTGGCAGTCCTCCGACCAATTTTATATCAGTTTCTATGATTCTACAAAGCCTTGGACCAACAGGTAAGTCATTTTTTGTTTTACAATGAACTTCACAGGCATAACAGCCTATACATTTTTCATGATCTTGATATATGTAATAAATGCTCATCTATTCACCTCCTATGCCTTTCTTACCTTAACAAAACATTCAAAAAGAGCACCTGTATGGCTTCCATAGGCCATCTTTTCAAAGGCACCTTTAAGGAGCCTGCCTTCATTAAGACCTTTCCCATAGGAGCGAGTTTTGACAGGAACTTCATTTTCAAATCCACGGTACATAAATACAGCCTCTGGATGAATGAATGGAGTTACCTTTGCCTTAATTTTTCCACTGTAATCACCAGAGGAAACCTCAACAGTATCTCCATCTTTTATACCAAGTTTTTTAGCTACTCCTTCATTTATCCAGAGTTCATTCTCTGGTACAATCTCATTTAGGTACTTGTTGTTATGGGTTTGAACATGGGTGTGAACTGCCATTCTTCCAAAGACAAGTCTAAATTCTCCTTCTTCAATATTTGGTTTCGGAGGTGTCTGGAAATCAAGAAAATATGGAACTTCTCTTTCTGTCATCTTACTTGAAAGTATCTCTACTTTTCCTGAAGGTGTTTTAAACTTAAGCTCATCTCTACTGTACATCACTGGATTTTTACAAAGTGCAACCTGTCCATTTTTGTTGAAATCTTCAATTTTTATTCCTGTTCCTTCAAGTTGATAATTCCATATATCTTCTATTGTTTCATAGGGCATGTGCTCACCTGCACCACAGGCTTTTGTAAGTCCTGTGAATATTTCCCATTTACCTTTGGTGTCATAGATAGGATTTATTGCTTTCCTGCGCATTACTAATGTTGGCTTTGCTCCTCTTTGGAGCCCTATTATATCATCCCTTTCAAGATAGGTAGACTCTGGAAGAACCACATCAGCATACCAGGCAGTAGCTGAATAATTTGTATCTACTGCAACAAGAAGATCAAGTCCATTTAAAATTTCTTTTATGTCTTTATGGGTGATACCTGCAAAGGGATCATAACGGACAACAAAAAGTGCTTTTATTGGATAGGGTTCACCTGTTTTTATAGCTCTGTATAGGTGAAGAATATGTCCTGCACCATCATAAAGGAAGCCTTTGCCTTCCTCTGCTTCAACTCTTTTGTCAGCTGGTGCGGGAATTCTTTCAAGAATACTATTAAGTCCCTTTGCTCCAACTTCTTTTGGAGTTTTTGCTAAAATTAACCCACCCTTCTGTTCAATGCTTCCAAGAAGGGCATTCAGAATTATCACTGACCTTGCAAAATAAAAGGAATCCATTGTTCTTGCAGCAAACCATCCAGGATAAAGGATTACTTTAGGGCTGTCAGAGGCAAGCTGTCTTGCAAGATTAATTATTTCATAGGCTGGAATTCCTGTTTCTTTTTCAGCCCAATCTGGAGTGTAGGGTTTAATGAAGTTTTCAAGCTCTGGAAGTCCAGTTACAAAGCGGTCTACAAAGTCTCTATCAAAAAGGTTTTCTCTTAAAATTACATGAATTAGTGCAAGATTTAAAGCATAATCAGTGCCTGGTCTTATTTGCAAAAATTTTGTAGCCTTTGTTGCAGTTTTAGTTGCTCTTACATCAATGTATGTAAGTTTAGCACCATTTGTAAGAGCCTTAACAATATTGTTAACCTCCCTTACACCCAATGCTTCAATGGCGTTTCTACCATAAAAAACCATATGACGGGTATTTGCAAAGTCATAACCAATCTCTGGCCTTCCATATCCAAGAAGGCTTTGATAGGCAAGGTCAACATTTTTTCTGCAAAAGTCATCATGACTAAAATAATTTGGTGAACCAATTGCTCTTAGAAAACATCTTTGAATTTCACCAAATAATCCTGCACCTCTGTCAAGTAGTGCAACAGATTTTTTGCCATACTGAGATTGAATTTTATTCAATGCCTCTGCTACATAGGCAAAGGCTTCATCCCATGTTGCTCTTTTAAACTGACCAGAACCTCTTTCACCAGTCCTTATCATGGGATATTGAGGTCTTTCAAAGTCATAAAGAAGAGACAGTCCAGCAGAGCCCTTAGCACAAAGACTGCTTTCTATGCCTGCAACATAGGGATTTCCTTCTATCCAAGTAACTCTTCCATTAATAACTTCTACCTGTATGGGACATCTTACTGAACACATTCCACAATTGCTGTATACAGATGAAACTTTAGACATTTTTCACCTCCTTTTAATTTCAAAACCTTTTATTCTATAATTTTTAAAACTTTCTTTTACATTGTTTATAGAAATCCCAAAGAGTTTTAACTTGATTTTTTATAAATATAAATTTAAATTTATTAAGAAAGTGGGGAACTAAGTCCCCACTTTCTTAATTTTAAATCAAAAACATTTACCATGCACCAACTGCCTTGGCAGCTTCTCTCATAATATCATAATCTTTGTCTTTTACTGGGACAAAACCTTCTATTCTTGCTGGTCCTAATACTGATATAGTCTTAAGATCACCTTTTTTGAGTTTAATCAATGCATCTCTTAATTTTTTTGCTAATTCAGGATCCATTTTCTTTGATATAGCTATAGGCCAATTAGGTATTGGCTCACTTACTGCTAACTTACGGAATTTACCTGCACCAACTTTTAATTTTTCAACATCATCATCTCTTACAAAACCTGCATCTGCCTTTCCAGTAAGTACAGCTTCTGCAACAGGATCACGTTTCTTTTCAAATATTATTTTGACATCATCCTTTTTTATACCAGCCTTTGCTAACATCATCATCTGTACAAGGTACGCACCTGCTGAACCTGGATCTGTTGCAGCAATGGTTTTTCCTTTAAGATCAGCAATTGTTTTAATAGGACTTTCCTTTTTAACTATTATTGTTCCTTTGATATCATCACCAATCTCTGGTTCTGAAGCTATAACAAGCGGTTCTGTTTCAGGAACTGCCTTTTTTAGTAAAACATAAAGATAGGGATTGGTGTAGACAAAATCGTATTGTCTTGCTTCAGCTTCTTTTCTCCATGTGTCAAAATCCTTTGGTATCACAAGAACAACCTTGACTCCTAACTCTTTACTTAAATAGTCAGCAAGGGGTGTAAAACCTTCTCTCATTTCCTTCTCTGTAAGCCTTGGCAGAACACCAAACTTCAACTCCTTTGCAATTGCATTGAAAGGAAACACCAGCAATACAACTAAGGCAATTAACAACAACTTCTTACTCATGACAAACCTCCTTTTATTTTTTTATCTTGGCGTAGGTATTACGCCTAAAAGCATGAATGCTAGTATTGTAAGACCAATAACAGCTACCCTTTTGACCCAAAGAGGATTCAATTTTTGAGCTATTCTTGGACCAACATTACCTCCAATTATAGCACCAATAGCCATTATAGCAAACAGTAAGAAATCTACATTTCCAAAGCCAATCACTCTAGCAGTTGCCATTGAAGTGTTAAAAAATATGGCTAAAAGAGAGCTTCCGACAACGACATACATAGGAAGTCCCATTATTACAGTCATTAAAGGAACCATGAAAGGACCGCCACCAAAACCAAACATACTTGACATTACTGCTATTAAAAAACCACCAGTACAGCCAACTATCATATTTGCTTTAAATTCTTGTCCCCAGAATTCAATTTTCATAGCATACCTCCTTTACTATTTTTGTAATTTTTTCTCAGCTTTTTTAGCAGCTGCTTCCTCTGCCCTTCTCTTGAATTCTTTCAGAATAGCCTGTTCTTTTTTGTTTCTTTCAATGTATTTTGGCGTTGTCTGCCAAAGCATAATAGCACCAAGAATTAAAAGCACCCAACCAAAGAGAAACTTATATTGTTCAAGAGTTATCATCTCTGTAAGCTTAGGACCAATGAATCCTCCTGCTAACATCGCCAATCCTACACCAACACCTAATTTCCAGCTTATGAATTTTATTCTTGTATAGTTATATATACCACTTGCTTGGCTAAATAAAACTGTTGGGAGAACAGAGCCTGCTACAATTGTATGAGGTATTCCATATATAAATATCAACAGAGGATTTAGAATAAAACCTCCACCAGCACCCATTAAAACGCCAAATGTGGTAACGACAGTTGCGAGTAAGAATGGTCCGATTACGTTAAGACTCTGCCCTGCTCTGTCAAAATAAAGTTCTCCAAAGGAAAGTTCATGTTTAAAAGTTACAGTTTCACTTTTCAAATCTTTATCAACAACAGCAATTACTGTATAATTACCGCTTGGTGCGTTATCAGGCAATTTATATTCCGCCTCAAAGGTTCCGTCTTCATTTATCTTTATTGTTGGACTAAACATCCTTTCAGGCCATCTAAATCTCGCTTTCATAAGAGGCATTGATTGTCTTCTGTTACCCTTTTCATCGAGTGGTTCAAGTTTTTCACCTCTTGAGCCCATTATAGTGGCTAAAATAGATGCCTGCCATCTTTCAACGACAGCCTTTCCAGGAGTTATATAAGCTACATCTGCTCCAGTTGTTGTAAGCATTCTGCTTACGCTCCAGTCTTTATCCTTAGCTGCTTCAATTTTATATGCCTCTTCAACCTCCTTTGGCATAAGAATCATATAAAGAGCGGGAATATCTTTACTTAAATAAAATATATAGGGTATTTTCCCTGTATCTGGATCTCTTCTTGCATCAAGCCTTGAAACTTGAACTTTTTTTTCAGAGGCTATTTCAATATAAACGGGTCTACCTGCAGGAGCCTTTCCTTTTATTTTGATTATTTCTCCTCCTTCATAGACAGATTTGTCTAAAGACAACGTAACCTGTTCCTGAGGCAATGTAACTTGTTCTTGCGTTTGTTCTGCAAAGGCATTACCTGAAGCAAAGAAAATTAAAGCTAAAAATAATATCCAAATTTTCATATTTTCTCCCCTCCTATTATTATCTTACAATCAATACAGATTGAGTAGCATTGACTGCTACTTTCTGAGTAACACTTCCAAAAAGCGTTCTTTCAGTGGCATTCTTACCCTTTGAACCAATAACGATTAAGTCAATTTTGTTGTCCTTCGCGTAGTCAACAATTACATCTGCTGGTGTACCTTCTAAAATTAAAGTTTCTCCTCTCACCCCCTTTTCATTCATGATTTTTTTGGCAGAATTAAGATTTCCCTCTGTTTCTGCTTTAAATATTGCTTCAACAGTGGCGCAATCAATGCCAATTTCTAAAAAACAAACCTTTGGGACAACCGATAAAACTGTAATATGGGAATCAAATTTTTGAGCTATCTCTATTGCTTGCTCTAAAGCTTTCTTCGACCATTCTGAACCATCAAAACACACTAAAATTTTTTGCATAACACTTCTCCAAAAAAGTATTTCAGGAAAAGTTAAAAAGCAAAGACTTTGCCAGATTGATTTAATTGAAAAATAAGAAAATTTTATTTATTGGACTGTGCTGAAGGGAACAATCTTAAAATCTACTGTCCCATTTGGGACAATTATGCTTTTACTGTTTAATATTATTACGAGTTAAATATCTGTAAGAAAAATGAATCAAAATTAAGATAATAGCAAATATCACAATCATACCAACAATATATTCAATGTACATTATACCTTTTTGAATGTTTTCGAGAAATTTACCACCCATGTATCCTGCAGAAACCATCACCGAAAGGACAACGGCAGAACCAAAGGCATCTATAATTAAAAATTTATAAACGGGAACTTTTGTTATTCCAGCAAGAATAAATACTTGGGTTCTAAAACCTACAAGAAGTCTTCCAAGTAACATTAAAAGTGTGCTGTGTCTTATAAACTTTCTTTCAAGAATAAGAAATTTAGCAGGTGAGAGGATTTTTTCAAATCTCTTATTGGTTACAATTTTTCTTCCAAATTTTTTTCCTGCATAATAAAGCATAAAATCAGAAATTACTAATCCTGAATAGGCAATAATTATTGCTGGAATCGGTTTAATTATTTTGAAAGATATCAACATCCCACAGGCAATCAGTATCAAATCCTCTGGGAAAAAGGGAACGCCTAATCCTCCAAGAATTAGTAGAAAAAATAAACCTGGATATGAAAATTTAGCTATAAATGAATAGGAATCCATCAATAATTAAAACGGAGAGGCAGGGATTCGAACCCTGGGTGGAGCTTTTGGCCCCACAACCGCTTAGCAGGCGGCTGCCTTCGACCAGCTCGGCCACCTCTCCAAACTCTATGGTTAATAATAGCATTCTTTACCTAATTCTTGCAAGATAACCACTTTTAAGTTGATCTAAAATTTTGTTTAATCTTTCACTGTTTCTTTCAATTTCTTTTTTTAATTTATTTACTTTATCATAGTCTCCTGAATTATAAGCAACTATTATGTCCCTTCCAAGACTATGACAGGCTCTATGAACTTCCTCAAACTCCATAAAACCTGGTAAGTCTCTATATTTCTGTCCTTCTTCTCCATAATACCACTTTCCTGCACCACAAGCACGATAATCAGCAAGGCGTTCTGGATCAAGTCTGTCAATACCTTTCAGATGGGCATGTACTCTTACCATTAATCTTTCATGGTCTCCTTTGAAAATATCAAAAAGCATTTCTTGAGATTTTTTTGTTTTAACTAATGAAGCTGTGTGTCTTAAATCCGATGAAATATGAAGAATTGCATATGAATCCTTTACAATTTCCCATGCGAGTTTTTCTATTTCTGATGCAATTTTTGCACTTTCTTCAATGTTTCTTGTCACTTCTTCACTTGCCGCAGACTGCTCTTCCACTGCTGTTGCTATTTGTGTTATCTGATCTTTAACTTTTATAACAGCCGACACAATCTCACCTAATGCCTTTCCGATACTATTTACTGCATCGGTTACCTCTTTTACTTCTGTAAGTTCTTTATTCATTGATTGGGCTGTCTGTAATGTCTCCTTTTGAATTAGACCTATCTTATTTGCAATCTCCTCTGTTGCTTTAATCGTTCTTTCTGCAAGTTTTCTTACTTCATCTGCTACAACTGCAAAGCCTCTGCCTTGCTCGCCTGCACGAGCTGCTTCAATTGCTGCATTTAAGGCAAGGAGATTAGTTTGGTCCGCTATGTCTTTTATAACAGTTACGATTTCTCCAATTTCAGTAGCTCTTTTATTGAGATTATCAATCATGCTACCAAGTTCATTAGTTGTCTGGTAGACAATATTTACTTTCTTTACTGCTTGCTCTGCTGAGGACTGCCCTTTTTTAGCTATTTCCATTGCCTCTGTTGCAGTTTCTGATGCCTTAGCTGCATTATTTGCTATATCTGTAATTGTCTGAGTCATCTCCTCTGCTGCAGTTGCGATCTGATTTGCCTGTTGAGATTGTTTCTTGGCATCTTCAATTGTATCATCAATAACTTTGTTACATTTGTCAACGGTTGAAGCAAGTTTTTGAGAGTATTCCAAAGAGCGGTCTGTAAGATTTATAAAAGATTGTAAGACTCTATCAATACTGTTTGCAAGCCTTCCTACAATATCTACTCTATCCTTAAATCCTACACTTACAGTTAAATCTCCCTCTGAAATTTTTTGCAATGTCTGAGCAAGAAGATTAATGGGTTTATGAGTAATCATATAAGTTATGTAAACTATCAAAGAAGCTGATATAATCCCTAAAAATCCCAAAACAGCAAAAGCAATCTGCATATTTCTTACTTCTTTCATTATTGTCTCTGGAACTTCTTTTGCTCCAAAATGAACTGCTGAATCAAAAGCAATCTTATAAGCTCCATATCCTGTTACAATTACTGTTGCAATTACTCCAAAGGCAATTGCAAATGCAAGTGGAATAACCATTTTCCAGCGTAACTTAACTTTTTTGTCAAGTTCCTGTAAAAACCCCATATTCCCCCTCCTTTTTAAAGATTAAACTTTAAATCTGAATGTTATTATATCACCATCCTTTACTTCGTATTCCTTTCCTTCTAATCGTAAAATTCCTTTTTGTTTAGCTAAACCAAGGTCTCCCTGTACTGATAGAAAATCTTCATAAGATATTACTTCTGCTTTGATAAATCCCCTTTGAATGTCTGAATGAATTTTACCTGCGGCTTCTACAGCCTTTGTTCCTTTGTGAATACTCCAGGCTCTTACTTCTTGAGAAATTATTGTAAAGAATGTTATGTAATTTAAAATTTCATAGACTTTTTTTATAATTTTTTTACTAACTGGTTCATCTACTCCCATAGCATCCAGAAAATTATATACTTCATCATATGGAAGTTGAGAAATTTCGCTTTCAAGGCTTCCACAAATCGTTATAAAATCTAAGTCTTTGTATTTACCGGAATTGAAGGTTTTCTCATCTACATTTGTTACTGCTAAAAGAGGTTTCAAAGTTAAAAAATTCAGATGTCTTATTTCAATAAATTGTTCATCTGATATTTGGGCTGTTCTTAAAGGTTTTCCATTTTCAAGATGTTCTTGCAAAAAAATTAAAACCTCCCTTTCTCTTTCATTTATTTTTTGTCCTTTCTTTTTTTGTTCGTCCATTCTTTCAATTCGTTTAGTGACCAAATCTAAATCAATGATTAAAAATTCATACTCAAGTTCTGAAAAATCTCTTAAAGGATCTATTGAATCAAACTGATAGGGAATAGATAAATCCTCAAATCCCCTTAAAACATATATTAAAGCATCTGCTTCTGTTATATTTTTTATTATCTTTGAATTATGAACTGGATTGTTTTTTAAAAGTCCAGCAGTATCAATGCATTCAACTGTTGCAAAGGTTGTCTTCTTTGGTTTAACAAGTTCGCTAATATTTTTTAATCTTGAATCTTCGACCTGTATTATACCTTTGTGAATTACATCAGGAGGAGTTATTGAAGGTGATGTATCAATTTTTTGATGGGTAATTGCATTAAAAAGAGTTGTTTTGCCAGAGTTAGAAAAACCAATGAGAGCTATTTTCATATTCTACCTTCAAGGAAATTTTTTAATACCACCATAGCTTGAGCAATTCGCTGAAGTTTCATATTTCTCTGTCTGATTTGAAAGGCATCGTTGAAGGGAAACGGTTCTGCTCGAATTTGTCTTTCCTTTTTTATTAATGCTTCCTGAAGTTCTTTAAGCTCTCTTTCTTTAAATTTTTTTAAAAAAATTGGATTTACTATAACAAATCCTTCAGCAATATCAGAGGCAATTGCCTGTAAAGACTTAGTTCTGCCCTCCATTATCTTGCCCCTTCTTTTTATTTAATATAATTGAAACCCAGATACCAAATTCATATAAAATAATCATTGGAACAGCCATCAATGTTTGATTGAAAGCGTCGGGAGTGGGAGTAATAATTGCAGCAACAACAAAAGCAAGAATCACTGCAAGCTTTCTGTATTTTTTCAGTGTCTGTGGAGTTATCAAACCCATTCTGGTAGTAATAACAATAAGAATAGGTAGTTCAAATACAAAACCGAAGGCAAGTAAAAACTTTAAGAGAAAATCTATATAAAGTCCCACAGAAAGCATGGGCATGAGAAAATCTCCTACCTTATAATTAAGGAGAAAACTCATTGCAAATGGAAGCACTATTAAATAACAAAAGGTTACTCCAACAAGAAAAAGACCCGAGGCACTTAAAACAAAGGGAATAATATATTTTTTTTCATGTTGATAAAGCCCTGGGGAAATAAACTTCCAAAGCTGATAAAAAACTATAGGAATTATAAGAATAAAACCACTTACAAGGGCTATCTTCATATTCATCCAAAAAGCTTCTGCAGGTCCCAAAAATACAAGCTTTGTATTTTGAAGCTTCTGATCAGGAACAAAAACTAATCCTTCCTTCAATGAAAGTTGAGGGGAATAATTAAGAGGAAAAAGTAAAAGCTTAAATATATATTCAGAAAAACTAAAGGTAATCAAAAAGGCAATTAACAGAGCAACAAGGCATACAACAATTCTTTTCCTTAACTCTGAAAGATGTTCTATTAAAGACATCTTTTGTTCTTCCATCCATTCTTACTCCTTCTTTTCAATCTCTCTTTTGGCAATGTTTTCAATATGTTTATCAATTCTTAAATCAGAAAGGTTTGGCATATCTTTGAAAAGTTCATCTTTTAATTGTAGAGGATCTTTTATATCTTTTTTTGCTTCTTCAACGGTTTCTTTAACCTCTTCGATTTCCTTTTCCATTTCTGTTTTTGCAGACTGAAAAGCCTTTTTAACTTCATTAAGTGCTTTTCCTAATGAATAGCCAAGTTCTGGAAGTCTCTTAGGACCAAAAACTAATAATGCCACTATGAATATAACAATTAACTCCTGAATTCCTAAATCAAACATGAATTTATTATAACATTAATGAACATCATCTACAATTTTCTTTAACTTTTTCTTTTCTTGGGGGAAAAGAACAGTTACACCAAAAAGTAATCTAACATCTGGAGTTCTGTTTTTTATATCAAAACCAATACCTACAGAAGTATATGAAAAATCTGTTACCCTGACTCTATAACCAAGCCGCCATTCAAGGAGGTCTATTTTATTTTTATTAATAGCTTTTCTGCCAATTATTTCAAATAAAATCTTTGAATTGTAACTTATCTTCAACTCTGAACCAAGATTAATATTCCATGATTCATTTAATCCTTCTTTCTCGGGATTGAAATAAATTATGTTTCCATGGGCTTTAACAGGACCTATCTTTTTGGTTATAACAAAACCTGCACCTAATCCACCGCCTGTTGAAAAATCTTCATGCCCGATATCACCTGATAAATAAAGCATATAAGCAAAGGCTGGCAAAAAAGTTGTTTCATCAATAAATCTATGTTTAAATCCAAAATTTAGGTCTTCTGCTCCATTGTCATTGAAGGAATTTTTATAAGAAATGTTATAGGGAAGATTGGTGATAATTTCAACTCTATCTGTTAATCCATAAGAAAGATTTAGATTCAATCTTTTTATAGCTGGCTCTCTTGTAAAATCAAAATTAAGGTCAATGGCAACCTGATTTCTGTTCGGAGATTCTGCAGAAAAGGTTGAAAAAACTGCAAAGGGAGCTGTTGGTGAAAATCCCTTTCTGTCAAATGAAAACGCAGGTGAACTAAAAACAATTATAATCAAAAACGAAATAAATAACTTCTTCATTTAGGTAAGCATATCAAAATTTTTAAAATCTGTCAATTTATGTTTGAAAATTTTAGTTGATGAAAGATTGATTCTATTATTTTCCTTCAAGAACTTCTCTGATTTTTCTTGAAAGGACTTCTATACTGAAGGACTTTTGAATGTTGAAATATAACATTATCTGCATATCCTATAGGGGGGATAAATACACCCCCCCTCCCTATAAAAATTTTTTAACAGCCTTCTACTGCTTTCTTTTTCTTTGGTGCTGTCCCTTCTTTAGCCTTTTCCTTTGGTACTTCCTGCTTGATTGTTATTTTGTCACCAACTTTAAGTTCAACAGTAACTTCTTTTCCATCTGCTTTCTTAACGGTTATCTTGTTTCCGTCAATATTGGTTATGGTTCCGCTAATATTGGCTGCATAGGAAGAGACAACAAAACCAAATACAAAGGTTAACATTACTACTATTGCTAATATTTTTTTCATTCCCTTTCACCTCCTTTCTTTTTAGGATTTGGTTAGATTATATCAATAAAATGAAAGTTTTGTTAACTGCCCAGCATAAACTATTGCTGCTCTTAAAATCAATGTTCCTGTAAGTACTAATATAGCTGCAAAATTCATTCTAAAAATTTGAGCACGGGTAAATTCACCATGAAAACCATCTTCAAACTCTTTTAATTCTCCAAGTTTAATTCTTAACGCTAAAGGAAGCAAAAGAAATATAGAAATAAGGGCAATAGTAAATATGAAATGTTCACTTGTTAGTGAGAAAAAGGGTTCAATTGCCCTTTTATATGGAGCAGTCGATGTATATAATCCATAGAAAAACAAAGCTATCACAACAAGTTCTGCAACAATTAACCATATATCAATTTTTGTAAAGAGAAATTTAATCTCTGCTTTTTTAGCAATAATAACAATCATTGCAGCACCTGAAGAAAGAGCTGAAACAAGAAATAAAATTGACAGTGTAGCATTGTTCCAAAGAGGGATTGCTGCAAAGGAACTAAGTAGAACACCAGTGTATATTCCAAGAAATATTCCCATAGCGAAATTTAACTTTGCAATTGGTCTCATTTTAGGTACAAGTTTCTCAGAAATTTTTATAAGAAATGGAAATCTTAGACGATGTCTCTGCTCATTAGGAATAACTGCTAAAATGTAAAGTGCATTTGCAAATAAAACAGCAGGGACTCCCCAGGTACCCCAAGACATAAGAGAAAGAGGCTGAAAAGTTAAATAACCCCAGTAAAGGTTGAAAGGTGCACCGAGATCAAGGATTATAAATTGGGCACCCACAGAAAGTATTATAAAGGCAATAAAGGGCGCTCTAACACATTGAGCAAGCTCTTCAACAGGTTGTTTAGGAATCCTCAAATTTGCAATTGAACACATGACAAGCATTCCAGCTGAAAGACCTCCTAAGAATAAGTAAATTACAATTCTCCAATCCCAAACTTCAAGATGGGGAAAGGTAATAGCATTTGTTCCTGTAATACTAAGCTCTATCATTATAGACCTCCTGCAAATTTTTTGTTAATGTAAAAGACTCTTGGACGGGTTCCCGCGAATTCAAGTCTCACTGAAGCATCGTATTTTTTAATAAGCTGTGATACTTCACTGTTTGGATCATCTAAATCACCAAATATCCTTGAATGTCCAAGACATGTTTCAACACAAGCAGGACTTTTGCCTTCTTTGAGTCTGTGTTCACAAAAGCTACATTTATCAGCAACACCTTCTGGTGTAGAATACCTTGCATCATAGGGGCAGGCTAAAATACAGGCTTTACACCCAATGCATTTTTTCTTTTCAATCTGAACTGTTCCATCTTTTGCTCTATGAGAAGCTCTTGTTGGACAGGCATCAATACAGGGTGCTATTTCACAGTGATTACAAAGCTCTGACCTTTGTTCCATTCTCAAATATGGAAATTCACCTCTTACTTCTTCAACAACTCTTGTTCTAAAATATCCATCAGCAACTCCATTCTCTTTTTTACAAGCAATAACGCATGCCATACATCCAATACATCTTTCAACATCTATGACCATAACATATCTTGGCATATCAGACCTCCTTGGCAATCTTTACAAAATTAACTCTCATTCCAACAGTTCCTGCAATTGGGTCAATGTCATATCTTGTTATAAGTTGCTGGTCATCGGCACCTCTTAAATAAGCTTTTCTTAAAAGTTTTGAAGTTGATGAAAAACCATGGACAAGATATATGCAGTCTGGTCTAATTCTCTCTGTTATTTTTATTCTTACTTTATTTGATTTAACTCCATCCTGATTTATAAGTACAATATATTCACCATTTTTAAGCCCCTTTCTTTTCGCAACCTTTGCATTGACCCATGCTGTATTTTCTTCCATCAATTCCCACAAAGAAGGATTATTGGTTGTCCTCGAAAATGTATGCACTGGAGATCTACCATAGATAAGTCTAAACCACCCTTCAGGAGGTTGTTCATGTCTTGTGTATTTTGGAACAGGATCAAATCCTTTATCTTTAAGTTCTTTACTGTAAAGCTCAATTTTTCCTGAAGGTGTTTTAAATTTTGGCTCATTATCAGCTGATATGTAAGGTTTTTCACTTTCTGGAAAACTAATATAACCCTTTTTTGTAAGCTCGCTGTAATCTATTCCCCATGTTTCACACTTCATTTTTAAGAAATCTTCAAAAGTATTCCATGGAAAGTGATCTTCAAGTCCGAGTCTTTTACCAAGTTCCTTTGCTATCCACCATCCTGGTTTTGTATCATACATTGGCTGGACAACAGGCTGACGGATTGATATTCCAAAGGCTCTCTCTTTCACTGTAAATAAATCATCGTGGCGCTCAAGATAGGTGCATTCTGGAAGTACCACATCGGCAAGTATTACACCATCATAGGGCATCATATCCACTGCAACAAGTAGCTCAAGTTTTTGAATAGCCTTTAAAGTATCTCTCTGATTAGGCATTGCCTTAATTATGTTTATTCCTGTGGTAAACCAGCCCTTTATAGGATAGGGTTGCTCTGTTAATGTAGTTTTAACAATTGCATGAGTTAAACCTTCTTCACCTGCAAAGGGATAATTACCCTTATGGATCTCTGGTTTTTGGTGGTCAGGATAATCTTTATCTGAAAGAAATACAGGTTCAAGCTTTTTCTTTGGATTAAGATAAATTCCACCTGGTCTTCCATAGGCACCTAAAAGGGCTGTAAGTATGGCAACAGCACGCTGACGTTGTACATTATCTGAATACCATGCGGTATGTCTTCCTGGATGGATTAAAACACTGGGTTTATTTTTCCCCATAATCCGAGCTGTCTCAATAATTAAACTTGCTGGGATATCTGTTTCTTTTTCAGCCCATTCTGGAGTATATTCTCTTACTGCATTTGCAACTTCATTAAATCCAACAGTATATTTTGCAACATACTCTTTATCATAAAGTCCTTCATTTATTATTACATTAATCCATGAAAGCAAAAGTGCAAGGTCAGTGGCTGGTTTTATAGGCAGCCAATATTTTGCTTTTCCTGCAGCTGTTGAAAATCTTGGGTCAACAACAATTACAATAGCTCCCTTACCTACTGCCTCTGCAAACTCCTGACACTGAGAATTATGGGCATTCTCCCCAAGATGACTACCTATAAGAACAATTACTTTACTATTCTGAATATCAACTCTTTCTGGATTACCAACTGCTTCACCAAAAGTTATTTCAAAGGCAGTATCACGAGCACCTCTACATAATGCAAAGGAAGGAAATGCAAAATTTGGTGAGCCAAAGGCTTGAAGAAGATGGATAAAATAGGTTGAAATTGTTCCATGTGTAAGAAGAGCTATTGATTCTGCACCGTATTTTTCTTTAATTTTTTCCATTTTATCTGCCACATAACCCAAAGCTTCATCCCATGAAACCTTCTTAAACTTTCCTTCTCCTCGACTACCAGTATTAATAAGAGGCGTTTTTAATCTATCAGGATCATAAAGAAGCCCAATTCCTCCATGCCCTCTTGCACATAATTTTCCACGAGAGTTTGGATGAATAGGATTCCCATCAAGCTTTACAACCTTTCCATCAACAACCTTTGCAATTACACCACATCGCCAGAAACACATCTCACAGGTTGTAGGAACATATTGGGGTAATGAAACAGGTTTTTTACCAAGGGCTAAAACTGACTTTACTACTGGTGTTCCAGCAACTGCAACGCCACCAGTTACTGCTGCAATTTTTAAAAAATCTCGTCGGGTAATACTCATACCCTCACCCCCTTGCTTTTGTTATACTATATATAAATGGTATCTAAAAAAAATTTTTTTGTCAATATATTTTCACAATAGGATATGGGGGTATGAAAAATATTGATTTTAAAGACAATCAGTTACATAACTCAAGAAGAAGGCTTTTTTTAAAAAAAGTTATAAATTTATTTTTTATTATAGCAAGTTTTGTTTTTGTTCTCTCAGTTTTAATTTTTTTAAAGCCTAAAAAACCGAAAAACAAGCCCTACAATTTTTTTGAAATCTCCAATGACAAAATTCCAAAAGAAGGAGTTAAAAAAGTTGATATAGCCATTGATGAGGAAAGGACTATAAAAATATTTCTTGTAAAATATAACAATTCAATATTTGCTCTATCGCCTGTATGCACTCATCTTGGATGTTTTGTAAATTTTGACATAAACATAAATGAGTTCATATGCCCCTGTCATGCAGGCAGATACAATATTGAAGGAAAGGTAATTGAAGGTCCGCCAAAGGAAAATCTTATAAGATTTCCAGTTAAAATAGAAAATAACAGGATTTTTATTGGAATAAAAATATGAATTTCATTGATTGGTTTCTTGATAGATTCAGATTAAAATCAGCTCACAGAGGAATTTTTGAAAGAGAGATTCCAGAAGGAATTAACTATTTTTACTGTTTTGGCGGAATTGCCTTTACAGCCTTTTTATTATGTTTAATATCCGGACTTTTTCTATCCCTTCATTATGTACCTTCCGAAAAAGAAGCCTATTTGAGCATTCAAAGAATTCATGAAGAAGTATATCTGGGTAAATTAATAAGAGGAATTCACAAATGGTCTGCCAATGTTTTAATCATAAGCATTATTATTCACTCCATAAGGGTTTTCATCACAAAAAGTTACAGACCTCCAAGAGAGTTAAATTGGATTGTTGGAGTTATTATATTTTTTATTGTTATGTTAGAGGGTTTTACAGGATATCTTCTTCCATGGGATCAAAAAGCCTATTGGGCAACTGTAGTAGGAACAAATATTATTGGGTCTATTCCTTTTATTGGTGAAAGTTTGTTATTAATTATTAGGGGCGGATATGAGGTAACTGGTGTAACTCTTGCCAGATTTTATAGTTTCCATGTACTTTGGTTTCCATTAATCTTAGCAATTCTTTTATGGGCACATTTTCATATGATAAAAAAACTTGGTATATCAAAACCATTATGAAAAAAAAGTTTTATCCTGATTACTTAATTGAAATTTTATTTTTTGCAATTGTTACATTTGAGATAATCCTTTTGCTTGCTTTTTTATTTCCTCCTGTGATTGGCAGAGAAATAGATTTTACTTCAGCCTATCAGCCAAGACCGGAATGGTATTATCTATGGATTTTTTGGTTATTGAGATTTTTCTCAACTGATATGGTTTTTATTGGAGGAATTGTCATTCCTTTGTTTATTGTTGGATTTCTTATATTCATTCCATGGATTGAAAGATACATTGGCTGGAAATTGACTGCTTTATTAGGACTTCTGTTTTTTTTAATATTTCTAATCGGTACCCTTGTTGAAGTTTTTTATCAATAGATTAGGGTTAATAATTATCTTGGGTGAAGGAAGAGATGGATAAAGTCAAAGGGCAAAATATTTATTTGCTTAAATGTAAATTTTAATGTTAAATTAAAGGAAAAATTATCAGAAAGGAGTAAACTAATGAAGTTTCTTAAATTTCTTGCATTTTTTATAGTTGTTTTATTTATCTTTTCCTGCAGTCAACAAAAGGATGAAGTTATTGTAAAAGCTGGTTCATCAAAACTTACTAAAAAAGACCTTGAGGAGGATATAAAAAGCCTTCCGCCTCAAACAAAGGTATTTCTTGCAACTCCAGAGGGTGTTAATCGACTAAAAGATGAACTAATTAAAAGGGAAGTTTTATATGAAGAAGCTAAGAAAAAAGATTTAGCCAAATCAGAGGAATTTAAAAGAAGACTTGAAGAATTTAAGAAAATTACCCTCATTAACATGTTGATTGAACAGGAACTAAAAAATATTCAACAGGTAACAGAAAAGGAAGCAAAAGATTATTATGATAAGAATAAAGAACAATTTATAAATCCAACAGAGGTTAGATTAAGCCAGATTGTTGTAAAAAATGAAGAAGAAGCTAAAAAAGTCTATGAAAGAGTTGACAAAGGAGAAGATTTTGCCAAGATTGCAAAGGAACTTTCCAAAGATGAAAAAACAAAAGCCTCTGGTGGAGATATGGGATTTTTCAAAAAGGGACAACTTGCTCCACAAATTGAAAATGTTGCATTCAGTCTTAAAAAAGGTCAAGTAAGCATGCCTATGAATTTAAAAGGAGACCTCTATATATTTAAAGTTACTGATGTCAAAGGAACCCCAGTTGATTTTGAGCAAATAAAAACTCAACTAATGGAACAACTAAAAGCCAAAAAACAGCAGGACTGGTTCAATAGTTATATTGATGAACTTAAAAAGAAACATAAAGTCGAAGTTAATGAAAAGGCTTTACAGGAAATGCTCAATCAGGCTTTAATTGGAGGTAAGACTGGACAACTACCCCAGCAGGCAAAATAACTATTTACCAATACAAAATTCACTGAAGATTAAATTTAATATCTCTTCAGTGGTTACAACACCAACAATCTGACCAAGGAAATTTAGAGCCTCTCTGAGAAACATAGCAGTAATCTCAAGGGGCTCTCTTTTTTTGAAACTTTCATAGGCATTATTTAATGATTCAAAGGCTTTTTCAAGAGAAAGTTTATGTCTTAACTTTGTAACTACTATACCTTCCTTCTCATATTTACCAGAAATTGTTGTATTGAAAATAAGCTCCTTTAAATCTTCTATGCCTTCTGCATTTAAAGCTGAAATTTCAACTGCTGGTTTATCTTTTAAAGATTCAGGCAAATGAAATTCTGTGCTTTTTATATCTTTTTTGTTTATTACAACAATAACCTTTTTATGAATTACCTTGTTTATTATCTCTTCATCAAGCCTGTCAATACTTCGGCTACTGTCAATGACTAAAAGGACAAGTTCAGCTGATTCCACTGCCTTCAAGCTTCTTTTTATTCCTTCTGCTTCTACCAAGTCATGGGCTTCACGAATACCGGCAGTATCAACAATTTTAAGAGGTATTCCTTTAATATTTACATATTCTTCAATAATATCCCTTGTAGTTCCTGGAATTTCTGTTACTATTGCTCTGTCTTTCATTAACAAAGCATTTAAAAGAGAGGATTTGCCAACATTAGGCTTGCCTACAATAGCAGTTGTAAGTCCTTCCCTATAAATTTTTCCTTCTTCATATCCTTCAATGAGTTTTTTTATCTCCTCTTTTAAGCAATTTATTTGTTGTGTTATCTCTTCTTCTGTGAGACCATCTATATCCTCTTCAGGAAAATCAATATATGCTTCCACATGGGCACAAACTCTCATAAGTGAGTCTCTCAATTCATTAATTTTTTCAGACAGTCTACCACTTAAATGCTCTAAAGCAATCTTTTGAGCCTGGTCAGTTTTAGCCCTGATAAGGTCAATTACTGATTCAGCCTGACTTAAATCAATTCGACCTCTTAAAAATGCTCTTTTTGTAAACTCACCGGGTTCAGCAAGACGGGCACCTTGAGATAAAACAAGTTCGAGAATTCTTTTTAAGGTTAAATATCCTCCATGACAGTTAATCTCAACAACATCCTCTCTTGTATATGTATTTGGTGCACGCATAACAGTAACTAAAACCTCATCAATTCTCTGTCTGGTTAAAGGATCAACTATAAAGCCATAATGAATAGTGTGAGTTTTTACATCTGAGAGATTCACTCCTTTAGGAGATTTAAAAATTTTATTTACAATCGAAATTGCTTCTTTTCCACTTAAACGGATTATTCCTATTCCGCCTTCTCCTAAAGGAGTACTTATGGCAGCAATTGTGTCAAACTCTGAAAAAATCACTTAGCCTTTTTAATTTTCTGATTTATGTAGAACTGTTGAGCTATACCAAATATATTATTTATAAGCCAGTAAAGAACAAGTCCTGAAGGGAAAGTAAGAAACAAAAATGTGAAAACTACTGGCAAAATAAGCATTATTTTCTGTTGAGTTGGATCTGCTGTAGAAGGAGTCATTTTTTGTTGAATCAACATTGTAGCACCCATTAAAATTGGGAGAATATAGTAAGGATCCTTTGCTGAAAGATCTTGTATCCATAACATAAAAGGAGCCTGTCTTAGTTCTATTGCTAATGTAAGAATTTGATAGAGAGCAAAAAATACAGGAATTTGAAGCAATATTGGGAGGCATCCACTCATTGGATTGATTTTGTATTTTCTATAAAGTTCCATCATCTCCTTTTGAAGTCTTTGAGGATCATTTTTATACTGTTCTTTTAATTTTAATAACTTTGGTTGAAGTTCGCTTAGTTTCTGCATTGACTTCTGCCCACGATTAACTATAGGAATAAAGGGAATTCTTACAATTATGGTAAGAATTATTATGGCAACACCATAATTACCAACAAAACTGTGTAGAAGCTTTAAAAACCAAAAAAGTGGGAGGGCTATAATTGAGAAAAATCCAAAGTCAACTATATGTTCAAGTCCCAAATTAAACTTTTTAAGATAATCATAGTCCTTAGGGGATGCAAAAACTTTGTAATGATTTATTCCATCCTGAAATTCCACTGCAGTAAGGGCATCTCCATTATAGGGCAATACAAAAAATTGATTTGCTTTGCTAACAGGAACAATTGCAGAGAAAAAGTATTTGTCTTCCTGAGCAATCCATTTTACATCACCCATGTATGATACAGGCTCCTTTATTTTTGATGGATTAAGCTCTATTCGATCAACTTCTTTCAATATTACAGGACCCCAATGGGGTGCATTCTCCTTGTCAAAAATTCCAAAATTCAAACCGAGGGTTACATAGTAAATACCTATACCACTTATTTCTTCTTTCACATCTATTAAATAATCGGTTTTATTAAAAGAGAAAATCCTTTTAATTGAAACATTTTCATCACTGTAGTTAAATACTACAATGGCTTCCTTTGAATCTTTAAAGGATGCCTTTGAATCATCAACATTAAAAATAATTTTTGTGTAGTCAAATTTGCCATCCTTAATAATTGAAATTGCTGGGATTTGACCAGAAGATAAATGAATTGGATTTCCCTTTGAATCTTTATATTTTTTAAGTTCAACGGATTTTATAGTTGCTCCTTCATTTGAAAGCACGACTTTAAAAACTTCATTTTCTACAGTTACTTCTTTATATTTCGTATCTTTAACTACTGGTTTTGCTTCTTCCTTCTTAGCAGATGGAATTTGAAGGATTGGTGATGGAGATAGTTTTTCCTCCTTTTTTGTCTCTTCGGTCTGTTGAACGGGTTGTGTCTGTGGTTGATAATATTTTGTATATAAATACTGGCTCCCAAATAAAATAGCCATACTTAAAAGGACTGCTAAAAATGCTCTTAATCCTTGATTTTCCATATTTTCACCTTAATGGGTCATATCCCCCAGGATGAAAGGGATGACATTTAAGTATTCTTTTAATAGTAAGTAAGATCCCCTTTGCTCCATATTTTTTAATTGCCTGGTCAGCATACTCTGAACAGGTCGGATAAAATCTACAACAAGGAGGCATAATCGGTGATATAAACCTCCTGTAAATTTTTATTAAAATTAAAAAAAATTTAGATATTAAGGAGTTAATCTCCATCTACCCTTTGCTCTTCTTCTTTTTATAACTCTTCTTCCACCTGGTGTGCTCATTCTTTTGAGAAAACCGTGTGTTCTTTTCTTTTTAAGCTTATGAGGATGATAGGTTGTATAGGCTCCCAATTTTTAACCTCCCGATTAAAATTTATAAGGAATCATTGCTTTTATTGACTTATACTGAGTTTCATGAACTACGGCAGACTGTCTTAATTTTCTTGTCCTCTTTGAAGGTTTACCTGTGAGCAAATGACTTTTATTTGCTCTTCTACGTATAATTTTACCAGTGCCAGTAACTTTAAATCTTTTAGCTGCTCCTTTGTGGGTTTTTAGTTTTGGCATAAACAGTATCCTCCTACCTAAGTTTAGACAAATATTTTAATAAAATTCTGATGAAATTATCAATCTTTTCCAGGAGCTATAATCATGCTCATATTATTTCCTTCAAGACGAGGTTCTTGCTCAATTTTATGAGAAAAACCTGCAAGAAGAGCTTTAATTTTATCAAAAACTTTCATACCAAGCTCAGGATGAACAATCTCTCGTCCTCTGAAAAATAAAGTAACCCTTGTTTTATCTCCATCCTCTAAAAATCTTTTAATATGCTTTACTTTTAGTTGAAGGTCATGGTCTGAAATTTGTGGTCTTATTTTTATCTCTTTTACTGTGGCTGTCTTTTTAGAAGAAGTTTTTTTCTCAAGTTGATACTTGTATTTTCCATAATCCATTATTCTACATACAGGGGGATTTGCATTAGGAGCAACTTCTACAAGGTCATAACCTCTTTCTCTTGCTATTGCTATTGCTTCTTTAATACTTAATACACCAAGTTGTTTTCCATTTTCATCAACTAATCTTACTTCCTTTGCCTTAATGGCTTCATTTACTCTAATGTCTTTTGTTGCTATTGTACCACCTCCAAAATTTGTTTTTTTGTTTTTATTTCTTTGGTTATAAAGTCAATAAACTTTTCAGTGTCTATAAGTTCAAAATTTTCACCATTTCTTCTTCTAACAGTAATCTTATTTTTTTCAGCTTCTTTATCACCCAATATAAGCATATAAGGTATTTTTTCAATGGTTGCCTGTCGTATTTTATATCCTATTTTTTCATTCTCTATATTCAATTTTGCCCTAATTCCTCTCTCTATAAGAATATCATAAATTTTTCTTGCATAACCTACATGTTTTTCTGATATAGACATTACTTCAACTTGAACAGGTGCTAGCCAGGTGGGAAAAGCTCCTGCATAATGCTCAATTAATACTCCAATAAATCTCTCCAGTGATCCCATTAATGCCCTATGTATCATTATAGGTCTGTGTTCATGTCCATCTTTCCCTCGATAAATTATATCAAATCTCTCTGGAATGTTAAAATCAACCTGAATTGTGCTACACTGCCATGCTCTGTTTAATACATCCTTTATTTTTATATCAATTTTCGGCCCATAGAAAACTCCTTCTCCAGGATCAATCTGATAGGGTAGATTTCTCATTTTTAAAGCCTGTTGCAAAGCAAAGGTTGCTTTTTCCCAGTTTTCAAGAGTTCCTACATATTTTTCAGGTCTTGTTGAAATATATATTTCGTAGTTGTCAAAGCCAAAGGTTGATAAAATAAATACTGTGAAATCAAGAACCTTCTGAATCTCTTCCTCAAGTTGTTCTTCTGTACAGAATATATGAGCATCATCCTGAGTAAATCCTCTAACCCGTAAAAGTCCGTGTAATACTCCTGATCTTTCATATCTGTAAACTGTTCCGAGTTCAGCAAATCTTAATGGAAGATCTCTGTAACTGCGAAGTTCAGACTTATATACCTGAATATGAAAAGGACAATTCATTGGTTTAAGTTGATATGCAACTTCATCAATTTGCATAGGCGAAAACATGTTTTCTCTGTAGAAATCAAGATGTCCACTTTTACTCCAAAGATCAAGTTTTGCAATATGTGGCGTATAAAGCAGTTGATATCCTGCCTTTAGATGTTCATCTTTCCAAAAGTCTTCTATTATCTTTCTAACCATTGCTCCATTTGGTAACCAAATAATAAGTCCAGGTCCTACTTCTTCACTTATATCAAAAAGCCTAAGTTGCTTACCAAGTCTTCTGTGATCTCTTTTTTTAACTTCTTCGAGAAATTTTAAGTATTCATCGAGTTCTTGTTTTGTTGGGAAAGCAGTACCGTAAATTCTCTGTAACATCTTATTTCTTTCATCACCACGCCAATAGGCACCAGCAATGCTTAAAAGCTTAAAAGCTTTAACCATACCTGTATGAGGTATATGAGGTCCTCTACAAAGATCAATAAAACCACCCTCTTCATATATAGAAACTTTGTCATCCTCTATTTCTTTTAAAATTTCTATTTTATATGTTTCACCAAGAGATTCAAAAAGTTTAACCGCCTCATCCTTTGAGATTTCCCTTCTTATAAATGGTTTTCTTGATTTTATGATTTCCTGCATTTTCTTTTCTATTTTTTGAAGATCTTCCTCTGTAAAAGGTGTTTCTTTATCAAAATCGTAGTAAAAACCTTCTTCAATTGCTGGACCAATTGTAACTTTTACCTCTGGGAATAATTCTTTCACAGCATGAGCCATTATGTGGGCAGTACTATGCCTGAGGATTTCAAGACCTTCTTTAGAGTTAATATGAATTATCTCAATTTCATCATTAGAATTTAATGAATATATTACTGATAAATCTTTAAGATCCCCATTAACTTTTATAGCTAATGCCTGATTATCTATCAAAAATTTTTTCAAGTCATCAGAACTAATTTCTATTACTTTATCTTCTTTCTTAAGTTTAATCCTAAACCTCCAAAAAAATTTCTTACCAAGATATATTAATCTAAATCATTATCCATAATCAACTATTACCCTGAAATTTCTATCGGCAATTTTAGGTTTATCCTGAAATTGCCGATAGGCATATAAAAAAGTGAGCCTCCTTTTTATAAGATTTTAATTTTAAGGGTGATATAAAATATCCTCCGATAGATTAAATAAATAAAAAAAGGCTCATCGATATGATAAAACAAACTATACTTTCTTTCAAGTTATCCCACACAAAAGATGAAATAACGGTAAGAGCAGGCTTAGCAGTTTATGATGAAACTCTCAAAGGGGCTTTGCACCTTTGTATCCCAAGATGATGAGTTTGAATTCACTGAGATTGAAAAGAAGTTAATAAAATTGCAACTTGATATTAAAAGAATTTTAATTAATAGTGGCAAAACACCAGAAGAAGCTGAAAAAATCATCAGGGAGTTTCATTCAAATAATATATGTAGAATATGAAAACGAAACTGAGGTAGAACTTTATAATTAGAGGCAATTATAAAAAAGCTCACTAATTTTTTCTTATTCAAAGCAAATCCATCCTTTAGGCACTAAAAATTGATAATTTATTAAGTATGCCTTACTTAATGATATCTTCATATTAGTTTACTTTTAATATATTCCCATGATAAAATTTAAAAATTTATGATTGATGCTATTTTTAATCCAAATTCAATAGCTGTAATTGGTGCCTCTGCAGAAGAAAAAAAAGTAGGACATGCTGTCTTAAAAAATCTATTGCAAGGCTTTGTAGGTAAAATATATCCAATAAATCCGAGCAAGAATGAGATTTTATCTCTTCCCTGTTATCCTTCTGTTTCAGTAGTACCAGATAAGATTGACCTCGCTATAATAGTTATCCCTGCTAAAGCTGTTGCAGATGCATTAATGGATTGTAGTAAAGCTGGAGTAAAAGGCGTAGTTGTTATAACCGCTGGATTTAAGGAAGTTGGCGGAGAGGGTGTTGACAGAGAAAGGGAAATTATTTCTATTGTAAGAAACTCGGGGATGAGAATGGTTGGACCAAACTGTCTTGGTGTAATGAATACAAAAATAAAAATGAATGCTTCCTTTGCAGCTGAGATGCCACCAGAAGGAAGAGTAGCCTTTTTCTCTCAATCTGGTGCATTAGGAGTAGCAATAATAGACTGGGCATTGGAGAATAACTTTGGTTTTTCTAAGTTCGTAAGTTTTGGCAACAAAGCTGACCTTAATGAAACTGACTTTTTAGAATACTTTGCAAAGGATTCTGATACAGATGTAATTTTAGGATATATTGAAGATATTGTTGATGGAAAGAAATTTTTAAATATTGCCAAAGAAGTTACAAAAATAAAACCTGTTATTTTGATAAAATCAGGTGCAACTGAAGCAGGAGCAAGAGCAGCTTCGTCTCATACAGGAGCATTAGCAGGTTCTGATAGAGCCTTTACAGAGGCTTTCAGGAAAACAGGAATAATAAGAGTTAATGGGATTCAAGAACTTTTTGATACAGCAGAAATGTTTATTTCTAAAAAACAACCTAAGGGTAAAAGACTTTTGATTATTACAAACGCAGGTGGTCCTGGAATTATTGCTGCAGATACAGCAGATAAACTTGGAATAAAATTAGATCCGATGAGTAGAGCATCCATAGATACAATAGCTGAAAAACTTCCTTCAAGTGCTTCTCTGTATAATCCTGTTGATGTTATAGGAGATGCCACTTCTGATAGATATAAGGTAGTTTTAGAACAGGCTATAAAAGATGAAGTAGTACAGGGAATATGCGTTATACTAACTCCACAAGCAATGACAGATGTTGACAATGTAGCTGATGTTGTTATTGCTACATCAAATAAGACAGATAAACCGATTTTTACTACCTTTATTGGAGGTCAGAGGATAAAAAATTCAATAAAAAAACTTAAAGAAAACAGAATACCTAATTTTACTGATCCTTCTGTTGCCATAAATGCATATAGTAAATTAATTAACTTTGTTGAACTTAAAAACAAAAAAATATCAGAAGAACACCCATTACCAATACCTCAAGAAAATATTTTAAAAGTAGAAAAAATTATCAAAAAAATGCAAGAAAGCGGAATTTCAGAAATAGGAGGAGAAGAAGCTTTAGAAATTTTATCATTATACGGTTTTACTTTCCCTGAAAGAGCTCTTGCAAAAACACCAATGGAAGCAGTTGCAATAGCAGAAAGAATCGGATATCCGGTGGTCATGAAAATCTCATCTCCTCACATACTTCATAAAACCGATGTAGGAGGTGTTAAATTAAACTTAAACAATGAAAAGGCAGTATATAATGCCTTTATTGAAATTACTACTAATGTTAAAAGATTTATGCCAGATGCTTTTATTGAAGGAGTTATGGTTTACGAAATGGTTACAGGAGGTAAAGAAGTTATTTTAGGTGTTAGTTATGATAGAACTTTTGGTCATATGATTATGTTTGGATTAGGTGGTATTTATGTA
Source organism: Thermodesulfovibrio sp. 1176 (assembly GCF_029946585.1). Classification (NCBI taxonomy): domain Bacteria; kingdom Pseudomonadati; phylum Nitrospirota; class Thermodesulfovibrionia; order Thermodesulfovibrionales; family Thermodesulfovibrionaceae; genus Thermodesulfovibrio; species Thermodesulfovibrio sp. 1176. Next base: position 617,847 of record NZ_JARZRZ010000001.1, on the reverse strand, counting down.
GAAGTATTGAAAGATGTTTCTTTTAGAATTGTCCCCATTACAGAGGAAGAGGCTTTTGATATGATAAATGAAATTAAAGGAAGCAGGATTCTTGATGGAGTAAGAGGTGAAAAACCCTATGACAAAAAGGATATAGCAAATTGTTTAAGAAGGCTTTCCAGATTAGTTGAAGACTTTCCAATAATAAAGGAAGTTGATATTAATCCTTATCTCGTTATGAATAATGGTGGTATAGGATTAGATGCAAGAATAATTATTTAGGGTATAGGGAGGACAAAATGATACCCGTTTTTATAATATCAAACAGAGCATTTACAGGGAAAAATTTATTTGCCTTAGGATTAGCAATGACTTTAAAAGAAAAAGGTTACAATGTGGGATATATGAGACCTCTTGGTAGAATACCATTTAAAAAAGGACAAGAGGTTTATGATGAAGAGGCATTTTTTATAAAAGAAATGCTCGGGCTTGAAGACCCTTTAAATATCATTTCTCCCTTTGTATTTACCTATGAAACTCAATACAGATTACTTAATGGTGAAGATTTAAGAATCAAAGAAAAAGTTAAAGAAGCTATTTCAGAACAAAACAACAAAGATTTTTTGATTATTGTGGGAGCAAATAATATTTTTGAAGGATACTGTCTTGGGATTGATGCAATAAATCTTGTCAAAGATACAAAGGGAAAAGTTATAGCAATTCAACATTGGGATAGCGAATTTGCAATGGATGATATATTTGGCATAAAAGATTTAAGCGGTGAAAGATTTATAGGTGCTGTGATAAATAAAGTTCCTGTAGAGCAGTACCATCATGTCAAAGAAAAAGTAGTTCCCTTTATGGAAGGAAGAGGCATAAAGGTCTTAGGAATATTTAAAAAAGATAAAATTCTCGAAGCAGTAACAGTAAGAAGACTTATGGAAGCAATCAATGGAGGTCTTGTTTGTTGTGAGGATAAATTAGATGAATTTGTTGAAAATCTCTCAATTGGAGCTATGGATCCTGAAACAGCTTTGTCTTATTTTCTACGGATACCCAATAAGGCTGTAATAACTGGAATTCATAGAACAGACATTCAATTAGTTGCCATGGAAACATCTACAAAGTGCCTTATACTTACAGGCGGTATGCATGTAAGTGAAACTGTTACAGGCATAGCAAGAGCAAAGGGAATTCCTATCATTGTTACCGCATTAGATACTTTTACTGCTGTAGACAGAATGGAGAAATTAATGGGTAAAGCTGTAATTAGAGAAAAAAACAAAGCTATGAAAGCTAAGGATTTAGTAAGTACTGAGTTTGATTTAGAAGAATTTCTTAGACGTGTGAAACAATGAGTGAATCTGAAAAAGAATTACTAGAAAAGGCAAATACTCTTATTGAAGCCCTTCCTTACATAAGAAAGTTCTACGGAAAAACTTTTGTAATTAAATATGGTGGAGCTGCTCAAAAGGAACCAGAACTTAAAAATTGTTTTGCCCAAGATATAGTCTTATTGAACTTCATAGGAATAAGAACAATTGTAGTTCATGGTGGCGGTCCTAAAATAAGTGAATTGATGAAAAGACTTGGAAAAGAACCTCAATTCATACATGGGCATAGAGTTACTGATAAAGAAACCATGGAAATAGTAGAAATGGTTCTTGGAGGTGTAATAAACAAAGAAATTGTCCAGTTAATTAATGCCCATGGAGGTAAAGCCATAGGACTTACAGGAAAAGACGGAAATCTCTTAAAGACAAGTAAAAAAAATATAAAAATAAATGAAAAAAATGTAGATCTTGGTTATGTAGGAGAAATTGAGCATGTTTCAATAGATATTCTGGAAAGTCTTCACAAAGATGGATTTATCCCAGTTATTGCTCCAATTGGCTTTGATAAACAGGGAAACAGTTACAATATAAATGCAGATACAGTTGCATCCAGTATTGCTGTTGCTATTGGTGCTGAGAAATTAATACTGCTTACTGATGTAAAAGGTATTTCTGATAACTCAGGTAATCATATTCCTACTTTAAAAATCGACGAATCTTTAAAGTTGATCGAAGAAAAAATTATTACTGGTGGAATGATTCCAAAAGTTTATGCCTGTTTGAATGCATTAACAGGAGGAGTAAAAAAAGCCCACATAATTGATGGTAGAGTTCCTCACAGTCTTCTTCTTGAAATCTTTACAAAAAAAGGTGTAGGGACAGAAATTATTCTCTAAATGACAGAGATTAGACTTACTATTTCCTATACTGAAATTTTTCCAAATAAAATCGTTGAAATCTCCAAAGAAGACAGAAACTACATTTTTAATGTTTTAAGACTTAAGATTGGGAATTCAATTATTGTAATTGATGGAAAAGGTAAAAGTTTTAAAGCAAAAATTATAGATAAAAATAAACTTGAAATTATAGAAGAAGACAAAAAGGATATTGAAGATCCATTCTCTTTAATTCTTTGTCAGGCATTACTCAAAGGTGAAAAAATGGATATGATTATTCAAAAGACAACTGAGCTTGGTGTAAAAAAAATAATTCCCTTTGTAAGTGAAAGATGTATCTTAAAAAATACAAACAAAATTGAAAGATGGCGCAAAATAGCAAAAGAGGCATCAGAACAGTCAGGCAGAAATTTTGTGCCCGAGATATCTGATTTAACCAACTTTGAAAATCTGATTAATAAAATTGACAATGGATTACTTTTTTGGGAGAAGGAGGAAAACTCTTTAATATCTTTAATTAAAGAGTTAGATATATCTAAACCAATCTTTTTATTAATCGGACCAGAAGGCGGCTTTTCTGAAAAAGAAATATTAAATGCAAGAGAAAAAGGAATAAAAACAGCTTCTCTTGGCAAAAGAATATTAAGAGCTGAAACTGCCTCGATAGTTTCTTTATCAATACTTAATTTTTTATTACAAAATTATGATATAATTAAAAAATGACATATACATCAAAAGAAAAAGCCTTACAGATTGCAAAATTCCTTGACGACAAAAAAGCTGTAGACATTAAAATTCTTGAATTAAAGGATCTTACTATAATAACAGACTACTTTGTAATCTGCTCTGCTGACAGCACAACACAGGTGAAGGCTCTAACTGAGTATCTTGAAGAAAAAATGGATTTAGAAGGATTTAAGCCACTGCATATTGAAGGATTTAAATATGCTCACTGGGTTTTATTAGATTATGGGGATGTAATTGTCCATATATTTTTAGAAGAAACAAGACATTACTATGACCTTGAACGTCTGTGGTTAGATGCACCAAGAATTCCTTTTGAATCTTCTATCTCAGATAAAACCCGCGCAGTGTATAGATAAAATGTCCAGTTATAGTTAAGCTGTCTTTTTGCCACTCCTCTGGTAAGGGCCAAAAGGGTTGAGCATCATTTAATGCTTTAATAGCTGCATCATCAAGCATTCTATAACCTGATGTCCTGAGTAATTCAACAGATATAAGCTTTCCTCTTTTATCTATGGTAAATTTTATGTAAAGATCCCCATAAATTCCTCTTTCTGCTGCCTGTGGAGGATACTGCCATACTCGCTCTATTTTTTCCTTTAATCTTTGCAAATAACCCCAGTCATTGAATTCCTTTGCTGAAAAACTCAAACCCTTTGAACTTTCAATCTCTTCATCTTTTCCTTTTTGGTGTTTGGATAGTTTAGCAATTATATCTTTATCAAAAATATCAGGTTCTTTTTTTAAATTTTTAGATTGAACATTTTCTTTAAATGTTTGATTTATATTTTCTTTAGCCGATTCCTTTTTTATCTCTTCAGTTCCGTATTGTCCCTTTGGAATAGAAGATAAAGTTTTAGGCTGTCTGTCCAATTTTAAAGGATGTATTCTTTCTAAGCTCTTCGGAACAGATTTTGGTTTTAGTTGCTCCATGGTATCTGGTTTTTGTGGTAATATTAAAATCGAAATTGGTTCTGGCAAAGACTCCTTTGTTTTTACATTCTTTTGAACAAAAGTCAGCAGAGTAAAAAGTAAAATGTGGAAGATTAAAGAATAAACAATTGCCCTTTTCACATATTTATTTTAACTGTTAGAGATGTGTTTCTTAAATATTCTTGAAATAAAAGATCCGAAGGCTTTGAAATACAGAGGAATTAAATGGTTACCTTTTTCTTTTCTTAGCCATAAAGCCATTGCAATCTCTTGAATATTAGGGTCTCTATGGATGTTTAACCATTGATCAATTCTTTCATCATTTCCAAACATGTAGTCTTGAAACTTTTTCATTATATAAAATTGTCTTCCGAATCTATCATTCCAGAGTTTTTCATAAAGAGTTAAATCTTTCTTTTTGATTGCTTCAGCAGCAAACTGTCCTGATTTCATTGCATAATAAATTCCTTCAAAAGAAACAGGCATTACTAACCCAAGACAATCTCCACAAAAAATAATGTTATCTTTAAAAAATTTTCTTTTGCTCCAGCGAGGTATTTTATAGACTCTTAATTTAAAATCCTTTAAAGTAGAAATTGAAGGAAATCGCTTTTTAACAAAATTTTCTATGAAGCCTCTAAGGAGAGTAACTTTTTCTGCACCTGTGCCAACAGAAAAATAATCTTTTCCTGGGAAAACCCATGAATAAAAATAAGAAGCATGGGAGCTACCAAACCAGAATTCACATGGGCTGTCTGGATTAATATCTAATTTAGGCATGTGAAAACTTACAGTCCAAAAATATTGAGTTTTTTTTATTCCTATGAGAGAACATACCCTTGAATTAACTCCATCTGCGGCAATAACATATTTTGAATATATTTTTTTAACATCTCCTGCTTTTGTTTTTATTGTTGATTCTATATTATTTTTGCCTTTCTCTATTTTTATTAATTCTCCTTCTAATATATCAGCACCGCTTTTTTTAGCCAATCCTCTTAAAAAAGAATCAAATTCTTTTCTTTCAAAAATAAAAAGTTCACCACCTTTAAAAGAAACCTCAATGGGAGAAGAAAATGGGGGTACAATTTTTATTTTTTTTAAAATATTAAAACTCAATTCCTTCTTTACTTCATCTAATAAATCAAGATCTTTTAACCCTGCAGAGGGAATTCCTCCTCCACAGGGCTTGTCAAACTGTAAATTTTTTTCAATTAAACATGAAGTAATGCCTGTTTTTGAAAGAAAAATTGCGGCGGATGAACCAGCAGGCCCTCCACCTACAACTAAAACTTCATAATCCATAGTTATTATTTTTTAGTTACCACAAGCACAGGACAAGGTGCATTTCTTATAATCCTTTGAGTTGTACTTCCAACAAAAAATCTTTCAACACCACTTCTTGGCAAAGTACCAATTATTATCAAGTCAATACCATTTTCGGATGCAAATTTAATAACTTCTTCATAGGGTATCCCTCGTTTTACAACAGTCTCAACATCCTTTAATCCTTCAACCATATCAATTCCAAAGGAATCCAAATTTCTCTTTGCATGGGCTTCTAAATCCTTATAAAGCTCTGTAATTGATGGATGAGGAATATGTAGATTTGATGCTTTTTCAATATCATAAATAACATGAAGAAGATATAATTTTGCATTAAACATTTTTGCAAGGTCTGCTGCATAAGAAAGTGCATACAATGACTCATCAGAAAAGTCTGTTGGTAAAAGAATTTTTTGAAACTTCATAACACCCTCCTAATTTTTTATGTTTTTTAAGTATATCAATCTCATACCTTCAAATACAAGATGTGGTAAATAATCATATGGAAAATTTATGTGCTTCTCGATTAATTCTGCATTCCCTCCTGTGAGAATAATTTTCAGTTTAATATCTAGAAATTGTTCAATTTCCTTTATGATTCCTTTTATACCATAAATAGTTCCTAAAATAATTCCACTTCTTATGGCTGAATCTGTATCACTACCAAGAGGGTATACAGAATCAGAAAGATTTACTATCGGCAAAAGAGCTGTTTTTTCATGTAATGAATAATTCATCATTTCTATCCCTGGCATTATTGCACCACCAAGAATTTCACCATTTTTTGTAACAACAGTAATTGTTGTAGCTGTTCCTGCATCAACGATAGCAATATTTTCTTTAAATAATTCATAGGCAGATACACAACATGTCAATCGATCACTGCCAAATTTTTCTGGATTATTAACTTTTAATAAAAGTCCAGTTCTTAATTTGCTGTTTATATTAAAAATTCTATTAAATTGGTCTTTAAATACGCTGAAAAATCTTTCGGAAATATAAGGGACAACAGAACATATAATACAATCAGGTTTAAATGCAGAAATTTTGAATTTTATTATTCTTTCCAGAACAATCCAATCTAATTTATCTAAAGAACATTGATATAATATTGAAAAATTATTATTTTCTGGATTTTCAAATTCAATAGTTTTGAAAGTGGAATTACCAATTTTAACTCCGATTAACATTCCTTATCCCTAAGTAAAGTAACATCTCCAGCACTTATTTTTTCATATGTTCCATCAGGCAGTCTAACAATCAATCTACCCTCTTCATCTATTGCTTCTGCTACAGCTCTTATTTCTCTATCAGTAAGAACGATTTTAACCTGTTTACCAATAGTGCCACTTAATTGCATCCATCTATCTATTATTGTTTTTCTGTTTTTCTTTTCAAGCAACTGATACCATTTATCAAACTCTTTTATTATTTCCGATGCTAACATGGCTCTGGAAAATTCTTCTCCTTTGCAGATTCTCAAAGATGTAGCAATCTCTTTTATCTCTTCTGGGATATCATCTTCAGCCATATTTACGTTAATCCCTATACCAACAACAACTGCTTTAATTCGTTCACCCTCTATCTTCATCTCCGTAAGAATCCCACCAACTTTTTTATGATCAACAAGCATATCATTAGGCCATTTAATTATTACAGGTATTTCCGCATATCTTCTCAATGCAGTAGTACAGGCAACAGCACTTGTAAGGGTTATTAAAGTAGCATATTTAGGTGTAATATTAGGCTTTATAGCAATACTCATATAAAGATTTTTTCCTTCTGGAGAAATCCATTTTCTTCCTAACCTCCCCTTCCCCTTTGTTTGCCTGTCAGCTATAACAACTGTACCGGATGGATATCCTTTTTTAATAAGTTCATAGGCAAGGCTGTTAGTAGATTCTACTTCATCATAAATAACTATCTCTGTTCCTACTTCTGATATTTTTGAAGATATTATTTTTTTTATTTCTTCCGCTGTAAATTCCATAATAAGTTACCTCTCTGGTTTTAGTATAACAACTTCTATTTTGCCTTTTAATGCTTCAGCAAAATATTTAGCATCTGATTCTGAACCTACAATACTTCCATAGTGCATTGGTATGGCAATTTTAGGATTGATATCAAGAGCTGCCTGAACAGCTTCTTTAGCATCCATAACATAAGTACCTGAAACAGGTAATAATGCAATATCAATATCTTTAAATGTTTTCATCTCAGGAATATAATCAGTATCACCAGCGATGTAAAATCTCTTTCCAGATACCTTAAAGATGTATCCAACCCAACCTTTTTCTTTAGGGTGAAATTTTTTATTTGTATTATATGAAGGTACAACTTCGATTTCTATACCCTCAACTGTGACTTTATCACCAGGTTTAACAACAATTTCCTTAGCTTTTATTTTTCCAGCACAATCCTTTGGTAATACTACGACAGTATCAGGATCCAAAATCTTTTTAATATCCTCTGGACTGAAATGATCATAATGTTCATGGGTTATAAGAATAATATCTGCCTTGTCTGGTTGAGTTATCTGAAATGGGTCAGTATAAATAACTTTTTCTCCGACAATTTTAAAAGTATCGTGTCCAAGCCATTTAATATTTTCTAACATATCGTATACCTCCTTAAAGTTTGTTGAATATATAATACTAAATTTTTATTGAGCTTAACAATTTGACTTTTTTCAGATATTTTTATTAGATTAAAAAGTTATCGGGGCGTAGCGCAGCTTGGATAGCGCACCTGCCTTGGGAGCAGGGGGTCGGTGGTTCAAATCCACTCGCCCCGATAGGATTTTCAGGGATTTTTAAATCAGTGGTCACCACGTTGGTAACCACATGGTCACCACATATAGCCTCAAGGGTCTGAATGGCTTTCTGAAGCACTGGAAGGGCTACTTTAGTGTAGATTTGAGTAGTGGTAATCTGTTCGTGGCCTAAAAGTGCTTGAATGGCTCTAATGTCAATTCCTTGCTCTAAGAGGTGGGTTGCAAAGGTGTGTCTCAGTTGGTGAGGGTGAATGTGTCTATCAATGCCTGCACGTTTTGCAATTCTCTTAATTGCTTTTCTGATATCTGTTAAGGGCTTTCCTGTTACTGATGATGGAAAAACAAAGGGGTTAGCTGTAGTTCTGAGGGATTTGAGGGCTAAAAGTGCTTGTTTTAAATGGCTGCTAAGAGGGATAAATCTCTCTTTCTGGTTTTTAGCTTTGGTTACTCTAATGAGGTTGTACTCAAAGAGAATGTTATCCCATTTGAGATTAAACACTTCATTTTTTCTCATTCCTGCATGATATAAGCATAAGAAGAGAGCATAATAAAAAGGTTCTGTCTTAGCTGCCTCGATGAATTTCAAGGCTGTCTCAGGGTCAAGAGGATCGGGTAGTCTATATCTGTGTTTGAGTCTCTTTACATTCCTCAGGGGTTCTGAGGTATAGCCATACTCGTAAGCAAATTTTGACATATTGCATAGGGTATTTAGTTCTATGTTGACAGTTCTATAGCCTTTTATGCCTTTGTCGTTGAGTTCTTTGAGTCTCTTTAGTTTGTAAGCATCTATAATTTTAGGGGTAAGTAATTCAAAAGTAAAATTTCCAAAGTAGGGAATTAAATGCTTGATGATAATTCTATGCTTTTCTTGCCAAGTTTTTTGTGCCTGATGGATTCTGACATAATCAAGATACTCAAAAGCAATGTCTGAAATTGTCTTAGAGGCTTTTGTGTCTTTTTGGGATAAGTGCTTTTTCAGTTCCTGCTCGTAGATTACTGCTTCCTCATATGTTCCCTCAAAAACTTCGTAGTAGCGGTTTTTTCTACCAAGTCGGATATCAATGAGCCATTTGTCTGGTTTATTTTTGTAGGACCTAACTGACATATTTACAACTCTACTTCAAACTTTTTCTTTATTTCAAGTGCTTTTTTTCTTGCTTTTTCTTTCAACTGGTATACCTTAGCTGGTGGTGGTGTTTCAGGCTTCTGGAAATGCTGACAAAGAAATTCAAGCATCTTTTCAACTTTTTCAAGCTTTTCTTTGATTTCTCGGATTTCACTCATAATCTATTTTACACTCCCTTAAGTGCAAAGGTTTTATTGCATTGCTTACAGTAGTATCTAAGCTTGCCATTAATAAGTTTTCTTGGCATGGGGGTTCCACAGTGAGGACATCTTCTTAGTTGAGCATTGGTTTTATTAAGCACTGACTTAATCCACTGGTAGCATTCCTGAGCAGAGGTAAACTCTGGTTCAGGTATGCCGTAGTATTTAGCTAAAGCGTTTGCAATAGCAAAGGCTTTTTCATTCATTTGTTTCTCCTAAATACCATTCTAAATAAGCTTGCAAGCTTGGGATAATGTAATTGTCTACAAAAACAGTATCTTTACTCCATTCTTTGCCACAATTATGACAAAAAAGGTATCTCAGATACCACCGATTTGGATAAAACTGTCCTCTTGGATGGAATGGCATAAAATAAGCTACTGCGTAGCATTCACCAATCAGTTGAGTGTTGCATCTGTCACAAATTCGGTCAAAAACATTGGCGGGTATTCTAACTCTTGCAATGATAAATCCATTGTTGTTTTTAAGTTGTTCAATCTCTTCTGGTGTAAGGTATTCTTTGAGTTCATTCATTGCTTTTCTCCTTTATGTAAGTTTCTTCTTTAATTAAATCTTGTTTTGCTGTTCTGTATATTTTCAGCAAAAGAATTATTTGAGCTACAAAACAAAAAAAAGACACAGTGATTATGTGGTCGTAGAAAACAACTGAGATAAAAGATGCACCAAAGAGAAAACTCAAAAGATGTGTTAATGCTGGGTGATTCTGAATAGCTTTTTTAATCAATAGTATTACTATGTTGTCATCAGAAAAAAACTCATCTTTTGTTTCTTTTAAAACTCCTTTTAAAGCTTTCAAAAACTGTTTCATGGCATTCTCCTTTTTTATGTCTCTACTATATATAATGCACTTTCCTTTTTCAGTTTTTTCTGAGCTTGTCTTTTCTGAACATCCATTTTGAGCATTTCCAGTATATGGCAGTCCTTGCATGCCTTTTTAAAAAGGAAGTAGGGTTCATATAAGGTGATACAGTATCCACTTTTCTGTTTGGTTTCCCAGTTGCAACAGGTTTTGGCTATCTGGTAGTTCTCATGACTACCGTATTCAGTCTCAAAATTAACCTCTATTGTTCGTTTAAAGGCTTTTAGAGGCTTTGAAGTGTTAAGGTCAAGGGGTAAGTAGCGGTGGATTTTGCTAACAGAATTTCTTTTCTGTTGCATAAGGGTTTTCATATAGTTTTTGCGATATTCCTTTTTGCCTGATTTTCTCAATTACTTGATTAAGTGCTGTGGTCTTTCCAGAGCCTGACTTTCCTACTATAAAGAAATGTGTTGTTTCATATTTTCTGGGTACTGGTATCCTGCCGAGTGTAAATGTCACTGGTTCACCAGGATGATCTTTCTTTATTGCAGCCACCAGTTCAGCTGGCTCAACTATCCTCTGAAAATTCTAAAAACCAGATGGGCGACTCCGAATCTTTCAGAATCGCTATCTTAAATATTCTAAATCTCTTTTAATTTCATTACAAGGATTTTAAAGTTTTCTTTCATGTAATACTTTCGCCATTCTGCATCAACTTGTGGAATCATAGCTATATTCAAGCAGAAAATAGTTCGCAACAGGACATGTTTTGCAGTTTCTATCAAGACTACTACATTTGCAAAAAGAAAGATGAAGAATTCCAAAAAGAAAACAAGGAGAAAAATTAATTATCCTGACTTTTGTTCTATTATTTCAATTTCTTCAGGAGTTAACTCGTAAAGTTCGTAAACAAGTTTGTCGATTTCAATTTCTAATTCTGTAGTATCAGTTGAACAGTCTTGACTTTTAAGTGTAAGAATTTGGTCGACAAGAGATTCTATTTGAGAAATGAAATGTTTGTTTTCGTTTTTTATTAAAGGAATGGGAAGTTGTTCTAAAAAAGCTTTTTTATATCTAAAACCTTCCTCACCTAATCCACCACCTGCATACCATTTTTTAAAGAAATATGTTACCGGGTGCGAATTTAACAGACCGCATAAGTATTTCATATTCTTACCTGTCATTAAAAAACTTGTTGCCTCTACATAGAATTTTTCTGTATCATAATAAAATTGTGGTTCTCTAACAATCTCAGAATACACCACCTTCTCCTTCTCAAACTCGGGGTAGTAGGTGGCAGCACATCTTTGCAATGCATACCACTCATATCTTATACCTGTCTCATCCTTATTTCTTTTTGATAAAACATCTTTAAATTGTAATAAATGGTTGTAAATAGCAGGATATTGTTTTTGAAATTCTTTTTCTGCTTTTTCACTTGCACCATGAATTGATAAATCTTCATGTAAAGGAAAATGCCATGGAATAAAAATTACCCACAGCCCAGCCCATTCGTAGTAATATCGTTTAATATCTCGTCCTCGCAGGATGGGTTTGATGATAGCCTCGGTACGGCGGCGTTCGTCAGCAGTTTTGCAATTATTGAGTATCTCTTCACGTTTTTTGCTATCAATAATAAAAGCTTCGTTTAAACCGGTTTTTATTCCACGATATATATTTACATCCCAATCTTTGAGAGGTTTGCCAATGCGTTCAATTTTTTCTTTCAACTTATACTCTTTTTGCGATAGAAATAGAAAAGATTCTTCTGATAAGGAAGTCATATCAGTTTCAACTTTTTTATCTGACACATAGTTAAATAAATTTCTATTATCGTTAATATAATTCTTGAAATCATCATTTTTTACAACACAAGATAAAAACTTAGCTCTACTCTTGATCCCTTTTTGAAATAAAACTATTACTGTATCTACTGTTGCTTCTTTGAATACTTTATATCCAGAAAAGTCAATTAATTCTAATATATCTCCTTCCTCTATAAAGATTTTCCTTAATGGCTTTCCATATTTTGCCCTCATCCATTTATTAGAAACAATAAAGCCAAGAATCCCCTCATTTTTAAGTAAATCCACTGCTCTTCTTATAAAAGCAGTATAAACATCCATGTGTCCTAAAAATAAATTAGGATACATATTCCTCAAACTATCTCTTAACGATTTTTCAATGTTTTCTCCCCTTACATAAGGAGGATTCCCTATTACTACTGAAAAGCCACTTTGAGCAAAAACTTCTGGAAAAGATTTTTCCCACTCATCAATAGATGATAAAATACTATCCATATTCTTAAAATTTGTTGTTAAATCAGGAAAAACATAATGATGTCCATATTTCCTTACATTTTCAATTAAATAATGATCTGGTTCTAATTTAATTAACTCTTTCCATATATTTAGCTTTGCGATATCCAATGCAGCTGGATCTATGTCAACTCCAAAAATATGCCTTGTTACCATTTTTTTAAGAAAATCGTAGATATTGTTATCGCTACAGTCAAAAATAATGTTTTTTAATTTTCTAAGAGTGCTTATTTTCTCCAACAACTCAGAGTCATTAAAGAGAGTTCCACCTGATTTAGAATGTAAATTATCATAATAACGATGTTTTTCTTCAAAAAGATACAACATTCTTTTATAGTACAGATGTATAATTTTGAATACTTTTACAAGGAAACTTCCTGAACCACAGGCAGGATCAAGAATTGTTATACTATTTAAATTCTTATGAATCTCTTTTGTTTTTGAATACAATTTTTCTGGCTCTTCTGTTTCTAAGGAATTAATTAATAGATTAACTTCTTTGTAAATACTTTCAAACTTTTCTACGACTATTTTTTGAGCTATGTATTCTGTTATAAAAGCAGGAGTATAAAATATACCTGTTTCTTTCCTTAATTCAGCAAGAAAACTTTCGTAAGCTTTGCCAAATATATCTTCATTTATTGCATTAAAATCATAAAATTTAAGTCCTTTAAAAAATATACTATCAAATCCTTCGTAGCCTAAAATTCTTCCAATAGAGCTTAAAATCTTATCTAAATTTTCTCTATAATTTTCAATAAAAGTTTTAACATCCCAATTCAATAATTCTGTATTATAGTACTCATATAAAGTATCAACAACAAAGTTTTCTAAAAACGTCTTAATTCTTTGCTTTGCGTTGCTACCATGATACTCTTTTGCTCTATTCCACTCTCCCTCTACTGTTCCGAAAGGAAGAGCTCCAGCATCTTCCAAAAGTCTTATCATCATTAGAGTATTAATAAATTTTATCTTTTCTTTTTTATCAGGAATTAATTCGTCGATTTCTTGCCAATACACTTTTAAATCTTTCAAAAAGTGTTGGTCTAACTCTAAAACAGGATAATCTTTAAAATACTTAACAAGTAAATCTTTAAGTCGTTTAACGCCCAAATAGTGTCTGACAAAATCTAAAAAATTAAGCCTAATTTGAGGTTCTACTTTATCTTTGCTATAATTCCACTTTGTAAATATAAAAACCTCATGTAAATTGGTTAAAACTAAAAATCTCATTTTAGGATAAAGTAAATAATGTTGAAGTTGTTCCTGAACTCGTACTTCTGATAGTATTTCACTTAATTTGGTTAATATTATTTTTTTGCCTTGTAGCTTTATCAACGGTTTAAGTTCTATTCCTATAATTCCAGAATGATCAACAATAGCTCTGTCTATAGTGTACCTACCAATCTTAAATTGTGAGATAATTTGAGAAACGTTTTCTTTGGTTTGTATTAAGCTTCTAAATACATTAAAGCATTGATAGATAGCAAAGGCTTTCTTATTCATTTCTCTGCTCCTTTCTTAAGTTAAATCCTGTAGAAGGATAAAATTCCCTGCCACAGTTTTTGCATTTTTTCATATTTGCTATTAAAACTCATATGAAATTTTTAATATATATGTATTTCGCTTCAAAGCATTTTTTGATTGTTCAAATTTAGCTGCAACTGAGAAAGATTTTGAAATGTTATATGAGTATGAAACAGAAAAAAGATACATAGAAGTGTTATATTCAAGTTTTTTATTTACGCTATAAACTTTATTTAACACATTTACACTTTGAGATATTTTTATGTTTGTGTCCGACTTTCCAAGCCCTATCTTGATATCAAGTTTGTCTTTGTCTTTGCTGATGACATGCGTTGCAAATCCCGCTCCTGCGAGGTTTTCAGAACTCTTAAAGTCAACATACTCACTTGCTTTAGAGTTTTTTATATCTGCATGCTGTGTGAAAAGATAGACTTCTGCTGCTTCTGCTGCATGAGTTACTTGAGATAAAAAAAGAAAAACTGTTAGAAGTAAAGAGATAGAGAAAAAAGGATCAAGCTCTTCACAAGTGTGCTCTCTCTGTCTGCGTCTAAAAAGACTTCTTAGAAGCATTAAAAGTTTTTTCATACTGCTACCTCCATTAATTGTTATATATAGAGCTCTCTGCTCTCTGATATAATTAATGCAGTTTGAAAGAAAAAATTTTTTAAAAAAAATGGTATTATAAAAAGCGACGATGGTATTATAAAAAGCGACACATTTTTATATATAGAGCAGTAGCAAGCCCCCCACCGCAGACCCACGCTACAAGCCATACACGCTACTGCTCTATAAACTTCAAACTGAAAAGTCAAACTTCTGAGAGCTTCTCTGACGATGTAGCGTTAGAGAAGCTCTCAGAATACTGAAAGCCGAGCCACCGATGCCGAGACTTCAAGGTATCTCGGCAAGCGAGCGGAAAACACCAACGAGGGTGAATCAATCAGTCGTCTGGAATAAAGCCAACATATTGCCACTGCTTTAGCGAGCGGTCGGTGGCTCGGTGGTTTGCTTCCGTTTGCAGGGGTATACCTAACTATGGGTCAAACCAAAAAATCGTCTCTAAATCGATTCTACGAAGCCACCCAGGGCAGTGGCCCTGGGTGTTATTGTGGCAAGGAAGGTGTTTTCACTGTTGCACTGCTTGATTTTGAGCGTTCTACAGACTCTTTCTGAGACATTGCACTTTCTGTTATAGTCTGCGAGGCTTTCTCTGTAGCCTTTGCAAATTCAGAAGCTGCGGACTTCTCTATATTGAATTTGCTTGAGATATTCATATAAATTGAGTCTGCAAATATTTTTTGCTTGTTCAATAGCAGTTTAGGTCTGTCTGCTATTTCAATGTAGAGTTGTTTACACTGAATACGATTTGAAATAGCTGGAACACTTGGCAATATCTCCTTAGCCTCTTTTAGCCCTTGCACTACTTCCGTCACGGAAACCCCTGACTGAAACTCAGGCTTGTCAAGCAAGACAAGATATGGGTTGTTTGCCTTTGTTGACACACAAGCACTTGTTAAAAGACCGACTAACAAAGTTAAGATTATTATTAGTCTCATTTTTACCTCCTTTTTAATCAGGCAGGCTTTAGAGCCTGCCTTTGGGTTATTTTTTCATATCAATAACTGCCTTGTAGCCTGTATAGCCCTTTTTTGTGCACTGTGGAAAACTGCACTCAACTATCACTCTGTCCACTCCCTGCTTTTCCTCTACTGTTGATATTACCATTTGCTGCACTCCCTCAAGGCTGTTGGATACCAAGGTTTCACATGCTGCTCTGTCTGTCGGAACAGGTTCATAGCATACTTTGCAAACATAATCAAGATTCTTTTCATCTGCTGCAAATGCAAGTCCTGCAAGACCTATCACCACTGCTATAACTGCAAACGTTTTTCTCATCGTATCACCCCCTTTACTAAATCGCTAAAAGTGCTAAAAGCACCGTAAAGGTAAATGTAAGTCCAAACTGTTTTTTAGCTTTAAATAGAGCTTTTTCGTAATCAAGTCCTACAAGGTTACAGTATTTTTTGAAAGAAAACTCTCTACACTCTTCAGCTGGCAAACTTGAACGAAAAACAAGGTAATAAATATACTCTTTCACTGTCTGCCCTCCTTTCCTGTTTGAAATTCTCTCATTCTTTTTTGTTTCTCTACTTCCATTCCAAGCCAGTTCAGGAATCCAAGCCCAAAGATTGCAATCAGAAGACAAATGTAGAATAGCTTGACAACAAGATCAACCACATGGTTAATTAGATTTGTGATTACTTCAATCATTTTTTACCTCCTACAAGGGGTTTGGGACTGCTATATGCAGTCCCTTTACTATTATTAATGCAACTATTTGCCTTGCTGTTTATCCACTTCATCAAGAGCTTTTTCAAAATCCGATGTGAATTTTTCTATTTTCTGCTCTTTCTCTTTCTTTTTCTGTTCTAACTCTTTCTGTTTCTGCTCTGCCTGCTCTGCTCGACTCTGGTATTTCTGCCTGTCCTGTGTGAATGGGCTTTCTGCTTTGAATTCGTTCCAGTGTTGTTCAAATTTTAAACTCTCTTTTTCAATTTCTGTGTCAAGCTTGCTTTGTTGCATGACTACATAGTAAAAAATCAGCCCTGCCAATGGAGCTGCAATGATTGCTATCTTGAAAAGATTTGTCATGCTACTACCTCCTTTCTCTTAGTTTTTCTGTTATATATAATGCTTTCAATTCTTGCTCTGTTTGGCTGAGTGGCTATTTGAAAGCAGAGCATGTATATCTCTGACTTAAATTCGTCTGCTACGTTCTTTGTGTATCTTGAAAACTCACTAAAAAACCTTGCTGGATTGTGTCTAAGTACATTCAAAGCTGCATGAGTCATTCCAAGCTCAAGAAGCCTTTCGTAATCATTTGCACGCAGACCAAAGAAATGTGGTTTAGTTTTCTGCTTTTTCATCTTTCTCCTCTCCTTTCTTTGCTATTGCTTTGTCTTTACACTGTTGCATGGCGGGGTAATACTGGCATAAATCCTCCATCACAAGAGGCTTTGGCAACTCATACTGGAATGGCTTTGTGAAGTCAATTAGCCTTTGAGGGTCTACTTGCTGTGTTTGGGTTTGGGATTGAAAGGCTTTCTCTGGCTGCTTAATAAGTTCTACTGCTTGCTTGGTCACTTCTTGCATATGTTTATTCTCTGTAAGTTTGTCAAGTTCACTAACTCCATATCCAGCTGCAAGTCCTGTCAAGGCAAGTGCCACCAGTCTGGCTGCAAGTTGCTCTTTTGTAGGTATCATTTTTTACCTCCTTAAGAGGGATTAGGGACTCAGGATGAGTCCCTCTACTATAATTAATGCAGTCACCAATCACTTGATTACCTGCTCCTGAGCCTGTTCTGACTGTTCCGATACAGTTGCTATTCTGAACCTGTTTTCATCAGGAATATAGCTTGGCTGGGTATCTGGGTATATTTTCAGGTCTATTCGGCTTTTTGATATTGGGTACTCACCAATCTTGATGTAGAAATGAAATACAGGAAGTAAAGCAAACTCACTTGGAAGAATTAGCCTGTCGGTCTTTCTCCTGCGGGTAAGGTTTAATCCGTCCCTTAAATCTGCTGGCCCCATAGAGAGAGACTCATCAGTTTCAAGAATTTCTCTATCACCAAAGAATTTTGAGAGATACTCACAAGTATTGACGTCCTGCACTGCAAAGGCTACCGTAGTTGTGCAGTTGTTTATGATTGTGTTCATTGTTTTGTTTCCGTATTCCTTTTCTATTTGATTTATGTCTTGTGTG
The DNA here is from genome assembly GCF_029946585.1 of Thermodesulfovibrio sp. 1176. Taxonomy (NCBI): domain Bacteria; kingdom Pseudomonadati; phylum Nitrospirota; class Thermodesulfovibrionia; order Thermodesulfovibrionales; family Thermodesulfovibrionaceae; genus Thermodesulfovibrio; species Thermodesulfovibrio sp. 1176. The sequence continues at coordinate 600,105 of NZ_JARZRZ010000001.1, read as the reverse complement.
GCTATCCAAAGAGAAATTCCTTTTGAACGTCCTCTCTCTAAAAAGTCCACAAACTTCGGCATTCTCTGAAGCGAAGCGAACTCATCCAAAACAAAGAAAAGTCTCCTTTCTCTATCGTCTGTAAGTGTAAGAGCTGCATTGCCTAACTGCTCTAACAACACCGAGGCAAGAGGTTTTAGCACGTTCTTGATTTTGTCGTAGTTGACAAGAAATAAAAATCCACCGTCTTGCTTATTGAGCCAATCCTGGATTTTAAAACTGCTCTGGTGGTGTTCAACATATTTAAAACAGTTACTGTATTTCTTCATTGTGCTTATGATATCACTTGCTGACTTTACTCCTTTCTCATATCCTTCTAAAAGCCCAAGCCCTCTCTTGCAGTCATCAAGTTTGTATTTTTCAACTGCGTCTTTCAATGTCTTTATCACTCCTGCTTCTCCCTGTGAAACTGTTTGCCAAAGTGCTTGCATTGTCCTCTGGTTGGTGGCATAAAGATAATACAGGATAGAGTAAAAAACCTCTCTTGCTCCTGTGATGAAATACTCATCTTCGTGTCCTGAAGGCACTGGCGGGATTAATGAGTAAGCAAAGGATTCAATATCACTGACAAGGTAGAGTTCATCAAATATGTTCCAGTGCAGTGTCCGGCTATCAAGAGGATTGAATATTAGGTCTCTCTGTGGGTCATAGAATTTTGAAATGTAATCTCCTTTGGTGTCATATATGACTGCCTTATGCCCTTTTTGCCTGATTTTCTCAATTACTTGATTAAGTGCTGTGGTCTTTCCAGAGCCTGACTTTCCTACTATAAAGAAATGTGTTGTTTCATATTTTCTGGGTACTGGTATCCTGCCGAGTGTAAATGTCACTGGTTCACCAGGATGATCTTTCTTTATTGCAGCCACCAGTTCAGCTGGCTCTACTATCCTCTGCCCTCTCATATGCTCGTCTCTTGTGATTGCCTTTGCTTTGAGTTTGAATTTTGTCAACAGTATCGGATACAGTAACCATACGGGGGTTGCAAGAAGAAATATCCAGAAGCCTTTTTTGAATAAAACCTCTAATGCCTTTGGCCATAACTGCACATAAAAACCAGTGAAAACCTGAATCACTGTTCCAAGCAGTTTACTCTGGAATAAAATCATATAAACAGCTGGAATAAGTAAATGAATAAGTAACACTATCATGAACGTGTAAACGTGCATCTTAAAACTCATCTGCAACTCATGAAACCACTTTTCAAAGCCTTTATAGGTTTTTGCCTCTTTGTAACCCTCTTTCATATGCTTTTACCTCCCAAAGTCTTTTTTGATTTTCTCAATTTTTTCTTTCAAAACTTCTACACTGTCACTATTCAAAAACCACTGCTCCACTGCCTTACCAAGCTCTACATAATAAAGCCTCTCATACTCTTTCATCTGCCTCTGCAACTTCTTCATTCTCTCCTGAAGTTTAGAAATGTTTCTTTTCACTTTACTCACCCCCTTTCTGATATATATAATGCAGTTCACTTACTCAGATTTCTTTAAGCCAAAAATTTCATAAAGAGTCCCACCAAATACCTCTCTCTCATGGCGGTCAAAAAAGTTCATCAGGCTGTGCTTGGTTGCCTCTGGAATGCTTGAGTTGAGCAAAGTATTTCGTGCTACCAGATACACCATGAAAATGAGGTTTCTGAGTTCGTGGAATTGTTCGGTCTGCTGCAGCTGCAATGGCTGGTTCTGTGGCTGGGACTCTGAGAGGCTCTCTATTTTCTGGATAAGCTTATTAAGCAGTGCTGTGTCTTTCAGTTCCTGTTTAAGCCCGTTAGTAATTATCTCTCTTGCCAGTGTGCTTATTCCCTTACCAGAGTTCTTAGCTATTCTCTCAATCAATTCATAATCACTTTCACTCATATAAATCCTTACATACTTAGCCATCCTTTAATCCTCCTTTCTTATTGTTCTCTACTATTAATTAATGCAACTTTTCCCTAATAGGAGAATCTCCTATGTTTTCTTGAAAACTATATCTCCTATGTCGTAAACCTTTGGTAGTATTACCTTTAAGCCTCATCAAAAACCTTAATCTCCTATTACTATGCTTAAAAACTCCAAAAACCGATTAAAGCCTTGTCTGGCTTGGTTCTGGCGTGGGTCTGGCAAAAATCCATTCCTCAACCGAAGGTTGCGGGTGGTGTGATGTAAAAAAGCGGGGGATCGGGGGATTCCCCCGGGCTATTTTTATTTTTTTGATTTTTACACTTTTCAAGGAACAAAAATTTCTATAAATAGGGTACATCAGAGTATCTTTACTGGATAAGGACTTTGAAAGGGAAAAAAACAAATAGAAAAATTCTTCTAATCATCGAAAAAAAATCTAATAATTTTTTCCTGCATTAATAAATATATAGATAGAAAGAAGGAGGATAATTTATGATAAGTTTTGGGCAAATTTATCAATCTTTAGAACAATATGATAGAGACAACTATTATGTGAAAGACTCAGAGGTTGAGACAAGATTTCAGTTAGGCTCTGGATGGAAAGAGTTGAATGCAAAGGAAGGCTATGAAATCACATCTGAGGATTTCAAAAAACTTGCGCATGGAAAAGACTTGAATGGTAACTATCTTAGTAAGGAATTTGAGCAAAAAGACCACAGGCAGGGTTTTGATTTTGTATGGTCACCACATAAGTCAATAACACTGTATGCTTTTACTTCAAAAGAAAACCTGCAAACTGTAACAAACAGTATGAATGAAGCAACTAAAAATTTGGTCAACTTTCTTGAGAAAGAGGGCTATATTCAATATCGTGAAACTGTGAATGGGAAAACTATTTCAAAGTCAAGTGACAATGCAACCGTTCTGGTTAATACCCATCTTTGTGGACGATTAGACCCACAAATACACAACCACATTTCTTTTTTCAATTTCACCAAGACTGAAAATGGTGACTGGAAGGCTTTGAACTCTGATGCTCTTTACAGCAACAAATACATGATAGAAGCATACCTTGAGAATCAGTTAGCGTATCAGCTTAAACAGCAAGGAATAAATACTGAACTTGTAAAAGAGGGCAATAGTAAGGAATATGTGACAAAAATAGCTGGATTAAATGAAGAACATTGGAAAGGTATAGCGAGGACTTCTGAGCTGATTGATAAATATCTTGAGCAACATAGAGAGGAACTACTTCAGAAATATCAAAATGCAAGCGAGTCACAACTGAGAGAGTATGCTTATCTTGAGATTAGACAATCAAAGCAAAGTAAGACAGTTGAAGAACTTTTTAAGCAAGTTGAAGATGCTTTGAAAGAGCAGGGATTAAGTAAACAAGACATAATTGACATAGTCACAACACAAAAAGAAATTTTAGAGCAAGAAAAAGTTCAAGGTTTGGAGCAAAAAAGCAAAGAAGAAATTGCAAAAGAGATAGTCAATAAAGCAATAGATGAAATTATCGATAGACATTCGACTTTTAGTCAATCTGACTTATACAAAGCTGCATTCCAAATCAGTGCTGGTCGTGTTGATTCTGATACACTTGTTCAAACTGTAAAAGAAAATGAAAGAATCATAGAAATGGGATGTATGCAAGATAAGCAACACAATAGAGCAAATGCAACATATCAAGAAAAATACTTTACATCTCAGGAAGTTATAGCGTGGGAATATAACATATTGAAAAGTGTAGAGCAAGGCAAAGGTTCAGTTGAGAAAATTACAGAGCAAAAATATGAAAATGAAAAATTAACCAAATCTCAACTTGAAGCTATCAATCATATCCTTCAAAGTACTGACAGATACACTGCCGTTGTAGGCTGGGCAGGTGTCGGAAAAACAACGTTTGTTGGCGAAATGTCGAAAGAGCTTGGAAAAATTAATGAAATTGCTAAAGAAGCTGGATATCGGCTTATAGGAGTATCTAACACAAACACGGCTGTGAACGAGTTAAAAGAAGTTGGTATAGAAGCGATGACTACTGCAAAGTTTTTGAACTCTGCAAAGGCACTGCAGAACCTTGACTCTAAGACAATTCTAATCGTTGATGAAGCAAGTTTTCTCTCAACTAAAGACATGTCGACTATTCTGGATAAAACAAGGGAATCAGGCTGTCGGATAGTATTTATTGGTGATGACCGTCAGCTGCCTGGAGTTCAGGCTGGCTCTCCATTTGCGGCTTTGATTCGTGAAAACAAAATCAACCACGTCAAAATGACTGATATTGTAAGGCAACGCAACGAAGAGCTTAAGAGTGCTGTATATGACATATACCACAAAAACATTGAATCTGCACTTAATAAAATTACTTTCAAAACTATAGAGAGGGATTCGGCTCTTGAAATTGCTACGCATGCACTTAAAAGCGATAAACCAATCAATATAGTAGATAGAGAAATCTTTGAAAAAGTAAAAGAAATGTTTGAAGGTCAAGGCTCTGCTACTCAATATGTTCAGCAGTTTAAATCTGCACCGTTTGAACGTGAAATAATAGAGAAACTTGGCATAGAGGACGCAGGACAGAGAGAAGCTTTCTTTTTCTACAAAGATTTCGGTTTTCATGAAGGTGAAAATCCTCATGGAATAAAAGAGGATCAAGCTAAAAAAAGTATTAGGCAAATGATTAAAATGGGCTGGGTAGTAGCTACAGAGGTAGAGGTAAATGGCAAGAAATGTGGAGCATATCAAAAGACTGGATTGTTCGGGGTTGACCCATCTCGGATTAGAGAAGTTCTCGGTGAAAAATATGAGGAGTATCAAAAGCAAATAGAGCAGCAACAAAAGGAAATTCTGCGAGAGATAGCGAAAGAGTATATAAGTCAAGGCTATAAAAATTCTGCCATATCTGTAGCTACAAATCAGGACGCTAAAATCTTAAACAGTTTAATCAGCGAAGAATTGCGGAATGGCGAGCTTAAAGGGGCTAAATCTATAGAGGTAAATGTGTGGGTAAACAAGAATTTAGATAATGTAGAGAGGCTAAAGGCAAGTAGCTACAATGTTGGCGATAAATTACTTGTAATGTCTTCGGGCAGTGGAGTTAGCGTTGGAAAAGAGCTTTTCGTGAAAGAAGTTGATATTGTCAAGAATACTTTAAAAGTAGAATATACAACAAAGAAAGGTGAAGTTAAAGAAAGAGTTTTCAATATCGAAAAGCTTGGTGACAAGGTTCAGGCTTTTCAAAGGGAAAGTATCACTATTGTAGAGGGTGAAAAACTTATCTTCAATAATACATACAAGGATAAAAACTTTGCAAATTCAGAGTTTGCATACATAAAAAGCATAAACGAGGATGGTTCTATAACTGTAGTAAACAAACTTGATTCAGATAAAGCTAAAATTACAACATTCACGAAAGAAGAGCTTGAAAAAGGTGTTCATTTTCAACATGGCTATGCAGTGACGGCTGACCGTATGCAGGGCAAGACGACCCAGAATGTAATAGCGTTTGAGACGAGGAGCCATGAAAATTTCCTCGTCTCAATCACAAGAGCCAAACAGAATGCGACTATATACTCTACTATGAGTAAAGAGAAATTCATTGAGAGAGCTTCTGAGGAAGCGACAAAGGAAAGAATAGAAAAAATGGCATATCGGTTTAATGACGAAGTGTTTAATGCAGTAAAAGATCAAGTCTATGAGAATTTTCAACAGCAAGAAAAGCAACAAGAGCAGGATGCAGGGCAGGGAAAAGAGGAGTTTAAAGGGTTTGAAAAGGAAAGAGAAGGAATGCAAGGATTTCAGTATGAAAAACAGAATGAAAGATACAAAGAGTCTGTATTTTTTGCAAGTGAAGCACTGAAGAATTATGAAAGAGAGCAATACAAAGAATGGGCTAAACATTTCAGTGAAAAAGATTTCAAAGCAGTTCAGAAACCTCAAAAGCCAAACATTGTTAAGAAAATAGCAAATGCAATGGTGGATTCAAATTATGTTGATAGAAAGTTCAAGGACTGGCTAAATGGAAAGACTCGGGATAAATTTGAGAAATGGACATTAAAAGATCAGATAAAAACATGGTGGAAGAATAACCTAAACCGTGACCTGGAAAAACTCACTGGCCAGAAAAGAAGAGACTACTGGAAGACTTACGAGGTTTATACAAAAGACCAAAATGGACAGTGGCATAAAGGAATTCAAAAACTGCATGTAAAAGTTCGAGGTAGCAAAACAATTACAGAAGGTTACACACTCACAAAGGACGGAATTAGCTATTTCAGAATAGAAAAGCAAAAAGGACTTTTTGGAATAGAAAGAGAGATAGATAGAGAGATAAAATTCATAACTCACGAGCAAATCAAACATGAACAAAAACAAGAAAAAGAAGTAGAACAGATAAAGAAGACATATTCAAACGAGGCATCTGCTCGGGCAAAAGAGATAGTCAAGCATCAGCAGGAAAGGCAAGAAAAACAGCAGGAAAAACAAAATAAAAAGCAGGAAAAGGTGGATGAAAAGAAAGTAGAAAGGAACGAGAAGGATGAAGTGAAAAAGTTTGTTATACAAACGATTGGAAAACAAGGAAAAATAACAAATAAAGAGGTATTGAGGTGGGCTAAGCAAAATAAAATAAAAACAGAGAATGCTATTTCTGCGATGAAAGAACTTAACTTTGCAGGAAAAATATATAGTGACAAATACGATAAAAAGACAAAAACAATAACATTTATATCTACGACAAAACTCTCTGAGCAAAGACGGGCTGTGGAACAAGCTATAATGAACATTTACAAAAACACTGCAAAGGAACATATTACTATAAAAGACATAAAAAAAGAATTAGAAAAAGAAAAAATTGAGATATCAAGTAAAACTCTTAAAAAACACATTGAAACATGCATATGCAAAGCAAATGAAGAAGGTAAATATAACTTAAACAACACACTCATGGCAATACAAGACAGACAAATAGTTAAAATTTATGTAAATTCAACAAAAAGTGCTTTCACAAGTAAGGAGCTCGGCGAAAATATGAAAAAAAATGGTCATGAAATAAACGAGAGAAGACTTGAAAAGTATATTCAAGAACAAGACGTTCGCATTATAGGGTTTCAAAAAAATCAAGATGGCAAGATAGAAGCGGTGTATTCAAACAAAGATAGGTTCAAAGAGAACAAACAGGAATGGTTAAAGAAAGAAGGAAGTATAAGGCAAAAAGCAGACGAACAGTTGGTCAAGGCGGTGATAGAAAAAACAAAGGGCTCGGGGCTAAGCAAAGAAGAAATAGACAAGAAAATTCAAGAAGCGACAAACTCAAAACACAAAGGATATACTAAAAGTCTTAGAGAGAGAGTTCAGACTCAAGAAAAAATGAAGACTCAAGAAAGGGCTCAAACTCAAGAACTCTCTCGCTCTACTGTTGCAGCTGAACAATCCCAATCCCTTAGGCGGGGGCGATAGGGTGACACTTCGGGAAGGGAAAAAGGGATAGCTGTGGACTATTAGGTAGAACACTATATGGTAATTACAATTATATATAGTTCCCCCTTTTATAGAAATTTATTCCCACTACCACAGGGTTTAGGATATCCATCCAGATAATTCCTGTAGTAAGGATTACCTTTCAGGATATCCAGGGCAGCACTATTACAGCCCTTTAGTTTCTCAATGTGCTTTTTTATGAGCACACTGAGAACTTGCTTTTTCGTGGCAGTGGTCTTTATCAGTCCCAGAAGAGACGCTCTTCTGAGAATGTTTCTTGCACCATTTACCTGTGCATTTGTTTTCTTTCCACACAATTTGCATTCAAAAGTCTGTGTATCCTTTCTGTTTTTCCTGTCTACATAACCACAACTGCTACACTCCTGAGATGTATACGAAGGATTGACTTCTATTACCTCTATGCCATACATCTCCTGCAGACGCTTGAGTTTTTTCTTTACAAACCTCTTGCCAAAGTTCTGGATAAGCCTGTTCATTCTCTTTGAAAGTTCTGGGCTTCTGAAGTCAAGTTTTCCTTTCATTTAGAATATATAAGTAAGCTTTATTAAATATTCATTTCTTTTTAGCACATTTTTACTCTGCTGAAAACTGACTTCTACATCAAAATTTTTAAAAAATTTATATCTATAAGAAGATTCAAACAAGTACATACCAGTTTTATAGTTTAATTCCTTCTCAATTATGTAGTTTTTCCCCATGAAATTGAAGGATTGTGAAATATTAATATTAGAAGTACTTTTTCCTAAACCTAATCTAAAATCAAATCTATCTTTATTTTTTTGTAAAAAATGAGATGAGAAACCAAATCCGCATAGTCGTTCATCAGCTGAAAAACTTACATACGAATTCCCTTTACTGTTTTCTGTAGTTGCGTATGAACTCCAAATATAAATTTCTGCACCTACCGCAACTGAAACTAAAGCTAAAGACAGAGAAATAAGGATAATAAGAAATAAAACTTTCATATTAACCTCCTTGTTGTTTTTTTATAAAGTTTTTCTTCTATAAGTATTAATGCATCTTTAAACTTCAAAATTTTTAAAAAAAATGCATTAAAATTAATGGACTGAGCAGTAGTACATAGGCCGAGGGCGGGGCGGTGGATGGGTGGCGTTGCTACTGCTCTATGTTTCAAACTCTATACCAAACTCCTTAGAAGTTCTCTGCTGCTTGTCGGTAGAGAACTTCTAAGGAATACTGCAAGCCAAACCACCGATGCCGAGCCACCACCGGGCTCGGCAAGCGAGCGGATAAAACCATCGAGGCTATTCAAAAACGCTCCTCTTGAATAGAGCTAACATATTGGCACTGCTTTAGCGAGCGGTCGGTGGTTTGAGTTTGCTGAGAGTTTGTATTGTAATATAAATGTAATATAAACTTAATATAAAGCCAAGTTAATGCAAAAATTTTATGTCAATAATCTGATTATAATACGTTAATAATACATTTATATTACATTTTTTCACAGACAAAAATCAAAAAAACTTTCAAATTCAATAGGTTTTTGGCATTTCATTTTTTAAAAAAATCAGGCTCAGATTTAACCTCTGAGCCTTGGTTGTTTTTTCTAAATTATTCATTTTTTTTCAAACTGAAAGCTAAGCCTAATAAAGCTTTATCAAGTTTTGAAAGTTTGTACTTTTTCATAAATTCTGGGATTTCTGGATCAGGATTTTCTTTTAAAATTTCTTGTGCTTTTCTGAGTGCTGAGATTGCATTATTAATTGCAGTTATATCGCTTTTATTAGCTGGATACAAAAGCTCAAAAATATATGTTCTGAGATAATCACCATAGCCTGCGTATAAGTCTTCATATAGCCCCGAGTCAACAAGTAAAATGAATTTTAACCAAGCAAGTTTATCTTTTCTTTTAATTTTCTCTTCTGTAATTGTAACTTGTTCTAAGATTCCTTTAGTATATCCTTTCTTGTACCAATGAAAAGCCTCGAGAAATAAGTCTACGTTTTTAGGATTCATGCTGTGAGCAGTTAGAAGCATTCCTACGTAGTATGCTATGCCTCCGTCAATTGTTTTGGAAGTGTCTAATAAAAACTGCATGAATTCAACATCTATGTTTTTTGTGTAGTTTGTTGCAAATGATGTCATACTCTCTCTTGCTGTAATTCCTGAAGACGTAAGAAAAGCAGAGCTTTTTTGCCCAACACTTTTGACCTGTGAAATTGAAAAGGGCAAGTTTTTAACTCCTGTAGCAATAGCACGTTCACCTTCAAAAAAACTAAATTCTATTAGTCCTACTTTGAAAGTGCAATCGTTATCTGTGCAATTCATCTGTATTGCAAATGAGGTTGACGATAAAAGAGTAATAACCAAAAAAGTTAAAAAGATTGACTTTCTCATTTTTTACCTCCTCTTCTTTAAGATAAGAACTAAAACTGCTACTCCTGCTAAAGCAGGAAAGGCAAATAAAATGTATTTAGTTGATACTTTAGTTTGAGTTACGAAATTTTGAGTAGTAAGAGGGTCATTTTTAGCTATAGCTTGTTCAAGAGCTCTAAGATCCTCCTGTGCTGGCTTTTCAATCATAAAAGAAGTTACTGCTGCACTAATATATGCATCACGAACTTCGTTCTGTTTCTGTCTGGCAGTTTCTGTATTAAGTTGAAGTTCTTTGTCTTTTAAGAACTTTTGCAAAGCTAAATTTCTGTCGATTTGAGATAACTCAGTGGTTGTCTTCTGCTGTAAAAGAGTATATTTTTCATGCAGTTTTTTAATCTCTGCATCCAAAAACTGCCTTGGCTCTTTTAGTTCGTCCCAATCTAAAAGTTTGGCAAAAAGCACTGCATGAGCCCACTCAAAACTTCTTGCATTTTTATTTTCACTTGGAGATTTGGCAATAGAATATATTAGTTTAGCTCTATTAAGAACATTATTAGTGTTAGAAAAGTCTAAATCGCTCGGTTTAATAGTTTTATAGATCACATATGCTTGTACTAAATCATCAAGTCTATTTGAAAAGTAAGCACGATACACTAAATCAACAGCAGATGAAATACAAAAAGGATAGCGGGATGCTGGGATTGTACCCTGAAGTCCTTTTGCAATAAAATTATGGAAGTCTGCATTCATGTTGGTTTCAATAGCTTGCTCATGAGTCTCGGACTGAGACATTGTTCTTTCTTTAGATATAGATTTGTCTTTTGAACTGGAAAAAGATGAATTAATGAACTCCTGTGCAGCTGAAACGAGAGAAGAAGCACTTTTACGTATATTCTGACTTTCCTTTATAGTCTGACTGATTGACTCTGAGAGCTTTTTAGTATTTTTGATTGAAAGAGGTATATTGCTCGTTAAAACTTGCCAGTCATAGATGTTTTGTGCAATCGTCCATGACCAACATGACTCACCTTTGCAACTCGTCGGGGCATAGTTTGAGCCAACTCGATTTACGAAACGTTCGTCAAGTTGTATCAAGTTAAACTTACTTGAGATTGGCATGCCGAGAAATCTGTGACAGTTTGGATTGACGAAGTTCAACAATACAAAATCCTCGAGTTTGTATTTCTGTTTCTGTTCGTTTTGAGCCTGCTGTTGCTGCTGTGTACTGTTCTGCTGTTCTGCAACTGCTGTTGTAGATGTTAGCATAAACAAAGTTAACAACATTAAAAAAACTATTTTTTTCATAGTGTTGCCTCCTTTTTAAATTTTTAGGGCAGGGTTATACCTGCCCTATCGTTTTTTTAATTTCTCTGGATTTTTGTACTGAGGCTGAAGCTTCTTTGCAGTTGAGCATTATAGAGTACGCAATCAATATCTAAAGAAGACACATTCGGATCTGAAATAGCACTCTCTGCTATAGTATTTACAGTAGTTACTATGTTTTCAATAGCACCTGAATAATATCCACAAGTTGACCTCTTTTCAGTCATCTGTTTAGCTTGATTTGGACAGTACTGTTCGACGCAAATATTACATGTGTTAAACTCTGCGGCTAATACATTCGAAGCAAGAAGAATTACCGCAACGAGTAGTAGTATTGCTGATAGAATTTCATGTCGCTGCTTTGTAGTGAAATGAATTTTTTTCATTTGCCTTCACCTCCTTTCTTTTGTTGTTTTTGAAAACTTTTCATAAAATCAACCGCACCTTTGAGCATATACAGAAAAACAAAAATTAAAGCTAAACAAAACAAAGCGTCAAACATTATTTCCCTCCCTCTCCTTGTCCTTGTTCATTTAATGACTTTTCAAACTGTTCCTCAAAGCTTTCTATTTTCTTCTGCTTTTCCTTTTCTTTCTTCTTTATTTCCTCAAGCTCTTCTTCCGCTTTCTTTGCTCTTTCTTCATATCTTTGCTTGTGAACAGTAAACGGTGACTCAGAACGAAACTCATTCCACTTTTGCTCAAATTGAACAGACTCCTTTTCCATTTCAATGTTCATTTTGCTTTACTGAATAACAACGTAATATAGCAGCAAAGCTACGACTGGAGCCGCGACTATTACTGCTTTGAAAACCCCTGAAAGATTCATGTTTACCTCCTTTTTACTTTAAACTGCCATTCTCTATCATCTTTTTCATTGTAGTAACTATTTTTTCGCCGTCTTTGAAATACCTTAACAAACTCAAAATCGAAATGCATTTTCCTTTCTCTGCTATCTTTTCTATTTCCTCCTTTGACATTGATAGCATTTCCCTCTCAGTAAATCCCTTTTGTTTGAGATAGCCGAACACCCTCTTGGCACTCTCATTTAGAAATTCAGAATATGCTCTCTCTTTTTCTCTACCTCGTAAAACTCTTACAATAGTTTTCATAATTCAAACTCCTTTCTATTTTTGTTAGTTTTTAACAATTCTCTAATTTCATCTATTATTTCAAATGCATTAACAACCAGATCTTCAGTTTCTGCGATATGTTGAACAATTGCTTCAAGGCTATGTTCCAGTTGCCATATTTTGTTTCTTATAAATATGAGTAACTCCCTATCGCTACTCGATAAAATTTTTAACTGTTTTTCTTTTTCTTCAATTTTCATATGCATTTATACCCCCCATTCTTTTTTAAGTTGATTAATTTCATTTTTAAGCTCATCGATAGTCACTTCTTCTTGATCAATCTTTTTTTAGAACTAATCTACCTACTTGAGCATAGAAAGCCATTTCCAGTTCTTTCTTAATCTCTTCCAACTTTTTAATTCTCTCGACGATTCTTGCTACATTCTTTTTCATTTTTTTATTCCTCCTTTCTATGTGTTTCTGTTATATATAATGCAATTAAGATTTTTAATTTTTATTTACTCTAAAATGTCTATTTCAGCTGCTAAATCAGTATCCCTTTTATTGCTGTATTGCTTTGATCGAGTTTCTACTTGCTTGTTTTTTTTCTGAAAGACTATGTTCAGTTAAAATTAATTCCTTTAAGCTTAAACCTGAACGTAATAATATGCAACATACCATACTTCTCCATAACCCTTTCCCACTGAGACCCCCTCTTTCGGACCATGTCCCATATTTTTATCTCACATAAAGGAAAAGGGACTGGGATACGGTAAAAATCATGTAATACTTCAAGCCATTTTACCCTGTATCCGTTTGTCCTGATTAATTTACTGAACTTTTTGGCTGTTTTTCTTCTCATTAAAACCTCCTTATTTCTTTAACTGTTTTTTTTCAGTTGCATATCCCTCTCTCCCTTTAAGAGAGAGAGGGATATGCTATATATATCCCTCTCAGTAGGGATATATCAGTTAGCAATTTTGAAAGTGGCATAAACCGTTGATATTCAAGGATTTGCACAGGTAGGGGTATGACAGCTGGGGAAGAAAAACATGACACTTGGGGAAGTAAGTGGTATGTCAAATATGGCAACACATGCAGCTGAATGCAGCTGGTGAGGAAATGCAGGAACGGCAAGGGTTTGTAAAGGCGGGATTTTTGGGCAGTGTTGTAAGCCTTGACAGGGGAGCACCTGGGAAGGCTTACAAAGTTTTTTTTATTAGCTTCGTTTTTATAAGTTTAGATTTTTCAAGCATTTTAATATACTCCCTATCCCTATGCATCAAGCAAAATCAACTATTCCTATAGGTGGTAACAGGGTGGTAACATTTTTTACCCTTGTCTTTCCTTAATTGTTACCACCTCTATTTTTAAGGGTATAAGGTGGTAACAGGTGGTAACACGTTGATAATACTGGATTGTTACCACCTAATGGTAAAAAATGGGGGTAAAATTTCCCAAAAAAATTTTTTGAAAAAAAATGAAAAAAGAAAAATATACAAAACTGGTGGAAACGGTAGTAACAAATGGGGAATAATAAGGCTAACTCGTTGAAACTCAAAAGTTTTTTAGTGTTACCACCTCTTAAAAGGGGTCAGTTTCCTGGGGCTGAATTGAATCTAAAATTTTAAACCAAACCTTTTTTATCTTACTTGCTTCTCTGACTGTTCTTTTGGCGAATCCCATAACAGTAAGACATTCTGCGATTCGCATTTGTTTGGTTTTATCGAGGTCTTTCGGTGGAATATAGAGAGCTTTTTCGGCTATCTCAACTACCGTTGTTTTTTCTATTTTGTTTTTTTCTATATACTCCGATATAATTTCTTCCCATTCATCATGCCTGCGTGCGTTTTCTTGGATCTCTTGAGCTTCTTGCTCATCGACTTCCCAATATTTGTAGCCTTTCTCAAGCTCCCATACCGCTTCGCCAAAAAGCTGTTCTCTATACTTTTCTATGTATTCTATATTTGCTTTTCCCCGAGCCTCAAGAATCCAAAATCTTGTTCCTCCTGTGGGGTCGTCATATATAGTCTGGTCATTCGTTGTGCACGTAAAAACGCTTCTTCTCGGGAAGTCTTTCATGTGTCTTGAATATGGCGGTCGAAATCTATCCACCGTACTTGATATTATTGCCTTGATCCGATTTCTGTCTGCCTTACGCAAGGCATCCATCTCAGGAATCTCGGCAAGCCATACTCCCTGAATCGCCATGTAGAAGTCTTTTTCAGTGGTGATTGAGACATTGATTTCACGATGAAACTCTTTACCTAAAGCCATCAAAGCCCTTGATTTCCCTATGTTTTGAGCACCCTGAATAACTACTATGTTTTTCTGGAAGCACCCAGGGCAAAAAGCCCTGGCAACAGCAGAAACAAAAAAGTTTTTTGAGACAGTGATACTATACTGAGATAAAGGCGTTTTAAATACATCGTAGAAGAATGTATGAATTCTCGGAATTCCGTCCCATTGATGTTTGCATAGTTTAAGGAACTCTATTAGTCGGTCTCTTTTATTAGAGTATGCTATACTTTCTATAGACTTCTGGAATACATCATCTGGAATTCTCTTGTTTATTCGTTTTTCGAGTTTTGATTGAATATATATTTCTACTTCTCTACTGATTTCCCTGTCGTTAATAAATATTTTAATGTAAAATTCATCATAATCTATTTTTATGTTGTTTTCTGTACAAAATTCAAATAAAAGTTCGGTCACTGTAGGAATTGTTATTTTTATTTCTTTTTCTTTGCTCTCGGAAAATACTTCTTCAATCTCCTCAATTCCAAGCTCTTTTAAACCTGAAATGCCCTTAACTTCTTTTCCGGCCTCAAAGTCCTGATATGTATGTCTTACTCCAGCTATCCGCATACGAAGTTCAGTATCTCCTGAAGCTATCTCAGATACAATCGCTATTGCTGTGTCTATGTCAATTCCATTCTTTGCGAGTAGTCCAGCTGTGTATATACATATATTCTGTCTGTCACCGTGCTTGTAATGCCTTTTTATTATTTTGCTGAGTCTATCTAAATCTATTTTTTGTGTTATTCTTTTCTCTCTGCTTATATTGTTTCCGTGTCCATTGCCATTCCCTTGTTCTGCTATACCTGCAACACTTAGGCAATTCTTTAAAAAAAGATGCATACCAATATCATCTATTTCTAAAACTTCGGGATTAACCACTTCGTAAATTACGTTTTTCTGTAATCTTTCGTGATATATCCTGCTGCCTGGCAACATTACAAGATCATTCTCACTTCGCAATATTTCGAAACCAAATTTTTTGATCAAGTTAACACTTTTAAGTGTTTTTTGTGGGTCATTTATATATATATGATACCCTTTACCCGTTCTAACGTTGGCTACTTTTTCAATTTCGTCTATATCTACAGAAAACTTCTCGCAAAATAGGTTTACATCATCTATATCAATTACAGCCAGCCAGCTTGGAAGAAGTAATAGAGCACTGTTCTCTATTTTTTTAGCGTTTGCTATCTTTTTGTCGCTTTCAGAATTATATTTGTGAATCGGAATTTTACCATTAGAAGGAATTATTATATAGCCTGATTCTCTTAGTTTCTGGCTTAGGGATGAAAAAACTATATGAATATTTTTCTCTGCTTGAGCTTGCTTTACTTGTCTTAAAAAATCATTCAATTTTTCAACAGAACTTGATATAATTTCAAACTCTATCATTTTACACTCCTTTCTCTTTTTTCCCTTTTTTTAAGCCATTCCTCTACAGCTTCCCGAACTATTTCCGATAGAGTTCTGCCTGATTTCTGAGCTATATCGAATATCTTGTTTCTTACTTCCTCTTTCATCCTAATATTTGTTCCTTTTCTCTTCATTTTTATACCTCCTGTATTTCAATGTTTTACT
This sequence comes from Thermodesulfovibrio sp. 1176, assembly GCF_029946585.1. Classification (NCBI taxonomy): domain Bacteria; kingdom Pseudomonadati; phylum Nitrospirota; class Thermodesulfovibrionia; order Thermodesulfovibrionales; family Thermodesulfovibrionaceae; genus Thermodesulfovibrio; species Thermodesulfovibrio sp. 1176. The sequence goes on along the minus strand of NZ_JARZRZ010000001.1, from coordinate 584,070 downwards.
TTTCTATATATAGGGGTTCAAAATTCTCCTTTATTTTGCAAGGGAAATTTTTTCAAAAAAGCACTCCCTGCCTGCTTTCCCACTTTTCTTTTTCCTCAGATGTCTCTTTTTCCTGCTCTTCCTGCTCTTCGTACAGTCCGAACAGCATTGCTTTTGCGGGTTCGGGTCCTACTGTGCGACAGATATCATGCCACTGCTCGATTTCGGTGTATCTCTGTTCGTTTTCTCCGATGCATTCAAAAATATCCACTTCCTCGCCATCTTCATTGCAAATGCTTGAAATCGTATGATTTTTGAAGCCTATGTCACGAAGTTTTGTCCGAAGTGCCCATTTGACTCCTACATCTTTTTTCTTGCCTGCTTGGGTGGGGATGTTTTTTCCTTGTAGCCAAAATTTTTCGATGAGAAAAAGTTCTATTTCGCTTTTTCTGTCGTCGTCGAGGCTGCATTCACATCGACGAAGAGCTGCATTGAGATATTTTTTTAGCCCTTGAAAATTGTTTACTTTTATCATTTTACCTCCTTTCTTTGCTTTGATATTCAAAATATCTAATTTTAGTATTCTATATATCTTTACTCTTGTCAAGTAGTAAAATTTGATATACAAAAAGTTGACAGGTATATTGACAGGTATACAGAATGACAAAAAATAATATTTTGTGTTATGATTGCATTATTTTTAAATGGGAGGTGAAAACATGGAACTAAGAAAAATTGTGAGAGCTGCAAGAGAGTTACAAAGACTCAAAATCAAAGAGATCGCTGAAAAAATTAAAAAAAGTAAAGGGGGGATAGCAAATTGGGAACGAGGAATTGCAACCTTATCTGAAGCTACAATCAGGAAAATATGTCAAGAAATTGGCATTGATTACGAGAAAAAGAGGTTTTTAAGGAAGGATGAAGTTTTTTATTTTTATTTGAATTATGAAAAAGATGTTGAATATTTAAAAACTGTATCAAAAATATTAGATATTACTGAGGTTGTGTTTTTTGAAACTTTTATTTTGCTACACGAAAACTTTTCAGACAATTTTTATATTATTGTTTTTAAAGGGAAAAACATAGAAGAAATAAAAAATGTAGTTAAATCAATTTTTACAAATGCCATTCAAAAAAATGAAACTGAAAATGAGCAAGTTAAGCAGCTATTGCAGGAGAAGAAAATGACAAAAGAAAACTTGAATGATTTTTTGTATTATACATATTCTTATCAAAGTCGTCGTGTTCCAGTCCAAACGCCAGATGGTTCTACAAGTTATGTTCATGAAGTCCCGATTGCAACTATTTTAAGAGATTTCTATAAATACATTCAGTATGAAACAAACGAAGAAAAAAAAAGGAGGCATTTACAAAATTTAGTTCTTGAGTATTGCACTAAGTTCGAAAAGGTTGACAAAGAAGAGTATGAAAAAAGATTGGGAAAGGTGCTAAAAAATTTTGGTTTATAACAGTGGAAAATTTTTCCACCAAACTCTATGTTATAATTTTTGTATGAAAAAAGTAATACATGTCTTTTTTGTTATACTATTTTTGTTTATTCCCTCATTTGTATTTGCTTTTTCCTGCTCTGTTACCCGTGTTCTTGATGGAGATACATTCCACTGCCTGCCTGAAAAAACACCGTTTGGTGCCAAGGTTCACAAAGATAGCACCGTTTCAGTTCGCATGCGAGGAGTTGATGCTCCTGAGAAGAGACAAGCCTATGGTGAGGATGCAAGGTTATCTCTTAAGGACATGATTGGTGGCAAAACAGTGCGTCTTGAGATTAAAGACATAGATAGATATGGTAGAGTTGTTGCTTATGTCTGGATTGGTAATACCAACATAAATCTTGAACAGGTAAAGAAAGGTATGGCATGGGCATATACTGAATACTTAGATAGACCCTATGCAAGTGAGTTTTACGAAGCAGAGAAACAGGCAAGAAAACAGAGATTAGGGCTGTGGCAAGAAAGCAATCCCACTCCACCTTGGGAGTGGAGAAAGAGGAATAGATAAATATGAAAAAGCAAGTATTATTTGAACAAGAAGAGTTAAAGCCTACAAAAAAGAAAATAAATGAACTTGATGGAAAAACTTGGTTAAAGTATTCTATTAGCGTTTGGAATGATATTGTCAAAACCAAGGAAGAAGCCTTTTTAAAACATCCTGCCATGTTTCCTAAGGAATTGCCTATAAGACTAATTAAAATGTTTACAAATAATGAACAGAAAAAAATATTAGATCCATTCATGGGCGTTGGTTCTACTTTGGTAGCTGCTTTAGAGTGTGGAAAACAAGGTATAGGATTTGAAATATCTGAAGAGTATGCAAAAATTGCAAAAAACAGGTTGGAATCACAACAGAAGTTGTTTGCGGATGAAATATATACTCCGATTATTTATATTGATGATGCAAGAAACATAGATAAATATTTAGAGCCTGAATCAATTGATTTATGTATTACTTCTCCTCCTTACTGGGATATTCTATCTGAAAAAAGAACTGCGGATTTAAAAGAGAAAAAAGATTACGAAAAAAAAGAAGGAAATTTAAGTGAGATAAAAAGCTATAAGGAGTTTTTACTTGAATTAGAGGAAATATTCAAAAAAGTCTTTAAAGTTCTTAAAAAAGGGTCATATTGCGTGATAAATGTTATGGATATAAGGAAAAAAGATAAGTACTATGCCTATCACATGGATATTAGCAATTTTATGACTAAAGTTGGATTTGTATTAGATGATATCATAATTTGGGATAGAAGACAAGAATATAACAATTTAAAGCCTCTTGGATATCCTTACGTGTTTAGAATTAACAAAATACATGAATATCTCTTAATTTTTATTAAACCAAAAAAGGAAAAGAAATGAGTATCAGGATTTTAGATGATTATATGGATAACGATGTAGCTTACTTGCTCGGATTGATAATGATAAGAGGAACCTTTCATATTGAAGGTGATGTAAGGCGTTTAATAATTCATTTTCCTTATCAATTAATGGAAGTTCAGGCTTTACCAAATAGTAATTTAAGGTTTAATCAAGATGAAAAAATTAGGCTTAGCTTAGATGACATAAGAAGAAGAATTAATGAACTTTTGGATGTTAATGTAGATATTGAAAGAAACAAAAATGTTATATCTTTAAAAGCTGTATTTACAAAAAATACAATGTCATGGAGAAATTTAAGACTATTATGTAAAAACAAGACAAACTTTTATGAATTTGAGGTTCCTGAAGTAATGTATGAAATGCCTGAAGATATTCAAAAAGAGTTTATTAGAGGAATAGCTGATGCTGCTTCATCTCCAAGTTATTCTGATAGAGATCAGGCTGGCTATCAAAGAATAGTTTTCCAATTTCCATATCAAAATTGGCGATTACCTTTACAAGTTTGTAAGCTTTTACAGGAAAATTTAGGTATAAAGGTTCAACATATTTTATGGGGGCATCCTAATGTAAGAACTCCTGGAGAAGATGAAGGACATTGGGCAAAAGAACATAGAATGAGAATATATGCAGAAGAATTTGTAAAAATTGGATTTAACTTTGAATATAAACAAGAAATTTTAAAAGAACTGGCAAAATATAATTTAGAAAAAGGTCATAATTCTAAATACTGTAACCCTAAAATAAAAAAAATAAGAGCAAATCAAATTAAACCAAGACATTCTGACGAAAGTAATGAAAAATTGCCATCGGAAATAAGAGGTAAACATTTTGATACTTATTTTCAAATATGTTGTGCTTTAGGTTGTACACAAGGGAAAGAAGGCAATCAAAAAGAGCTTTACGAAGATGAATTATGAAAGAACAAGATTTATATTCACAAGTTTCAAAGTGGTTATATAATTATTTAAATTCATGGAACAAAAGAAAAGAAATTATAGTAAAGGATACTCATAAGGTAAATCTTTCAGATTTTATAGTGAAGAATAATCTACAAAACTTAATTCCTCAATATTCTGCCTATGATATAAAAGTAGATATAACTGGAATAATAAAAGACAAAAATAATCTAAAATTAGTTTTTGTTGAATGCAAAATCAAACCAATTCGATTATTAGATGTAGGACAACTTTTGGGCTATAGTCTGGTTGCTAAACCTATAGAAGCTTTTTTAATTTCGCCCAGAGGAACGTCAGAACCTCTTTATCAACTCTTAAAAATCTATGGTAGATATGACATTCTTAGTTATGATAAAAATAGAAATATAAAAATTCTAACATGGGATATTCAAAAAAAAGAACCAGTTTGGAGTTCAATCTTACCACCTGGATATCACCGGGGGAAATTATAACAAAAGTTTAGTGGAAAAAGAAATCTGGTACTATATAAATCCCATATAAAAGAATTTTTAGTTTAAAATATATTTTCTATATATCCTTGAGCAGGAGGTTCTATGAACAAAACTTCAATTGAATGGTGCGACTATACTTGGAACTCTATAACAGGCTGTTTCCATCCCTGCAGAAACACCTATTGCTATAACACCATGAAAGCTACTTCTCCCTTAAACAGATTTGGAGCAAGATATAAAGCTAAGAATGGTTCTCTTGTCTACGAGAAAAATTGGAAAAGCAGGCAAACAGGACAGTGCCATATAGCCCAAAAGGGAGAAATATACCCTTATGGTTATGACCCTACCTTTTATCCCCACAGGCTTAATGAACCTCTTAAGGTTAAAAATCCTGCAAAAATATTTGTTGTGGATACGGGAGATATGTTTGGTGGTTGGGTTCCAGAGGAATGGATTGAGCAGATTTTAAATGTAGTAAGACATTGTAGTTGGCATACCTTTCAGTTTCTTACAAAAAATCCTGAAAGGCTCATTAAGTATGAATTTCCCGATAATGCATGGGTTGGAACTTCAGTAAACTCAGACAAAGATATCAAGCGATCAAACTTTATCAAACAATCAAAGGCAAAGATAAAATACTTAAGTATTGAACCTCTCCTTGGACCTATTACTTTTGACCTAAAAGGAATAGATTGGATAATAATAGGTGCTCAGACAGGAAAAAATCCTTTTATTCCTAAAACAGAATGGATAGATGAAATTATCAAACAATCAAACAAATACAACATACCTCTGTTTTTTAAAGAAAATATCAAAAGATATTCAAACTATTTTGTTCAACAATTCCCTTAGTGGAAAATTTTTCCACCAAACATAAAGCCAATAAAAAAGCCTGATTAGGGCTCCTCTTAGGAGATACCTTGCGGGCTATGAGATGGAAAATGGTATGATAAAAAGCGACGATGGTATGATAAAAAGCGACAAAAAGGCTTTCTTTATCTCCTCTTTTGACTACTAATTTTAATCATACATTTTTGAGTATAAGAAATTAGTAGTCAAAGGGTTAAATTTAAGATAATGACCATTATCTTAAAGGATTTTAAGATAATTTTCTGGGAAAAGAGGGATTAATAACCTCTCAGGCAAGAAAAGAGGCAAAAGGGGTATACCTAACTATAGGTCAAGGCAAAAAAGAGGCTCTAAATCGATTCTACGCAATCCTGGGGGACAACTGTGGACTGGTAACCACATGTGGTTACTTACTTTTTTGATTTTTTCTTTCTTTTCAGTGACTTTTTATGAGAACATACATCTTGGGAGCAGGGGGTCGGTGGTTCAAATCCACTCGCCCCGATTGTAAATATTTAAAAAATAAAGAAAAATCTATATACTCTCACTATCTATTTCATATCTTTAAAAAATTTTGTGTAAAAATGTGAGAATAATTTTTAAGGAAACATTTTATTGATAGACTGATTTATAATAACCGTGGAATAATGTTGACTTTCACACAAAAATAGTAAAAATACAAATTAAAAAGAGCCTAAAACCCAAAAAATCTGAGAAAAAATTATTCCATTTTGTAACATCGCACGGGAAATCCTTAAAAAACTCTATCAAAAGAAAAAAGCAAATGAAATTTTATTTTTATAGAAGTAAAAGAAGTTTGGGATACAGTCCAAATAAAGACGACTCCAATGTATTTACATACACTGCAGGAAAACCTTTAAGGAAAAAGAAAATAGGCAATTTCAGGATAAAAATTTTCAGTTGAAAAAATTTTGTAAAAAATGAAATGATATGATAATAAAAAATGAATTTTTCAGAAATAGAAGATATAAAAAATCTTATTCCATGTATTATTGTCGACAACTATTACAATATTTTAGCTCTTAATACAACTGCTCAAAATATGCTTGGAGATGTCAGGGGCGAAAAATGCTATAAAATTATCTATGGATTTGATTCTCCATGTTATCAAAAAAATATAAAATGCCCAGTTTATCATAAACAAACTAATATAGATACAATAACTCTTGATTTCGAAGTATATTTAAGAAGTTATGGAAATATTCCATTAGGCGGACTTTTTTATGAAAGCATTATAAATATAACAAAGTTAGAATTTGTAAGAACTGCCATTCTTGATTCATTAACTAAACTTTATAACAAAAAATTTATGGAAAATTTTTTGGATAAAACTTTCACGCTTTGGAGAAGATATAAACAAATCTTCTCTGTAATATATGTCGATATAGACCACCTAAAAGAAATAAATGATAACTTCGGTCATTTAAGTGGTGATGAAGCCATAATAAAAATATCAAATTGCTTAAAAGCGAACATACGTGCTTCAGATGTAACTGGTAGATTAAGTGGTGATGAATTCTTAATTGTGTTAACAAATACTTCAATAAAAGATGCTGAAATTGTTGCGTTAAGAATATTAAGGTGTATTAATGAAATAAGATTTATTAAAAAGCTTTCTGTAAGCATCGGATTAACAGAAGTCTTCGAAACTGATGAAGGGTACCACTCATTATTAGAAAGAGCAGATAAAGCACTTTATGCTGTAAAAAGGAGCCAAAAAGGTAAAATAGGCATAATAAAATCCGGGAATGAAGTTTATTTTCTTGAATTGAATCGAATAGAAAATCAAATTTGAAGAATCTTAATGTTAGGATTGCCTATAGAATAAAAAAGACTAAAGTGGACATAAGTTCTTCCAATCATTCCCCTGATCCTGATAGTTTTAGAAAGAATTTGCCAATCATACATTTTTTGCATTTGAATCTCCGAAAACAAAGTTTTTTTCTTTAAATTTTCAAGTGTGGGTTTCTTTAATGTTTATTGATTCTTTTTTCCTGAGTTTATCAACTTAATTTTGTAAGTTATTGAAAATATTGAATTTTATTTTTTAAAAATACAAATTTTTATACAACAAGATGGGTAATTCTTTGATTTTTCCTGTATTTTTAGATTCCGAATTCTTCCTTGGCTGTTATATGGGCTGGTTCTGATATTTTTAATGCCCTAAATAGAGTCTTTCCTATCTTATCCATCTTATTCTTTAAATAGTATTCCTTGCCATCTATACTAAACTCTGTAAATGTACGCTCCTTAAAGCTTCTTTTATTCTTTCTGTTGATACATCTTTGTTTAATGCAAACTCTAACATCCTCATAAATAAAAAGGAAAGAAAACATACTACCAGATACCCCCTTATCCTTCTTTCTGTCCAGTGATATACAGGTCTTACCTCTATGGTGTGCTTCATTATTCTGAAAGATTCCTCTATCTTCCATAAACTGTGATAGGCTGAAAGGATTTGTTCTGGACTAAGGTTTTCAGAACTCTGCACTGCATAGTATCCATCAAATTCCCTATCTCTTTTTATTAAAGATTCATCAAGAATATATCTGTTTTGTCCTTCTGTCTTTATGTATTTTTTCCCACCCCTTTTGTTTAATCCTTCTATTACTGATGGACTCTGAAGTAGTTTTATCGGCAAAATTTTCTTAAAAAACTTATTTTTCTATTTTTTTCAAATTTGACTTTATTCCTCCCAATAAAACTTAGATAAGATTATGCTTTATTGGGAGGGTCTCATATTAAAAGGAGGTAAAAAAGAATATGGGACTCTACAGAAGAAAAGACTCCCCCTAACTGGTGGATGGTTATCCGTCACTAGGGACGCATTTTTTATTACAGCACTATAACCTCAGACAGAAAAGTGGCAGAAAAAATTTACGAAACAGTCAAGGCAAAAATTATTCTGAATCAATGGTTTCCTGAAAACCAGAACAACATTACTTTTTCTGAATTTTTCAATCACTACGACTACTACTATGCAAAGGGCAGAATCCACTCTGAGAGAAGTATCAATCCTGCTATCAAAAAATGGATACTTCCATTTTTCGGAGAACTAACTCTTTCAGAAATTGACACCAAAGCTGTAGATAGTTTTCAGAGTTATCTTATTAGCAAAGGTCTCAGTGCTATATCAGTAAACAAGTATCTTGTAATCTTGAAAGCAATGTCTTCGTGGAACATGTGCCCAGATAGTGTTTTAAGTATGGTTAGAAAGGTAAAACCACTAAAAAATGTGAATAAAAGACTTCGCTATCTTTCAAAAGAAGAATGTCTTACACTGATTAATGTCTGTGCAGAGCACTTAAAGTCAATCGTCATAACTGCACTTCTTACTGAAATGAGAAAATCATAAATACTAAACCTAACATGGCAACAAATTGATCTAAGACACGGTTACATTTTCCTTGACAGAACAAAAAACAATGACATAAGAGAAATTCCCATTTCAAAGGAATTAAAAAAGTTGTTATTTAGTATTCCCAGACATCCTGAAATCCCCTATGTATTTTTCAATCCAGAAACTAAAAAACCTTATACAGATGTAAAAAAAGCATTCAAAAATGCATGTAAAAAAGCAGGAATTAAAGACTTCCATTTTCATGATTTAAGGCATACCTTTGCAAGCTATCTGGTTATGAAAAATACAGAGCTTGCGGTAGTAAAAGAACTTCTCGGATACAAAGACATCAAAATGACAATGCATTATAGCCATCTGTCACCAGAACATAAGGTAAAAGCAATCTCAAATCTTGAAAACACCTTATTTTCTAAAGTGGCGAAAAGATCAACCGTTACGATTCCGTTGACAGTTGATAAGGAAGGGTTGACAGAGGAGATTAAAAATTTATATTATTCAATAAATTTGGGCGATTAGCTCAGTGGGAGAGCGCTTCCTTCACACGGAAGAGGTCGCAGGTTCAATCCCTGCATCGCCCATTGTAAAATCAAGCCTTTCTGAATGCAAAAATTAAACTGTGTCAGTTTTTGTGTCAGTTGTTGCAAAGGTAGATTTATCAATGGTTTAAGCTATTTTTTGGTGTTTCTGGTTAAAGGCTAATAATTGCCATTATAGGCATGGTATTTGCTCATCTTTTAGATTTACTTGATTGTGTCAGTTAATGTGTCAGCTATTCCAGCTTATTTATTCTCAATGGCTCCTGTTGTTGGTGATTGTCTTGTAAAAATGCTATCTAAAACAGATACTGCTTTCTGTTTATGTTCTGGTGCTAAGTGAGAGTATCTCAGGGTCATTTTTATATCTTTGTATCCTAGAAGTTCTTTAACTGTGGTTAAGTCAACTCCAGACATAACAAGATGGGAAGCGAAGGTGTGTCTTAAATCATGGAAGTGGAAGTCTTTAATCTGAGCTTTTCTTAAGGCAGTGGTAAAGCTTCTTTTGATATCTTGATATTTTGTTCCCGTTTCAGGATTAATAAAAACATAGTCTGTATCAATTCTTCTTTCTGTAAATAGTTTCCTGAACAGGCTAAGTAACATATCGTTCATTGGTATTGTCCTGCTTTCACCATTCTTTGATGTTTCAACATAGATATAACCATTTTTCAAATCAACATTGTTCCTTTTAAGAGATAGTATCTCATCTTTTCTCATTTCTCATTAAAGAGCTCCAAAAAATGGGAACTTTTGGATTTATCTACAGAAAAAATTTCTTGAAAAGTTTGGATTTGTTTAATCTATCAAAATTGATAAAACAATTGCAATATAGAATTTGATTTAATCAAACTAAATCAAACATTGCAATTTAAAGCAAACATAGAATCAAACTTCATTTTGTTAAAAAAACAACAAATCAAACTCATTCTTATATTATCTATAAAAAGCACTTGATATAGTATATAGAAAATTTAACTGCTTTCTTTAGTTTTATTACGCTTCTTTGCCGATAATGTCCCACGCAACTTTCGCTGCTTCTTCTGTTTTTGTGATTTTTCTGAAAGCAACCTCTCCAATTCCCGTATTCTCCGCATAAGCAACTCTTCTGAGAGAGGATATATCTTCTCTTCCCTCTCTGGATATTCCACTATCTTTTCTTTCTTTTTCTTTTTCATTTATTTCCTCCCCTTGTCTTTCTTCTCTTCTTCCTCTAATTTCTCCTTCGCTTTCTGTATAGCCCGCCTCACTAACGAAGATACCTCCTTGTCTGTCAGTTTGTCCAGTAGTTTTTTCTCTGAATTTTCTTTTTGTTTCATGAATTATTTCCTCCTCTGTTTTCTTTTTTATTTTCAGTAAAATTTGGGTATAACAAAACTTTTTGCAATGACAAACACAAAAAACTACAAAATTATATTTCTTGGTGGTTTATCCATGCTCAAAAGTTTCATGAAGTCTATTTCTCGTTCGCTTTCTTCTTCCTCCTCACTACTTTCTTCTGGTAGAATTATCCATTCTTCCCTCATGAGTTCCCATGCCGTGTCCTCTGCCTGTTGCTGAGTGTATCCCTGTTCTATCAACTGCTTCTGTATCTTCTGCATGACTTCCCATTTATTCTTTGTTGCCAAGTTTATGCTCTCTTCTAACTCCCCTTTCTTCTTCAGTGCTTGATACATCTTTGGTCTGTATTTCTTCCAGTGCATATCTGCCAGTTTCTTTAGTCCTTCCAAACTTTTGTGGAGATTTGCTCTTTCTTTCAGGTCTTGTGATGATAACATTTTTTAGACTCCTTTCTTTTTGTTAATCTAATTATATCAAACATTTTAATATAGTCAAGATTATACCGAACCCCTCAAACATTGGAAACAGGCAATTAGTAGAGGTTAAACTTTCTGCATATGCAGGGAGAAAATCTTTATAAAATAGGGTTCTGGATATTGGATAATGAATAATTACAACAGGTTGTATGTTCACAGTAGTTTGGGATATTTATCTCCTGAGGAATTTCAGTTAAAATACTACATACAAAAGGAAAAAAATGTTGCATAAACCTCTACAAATTGAAACACTAAAATGTTCTCACAGAAATGGACGAGGCTTTACGTAACTCTCTACAAATGGAAATACTAAAAAGTATCCACAAAAAGGGAGCAGTACAGGGCTCAGCACAATTGTATTATGTTATAATAGACTTTACCATGAGAGTACTTGTGACAGGTGGTGCTGGATACATTGGAAGCCATTGCGTAAAAAGACTTGGTGAGCTTGGATATGAAGTTCTCACAATTGACAATCTTTCAAATGGGAATAAATGGGCAGTCCTTTATGGAGAACTTAAAGTTGTTGACCTTTCTGATACAGCCAAAGTAAGGGAGATCTTGAAAAATTTTAATCCCGATGCAGTAATTCACTTTGCAGCTTCAATAGTGGTTCCAGAAAGTGTCAAAAATCCTATTAAATACTATAAAAATAACACAGAAAATACACTCAATTTACTTAAAAATCTCATTGAATTAGATATTAAAAACTTTATCTTTTCTTCAACTGCGGCAGTATATGGAATTCCTGATACTGTGCCGGTTAAAGAAACAGATCCGCTTAACCCTATAAATCCCTATGGAAGGTCAAAAGCAATGGTTGAGCAAATTCTTCAAGATCTCTCAAATGCCTATGGATTAAAATATGTTTCATTAAGATATTTTAATGTCGCTGGTGCAGACCCTGAAGGAAAAATCGGACAGGCATACAGAGAATCAACCCATTTAATAACAAGGGCACTGAAGGCAGCCAAAGGAGAGATTCCTTACATTGAAATTTACGGAACAGATTATCCAACAACTGATGGAACATGCATAAGAGATTATATCCATGTATCTGACCTTATTGATGCTCATTTAATTGCTTTAAAATATCTCTTAGATAATGGACAAAGTGATGTTTTCAACTGTGGCTATGGTCATGGTTATTCTGTCAAAGAAGTGATTTATGCTGTGAAAAAAGTTACAGGAATTGATTTTAAAGTAATTGAGGCAGATAGAAGACCTGGAGACCCACCCAGGCTTGTTGCAGACTCAACGAAGATTAAAGAGAAATTAAACTGGGGACCTAAGTACGAGGACCTCGAATTTATCATAAAAACAGCCTGGCAGTGGGAAAAAACCATAAGTTAAAATTTTATTTTAGTTTTCTGCTTTTCATTGCTTCTTTTAAAAGTGCTACAAAAACTCCCAAAAAAATACCTGCTGTAAAACCAACTGCAATATAAAGCATTGGTTTTGGCTTTACAGGTTTTGAAGAAACAATCATATCTAAAGGACGTATAACCTGAGGATTTTGAAGCCATTTTTCAATATTCTCCTTCTCAGTCATTAAGTCTGCCAATTTGGAAGGATCAAATATAATGTTGCTTCTTGTGTTCAAATCCCTGATTGCTTTGTTTATATAAGTAAGTCTTCTATTAAATCTTTCTTTTGCTTCGTTAAGTTTTTCAGCAAAGATCTCTTTATTGATTATGTTTATCACCAGTTCAATGTTCCTTTTAGCATCATCGGGAGAACTACCCTCAACCTCAATCTTTCCCATATTGGGAGAGTTTTTTATTTGAGATATTTTTGTATTAAATGAAAACTTTCTATATTTTTCATAGGATTTAAAAACATCTGACAATTCAGAAAGATTAATAATCTGAAAGGTTGGAAATCCAAAGAAAACCTCTGCCCTGTATGTTTTTGGAATCAAAAAGGAGACTGCAATGGCAATTAAAGTTGTTATAGCAGTAATTCCTAAAATTAGCCATTTCTCATTATAAAGTTTCTGGAATAGTTCAAAAAGGTCAATTTCATCATTTTTAGGTCGTGTTTCCATTATTTATCCTCCAAAATTAGTTTTTCCTATTGTAAATTGTCTCAATGCTTCTTGCCAATCCAAAATCTCTATATCAAGTTCTTTACACAATTTTTCATTGCTCATTGCTGAAAATTTGGGTCTTTTTGCTGGCAGATTAAAGTCTGTCTGGTAGGCTGGATAGATAAATTTTTTAATTCCTTTTAGTCTCATAAACTCCTTTGCCCACTCATACCTGGAAGCATAACCAGAGTTGGTAAGATGCCAAAGTCCTGTGAGTCCCTTTTCAATTGCTCTCAGTGTAACATCTACCATTGTTTTTGTCGATGTAGGGGCAGAAAATTCATCGCAGGCTATTTTTAAATACTGTTGCGTTTCTGCCCATTGAGTAAGTTTATAGAGAAAGTTTTGTTTACCTTCACCATAAACCCAGCTTGTTCTAAAAATGAGATACTTATCTAACACTTCCTCTATAAAAAGTTCTCCAAAAAGCTTACTTTTACCATATTCATTTATAGGATTTGGTCTATCTTCCTCAGTATAAAGCCCTTCCTTTGTTCCATCAAAAACATAATCTGTTGAATAATGAATAAGTTTTGCATTAATCTCTTTACAGGCTATGGCAAGGTTGTAAGAGCCTAAAGCATTAACCTTATATGTTTGTATAAAATCACTCTCTGCACCATCAACATTGTTATAGGCGGAGCAGTTTATAACTATATTGGGATGAATTTGTTTTATGATGTTGTAAACTTTGTTAAAATCAGTAATGTCAAGTTCTTCACGGGATAAAGCAACAAATTCAATATCTCTTTGGCTAAGTTCCTTTATAAACTCTGTTGCTAATTGTCCTTTTGAACCTGTAATCAGAATTTTCATTTATACACCTTTGCCCAAAATTTACTGAGATAATCCATCTTATTTTCAACCCATGTAAGATTATTTATATACCAATTTATAGTCTCCCTTATCCCATCCTTAAATTTTGTCTTTGGATACCATCCCAGTTTTTCTATTTTATCCGAATCCATTGCATACCTGTAGTCATGCCCTGGTCTATCCTGCACAAATTTTATTAATTCCTTTGGTTTGTGAAGAATCTCAATAATGGTTTCTACTATCTGGATATTTCTTAGTTCCTCACTTCCTGGGACATTATAAATCTCTCCATCCCTTCCCTTTTCCATTACTTTCATCACTGCAGATGCACAGTCTTCAACATAAAGCCATTGTCTTATGTTTTTTCCATCCCCATAAACTGGTATGGGTTCATTCTTAATAGCTTTAACAATAACAACAGGAATTAGTTTTTCAGGATACTGCCAAGGTCCGTAGTTATTTGATGGTCTTACTGTGATTACCGGTAATCCGTATGTTCTCATATAGGCTCTGCCAAGCATATCCTGACCTGCTTTACTTACTGAATAGGGAGAGTTTGGCATAAGAGGTGAGGATTCTGTAAATTTTCCTTCTTCATCAAGTTCTCCATAAACCTCATCAGTTGATATGTTTATAAATCTTTGAATGCCATATTTTCTTGACAGGTCAAGTAGATTAAGGGTGCCTTCAATATTGGTTTTTATAAATATATTTGGCTCAAGAATGCTACGGTCAACATGAGACTCTGCTGCAAAGTGAACAACAACCTCTGGTTTTTCTTTTTTGAATACTTCTTCAAGGGCTGGTTTATTTGTTATATCAACCTTATAAAATCTATAGCTACCTTCTACATTTTTAAGTCTTTCAATATCTCCAGCATAGGTTAAGACATCAATCACTGCTACAGCATAACCTGATAAGACAGCTTGCTTTACAAATTCGCTTCCTATAAATCCAGCACCACCTGTGACAAGTAATTTCATTGGACTATTTTGATTTTCTTGTTTTTAAAACTTCATCTACTGTAAGTCCGCTTTTTCTAATAAGTCCTCTTAATAATCCTGGTGCTAATTCTTTATGATTTGGTATAGACAATGTTGGTCTTGATTCATAATAGAAAGTCATAGAAATATCTCTTTTTCTTCATATTTCTCTAATCTTCTATGTTTTTTTCTACTTCTAACCATCATTTTATCGCATCTTTTATATTTTTTATAGCTTCGTCAATTGTTTTGTCTTGACTCATGTATCCTAATAATTCCAGTACATATAAATAACCCTTCAAGAGCGTATATTATTATAATCTTTTTATAAAAATTTTTACATGTCACATTCAATTCCGTAAATATTTTAAATTCATTGTAAGAAGTTGCATTAGGAGGCAAGACACTTCGTTCGGCTTTGACTCATGAATAGTTTTTAATTTTTATATGTTTCCCTTTACTATTTCTGGAAAAATTTCTATATTTTGTTCAATATACTTTGTTACATCATGAACTTTTGGGACATCAAGTCCAAAAAAAGTTATACAACTTCCTAAGATTCTCTTACTACATCTGAATAAGATTCTTCATTTTTCAAAAACTCAAGCATTTTGATTCTCTTTTCAGCTCTAAAAATATAATCTTCTACGAAAAAAATTCACTGTCAAGACAGGCTTATAGGTCATTTTTGTATCATATTTTTCAGCTTCAATTATCGTTGGGTCTATATAAAGTGTATACTCTTTCCGTCCCTCTGAAGGAAGGCATTTTTTGATTCCTGTGAGTTTTCTTAATGCATTATCCATTCTTCTATAGTCTTGCCTCCTGTAAGCATAAGAAGTATTGGTTCAATAAACAGTATGCAGGATAACCCAATCTTTGAGGGACAAAGTTCCTCAAACTCTCCTTAGATAAAAATAAAGAATTTATCTTTTTGGGATACAAAAGTGCAAATCCCCTTTGAGAGTTTCATCATAAACTGCTAAGTCTGCTCTTACCGTTATTTCATCTTTTGTGTGGGATAACTTGAAAGAAAGTATAGTTTGTTTTATCATATCGATGAACCTCCTTTTTTTATTTATTTAATCTATTGGGGGATATTTTATATCACCCTTAAAATTAAAATCCTATAAAAAGGAGGCTCACTTTTTTATATGCCTATCGGCAATTTCAGGTGTAGTTTGTTTCTTGATTTTTTATGTAATAAGTGTTACATTAAAATCAGTTAGATAACATAAAAGGAGGAAAGACATACCACAATTGAGAAACATTTAAAAATTAGTCTTAAGAAAACAGGAAAGAATTATAATCTGGCTTGATGGAGATCCTGAAAAAAGGCTGAAAAACATGATATTACAAAGATTTATGAATTCGGAAGGTGGATAAAAGAGAAATATGGAAAAAAGGGCATTCAAGAATATATCCAGCATATCCATGATGATATAAAGGCTAAATTCGAGCATATCCAACATGATCTCGAAAAAAACCATAAAGGATACGCTGGCATACTTTAGTGTAAGATAGGAGGCTGTTATGAGTTATAAAATTCAGAATACAGACATAGAGATTTTGAGGAATGCTGGGGTTTTGGAGGATGATATAAAACACTGTATTAAAGTAGCTGAAAAGGCACTGGAGATTGCAAGTAGGATTGAGGTCTCTGCTCAAGTTAAATTAGACATGGAGCTTATAGGTAGAGGTGCCTTATTTCATGACCTTGGTAAGGCAAAGACTCATGAGATTGAACATGGAAAGATTGGCGCAGAGATAGGAAAAAAGATCGGATTACCAGAGGAAATTACAGCAGTTATGGAAAAACATATCAGGGGTGGACTCACTGAAGAAGAGGCAAAGGAGCTTGGATTGCCTGTAAAGGACTACACCTTGAAGAAGCTTGAGGAAAAAATAGTGATATATGCTGATAGACTTGTTGATATAATCACGGATGGAATTGTTGAGCTTAAAGATGAATCTGAGGCAGAAGAGAGGTTTGAAGAAATACTAAAGACCTATCCAAAATATGGTAAAAATGAGAAGACCCTCCAGAGGTATCTGGGTTACCACAGAGAAATACAAAGACTGATTAAGAAGGCTTAAATTGTGAAATTAAGTCCTTTTATGCTTTTATGCATCACGGGGCTTTTTGCTATCTTCAGCTCTACTATATCAAAAAGCCCTGTGCTTCCCCTTTTTGCTACCCACCTTGGTGCAGGACCTTCAGAAGTTGGTATAGTTGCCTCTGTCTCTGCCTTTACTGGAATAATTGCAAGCATACCAGCAGGAATTCTTTCTGATAGGCTTGGAAGAAGACGAATGCTCTTTTTTTCATTAATAGTCTTTTCAACTGCTCCATTTCTCTATATTTTGATAGATAATATATGGCAGCTTGCCCTCGTTAGATTCTATCATGGATTTGCTACTGCAATATTTGTTCCGGTTGCTATGGCTCTTGTAGCAGACCTCTTTCATAAAGAGAGGGGAGAGAAGATGGGATGGTTTTCTACTGCAACCTTAATTGGAAGATTTATGGCACCAATTGCTGGTGGGACTATAATAGGAGCTTTAGTATTTAATCCAGGACTTAGTTACAAAATTGTTTATCTTATATGTGGACTTGCTGGCATTATAGCCCTTATACTAACATTTAGATTACCATCTATAGATAAGAAGTTTGAAAGACAAAAATGGAAAGAAACATTTTCATCTTTCAAATCAGTTCTTTCAAACAGGCTTATCCTTACCACAGCAGGGGTAGAGGCAGGCATACTCTTTGCCTACGGGACATTCGAGACATTTCTTCCCATTTATTCTATAAAATCAGGACTCACTGCCTACGAGGTTGGAATATGTCTATCTGCACAGATTATAACCCTTGCCTTCACAAAGCCTGCAATGGGAAGGTTTTCAGATAAACATGGAAGGAAGCCCCAGATATTCTGGGGTGCCCTGCTTGGTGCATTGTGCATTAGCAGTTTTTCTCTTTTTAAATCATTTTTTCCTATTCTTTTAATAAGCATACTATTTGGCTTAAGCCTTTCAATTGTGACATCTGCTACATCAGCATTTATCGCTGATTTAAGTAAAAGTGAAGCCCGTGGATCAGCAATGGGAATATTGGGTTCTGTCATGGACATAGGACATACAATAGGTCCTTTGTTGTCAGGGATTGTGGCAATCTATTTTGGTATTGAAAAGGCTTTCATAGCTGCTGGAGTGGTTCTTTTAACAATTACCTTTGTTTTTTTTGTAAAAGTTTCTGTAATAAAAAATTAATGATAAAAATTATGCTTTCTGCTGATGGATATAAAACCTTTCCTAGTTTGGAAGTCCCCTTCATGATATAATTAAAAAATGTTTCATCCCATCAAAATAAAAGAATATAGAGCCTATTGGATAACACAAACTATTTCCTTAAGTGGTACATGGATGCAACAGATTGCTCAAAATTGGCTTGTATATGTTTTGACAAAATCTGCTTTTTATCTTGGGTTAATATCCTTTCTGTCTTCCTTTCCGATGTTAATTTTTACTCTTTTTGGTGGTGTTTTAGCGGATAGGTATTCAAGAAGAAAAATATTAATTTTTACTCAGATTTTTTCTCTTTTTCCTGCTTTATTCTTAGGATTGATAATCCATTTCAATATGGTTACTGTATGGCATGTAGCTATAGCTTCTTTTATTTTTGGAGTGGCTGCAGCTTTTGATATGCCAGCAAGACAAGCTTTTATTGCAGAAATTGTTCCTGAAAATATTTTAACTTCAGCCATTGCAATGCAATCTATGTCTTTTAATATCGCAAGAATAATAGGTCCTATTTTAGCGGGTTTTATTGTCACATATTTAAATTTTCAAATGTGCTTTTATCTTAATGCACTGAGTTTTTTACCACTAATAATAATTTTACTTATTTTATGTAATAAAAGCTGTGGTCATCCTTCAGAGCATGCTCCTATTAAAACCTTCTTTAAGGAAGGTTTTGTGTTTCTATTTAATAATAAAAATATTTTATATGTAATTTGTGCAGTTGGTTCTTTTACAATATTCGGTATATCCTTTATACCAATTTTGCCCATTTTAGCCGATGAAGTTTTAAAGGCTGGTGCTAAGGGACTTGGAATGATTGTTTCTTCTATTGGAGTAGGCTCATTAATGGCTGCTACTTTAATTGCCTTAAAAAAAGATATTAAAGAAAAACAGACTCATATATTTAAAGCATCTCTTCTATTTCCTGTTGGACTTTTGGGGATTGCTTTTTCAAAAAATATCTATATAGCAATGGCATTTGCTTTTCTATTAGGTTTTGCCTTTGTTAACTTTTTTACTGTTAGCAACAGTTTTATTCAGCATCAGACAGAACAAAGACTTAAGGGACGTATTATGAGTTTCTTTTCTTTTGTTTTTCTTGGTTTTACACCAATAGGGAATATTTTTGCAGGCATTTTGGTCGACCATTTAGGAATAAAGACAGTTCTAATAATATACTCTTTTTTATGCCTTTTACTTGGTACACTATTTCTAAGAATTTTACCTAGAAAATTATCTAATTAGCTAATGCTCCTATGTATGATAACTATTTATAATAGAAGAATGAAAAAAGTAATCATTATTTTGTTAGGACCTACAGCAGTTGGCAAAACTGAAATATCTATTAATCTTGCAAAAATTTTAAATACAGAAATAATAAGCTCTGATTCCATGCAAATTTATAAATTTATGGATATAGGAACAGCTAAACCAACGCCTGAACAAAGAAAAGAAATAACCCATCATATGATTGATATTGTTAATCCCTGGGAATATTTCAGTACAGGAGCTTATATTGATAAAGTTAAGATAATCATAGAAAAAATTTTTAATGAAGATAAAATCCCTTTAGTTGTCGGAGGAACAGGACTTTATCTTAGGGCAATGACAGAAGGAATTTTTGAAGGACCAGATGCTGATTGGAATCTTAGAAAACAATTAATAGAAACTGAAAAAAGGCATCCTGGTTATCTGTATAAACTTCTCAAAGAAGTTGACCCTGTAGCTGCTGAAAAGATTAACACTGCAGACCTTAGAAGAACAATAAGAGCCTTAGAAGTTTTTTATAAGGAAAAGAAAAAAATAACAGAAATGCAAAAACAATTTACCAGAGGATTACCTTATGAATTTCTAAAAATAGGCATTACCCGTGACAGAAAGGAACTTTACAAAATAATAGAAAATCGAATTGATGAAATGCTGGAAAAAGGCTTAATAGAGGAAGTAAGGAAAATTTTATATCTAATCAAAAAAAATTCTACCGATTGCAGTCAACCCTTACCAGCATTACAGGCTATTGGTTATAAAGAAATTGCAGGATATCTTTCAGATTTATATAGTCTTTCTGAGGCTATAAGATTAACAAAAAAAAGAACAAAAATGTATGCTAAAAGACAGTATACATGGTTTAAGAAAGAAAAAGACATTGTTTGGTTTGATATAACAAATCGTTTTGACAGTGACAAAATAGCAGGTGAAATTTTCGATTTAATAAAAACTAAGATATTATTGCCTTCTTAATTGCTTGTGCATCATTTGTAGGAGGCTGGCATTCGAAGTTTTTACACAAATAATAAGTTGTTTTTTCATTAATCAGATTCATATTTTTAATATTTGGAAATATTTTTTCTGTCTCTGAATCTCGAACTAAAATCAATAAGTTTGGAATAAAATCATTATTAAGTTCTATCAAAAAATTGAATGCCTCTGCTCGATTTTCTGGAATCACAACTAATTCAAAAGTTCCCTTTAAAATTAAATCAAGGGCAATTAATGAAAAAGCATAATTAGAAGGCATCTTAGATATTTCATCGGAAAAAGCTTTCAAGGTCTGCTTTGCTATATTCTCATATTCTATATTTCCTGTAATTCTTGCTAATCTTATGAGATTGTAAGCCATTACTGCGTTTCCGGAAGGCAAAACTCCATCATAGGATTCTTTAACTCTTGTAAGAATCAATTCTGAATACTGTGGTGTATGATAGAAACCATTGTTTTCATAATCCCAAAAATGTTGGATGGTATTATTATTTATTTCAATTGCCTTGGACAGATAAATGCTTTTAAATGTTGCTAAATATAATTCTATCAAAGCCCATATTAAATAGGCATGATCTTCTAAATAGGCATAAACTAAAGATTCTCCATCTTTGTATACATGTAAAAGTCTATCTTTGTTATCAAACATATGATTTGAAATAAAATCCATACACTTTTCAGCAGTTTGCAAATAATCATTTCTTTTAAAGGCAACTGCTGACTTTACAAAGGCAATGCAGGCAAGAGAATTCCAATCAGTAAGTATTTTTTCATCTCTAAAGGGTTTAACTCTTTTTTGTCTAATTTTAAGAAGTTTTTCTCTGATATTTCTTAAGTGAGTTTTTAAAAAATCTAAATTTATTTTAAATTCCTCAGCATATTCTTCTAAATCTTTATGAATGTAAAGAATGTTCTTGCCGGTTTTTTTTTTTTTTTGAATTTCGTCATAAAAATTTCCTTCCTCTGACAAAGAAAAAAGTTTTTCTGCAATTAAAATTTCATCTTCTTTTAACTCCTTTTCAATTTCTTCATAGCTCCATATATAAAATTTACCCTCTTGCCCTTCACTATCAGCATCTATAGCAGAGTAAAAAACTCCTTTCTCATAATACATATCTCTTAAGAGAAAATCTGCTATTTCATTGGCAACATCTTTATAAAATTCATTCTTTGTGATTTGATAAGCCTCAGTATATGTAATCATTAAAAGAGCATTATCATAAAGCATTTTTTCAAAATGGGGAACAATCCACATTCTATCAGTTGAGTATCGATGAAATCCAAAACCAATTTGATCATATATTCCACCAAATCTCATTTTTTTCATAGTATAAAGATTCATATTTAAAGCATCATTTTCTTTGCTTCTATAATAATATCGATGAATATACATAAGATTAAGGGGAAGAGGAAATTTGGGGGATATACCAAATCCACCAAATTCTCTGTCAAATTGAGACTTCAACTCTTTATATCCTCTTTCAAGGATTTCTTCAGATAAATCATAGATACCTTCACTTTTTGATTTGATACTCTTAAAGGCTGAAGTTATGCTATCAGCGACCTCATTAATTTTCTCTCTATTTGATTGCCATATATGAATAATTCGGAGGAGTAAATTTTTAAGACCTATTTTCCCAAAAGCATCATCCTTTGGTATATAAGTATCTACATAAAAGGGCTTTTTTTGATAATTCATAAAAACTGTTAAGGGCCAACCTCCATGATTGTTAAATATATAACAAAATTTCATATAAATATTATCAATATCGGGTCTTTCTTCTCTGTCAACTTTTATAGATACAAAAAATTTGTTTAAAATCTCGGCAATTTCTTGATTTTCAAAGGATTCCTTTTCCATTACATGACACCAATGACAGGTAGAATAACCAATTGAAAGAAATACGGGTTTGTCTTCAATTTGAGCTTTTTTAAATGCTTCATCACACCAAGAATACCAGTCAACAGGATTATAAGCATGTTGACGTAAATAGGGACTTTTTTCATTTATTAACCGATTAGGAGACATAATTTTAATTATAATGTTTTTAGATAGGCAATAATATTTTCTATTTCCTCATCGGATAAATCAGCAAAAGAGGGCATGTATCTGTAAGGTTTTTTAATCTGATTAATAACATTTTCAACTGTTGCAGGTTTTTTACTTACTGGTAATGACTTTTCTTTTAAAATATCTTTAAGCCCTGGTGCTGCTCTTTTGAAATCTTTTTTATCAGTATAATGGCACGAAGAACAATTTCTTTGAAAAAGTACTTTGCCTTTTTCAACATTACTTTGCCCATTTTTAGCAAATAACGGAGTTTCTATTTTATTTTCAATGGAAGATTTTTCTAAACTTCCTGTTACTAAACTATAACCTGTTGAAAAGAAAAGAAGATTGAAAGTAAGAAGAGCTATTATAATACCTAATAACTTTGCATAGGAATAAAACTGTCTATAATACCTTATAAAATTAATTTTTAACATTAAGAGCAGAAATATGGAAAGAGCTGAAAATACATGCATTGTTGCTCTCGGTGAAAGTTCCTGCTTTGATTGAGATAGATAGTAAATACAGAAAATAGCTCCAGCTAAAAAAATAATGAAAAATATTCTACCATTAATCTTGTGTAACTTTTTCAGTAAATCCATATCTTTTCTCCTTTCAGTTTTTCCAAAAATTTCAAACATAGTATACATTGCAAAAAGTGAAGAGATAATTAGAAGAATTGATAGAGAAATTTTCAATATCATAAATAATTTTATCATAATTTTTAAAAAAGTCAATCTATAATTCTGCCATCTAACATCTTGATTATTTTCTTTGTCTTTTTAGTTAAATCAATATCATGGGTTACCATTATGATTGTTTTACCTTCTTCATTTAAATTGCAAAAAATTTCCATAACAATTTCAGTATTCTTTGAATCAAGATTTCCAGTTGGTTCATCGGCAATAATTACAAGAGGTTCATTTGCAAGAGCCCTTGCAATAGCAACTCTTTGTTGTTCTCCTCCTGAAATCTGAAAGGGTTTTCTCTTTTCTTTTCCTTTAAGTCCTAATTTATTTAAAACTTCATAGGCTTTTTCTTTTGCTTCCTCTTTTTTTTTACCTGCTTTTAATATGGGAGCCATAACATTTTCAATCAATGAAAATTCAGAAATTAAATAATGAAACTGAAATATAAAGCCAAATTTCATGTTTCTTAGATGGGCTATTTTTTCTGGATAATCATAATCTACTCTTTCACCTTCAATAATTACTTCTCCGCTGTTAGGTCTATCTAAAAGCCCTATTATGTATAAAAGAGAACTTTTTCCAGAGCCCGAAGGACCTATAACGCTTATAAAATCACCTTTTTGAATTGTTAGATTAATATCTTTGAGAATCTCTTCATCTCTAATTTTTTTATTGATATTTACTAATTCAACAATAGTATTCAAGCACTACTCCTGAAAATATCAACAGGATTAAGTTTTGATGCCTTATAGGAAGGATAAAAGGCAGCAATAAAGGAAAAGAAAAAGGCAAAAAGCACACCATATAAAAAATAAACAGGATTTCTATCAAGAGCAAAACCCTTTGTTCTAACTAAACCTTCTACACTTATATTAACAGAAGCTAAAAACTCTTGAAGTAAATAACCTGTTAGACATCCAAGAAGAGAACCAAAAAATCCAATTGTTATTCCATGAAAAACAAATATTTTCACTATATCTGAGTCTTCATAGCCCAGAGCTTTAAGAATGGCTATATCCCTCTTTTTTTCCAAAACTGTCATCATAATAATATTAAAAATACCAAAGGCAGAAACAATAAGAATTGCAAAAACAATCATATAGGTAATATAATTCTGAATTTTAAATAATTGAAGAAAGTTTCTGAAAGCCTTCTTCCAGCTTTCTGTGTAATATCCTGTATCTTTGTTTATTCTGTCAGCGATTTCATCGGCTTTATTTACATCCTTTACTCTGAATACTATCTCATTTACTTCATTTATTTTATTGAGTATAGTCTGAAGGGTTTTCAAATTCATATAAATTCTTGTCTGATCGAGCATTGTAATCCCAGATTCAAAAAAATCTGTAACTTTAAAAAGATGGGTACTACCATTCGGAGTTGTCAAAATAACCTTCTTGCCTAATTCATCTATACCGAGGTCTCTTGCTAAAAGTTTTCCTATAATTATGCTGTCTCTGTCAGTTATCAAGGTATCCAGTTTTTTATTTATTGTAAACCTATCAATTGGAGAAGTTGTTCTTTCTAAAACAGGATCAATGCCTATAAGGGAAGCAGATTTTTCAATTGTCCCATATTTAACAATACCTTGCCCTGTAAGATGTGGAGAGACTCCTACAATATCTTTGTCTTTTTCGTATTTTGCAATTATGAATTTAAAATCCGTAACTTTATCTTTTAAATCCTTAGGTTTAGCCCCGAAAACTTGATAATAAACATTGTCTCCATATGCTAATTTTATTATTTTACCTTTGTCAGGTTCATCCTTAATTTTCAATGTAATATGCGCGTTTACATCTAAAGCCTGTTCAATAAAATATTTTTGAAATCCATTCATCAAAGATGCCATAGCTATAAAAGCTCCAACACCAATTGAAACACCAACTATTGCAACCACTGTTTGTCTTTTTCTTTCAAAAAGAAATTTTAAAGTGACGAAAAATATATGTTTCATTTTATGATAACTTCCTGTCCCTCTTTAAGCCCGGAATTAACAAGAAGAAATCCATTAAATTTAATTGGAGATATGTCAACTCTGATTTTTTTTGCTTTTCTACCATCAAGGACTTCCACATAACCTTCCTTATAAGCAGATGCAGGAATAAAAAGTCCTTCTACTTCCCTTATTATTATATTTGCCTCAACAGTTAGATTAAAAAATACTTCCTTACCGTAATTAACTTCAGCTTTTACTTTTACTGTTCTTGAACTTCTGTCTGATTGCGCCTCAATGGTTTTTATTTTACCCTCAAATATCTCTTTCGGATAGGGATCAAGGGTGATTAAAACCTTCATTCCTTCTTTAACTAAAGGAATGTATTCTTCATCAACAAGAAGAACTGTTTCTAAATTTTTTTCGTTTCCTACAGTAAAAAGGGTATTATTCTGTTGTAAATGATTAATATAATCACCTTCATTGACAAACTTCCTTAAAATTTTTCCATTTATTGGAGATTTTATATAGTATTTATCTAATTCCGCTTTTATAGCTCTTTGTTTAGCTTTTAAGCTTTCAAATTCATATGAAAGTGTTTTTATTGCGTCATTGTAGATATTTAACTGCCTTTCATAATCTCTTTTTGCCACATCATAGGCTTTTTTAATTTCATCAAACTGTTCTTTAGAAACTAATTCTTCCTCATATAGAGCCTTTCTTCTTTGATAGTTTTTCTCAACATTTTCCAATATTGATTTTTTAATTTCTATGGCATGAAGTAAATCCTGTCTGAAATCGGAACCGGGTGCCAATTTATCTCTTAATTTACCAAGTTGTGCTTCAACTTCCTTAAGATTTTCTTTAATGGTCTCATTTGAAATTATGGCAAGAAGTTGTCCTCTTTTGACTAAATCATTTTCCTTTACAAAAATTTTTTCAATATATCCCGAAACTTCTGATTTAACAACAACACTATCTGAGGAATCAATAAAACCTGAGGCATAAACAGATTGAACCATCTTTTTTCGTTCAACTTTGTAAGTGCTTTCATAGGATTTTTTCGATAATATTAAATACAAAAGCAAAAAAAACAGAAGAAAAATTCCAATAATTATAAATGTTAGTTTTCTATTCTTGAGTAATCTCATCTCTGTACTTTCATATTTTAACATACTGTTTTTTTATATTTATGAGTTTGTTATTGTTCTTGAGAGAAAAACTAAATATTCTAAATTGGTATTGACATAATAAAATTTTTTACGGTAAACTTTTATTATCCAACTGAAGTTGGATCTACAATCTAAGCCATGAAGGTAAAGGGATGAACCCTTAAAACTTCATGGCTTTTATTTTTAGCTTCCATACTTGCCCCCTCACCCCTTAGTTGCCCCCTAAGGGGTGTCCCTCCCAAAGGAGACCCTTGTGAAAGGGTCTCCTTTTCTTATTTTCTTGATAAAAATGTTATCATAAAAAATGAAAAAAATTATTTTAGCAATTACAGGGGCATCTGGCATCATATATGGTATTAAACTTCTCAATTATCTTTTAGAAAGATTTCACACTGAACTTATTATCTCAAATTCTTCCATAAGTGTTATAAAACAAGAAACTTCTTTATCTTTTAACAATTTTGAAGATTTAAAAAAATCTTTTACTCATCCTAATCTAAAAATTTATTCTGATGCTGATATATCAGCTCCTACTGCAAGTGGATCCTATCAAACAGAGGGAATGTTTATAGTGCCTTGTTCTATGAAAACCCTTTCTGCAATAGCAAATGGTTATGCAGATAATCTTATTACGAGAACAGCAGATGTAATTATAAAAGAAAAACGCAAACTTGTAATAGCTCCAAGAGAAATGCCTTTAAGTGTACTTCATCTTGAAAACATGCTTAAGCTTGCAAAGATCGGTGTTATAATTGCACCTCCTATACCTGCCTTTTATCATAAACCAGAAAATATAGATGATATTGTAAATTTTATAGTAGGTAAATTGCTTGACTGTATGGGGATAGATAATAATCTATACAGGAGATGGAATGGCTAAAGTTGGTGTTTTAATGCTAAATATGGGAGGACCTGATTCTTTAGAAGCAGTAAAACCTTTTTTATTCAATCTTTTTAATGATCCCTATATAGCAAATTTTGGAATATTACAAAAACCCATGGCATGGCTTATTTCAACCCTAAGAAGTAGGAAAGTAATAGAAGCCTATAAACAAATTGGTGGAAAATCTCCTTTAAAGGAAATCACCCTCTCACAATCGGATTTGCTTGAAAAATCCTTAGGTGAAAAATTTTCTGTTAAAGTTGGTATGAATTACTGGCATCCCTTTATTGAAGAATCATTAAAGGAGTTTGAAAAAGAAAATATAAAAAATATAATTGCTTTATCACTATACCCACAGTTTTGCAAAGCAACTACCTCTTCAGCTATTGAAAGATTTAAAAAATTTGCAAAGGTTAAATTTAGTTACGAAATCATAGATTCATGGTGTGATTATCCTCTATTTATAGAGGCATGGGCAGAGAAAATATCAAAATCATTTAATAACTTTGGCGAAGGCTTTGTACTCTTTAGTGCCCACGGTATCCCTCTTTCTTTACATAAAAAAGGTGACCCTTATATTTCTGAAGTTAACAGAACAGTTAACGCTATTGTAAGGAAAATGAATCTTAAAGAATGGAGTTTGTGTTTTCAAAGTAGAACTGGTCCTGTAAAATGGGTAGAACCGTCAACTGAAAAAACTTTAGAAGAACTTGCTAAAAAAGGTATAAAAAAAACATTCATCGTTCCAATAAGTTTTGTATCTGACCATATTGAGACTCTTTATGAAATAGATATTGTTTATAAAAAGATTGCTCAATCTATGGGATTAAATTTAATTAGAATAGAATCTCTCAATACCTCGCAAAAATTTATTGAAGCACTAAAGGGTATTTTATTAGATTATTTAAAAGGAGGCAAAGATGCGTTACGGAGAAAAGGCTATTGAAGAGGCAAAACTCGAAGCTTGGGATAATCCCTATCCCGACCGAGATTATAAAATAGAGATAACTTTTCCTGAATTTACATGTCTTTGTCCTCGTTCAGGATATCCAGATTTTGCAACTATAAAGATAAATTACATACCTGATAAAAAGATTATTGAGTTAAAATCTTTGAAGCTCTATTTAAATTCCTATAGGTCGCAATATATTTCCCACGAAGCAGCAACTAATAAAATCTTTGATGACTTAAAAAAGATTCTTCAACCAAGATTTCTTGAAGTTATCGGTGATTTCAATCCAAGAGGTAATGTTAAAACTATTATAAAGATATCTTCTGAGAACAAATAAACTTTCCTATGGTATAATATTTTTAGCGCCCATAGCTCAGTAGGATAGAGCGTCGGACTACGAATCCGTAGGTCGGGGGTTCAAATCCTCCTGGGCGCATTTAAAATCATCCATAACAGTTTTTTTAAAGTAGGCTTCCTAAGAATAGGCTTAAAAAGACTTTTATTATTTGCCTTGAGCAATTTTCTCAAGCATTATTAATTTATCTGTTTTTCCCAATACAATGAGAGTATCTCCTTCTTTAATAATTGTTTGAGATGTTGGATTAAATTTCATTTTTCCATCTGCTCTTTTTATACCCACTATGATAACTTCTAAATCTTTTCCTAATCCGCTCTGGGCAATTGTCTTACCAATCAAAGGAGAGCCTTTTAAAACTTCAACTTCTTCAATTTGGATTTCTAAATAATCCGCACTTGTTGCAAAT
The DNA here is from genome assembly GCF_029946585.1 of Thermodesulfovibrio sp. 1176. Lineage (NCBI taxonomy): Bacteria > Pseudomonadati > Nitrospirota > Thermodesulfovibrionia > Thermodesulfovibrionales > Thermodesulfovibrionaceae > Thermodesulfovibrio > Thermodesulfovibrio sp. 1176. Next base: position 555,315 of record NZ_JARZRZ010000001.1, on the reverse strand, counting down.
TCTAAAAAATCAACAACAGTGGGTCTTAACACAGTATGAGCAATTCTCAGTCCACCTATAAGATAAGGAGATACAACCCTATTTGCACCAGCTCTTATAAGTTTAGCTTCAGCTTCTTTTTCTACTGCTCTTGCTACTATAAAAAGATTTTCATTTAAAGCTCTTGCACTTAAAACTACGTATAAATTTTCTGCATCAGAAGGAAGAACAGTTATAAGAGCTTTAGCTCTCTGTACACCTGCTTTTTTTAAAACATCATCACTTGTTGCATCACCTTCAATATAAACAATACCCTCGTTTTCAGGAAGATTGGATTTATTTTTTTCAATAATTACCAATGGTAGATTGTAAACCAAAAGTTCTTTTACTATGATACTTCCCATCCTACCATAACCGCAAACTATGTAATGTTCTGAAAAATTTTCTAATCTTTTTTCCATTTTTCTTTTTTTAAAAACCTCCTTTATCTCTCCTTCAATTATTATTCTTGCTCCAACTGTGAGAGCATAGGTAAAAATTCCAAAACCGCTTAAGATGAGAATTATAGTAAAAATTTTACCAATTTCTGAAAGATCTTTAACTTCTCTAAATCCTACTGTAGCAAGAGTAATTACAGTCATATAAAGGGCATCTAAAAATTGCATCTCCTCAAGATACATATATCCTATTGTTCCTGCAAGCAATATGAAGAAGAGTAAAAAAGGAATTAAAAAAATTTTTTTTCTAATCAGACTCATGAAAGTTATAGAAAAAATATGCAACATTGAAATATTAATAAATTATACCAAAGTATTGAATAGTTCCAAAAGAATTTTACATTTCGAGTTCTAACCTTAAGCTTACAAAAAATATCGTTGTCTGTGCTAAAATAATCAGAAATGAAGGTTGCAATTACAGCAGATGTTCACTTAAAAACAAAAAATGAAGCTCCTGAGAGATTTAATGCCCTTCAAAATATTTTTCAACAAATAAAGGAAAGACAAATCAATAATCTTATAATTGCAGGAGATTTATTTGACAAAGAATTTTATAACTACAGTGAATTAGACCTATTATGTAAAGAATTTTCAGAGATTAAAGTTTTTGTTATACCCGGTAATCATGACTATAATATTGAGAATAAATTTTTTACTTCTTCAAATATTGATATCATTACAAAAGCAGAAATTAAAGAGATTGGTAATTTATCAATTCTTTTTATCCCCTTTGAACATGGAAAATCTATCGATGAAGTGTTATCTAAGATAGCTTATAATGAAAAATTACCTGAAAAATGGGTTTTAATAGGACATGGAGATTACATTACAGGCAATAGAGAATTAAATCCCTATGAACCAGGCTTTTACATGCCTCTTACGAGCAAAACAGTTAACAAATTCAATCCATTAAGAGTTATACTCGGACATATTCATAAACCCTTCGAATATGGCAAAGTAATCTATCCTGGTTCACCTTGCGGATTAGATATTACAGAGACAGGAAAAAGACAATTTATTATTTATGACACTAAATCTGACTACATAGAAAAAGTTTTTGTCAATAATGACAAAATTTATTTTATCGAATCCCTTTTAGTTTTACCCTTTGATGAAGAACTTGAGTTTTTAAAGGGGAAAATTGATCAAATGATTAAAAATTGGCAATTAACGCAGGAAGAACTTAAAAAAGTACAGTTACGCATTATACTTAATGGCTTTACTAAACAAGATTTAAAAGAACTTACAGATAATATCAAGAAAGTACTTTTTAATCAAGGAGTTTATTCAAATGTGGATATAGATATATCTCAAATAAATTTATTAAAAGACTATGAAAGTGAGAGATTTTTTTTGCTTAGTAAAATAAAAGAAAAAATTGACCAGCTAAATTTATACACATTCACCACTTCAAAAGAAAAGGCTTTAGAACAAGCAATGGAAATTATATTCAGAGAATAAAATGGCAATAAAAATAGAGCAAATATCTGTTAAAAATTGCGGACCAATCGCTGAATTTAACGAGAAACTGACTGATTTAAATCTCATTTACAGTGAAAATGAAAGAGGTAAATCTTTTATTGTTGAATTTATTATTCACTGTCTCTTTAAAAATAAAAGCTACTGGAATGATTTAAGAGAAGTAGGACAGGGTAAAATTATAGTAACTGGATTGGAAAGTAAGCCTGTTGAGTTCTTGCCAACTAAAAAGAAAAAACTTGAAGACTTTCTTGAAAAACAACAAAAGGGATTACCTCCAATACTCACAAACTTGCTAATAGTAAAAGAAGGAGAAACAGAAATAGTTAAAAACTCAATTGGGATAGATAAAAATGTATTCAAAGAAATTCTTTCCCCAAGAAAAATTCTTGAAAGCATAGACAAAAAAATTTCAATAACAATAAAGGAAGCAAAAATAGAAGATACCGAAATAGCAATTGCAAAAAGAGGAGAAGGAAAGGATTATTACGAATTAAAAGACAAAATGTCAAAAATTGATAGATTAATAAATCAAGTAGTAAATGAATATGAGCAAGGAGAGATTAAGGATCTGGAGTTTAAAAAACTAAAAATGCAGTCAAGAAAGGAACTTCTACTTAAAGCAAAAAGACATAAAGCCTATAAACTATCTTTGGAACTAAATAAACTAAATAACCAACTTAACGAAATACCAGAAAGTATAGTTCGCAAACTGAAATCGCTATTAGAGGAATACAAAAAAATAAAGACCCAAATAGAAAATTTCAATTTTGATTTAATTGCTTTAGGCAAACAAACAGTCAAACTTCCGGAACTATTATATAAAAGAGAGCTTCTTCTAAAAGCAAAAAGATATGAAGCTTACATTATAGAAAAAAAGATAAAAAACATAGAAGAAGAATTATCAAAAATTCCCGATGAAGAGTTAAATAAAACTGAGATAAACATTGCTCAGTATCACAATAAAAAATTAGAAAAAGAAGAAAAAAACAAACAATTTCGAGAATTAAAGGAAAAATCTAAAGATTATATATGGCTTAAAACAGCAAGGGAAAATTATATAAGATTCATTAACTCACCATTAAAATTAAACAAACCTCTTACATTTTTTCCTTATATTGGAGTTATTTTAATTACAGTAGGAATAATAAGTATCCTCATTGACCAAAAATTACTAGGCATTTTATGTATTTTTCTGTCAGCTTTAGTTTCTGGATATTATTTAATACAGTTTCAAAAATCTTTTACAAACTATAAACAATCAAAGGAACTTGAAATTATAAAAAATGAATTTTTAAAAAGATTTGCTGTAGAACTTGAAAATTTAGCTCACTTAGAATCCCTTTTAAATGAAAAGGAAAAATATTTCTATAATGCTGAAACTTATGAACAAGAAATTAAAAGACTTGAAACAGAATTACTGACAATTAAAGAAAACATAGATGAATCTCTCAAAAGATTAGGTATTTCAACTATATCTGAATATCAATGGAAGGAGACTCTTATAAATCTAAAAAAACAAAGAAATTCACTCATTGAAGAGTATCAAAGACTTAAAGAAAGATTAAAAGAGTTAGAAGTAGATGATAAGGAATATGAAATAAATGCTTCAGAAATAAAATTTAATAGAAAAGAACTTGAAGAGATTGAAAAAGAAATTGCTAAAATTGAAGAATTAAAAGAACAGGAATTATTAAAAATAGAAGAAAAAGAAAGGTTACAAAAAAACTTAAATAGCACAGGACAAAATATTAAAGAAACTTTAAAAGAACTTCTAAAAATTGAAATAGAAGAGAATGATTGGAATTTAAAGATTGAGGAAATAGAGGAAGTAAGGAATAAACTCAAGGAAAAAATAAATAAAATCGAAGGTGAATTAAAGGGATTGGGTGTTTCTGAAAGAGATTATGAAATTGAAGACCCTCAAAAAGATTTTGATCCCGAAGAGTTAGAGAATATTGAAAAAGAATTAGCAGAAGTGGAAGAAAAAATTCAAAAAAGAAATCAGGAGCTTAATAATTTAAAAGGTCAGATTATCTCATTAACAGGTATAGACCCTACAACAAGCTGGAATGAGGCAATTGAACAACTTTATCTTAAAAAAGAGGAAATCAAAAAAGCTTTAATAGATATTGAAGCAAAAATAATTTCAGGAATCATCATTCATGATACAATACAGGAGTTACAAAAACAGGAAGATGAAAAGCTTATGGAAAAATTAAATTCAGAGGATATTATAAAGTTTATTAATAAATTGACAGGTAGATACAAAGCTTTAACATTCGATGAAAGGGATATAGTCATAGCCGATGACTATGGTAGTTTTAATATTAAGGATTTAAGCACAGGAGCAAAGGAACAAGTAATGATAGGTTTAAGAATTGGTTTTGCAAAAAGCATTTTAAAACAGGATTGCGCTTTCTTAATCTTTGATGATGCTTTTCAGCACAGCGATTACAAAAAAAGACCATTCCTTATTGATACTCTTATAGAATTAGTACAAGAAGGCTGGCAGGTTATCTATTTAACAATGGATGATCATATTAGAGATCTGTTTAGACAAAAGGGCTCAAAGTTATTAAAAAATTTTAAAGAAATTTCTCTGAACTAATATGCCTGTTACAATAATTTATACTAATGAAGTAAGTGAGTATGACTTTGGTATAGGACATCCCTTCAGAAGCATTAGATATAAATTATTTTTTAATTATCTGAAAGAGAAATTACGAGAAGGCATAGATTATCAGATTCTTCAAGCTCAGCCTGTTACAGATGAAGATTTACTCTTGATTTGTTCAAAGGAATATATAGACTATGTTAAAAATTTTTATGAATCTGCCTATAAGGGAGAAATTAACTATCTCGTTGCCCTTTCATCAAATTTTATAAGCATTGATAACATTCCTGGAGAAAACCCGGGAAACATAGAAAAAGCTGCAAGATTTATTCTTGGACAAATGCGTCTTGCCTGTGATTTAATCGAAGGAGAAGATTACAAAAAGATTTTCTCAATCGGAGGTGGTCTTCACCATGCAAAACCTTCCTTTGGAGAAGGTTTCTGCGTTTACAATGACATAGCCTATGGAGCAAAATATTTAATTGAAAAATATGGTTACGAAAGAATTTTAATCATTGATACAGATGCTCATGGTGGAAATGGCACTATGGAATACTTTTATGAAGACCCAAGAGTTCTTTTCATAGACATTCATCAGGACCCTAAAACAATTTATCCAGGGACAGGATTTGTATGGCAAACTGGTGAAGGCAAAGGAAAGGGTTTTACAATAAACTGTCCTTTAAAACCTGGTGCATCCTGGGATTCATATCAGTATGTCTTTGAAAATGTTGTATTTCCCATTACTGAGGAATTTAACCCTCAAATAATTATCCGCTATGGAGGTACAGATCCTTACTGGAATGATTCATTAACCTATCTTGGACTTAAAATATCTGATTTTAGAAAAATTGGAGAATACATAAGGGAGCTCTCTCAAATATGCGATGGTAAAGTAATAGATGCCATTGCATCTGGATATAATGATAAAGCCATATCCTCTGGATGGCTTGCTTTAATCTGCGGATTGTCAGAATTAGAAATCGAGATTGAAGAACCTGAAGAGGTTCCTGAAAAATATCTTCAAGACCCTGTTTTAAAAGATACAAAGGAAATGGTTAAAGAACTTAAAAATTATTTAAAAAAATACTGGAAATGTATGTCATAATCAAAAAATGTTAACATCAGATAAAGAATCAGAAATTCTAAAATTAGCTTATGTTCCTGAACAAATACCTAAATTGATGAGTTTTCTGTCAAAAGGAAAACCTGAACTACTCGATGAAAAATATTTGCTGTTTAGAGACAAACAATGGCTAATCTTTATTGGATATCCTCTCAGAGGTAATTTTGATAAAAAGGATATTGAAAATAAAATCAAAGAAATTTTAAAAAAATACAAACCTGATAATCTATGGATAGTTGCAGAAGACCTTCCTGAGAATTTATTGAAAAAATTTAAAACGATGGAAGAGGATTATTATTATAAATTAGATTTGAAAACAGAAATTGACAGAAAGTTAATAAAAATTGTAGAAAAGGCTTCAATAAAATTAAAAGTAAGATTTGATAAGATCCCTACTAAATATCACATTAACTTAATCAATGAGTTTTTAAATACTAAAAATTTACCCGCTAATATTAAAGAACTTTATATTCGGATTCCTGAATATGTAAGAAAATATGAAACAGCATTTTTATTAAGTAGTTATTCAAAGGATGGAAAGCTTACAGCTTTTTATGCAATCGATATGTCAGCTCAACAGTTCTCAGCTTACTTAATTGGATGTTACTCTAAAGAAAATTACATCCCTTACTCATCTGATTTGTTAATGTTTGAACTAATAAATTTTTCTGAAAAAGAAGGGAAAAAATATGTTAATTTAGGTATAGGAGTAAATGAGGGTATTAGAAGATTTAAGAAAAAATGGGGTGGGACTCCCTTTTTAAGATATAGAACTTATGAGTATGAAAACTATTCAAAAATTTTTGATTATTTTTTATCAAACTATAAAATAAAATTATGAATATGCTATTAGACTTTTTCAAAAAACAAAAAAAATTAAAAATGATATGGGCAATACAAGTAGGGGCAAAAAAGTCCTATTTGATAGGCACCTCACATATTTTCTCTAAAAATTTTCAAGATAGTTTAAATATTTACATAAAGAAAGTAGAAAATGTTGTACTGGAAGGACCCCATGATATCGATAAAATACAAAAGGTGATAGAAATTGGTGTTAAAGGTAATAAAAGTCCTCTCTATGATCTGATTGACAAAAAAGTAATCGATAATATGGTAAAAAAGTTTGTATATATATCATTAGACAGAATAATTCACACAGTTAGAGATTTTGCTGAAATACATCTTACAGTTTACTATAAAAGGCAGATTACAGATATTTTAAAAAATTATAAACATTGGTTAGCCTTCTTTTCTTTATGGTATGAATTTCTTGATATATTGGGCTGGAAAAATTATATGGATATGGATGCTTTTCATATAGCTAAAAATCTCAATAAAAATATTTATTTCTTGGAAACAATAGAAGAACAAATAGAAGCTATGGAAGGAATCCCTGCTGAAAGAATATTAAATTTTTTAAAAAAAATTGAAAATTGGGAAGATTACATTAAAATATATGAAAAAACTTACTTAGAAGGAGACTTAGCCAATTTAATGGAAGTTACTAAAGATTTTCCTACAAGATGTGAATCTATTATTGATAAAAGAGACCCTATTTTATTTCAGAGAATGTTGCCATTTATAGAAAAAGGGAATTCCGTTATTCTTTTAGGTATTACTCATATTCCTGGAATTATAGACATATTAACTGAGGCAGGATTTTCAGTTAATACAATTTCTGAAAGAGTTTTTTAAAAAATTTTTTTATAGAAAATTTTTTCTCTACCTTCACATTGTAAAAACAAAATTCATGTCTCAAAAATGGATATCCCTCCCACTTTTTTTTAAAAAAAACAACTCCCTTATTTATCCCTAAACCTAAATTTAAATAATACTTTTTCTGCTTTATTGCAGTTTCAATAATGTTATAAAGAAGTAAATCTGATACACCAGGAACATAAAATCTGCGATTTATAAAATTAAACATATAAAAGGCATATTTTTCTGCTCCATAATCTGCAACATCGAAGGCTACGAGTTTTCCTTTGCTGTTGATAGCATTATAAACTTGAACAGTGTTAGAATTTTCCAAATAATTTTGAATTTTATAAAAAATATACTTCCTATAATCATCAATTTGCCTGAGTTTAACAAATTCATCAATTAATGAAATGTGTTCATCAGTTATATAATTTGTTTTTTCTATCTCTACTTCTCTTTTTGCTCTATTGATACTATTCTTTAGTTTTGAGCTAATTCTAAAATTTGACAGATCAATTCTGTAATAAAAATCACTCTCACTTTCTATACATTCATCTTGGGGAATTATAAAAAAGGGAGATATCAAAGCCACACTTTTTGGTTTGTATTGGGAGACAACATAATTTAAAACTTCTTTAATTTCTTCTGATTCAAATTTCTCATTTAATGAATACCCTATGAATGTTAGAAAGCCATCCTTCAGATAAAATAGATAATTTGTATATAAAAATGGTGTTGCCTCAGATACTGAAATTACATAATCTAATAAATGCTCAGGTATATAGGCATTTTTCTTTATGAATTGTATTTCTTCATTGGAAAGCATAATTTTAAAAAATCCTTATAATCTACCCACACTATAATACTTAAAGCCAATTTGTCTAACCTTTTCAGGTTCATAGATATTTCTAAAGTCAAAGAAAAGATTACCTCTCATTGATTTCTTGATTTTTAAAAGATCAAGATTTCTGAACTGATTCCATTCTGTAACAATTACCAATGCATCGGTATTTTCTGCAACAGAATAGGCATCAGCACAATAAATTAAATGAGGATAAACTTGTTTTGTATTTTCCATTGCCGCAGGATCATAAACTTTGATTAATGCTTTTTCTTGTAAAAGTCTTTGGATTATGAATAATGAAGGTGCTTCTCTTATATCATCAGTATTTGGCTTAAAGGATAGTCCAAGAATACCTATTGATTTACCTTCTATCTTGCCTTCAAAAGCATCTATGATTTTTTTTGTTAATCTCTCTTTTTGTCTTTCATTAGCTTCTATTGATGATTTTACTATACCTAACTGAACTCCCTTTTCTTCAGCTATTCTTACCAGAGCCCTTGTATCTTTTGGTAAACAGGAACCTCCAAATCCTATTCCTGCATGGAGAAATTTAGGTCCAATTCTTCCATCTAATCCCATCGCCTTTGCAACAACATTTATATTTGCTCCAACAACCTCACAGAGAGCTGATAATTCATTGATAAAAGATATTTTGGTAGCAAGAAAACTATTTGTAGCATATTTTATTAGTTCAGCTGTTGGTATATCAGTAATTACAAAGGGAGTTTCAAGTAAATAGAGAGGTCTATAAAGATCTTTCATTATCGCTATTGCCTGCTCACTTTCAGCACCAATAACTACTCTATTAGGTCTCATAAAATCCTCTACCGCAGAACCCTCACGGAGAAATTCAGGATTTGATACAATATCAAAATTTACAGGTCTTTCAAGATATTTATTGATTAATTCCTTTATTTTAATACCTGTTCCTACTGGTACTGTACTTTTTGTAACAATAACTTTATAGTTTTTCATATTTTTTGCTATTTCCTTAGCAACTTCCTCAACATACTCTAAATTAGCTGAACCATCTCCTCTTGGAGGTGTTCCAACTGCTATGAAAATTACAAGAGATTCATCAACTGCTTTATCTATTTTGGTGGTAAATTTTAATCTACCTTCTTTTGTATTTCTTTTAACTAAATCCTCTAAATTAGGCTCATAAAAGGGAATAATTCCTTTTTTTAATTTTTCTATTTTATTTTTGTCTTTATCAACACAGGTCACAAAAACTCCAAATTCAGCAAAACAAGCTCCTGTAACAAGTCCTACATAACCTGTTCCAATTATTGCTATATGCATGAAAAGCCTCCTACAAAAATTTTTTATTATAAATTTTATGCGAAGATTTTACCAATACAAACCATCATATATCTTATAAAAATATCAAAAAATTCTTCAATGATTTGTTTTTTTTAAGTATTTGGATTTTACTAAAATTTGAATAAAAAAAGCCCCTGGAAATACCTCCAGGGGCAATATTTTTATGTTTATTTTTTCCCTGCGATAAGTTCCTCTACAACTGAAGGATCTGCCAAAGTTGAGGTATCTCCAAGTTCCTCAATTGCTCCTGAAGCTATTTTTCTTAAAATTCTTCTCATTATTTTACCGCTTCTTGTTTTTGGAAGTCCTCCTGCAAACTGAATCTTATCTGGAGTTGCAATCGGTCCTATCATCTGTCTTATATGGGAAATTAATAATTTTTCCAAATCCTTTGATGGTTCATATCCTTCCTTTAAAACTACATAAACATAAATACCTTCACCTTTTATATCATGGGGGAATCCAACTACAGCAGCTTCTGCAACTGCTGGATGGGCAACTAAGGCAGATTCAACTTCAGCTGTACCTATTCTGTGTCCAGAAACATTTATAACATCATCGATTCTTCCCATTAACCAATAATCTCCATCCTCATCAACTCTGGCACCATCTCCTGTAAAGTATTTACCGGGAAATCTTGAGAAATAAACTTCTTTAATTCTTTTATTTTCTGGATCTCCCCATGTACCTCTTAAAATTCCTGGCCAGGGTTTTTCAATTACAAGATAGCCACCCTCATTTACTCCTGCAGGAGAACCATCTTCTTTAAGTACCCGTGGAACAACTCCGAAAAATGGCCTTGTTGCTGAACCTGGTTTAAGTGTCATTGCTCCTGGTAGTGGTGTAATCATAAATCCACCTGTTTCTGTCTGCCACCATGTATCAACTATTGGGCAACGTTCTCTTCCTACGTGTTTGTAATACCAAATCCATGCTTCTGGATTGATTGGTTCTCCAACAGTCCCAAGTATTCTCAAACTTGAAAGATCATATTTATAGGGCCACTTTTCACCCTCTCTCATTAAGGCTCTAATTGCTGTTGGTGCAGTATAAAATATGTTTACTCTGTGTTTTTCAACTATTTCCCAGAATCTCCCAGGATTTGGATATGTTGGAACACCCTCAAACATTAAAGATGTTGCTCCTGCACTTAATGGCCCATAGACAATGTAGCTGTGTCCTGTAACCCATCCGATGTCTGCTGTACAGAAAAATGTTTCCTCAGGTTTATAATCGAAAACCCATTTGAATGTAATGTTTGTATAAACCATATATCCACCAGTTGTATGAAGCACACCCTTTGGTTTTCCCGTAGAACCTGATGTATAAAGTATAAAAAGTGGGTCTTCTGCATCCATTACTTCTGGTTCGCAGTAATTAGCTATTTCTGGATCATTCATAAGGTCATGCCACCAGAAATCTCTTTGAGGATCCATATCAACAAAATTAGGAGTTCTTTTTACCACAATTACTTTTTCTACTGAAGGAGCTCCCTCAAGAGCTTGATCTGCATTAGCTTTTAATGGAACAATTCTTCCTCCACGAATTCCCTGATTTGCTGTAATAAGAAGCTTTGCTCCACAGTCATTTATTCTGTCTCTTAATGACTGGGCTGAAAATCCTGCAAAGACAACACTATGAATTGCTCCAATTCTTGCACAGGCAAGAAGTGTAATAGGAAGCTCGGGTATCATGGGAAGATATATTGATACTCTATCACCTTTTTTAATCCCGAGCTTTTTAAGAACATTAGCAAATCTATTCACTTCTCTATAAAGTTGCCAGTAAGTATAAGTTTTGACCTCCCCATCGTCTGCTTCCCAGATAAGTGCTGCTTTGTTTCCTAAGGAATTAAGGTTACGATCAAGGCAGTTATAGGAAGCATTTAGTTTTCCATTTATAAACCATTTAATATAAGGCTTATTGAAATCATAATCTAAAACCTTATCCCATTTTTTATACCATGTAATGTTTTGCTCAGCAATCTCTGCCCAAAAACCTTCAGGATCTTCAATTGACCTCTTATACATTGCCTCATACTCAGCCATACTTTTAATGTAGGCTTTTTCTGATATTTCTTTTGGTGGAGGGAAAACCCTCTGTTCTTTAAGTAATACATCAATGCCTTGTGTCATAGATTTACCTCCTTTTTTTCTATTAATTTTAACATTTATTCTGCACCAACTCCAATGTAAGACCTGATTTTTTCTGACTCAAATTTTGCCTCCGCTTCCTTTTCCTGTGTTAAAAGAGACACTAATATACCTACAGCGAAGGAAGCAAAGAAAGAAACTATTGCAGGATTTTTCAATGGAAATATTGCCTGTGAATTTTTCAAAATTTCAACCCATACAGTTGGACTTAAAACTATCAAAATAACACTTAAAGTTAAACCAGTATAAATACTCCATAATGCTCCCTGTGTTGTAAATTTTCTCCAGAAAATGGACATAAGTAAAGCTGGAAAGTTTGCAGAAGCAGCTATCGAAAAAGCTAATCCTACCATAAAGGCTACATTCTGACCTTTAAAGACAATACCAAGAATGATTGCAAGCAATCCAAGACATAATGTAGCAATTTTTGCTGCCTTTACTTCCTGTTTTTCATCTGCCCTTCCTCTTTTAACTACCCCAACATACAGATCATGAGATACTGCGGAAGCACCTGCTAAGGTTAAACCGGCAACAACTGCAAGAATTGTTGCAAAGGCTACAGCGGATAAAAAGCCAAGAAAAATTTCTCCTCCAAGTGCTTCTGCTAAAAGAGGAGCTGCCATGTTACCACCTTTATCAATTTTCATTATAAGCTCTTGGCCTACCAGTGCTGCTGCGCCAAATCCGATTGTGAAGGTGAGAATATAGAAATATCCAATAAATCCTGTTGCATAGAATACTGATTTTCTTGCCTCTTTAGCATCTGGAACAGTATAAAATCTCATTAAAATATGAGGAAGTCCCGCTGTCCCAAACATTAAAGCAATTCCTAAAGATACTGCATCAAAGGGATTTGTTATTAAGCCTCCAGGTTGAACAATTTTATCACCATAATTTTTTGTCACTGTTGAGAAAAGTTCAATATAATTGAAACCGAAAGAAAGAAGAATAAGAAAAACTAAAATAGTAGAACCTCCTAAAAGTAAAATAGCCTTTATAATCTGAACCCATGTTGTTGCAAGCATTCCACCAAAAAGAACATAAGCAATCATAAGACATCCAACGATTATTACGGCAATCTCATAGGGGAGTCCAAATAAAAGTTTTATTAGTGAGCCTGCACCAACCATCTGAGCAATAAGATAAAAAAGTACCGTTATCAATGCTCCTGTTGCTGCTGCTGTTCTAATAGGTCTCTGTTTTAATCGGTATGCAACAACATCTGCAAAAGTATATTTACCAAGATTTCTTAATGGTTCTGCTATAAGAAATGTTACGATAGGCCATCCAACAAGAAATCCTACAGCATAGATAAGCCCATCATATCCTTTAAGTGCCACCAAACCTGCAATTCCAAGAAAACTTGCAGCAGACATGTAATCTCCAGCTAAAGCTAAACCATTTTGAAATCCTGTAATACTTCTTCCAGCAGCATAAAACTCTGTTGTTGTTTTTGTTCTTTTAGCTGCCCAATAGGTAATATATAAAGTTGCAAAAACGAATAAAAGAAAGAAAGTTATACCTGTTAAAGTAGGCTGTCCTAAAACTGTCTGCATTATTCACCTCCAACCAATTTTTCTCTAATTTCAGATACTTTTTGATCATACTTCTTATTGGACCAAGCTACGTAAATTCCTGTAAGAAGCCAGGTTAAAATTATTACACCGATCCCTACTGGAATACCTACCGTAACAGGTCCATAAATTTTCTGCCCTAAAAATTCTTTGTTGTAAGCTAAAAGAAGTATAAAACCAAAGTAAATAAATAATTGAGCCACTGTAAGAATTAAAGAAATCGTATTCTTACTTCTTACAAGACTTTTGAATTCTTGAGAATTTAGTATCCTGTCTTTCATCTCTACCCCTCCCTTTAAAATTGAAATGTTTGTTTTTTAGCTAAATTTAAATCTAATTTTATATTTGGATTACCAATGTTTAATAAATCATCGACAGTATAAATTTTGATTTCTCCAAGCAATGTTATCAATCTTTGAAAAACCTGAGCGGTAACAAAAGCATCAGATAAAGCATCATGCAGTTGTTTTGCTTCTATACCCAAAGAATAAGCTATATCCTTAAGAGATTTATTGTATATAAATTCCTCTGGTAGTAAATCTTTTTGAATAAGCCAATTATATATTGCAAATATATCAATTGCAATAGGGTCATATGTTTGCTTTAAATGTTTATAGATAGCTTTTTTTAAAAAGGCAATATCAATGGAAATACAATGTCCGACAATTATTAAATCTTTTACAAAGGTAAGATATTCCCTTAAAATTGGACCAATATCAGGACATGATTCAAGTTCTGCTGGAGTAATTTCATGAACCATAATACTGTCTTTTTTTATGAAACTCTCTGGCTTTACGGTTCTGTAAAATACTTCTCCCATTTTTATAGATTTACCCTTCATTTTTAAAGAACCTATGGAAATGATTGTATCTTTGATTTCATTGAGTCCTGTAAGCTCTGTATCTACAACCGCAAAGTCTGTTTCACCTATTGATACTCCTTTATATTCATAGATTTTTTTCTTTTTTTTAAATATGGTAAACATGTTTAAATTATCATTAGCTTATATCTTTCAATCAAAATATCCTGTAACTTTGATATAAGCTGAAAGGTGTCTTTGAGCAATTTTTTTTCAAGATTGCTTAATTTTTCTGGATTTATAAAATTATCAGGCATAATCCCCTGAATAACCTGTTCATACTGATGTTTCATTCTTAAAAGCATTAGAAATTCAAAGGCATAAATAATTTCATCTGCATAATCTCTAACTACACCATGTTTATTTTTTAGGGCTTCTATTCTCTCCAATGTAGAAGTTTCCCTTATTCCCTTTTCAAGACTGAAAAGTCTGATAATATCAACTATAGGGGCAATTCCTTTTATTTTTAAATTAAGTTTGTCTTTGTGTTCACCGCTTTTTTCAACAACAAATGTTTTAAAAAATCCAAGAGGTGGTTTATTTCTTACAGCAAGATTTGCAAGATAACCCAAGAAAATTCTCTGGTCTTTAACTATACTTAAAAGATAATCTCTTAAAGATTCTTCAAGAGAAAAATCTCCGTAAATAGCTCTAAAATCAAAGAATATATTTGAAAGATTTATTGATTCACCTTTTGGTGTATATATCCACTGAGAAAAATACTTTTTCCACGCTTTAAAAGGCTGACACCATTTTGGATTACTTGCCATAATATCTCCAGGACAAGGTGGAAAACCGCATTTAAGAAGACTTTCTTTGACATAATTTGTAAATTCTAAAAAATACTTTCTAACTGAATCTTCCTGTTCTGCCATAGGATCAGCATAAATTAGAGCATTGTCTTGATCAGTTTTAAATGTCTGCTCCTTCCTCCCTTCAGAACCAAGAGCAATCCAACAATAAGGAACAGGCGGAGGCCCAAATTCTCTCTCAGCAAACTGAATTATTTTTCTCACTATTCTGTCATTAATCTCCGTCATAATCCTTGTAATGTTGCTTGCTTTTGCCCCCTGCTGAAGTAAATTGCCAACAAGATTTGTTATTTGTTTTGAAGTATGAATAATTCCTTCAATGCTCTGTTGCATCTCTATATCTCGCACTATTGTTACTGGAGAAAATCCTTGAAGCATCATAATGTCATGGTTTGTAATTATTCCACCAACTTGACCATTTCTAATAACAAGAAGATGATGAATGTTGTATTTAAGCATTTTTACAATTGCTTCAAAACAATAATCCTTTGCATCAACTTTAATTATCGGGAAGCTCATTATGTTCTTTACAGGTTCATTAACATCCCTTGCTGCTGCAACTACTTTTCTTCGTAAATCTTTATCAGTTATTATTCCAACTGGAATTCCCTCATTGTTTATAATTACAAGAGAACTTATTCCATTTTCACACATTACTCTCGCAGATTCTTTTATTGAAGTATGCTCAGGAATGGAGATAACATTTTTTGATGCTATTTCTTCAACAGTTGTAGTGAAAAGAATTTTATCAACAGAACCAATAAGTGTTCTCTTAGAAGTCTCTTCAGCATATTTTTTGTCAAGATATATATTCATAAAGGACTTTAAATAGAAATCTCTTACCTCAGGATATTTATTCATAAGATTCAACATTGTCTCTTTTGGAATTAAATAGCATATTGTGTCATCTATAGCAACTACATTTGCACGAGATTTATCTCCACTAATTAATGAAACAAAACCAAAGGAATCTCCCTCGCTTCGGAAGTCAATTGTTATTTCTTCTCCGTTAACTTTTCTGTAAACCTTTATTCCACCTTTCTTTATAATGTAAAGAAATTCACTCGGAGAGCCATCTTGAATAAGTATATGAGTACCCTTCGGATAATACTCCAAAGAGGTTTTAACGGCAACAGAATTTACAACTTCTGTATCTAAAAACTCAAATGGCGGAACACTTTTTAGAAATTCTATTGTGTCTTCTATTATTTTTACCATCTAATTATAGGAGAGCAAATTATATGCCAATATTATAACTGTTCAAAATAAAAAGGATTTTTATCTATTTTACAATTTATTATGTTACTAAAAGTAACAATGGAATGTGTAAAAAAGTTACAATTCTAAGAAAAATATCTCAAATTGTATTTATCAAATAGAAACTTTTGAAATTCTTCAATTTTTTTGAAAGATTCTTTTAAAATTCCTTTTTCAGTTTTTGAAAGAATATGGGGATCAATGAAGTTATCGGGTTTTTTACTATCCCTTAATTGAATTGCCTGCGATTTTAATCTTAAACTCATTAAGAATCTGTAAGATTCTTCTAAATCTCTCGAAAACTGGTCAGTTAATACTCCTTTACTTCGCAAAGCTCTTATTCTTTCAAAGGTATTTGTTTCAACTATTTCATTATCAAGGGTTAAGACTCTTACACCATGAACTATAGGGAAAATACCATATTTTTTTATATCAATCTTTCCCTTATGCTCTCCAGTTTTTTCTACAACAAAGGTTTTAAAAAAACTAAGTGGAGGTTTAAACTTTACCGACTCAGAGGCAAGAAAAGGAAGAAAAGTTTTACTTGTTTTTATCTTTTTCTTTATGTAATCTCTTAAATCTTCAGCAAGATATTCTACTCCTGCAACATTTCTGAAATCGAAAAATATACTTATATTTAAAATGTTCTCTGGCTTCGGATTTTCAATCCATTTATTTATCTCTTTAAACCATTCTTCTTTATTCCTTCTCCAATAAGAATTACTGATCATAACATTCCCAGGACAAGGTGGAAATCCGATTTTAAGTAAAAAATCAATATAGGTTTGAGAAAATTTTTCAAAGTATATTTTATGTTCATTTTCATAAATTAAAGCATTATCTTGATCAGTTTTCAGACTCTGCTCTCTTCTTCCTTCTGAACCTATAACCATAATACTGTATGAAGAAGGCGCTGAACCTAAAAAATTTTCAGTTAACTGTGAAGTTCTCATCATGAAACGGTCATTTAATTCTGAAATATACTTCCCCACATACTCTGGATCCATTCCACTTAAAACACCCTCAATTATACTGTCCTGTATTATTGAATATAAATATGAAAGCTCTTCTACTTTCTTTGCCTTATCAATTTCTTTTATAAGAAAAATTATATTTTTACTTTCATGGGAAATTACTGTCCTGTCATCAAGGACTCCTGAAATAGAATTGCCGTCTTTAATTATAAGTTTTCTTATTCCATGTTTTGCCATGGTAAGGAGAGCATTAAAAAGAGGTTCCGATGAAGAAATTTCAATTACAGGAAAAGTTGCTATTTCCTCTGCCTTTATATTTTGAGGATTTAGGTCCTTTGCAAGTACTTTTTTTATTATGTCTCTCTCTGTAATAATTCCCAAAGAATTATTTTTTCTTACAAGGCAAAAAGTTGAATCTTTCTCAGCCATTAATTTTATTGCCTCTTGAAGGTTTATATCAGAGTCAATTATTATAGGGTCTTTTAATTTTATATCCTTGATTCTAACATCAATAAGTCTTTCCATCTGAAAAGAAGTCTTAGTTTGAGGAAGTCTGTGTACTCTTTTTGCAAGCTCCTTTGTAAAAAATTTTGCAAATTCATCATACTTTGAAATAAGTTTAATAAAAATTTCCTTTGGTAGTTGTAATATAACTGTATTGTCCTCTACGACACGGGCTGTAGTGGCAGGAGGTAGTTCTCCAAGTAAAGAGACATATCCAAAGATATCTCTTTCTTTTAAATGATATATGAGTTGATTGTTTTTTTCAAGAAAAACCTCTCCTCTATTAACTATATAAAGAAATTCAAGTGGTTGGTTACCTTCTTTAAAAATTATATCGCCTTTTTGATATTCCCTCTTTAATAAAAAATTGCATAAACTTCTTATTTCTTCAACAGGAAGCCTGTTAAAAGGATAGGTATTTTTTATAAATTGTTCTAAATCTTCCATAAGAATGCCTCATATTGTTTCGAGCAAATTATTCCAAAAGTAAAAATCAGAGATATTTTACAACTAAAATTCTCAAAATTACCAGCACAACAACTATAAACATTGTAGTTCCATAGGGAAATATTTTTCTTGCTATTTTATATAGTGGCTCGGTAGCCCTGTAAAAAATTGCATAAATTGGATTATTTAAATTTTTCGTAAAAAGAGAAATAATGGCTCGTCCTAAGACGAGCCACATAAAGAAAGCAATTGTGTAATTCAGTATAAGTTTTAAAGTCATTCTTCTTTACCTGCTCCTACCGCACCTTTTGGATATCTTATATTATCTACAAAATTTTGAATTTCAGAGTCAGGAGCTTTTGTAAGCCTTGACACAATAAGTGCTACTATTATATTAGCTGGAATACCAAAAATTCCAGATGCAATTGTTTTTATTCCAAACCAGTCTAACCCATAAAATCTACTACCTATCAAATAATACAGAGTAACAGTAAGTCCTACTATCATACCAGCAACCGCTCCAGCCCTGTTCATTCTTTTGTCCCATATACCAAAAACAACAGCTGGAAAAAATGTAGCAGCAGCAATGGAGAATGCCCAGGCAACAAGTTCAACTATAATGGCAAGTTTATAGGTTGCAATGTAAGCTCCAATTGCAGCAACTACAAGCAGAAGAGCTTTTCCAATTTTAACTCTTGTTGATGGAGATATATTAGGATTTATAATTTTGTAATAAAGGTCATGGGATATAGCATTCGACATAGTTATGAGTAGTCCATCAGCAGTTGAAAGTGCAGCAGCCAATCCACCAGCTGCAATTAAACCTGCTATAACATATGGTAGTCCTGCAATTTCTGGAGTTGCAAGGACAACAGCGTCAGCATGAATTCTTACTTCAGCAAACTGAATAATACCATCACCATTTAAATCTTTAATTGTTATCAATCCAACTCCTGCCCATTTAGTTGCCCATGCTGGAAGAGCTGTAAAAGCCTGTCCTACAATATTTGTTAAAATCTCGCTTCTTGCAAAGGCTGCATAAGCTGGTGCTGTAAAATAAAGCAGGAATATGAAAAATAGTGCCCACGCAGCAGAGTTTCTTGCTTCTTTTACTGTTGGTGTTGTATAAAATCGCATCAAAATATGAGGCAACCCTGCAGTTCCTACCATAAGACAGAAAGTTAAAGCAAGAAAATTAATTATTCCTTTACTGTCAGTTGGAGGTTGCACATAGGATTTTGGAGGCTTAGACATTCCCTGCGCTGTTTTCATATCAGCAGTCCATTTCTCCTTTGCTTCATCTGGAGTTTTTGGGTAAGCCTTTAAAGCTTTTTCTGCCTCTACCCTTTTTAGATCATCTGAAGGTAGTGTTTTTATCTTTTCTTCTAATTCAGATTTTTCCTTTGCCCAGCTGTCTGGCAATGCTTTAATTTTTTGGTTCAAATCCTCTGCTCTTTTTTTCCATATCTCTCTTACTTCGACTTCCTTTGGGTCATCTTTAAGTTGTTTTTGTTTTTCTTCTATTACTTGAAGTGCCTGTCCATACATGACTTGTGGTATTGGTACTCCAGTATGCTTATAGGATATTGCTACAACCGGAATCATATAGGCAATAATTAAAATGATATATTGGGCAACTTGTGTCCAGGTTACTGCTCTCATACCGCCAAGAAAAGAACAAACCAAAATACCAGCAAGACCAACGAAAACACCAAGTTCAAAAGTAAGACCAAGAAATCTACTGGTTATAATTCCAACTCCAGTAATCTGGGCAACAAGATAAGCCAAAGATACAATAAGTGCACAAATTATACCAATGAGTCTTGGCAGTTTCCCTCCATATCGAGACTCAAGAAAATCGGGGATTGTGTATTGTCCAAATTTTCTTAAGTATGGAGCTATAAGTACAGCAAGCAATACATACCCCCCTGTCCAACCCATAATAAATGCAAGTCCATCATAGCCTTGAAGATAAAGGGCACCAGCCATGCTTATAAAAGAAGCTGCACTCATCCAATCAGAGGCTGTTGCCATTCCATTAAACACCGCAGGCACTTTTCTTCCAGCAACATAATACTCAGCAACTATAGATGTTCTTGAAATGATTCCAATAGCTGCATAAACTCCGATTGTTCCAAACAAAAAGGCATATCCAATAAATTTAGGGTCTAATCCCATTGTTTCGAATATCCATAGACTCACCACAAAAAGAACAAAGACCCCTGTATAAATTCCATAAATTTTTCTTAATTTAGCTCTCCATGCATCCATAGCTTCCTTAGCCATATTATTCCTCCTCTGCTAAACCGTATTTAATATCTAATTTGTTCTGATAAATTGAGTTATAAAGATTAAGAAGAACAAAGACTGTTATGGCTCCCTGAGATCCCATGTAATATCCCATAGGAAAGCCGAAAATAACAATACTGTTTAAGCTTGATGCAATAAGTGCAGCACCGTATGAAACAATAGCCCAAATAAAAAGAATAATTAACATGTTTTTCTTCGTCTCTCTCCAATACCGTTCAAGAGTTTCTTTTTCTACCATAATACACCTCCTAAAATTGATAGTTTAATTGTTGCTTATAAGACATGTATCTAGATACATGTGGTTGACCAATTTTAAGTAAAAAATCTAAATCCCATATATTTAAAGACTCAATCAAGGCTATTTCTTTTTGAAAAATCTGGGCTGTGACAAAGGCATCTGAAAGAGAATCATGTAATTTTTCAGGTTTTATTCCTAAGGATTCTGCAATCTCAGAAAGCATGGAAATTTCAGAGTATTTCTTTGAAATAACACTCTTTTCAATAAGCCATTTAAAAATAAGATAGGTATCAACACCCTGTGGATTAAAATCTAAACCAATATACTTTCTTATAGCTCTTTTTAAAAATGAAAAATCTATCTTTAAAAAGTGTCCAACAAAAATTGAATTTTTGCAGAATAATAAAAACTCCCTTAAAATAGGTTCTAAATCAGGACATAATTCAAGTTCCGAAGGCATAAGTTGATGAATTACTACTCCATCTTTATTTAAAACAGAAGATGGATTAAGATGCCTGTAAAATATTTCACCTAAAAATATTTTCTTTCCTTTCATTTTTATTGCTCCTATTGAAATAATAGAATCTTTCCTTTCATCTAAGCCCGTAAGTTCTGTATCTATAACAACAAAATCGGTATTCTGGATGACTTTTCTGTCTCTTATTTTCTTTTTAAAAAAGTTAAACATCTAACATATTCTTTGCAAATTATATACCATATAAAAAAGAAGGTAAAATCTTGATATATGAAAATTTTTTGTTACAATAGGTAACTAAAAGAGAAAAAAAGTAACAAAATTAAATTTTAATTCAGAAGGTTAAATAGGAGGGAATTTATAAAAGAGCAAAGAAAAATAAAAAAAGGGAGGGAATACCCTCCCTCTGTCATACTATTCGATTATTAGTTTTCTTTCCTTTGATTTTGCTTCTTCTGTCTTAGGAATTCTTACTTCAAGAACTCCATTTTCAAATTTTGCCTTTGCTTTATCAGTTTGAACTTCAACAGGAAGCCTGAAAGTTCTTGTAAATGAACCATAGCTTCTTTCATATCTGTAGTAGTTCTTTTCTTCTACCTTTTCTTCTTTTTTCTTTTCACCAGAAATTGTAATATAATCATCGGTAATCTTTACTTCGATATCATTTTTACTTAATCCTGGCAAATCTGCTTTGAAAACCAAATCATCCCCTTCCTCATAGATATCAACTGCAGGAGCAATAACTTCTGCTTCGCCCCTTATCCTTGGAATAAGAGAACTAAAAACTGAGAAAGGTCTCTTCCATACTTCTTCAATAAATCTTTCAATTTCCTCAAAGGGAGATAAAATTTTAGGTTCAATTCTTGCAACATCCTTTGCTTCTTTTCTTGTCATAGTTTCACCTCCTTAAGGTGATATTTATATTATATGACTAAATTTATCATAATTATATAATATTTGTCAAGGGGTTTCATAAAAACATTTATACAATTTATATCAAATTATTTGAATACTTCCTGAACTTTTTTCTTTAACTTCACCGATAATTTGGGCATGCTCAATTCCTTCTTCTTTAAGTCTTATAATAAGTTTTTCAGCTTTTTCTGGTGGCAATGATATTAACAGTCCACCTGATGTTTGAGGGTCTGATAAAATATCAAGAGTTATTGGATCAGTGTTCCCTATGTCAACTAATTTTTTACAATAGTTTATATTTCTTTTACTACCTGCTGGTACTATTCCCATAGATGCCATTTCATATGTTTTTGGTAAAACTGGTATTTTATCTCTAAAAATTCTTATTGTTACCTTGCTTGCCCTTGCCATTTCAAGACAATGTCCTAAAAGTCCAAATCCTGTTATGTCTGTACATCCATTAACACCTATTTCCATCATAACCTGAGATGCTATTTTATTAAGTGTTGCCATTGTCTTTATAAGAATTTCTGTTGTCTCTGGATCAAGAAGTTTCCCTTTTAATGCAGTGGCAAGTATACCTGTTCCAATTGGTTTAGTAAGAACTAAAAGGTCTCCCGCTTTAGCTCCTTTATTTGTAACAAATTTTTTAGGATTAACCAATCCTGTTACTGCGATACCATATTTTATTTCTGGGTCTTCAACGCTATGACCACCAATCATTAGAGTTTCTGCTTCTTTTAATTTATCTAGTCCACCTCTGAGAATTTCTCTTAATATAGATTTGTCCATTTCATTAATTGGAAAACACACAATATTCAATGCTAAAAGAGGTTTGCCTCCGACAGCATAAATATCGCTTAGAGAATTTGCTACAGCTATCTGTCCAAAATCATAGGGATTATCTACAATAGGAGTGAAAAAATCAATACTTTGTGCTAATGCAACTTCATCATTTAGGCGATAAATTCCTGCATCAGACCAATCCTCAGAGCCAAGTAGTAAATTAGGATCAAAGGGTAAAGGTAAATCCTTCAGTACTTCTTCAAGGTCCCCTGGACCTATTTTTGCAGCTCAACCTGCTGATTTAACTTTCTCTGTAAGCATCTCAAATCTCCCTCTTTTTCTTAATTTTATCATAAAAAGGACTTTTTACTTGAGAAAAGTTTATAATTCTGATATCCTTAAAATAAGGAGGTAAATCTAAGATAGCAAAGATTTACGGATATACAACAGGATTAAAAAAAAGCATAGTTTATTTATTAGAAAAACTTTACAGAAAAAGACAACCTCTTGATGCTGTTATTACTGTTGACTTAGCAAAATATTTATGTGCTATTTCTCACGAAATAAATAGACAAATAGGCGTAATAATTGATAGATCTGGCATCATAACACATATAATTGTTGGAACCGCTCAATCTATTTTAATCCCGGAGCTTGATAATTTCCCATTAGGTAGAAAGTCTTTAAGAGGGCTTAGATACATTCATACCCATCTTCACAGTGAAATGCCTGACAGAGAAGATATAACTGATCTAAGGCTTCTAAGGTTTGACCTTCTTGCTGTGATCACAGAAAAACAGGGGTTACCAGAAGATATTCATATTGCTCATCTTCTTCCCTACGGAAAAGAACAAAATTTTGAAATATTATCATCAAAATTTTATAGTTTAAAATTCAATTTTAAAGAATTTATAAATAATCTTGAAATGGAAATGGAAAGAACTCGGGCAATAGATACTCATGATCAAAGAGAAAGAGCGATTCTCATAAGTGTATCCACTTTACCAAAGTATGTTATCGAAGAACATATTAAAGAATTAGAAGACCTTGCCCAGTCAACAGACTTAGTGGTTATAGATAAGATTATTCAACGAGTTAAAGAAATAAATCCTAAATATCTCTTAGGAGAAGGTAAACTTAAAGAATTAATAATAAAAGCAATGGATATAGGAGCTACACTTTTGGTTTTTGATCAAAATTTAACTCCTTCTCAAATCAGAGCTATTAGTGAAATGACAGAGCTAAAAGTTATTGACAGAAGTCAATTGATTTTAGATATTTTTGCAAAAAGAGCTCATTCACGAGATGGAAAAGTTCAAGTTGAACTTGCTCAACTTCGTTATATGCTTCCAAGACTTACAGGGAAAGGAACAGCAATGTCACGTCTTGCTGGCGGAATAGGAGGAAGAGGACCTGGGGAAACAAAGCTTGAAGTTGACAGAAGAAGAATCAAAGAAAGAATTCATCATCTTGAAAATGAACTTAAAAAACTTAATTTAGCAAGACAACAAAGGAAAAAAAGAAGAAAAGAACTTTCTATTCCCATTGTCTCCATAATTGGATACACAAATGCAGGTAAATCTACTCTTCTTAATTCTCTTACAAAAAGTTCTGTTTTCGTTGAAGATAAAATGTTTGCAACTCTTGACACATCTTCAAGAAGGCTTAAATTCCCAGAAGAAAAAGAAATTATAATTACTGACACTGTAGGTTTTATTAGAGATTTACCTGAAGATTTAATAGCGGCTTTTAAATCTACTCTTGAAGAATTAGAAGATGCTTCTCTTTTAATTCATCTCGTTGATATATCAAATCCCTACTTTGAAAATCATATTGACTCAGTTAACAGTATACTTAAAGAACTAAATCTTGATACAAAACCTATGATTATTGTTTTTAACAAGATAGATAAAGTATCTTCTGAAGAAGTTAAACAGATTTGCGAAAGATATGATGGAATTGGAATTTCAGCAATAAATAAAGAAACACTCATACCTTTAATAGATGAAATAAAAAACAAACTTTGGGAAGAAAAAATTACTTGTAACGCTCTACTTTAAATTTATAAATTTCTACATCAGAATCAAAGGGATCAATACCAGCTTTAAGCTTAGCAATTCTTAACTGTTCATCTACAGTGTTTACATCCTCTATATCTGGAAGCAACAAACCTTTTTGCCAACCCTTTATTACAATAACTCCATATTTCTTGGGGTCAAGTTCATCAAGACTTTTTACTGGTTCAGGCGGACTTAATATATCAACTGAATACTCCAGATCATCAAGCTCTCTTTGTTCAATCGGTGGAAAACGAGGGTCTTCTGTTGCTGCGGCAATTGCATTTCTTATTATTTCTTTGTATATATTTTCAGTAGCAGGAATAAAAGTTCCAATGCATCCTCTTAACTTCCCTTTTTTTTTTATAGATACAAAAACACCAGCTTTTTTTTTCATATCCTCTGGTATAGGTTCAGTTATAGTAATAATTTTCCCTGATTTTACATATTCTTCAACGGTTTTTTTTGCTAATTCAGTATAGGGATGCATAATTAAATTTATGCTTTATTAATAACCTTTCGCCATTGCCTCAAGCCTTTCAATCCTTTCCTCAATTGGAGGATGAGTGCTTAAAAGTTTCATTAAATTACGACCAGAAAGTGGATTAACAATAAATAAATGAGCAGTACCTGGATTTGCTTCCATAGGAATTGCCTGCGAAGCATAATGAAGTTTTCTCAATGCATTAGCAAGATAAAGAGGATTACCTGCAATTTTTGCTCCACCTTCATCAGCTGCATACTCACGAGCCCTGCTAATTGCAAGTTGAATAATCATAGCTATAATTGGAGCGATAATCATCATTAATAAAGCTACAATTGGATGACCACCTTCTTCATCATCATTTCTTCCAAAAATATTTGCCCACATTGCCATCTGAGCAAGATAAGAAATTGCACCTGCTATTGTAGCAGCAACGGTGCTGATAAGAATATCTCTATGTTTTATATGAGCAAGTTCATGACCAATTACTCCTTCAAGCTCTTCCCTTGAAAGTATTCTCATAATGCCAGTTGTAACTGCAACTACTCCATGTTTGGGAGATCTGCCTGTTGCAAAGGCATTTGGCTGTTCAGATTCAATGATGTAAACTTTAGGCATCGGCAATCCTGCTCTCTGTGTAAGTCTTCTAACCATACTATAAAGCTCAGGAGCTTCAGCTTCAGTAACCTCTTTTGCTCTATACATAGAAAGCACTATTTTATGGCTGAAAAAATATGCAAAAAAGTTCATACCAAGAGCTAAGATTAAAGCAATCGTAGCTCCCTGTTTACCACCTATTAAAGAGCCGACAAAAATGAAAAATACTGTAAGGAAAACCATTAAAACAAGCGTTTTCAATGTATTCATACAAACACCTCCTTATTAATTTTAATTTTCAATGTCTTTATTTATATTTTAACATAAAAAAAAGGTTAGTCAAAAGATTCAACTCTTTTTATTTGATGATTCCATCCAAATATATGTTATCCTGTTATCGGAATTTTCTATTGACTTATTCATACAAACAGACTTTTTTATATCTCTTGAATATTTGAGAAAAAAGTTGAAATCTACATATTTCTGTGTTATAGTATTAATAATCTTCAGGGAAAAAATCTTAAATAAGATTTGTTGTGGGAAATTTTTATCCTGACAAATTCCCTGGAAGGTAATTGAAAACTACTTTAATTAAAACCATTTATGAATCTTAGAGGTCTATAATTTATGGACTTAAAGAATTTTAAATTGACATCACCTTCTGATTTCACTATTGGTATACTTGGTGGTGGACAACTTGGGAAAATGATAGCAATGGAGTGTCGAAAGTTAGGAATAAATGTAGTATGCCTTGACCCCAAAGAAAATGCTCCTGCATCCTTAGTTTGTAAACAAATCACAGGAAAACTAAACGATAAAGAAAAAATAATAGAACTAAACAATCAAGTTGATATCATCACTTACGAAATAGAACATATAGATACAGAAATACTTAAAGAGGTATTACCAGAAGATAAAGTTTATCCATCTATTCAAATTCTTGAAATCATTCAAGATAAATACCAACAGAGATGCTTTTTTAAGAAAAACAACATACCTGTCCCGGAATTTTTCGAACTAAATAGTCCAGATGATATAAAAAAGTACATTCCTTGTGTTCAAAAAACAAAGAAAGGTGGTTATGATGGAAGGGGTGTGATAGTTGTAAAATCAGAAAAAGATTTAGATAAAGTACTGACAGAAGATTCTTACATAGAATCTTTCGTTGATATCGAAAAGGAACTTGCTACAATAGTTGTTAGAAACATTAAGGGCAACATAAAAGTTTATCCTATCGTAGAGATGATCTTTAATCCAGAAGGTAATCTTCTTGATTACTTACTTGTACCAGCAGACATTGATGAAAAATTACACAAACTTGCACAGGAAATATCAATATCTGCAGTAGAATCTTTAGATGGTGTTGGTGTTTTTGGTGTTGAACTGTTTTTAACTAAAAAAGGAGAAATACTGTTAAACGAAGTTGCTCCAAGAGTTCATAACTCTGGACATCATACTATAGAGGCTTGTGAAACAAGCCAGTTTGAACAACTTGTTAGAGTTTTAACTAATTTGCCATTAGGCTCTACTTATCAATACATTCCGGCAGCTCTTATTAATCTCCTTGGTGAAAAGGGCTACAAAGGAAAACCTTTCTACGAAAATCTTGATAAAGTCTTAACAATAGATGGAGTTTATGTTCATATCTATGGCAAAAAAGAAACATTTCCGTTCAGAAAGATGGGACATATAACCATATTAGATAGAGATAGAAATCTGCTTGTTGAAAAAACAAAAGTAATTAAAAGTCTTATAAAAGTAAAAGGAGAGGTAAAAATATGATTGCTATAATAATGGGAAGTGATTCAGATTTAACAGTGATGAGTAAAGCTTCGGAGATTTTAGATAAATTCAATGTACCATACGAAATCACAATTGTATCAGCCCACCGAACACCAGATAGGATGTATAATTTTGCAAGGGAAGCAGAAACCAGAGGTATAAAAGTTATAATAGCAGGGGCAGGTGGTGCAGCACATCTTCCAGGGATGGTCGCCTCCCTAACCCATTTGCCTGTTATAGGCGTACCTATTAAAACCTCTTCTTTAAATGGACTTGATTCTCTTTTGTCAATTGTTCAGATGCCAGCAGGAATTCCTGTTGCAACCGTTGCCATAAACAACGCAGAAAATGCAGCCCTTCTTGCATTATCTATCTTATCTGTATCTGATGAAAACATTGCTAAGAAGTTAAAAGAATACAGAGAGAATCTCAAAAAAACAGTAGAAGAAAAGGCAAAGAAGCTTGAATCTATCGGCTATAAATCATATATCGATGAAGGCGGGATAAAAAATTAATGGAATAATTATTGAGATGTTATAGCCAAGTTGTCCAAATCTGCGAAAAAAGGAAAATCCATCAAAAATTTTACTCAAAAAGAAGTATCTCTTTTTTGAAACTACTGCATCTGTCTTTCCTTTTCTGAAACAAGAAGTTTTGTTTTCAGCACTGTATCTGGGATTAAACTAATAGAGTCAATACCACATTCTACTAAAAACTCGGCAAACTCTGGAAAGTCGCTTGGTGCCTGCCCACAAATACCTATTTTCCTTCCCTTATTTTTTGCTATCTCAATTACCTGTTTAACTAACTTTTTAACTGCTGGATTTCTTTCATCGTAAATATGAGCAACAAGGGAACTGTCTCTGTCAAGACCTAATGTTAGCTGAGTAAGGTCATTAGAACCAATTGAAAATCCATCAAATATTTCAGCAAATTCTTCAGCTAAAACAACATTGCTTGGGATTTCACACATAACATATATTTCTAATTCCTTCTCACCCTGAACTAATCCATACTTTTTCATTACTTCTATAACTTTCTTACCCTCTTCTACAGTTCTACAAAAAGGTATCATTACTTTTACATTTTTTAAGCCTATTTCTTCTCTTACCTTCTTTATTGCAAAACACTCAAGAGCAAAGGCTGGTTCAAATTTAGGATCATAGTATCTACTTGCACCACGCCAACCTATCATAGGATTTGATTCAACAGGTTCATACAATACTCCTCCAATAAGATTGGCATATTCATTTGTTTTAAAGTCTGAAAATCTTACAATTACATCATTTGGATAAAATGCAGAAGCTATCATAGCAATGCCTTGAGCAAGTTTATCAACATAAAAATCTGATTTTACTTCATACATTGGGGTTCTTTTATCAATTTCTTTTATTATTTTTGCTAACTTAGGGTCTTCCTTAGACTTTTCTTTCAGTTCTGCATAATTAATAAGAGCAAGAGGATGAATCCCAATATGGGAACTTATTATGAATTCTATTCTGGCAAGTCCTACCCCATCATTAGGAATCTGTCCCTGTGCAAAGGCCTGTTCAGGAATTCCAACATTCATCATTATCTTTGTTTTTGTTTTTGGTAAAGAGGATAAATCTATTTTTTTTACTTCGTAGGGGATAATACCTTCATAAACAAATCCTTCCTCGCCCTTTGAACAATCTACTGTTATATCTGTTTCAGATTTAATTAATTCTGTAGCATTTCCTGTTCCAACAACACAGGGAATTCCCAATTCACGGGATACAATGGCTGCATGGCAAGTTCTTCCACCTCTATTTGTAATGATTCCTGAAGCAATTTTCATTATTGGTTCCCAGTCAGGATCTGTCATATCCGTAACAAGAACCTGTCCTGCTTTAAATAAATTGATTTGAGAAGCATCTCTAATAACATTTGCTTTACCATGCCCTATTTTATTTCCTACTGCTAAACCTTTACATAAGACTTTTCCAGATTCTTTGAGTTGATATACTTCATAGTAATTTTTTTGCTTCGTAGAATGAACTGTCTCAGGTCTTGCCTGAACAATAAATAATTCACCAGTTCCAACATCAACACCATCTCCATCCTTTGCCCATTCTATATCCATTGGTTTTCCATAATGATCTTCAATTAAAATAGCCCATTTTGCAAGCTTAATAATTTCATCATCACTAAGAACAAATCTTTGTCTTTCACTCAATGTAGTTTTAACTCCTAATGTAGGATTTGAAGGTCCTTTCCCATAAATAAGTTTTTGCTGTTTTTCACCAAGCTTTTTAGAAATAATAGCTTTATATCCTTCCTTTAAAGTTGGCTTAAATACATAATACTCATCGGGATTTACAATACCTTGAACAACATATTCGCCTAATCCCCATGATCCTGTAATATACACAACGTCTCTGAAGCCTGTCTCTGTATCAAGAGTAAACATAACACCAGATGAAGCTTTATCAGAACGAACCATTTTTTGAACTGCTGATGATAAATAAACTGTGAAATGGTCAAATCCTTTGTCAATTCTATAGGATATAGCTCTATCTGTAAATAGTGAAGCAAAACACTTTTGGACTGATTCAACTACATTTTTAACACCTCTAATGTTTAAAAAAGTCTCCTGCTGACCAGCAAAGGAGGCATCAGGTAAATCTTCTGCTGTGGCAGAAGAACGGACAGCTACATCAACATTTTTGCCATATCTTTCTTCCATTTTAGAATAAGCCTTTGAAATTAAATCGGCTAAATCATCTGGCATTTTACCCTTAAGAATAAGATTTCTTATTTTTTTGCCTCTTTCTTTTAATTCATCTACATTGGATTTATCAAATTTTGATAATATTTTTTTAATTGGTTCTTCCAACTTGTTGAACTTTATAAAATACTTATAAGCCTCTGCAGTAACAGCAAAGCCATCAGGAATGTTTATACCCTTTGGTGTTAGTTTTTGCAACATTTCACCAAGAGAGGCATTTTTACCACCTACAAGAGGTATGTCCTTTATCCCAATTTCATTAAACCATAGAATCAAAGACATTGTTTTATCCTCCTTTTTATAACTATTTTTTATAATTATATCAAAATATTTAAAAATGGAAAATGTGCTGAAATTATAACTTATGTTTCCAATTATAAAAATGTGGGTGTAAAATGTTAAATGAAAAATTAGATTCTTAATTCAGCGGAAGTTTCAGAGATTATTCTTTGAATTAAATCATTATGTACTTTTTCAACTTCATCGGAAGTCAAAGTTCTATCAAAGGCTCTATAAATTATCCTAAAAGCTATACTTTGTTTGCCAGAAGGAATTCCCTTTCCTTTGTAAATATCAAAAATATAAACATCCTCTATTAATTCATTCCCATACAATGAGATTAAATCAAAGATTTTTTGAGTTTCAAAATTATCGGATACTAAAATAGCAACATCTCTTTTTACAGGAGGATAATTTGACAGAGATTTATATTTAGTATCTACCTTGATAAGGCTCAATAATTTATCTAAATTAAGTTCAGCTACGCAAATGTAAGGTTTTATTTTAAAATCAAATTTTGTTAGTATTTTAGGAGAAATAACACCTACAAAACCAATTTTTTCTTCATTTACATAAATATCAGCTGATTGCCCTGAATGTAAGAAAGGTTCATTGGACCTTTTATAATGGGGCTTATCTATTCTAAAATGTCTCAACATTCCATCGATTACACCTTTTATAGTATAAAAATCAAAGGGATCCTCATTGAATGGCAATTTTAAATCTTCCTTTTTAGATAAAATTCCTAAATACAATGGTTCATCGGGAAGTAAAGAGTTTTCCTTTGATATAAAAACCCTTCCTATTTCAAAAAGTTTAAAGGCTTCTATACCGCGGGAAGTATTTTTATCTGCATTCCTTAGTAACTGAGGAGTAATCATAGTCCGCATTATTGATTCTTCCTGTCTCAAAGGATTCATAAGAGTAATAAACTGCCTTCTTGTGTCTTGCTCAGGGATTTCAAATATATTTAAATCTTCCTCTGACATAAAGCTCATATTGACTGCCTCATTGAATCCAAGAGCAATCATATAATCTCTTATTTGATTGATAAATTTTCTTTTATTTGATAATTCATAATTTTCCAACACAGCTTTAAAATATACAGGGAGCTGAGCAGGAACTTTATCATAACCGTAAATCCTTGCAACCTCTTCAGCAATATCCTCTTGCCTTTCTAAATCCTGCCTGTGAGATGGAATTTTTGCAATGTATGAACCTTCTTTTTTCTCTACTTCTATTTCAAGAAGATCAAGAATCCTTAAAATTTCCTTATCAGTAAGCTGTAATCCTATAAAACTGTTTATTTTTTTTGTGTTAAAAGAAATTTCTTTAACTGGAATCTTTACAGGATAAACATCTATTATTTCATAAATTTCACCACCTGCAAGTTCCTGAATTAAAAAGGCTGATCTGTCAAGAGCATCTTTCAGTGCTTCTATATCTGTACCTCTTTCAAACCTGTAGGAGGCTTCTGTTGAAAGTCCAAGTTTTTTTGATGTTTTTCTTATGTTTTCAGGTTTAAAGTATGCACTCTCAATTAAAATATTTGTTGTTCTTTGAGTTACTTCAGTATTTGCACCACCCATAACTCCTGCAATTGCAATGGGTTTAACTGCATCCCATATTAAAAGATCATCGAAGCTTAGTTTTCTTTTTACTCCATCAAGAGTAACAATTTCCTCGGACTCCTTTCCAAAATCTGCTGGTGTAGCTACTCTAATCTGACTTCCTTCAAGAAGATCAAGATCAAAGGCATGCAGAGGATGTCCATATTCAAGAAGTACATAATTTGTTACATCAACTATATTATTTATAGAACGAATTCCGGCTAATTCAAGCCTTTTTTTAAGCCAATCAGGCGATGAAGTAACCTTAACTCCTTTTACTACTCTTCCTGCATATCTATAGCAAAATGCAGGATTTAAAATTGAAATTTCAAAATTTGGTTCTTTTAATTCTTTATGAATTTTAAAAAAAGGTTTTTTAAGTTTCAATCCAAATATTGCCCTAACTTCTCTTGCAATTCCAATTATACTTAAACAATCTGCTCTATTTGGTGTTATTTCAAGATCTAAAACTAAATCATCTTGAAATTTTTCAACAGCGCCTACTTCAAGACCTGCCATTGTAAGAGAATCAGTAAGTTTCTCTAATTCTAATTCACCTTCAATATATTCTTTTAACCAGCTAAAAGGAACTTTCATTAAAATTGCCTCAAAAATCTTATATCATTCTCAAAAAATAATCTTATGTCATCTATTCCATACTTAAGCATGGTAAGTCTTTCAACACCCATTCCAAAGGCAAATCCTGTGTACTTTCCTTCAGGATATCCTGCAAATTTGAAAACATTTGGATGAACCATTCCAGCACCAAGTACTTCAAGCCATCCTGTACCTTTGCAAACTCTACATCCAGAGCCACTACAGATAATACAGCCAATATCTATTTCTGTTGAAGGCTCAGTAAAAGGGAAAAAACTTGGTCTAAATCTTACAGGAATATTTTCTCCAAAAAGTCTTCTTAAAAAATACACGAGAATGCCCTTTAAATGAGAAAAAGATACATCTTCATCAACCATTAAACCTTCAACCTGATGAAACATTGGAGTATGTGTTATATCTGAGTCACAGCGATATACTTTACCAGGAGAAATAAATCTAAGAGGAGGCTTTTTCTTCTCCATCACTCTTACCTGAACAGGTGAGGTATGAGTTCTTAAGACAACATCTTCACTTACATAAAAGGTATCCTGCATGTCTCTGGCAGGATGATTTTTGGGAATATTAAGGGCTTCAAAATTATAATAATCAAGCTCTACTTCAGGTCCTTCTTCAACTGTAAATCCAATTTCTCTAAAAATATCTATAATTTCTAAAAGAGTTTTATTAACAGGATGCTGTCCACCAAAATAAAAATTTTTACCTGGCAGAGTTATATCAATAAATTCTTTTTTTAAGGATTCTGATATTTCTTTTTGCTTTAATTCTTCCTCTTTATTTTTTATAAGCTCTTCTATAAATTGTTTCAGCTCATTAAGAATTTTACCCTGCGATTTTCTTTCTTCAAGAGAAAGTTTTGCTAAATTTTTGATTTTTTCTGTAATGATGCCTTTTTTACCAATATATTTTGCTTTGAGATTAATCAGATCATTAAGAGAAGTAATCTCACTTATATCTTTAAGAAAGGATTCTTTTAAAGAGTCTTGCATTTATGCTGCTTTTATAAAGGGTTTTACCTTTTCAACTAATTCTCTGAAGGCATTTATGTCATTGAATGCAATATCAGCAAGAACTTTCCTATTAAGAGAAATGTTCGCCTTTTTAAGTCCATTAATAAATTGATTGTATGTAATTCCGAACATTCTTGTTGCAGCATTAATTCTTGTAATCCATAGAGCTCTAAAATCTCTCTTTTTGAGCCTTCTGTCTTTGTAAGAATGTTCTAAAGCCTTTTCTACTGCCTTGGCAGCTACTTTATAGGAACGATGTCTGGCACTATAATAACCTTTAGCCATCGAGAGAACTTTTTTATGGTATCTTCTTGTTTTAAATCCACCTTTTACTCTAGGCATTTATTCCTCCATCAATTTTTTACTATTTATCAAGGATGCAAAACATCCAAAAATTCTTTATAAAATTTAAACTCCTGGGGAGGGATTCGAACCCCCGACCAAGTGGTTAACAGCCACCCGCTCTGCCGGCTGAGCTACCCAGGAATTATCTTAAAAATATCAAATTTTAAATGGTTCTGTCAAATTAGCCAGATTTTTTCTTTGACTCTTCTTTTTCAGGCTTTTTATAGTCTACAAACTCAAGTATAGCCATTGGCGCACTGTCTTTGATTCTAAACCCTGTTCTAACAACTCTGACATAACCACCATTTCGACCTACAAAGCGAGGAGCAATTTCTGTAAAAAGCTTTTTTATTAAATCCTTATCTGGTAAATAACTAAGTGCAAGTCTTCTTGAATGAAGGTCTCCTCTTTTAGCAAAAGTAACAAGGCTTTCAGCAAGTTCCTTAACAGCCTTTGCTTTAGCAACAGTAGTTTCAATTCTTTCATATTTAATAAGAGAGGCTAAAAGTCCTCTTAAAAGCGCCTTCCTTTGATTTGCTGTTCTTCCAAAATGTCTTCCTGCAACTCTATGCCTCATCCAGGTTACCCCCTCTGCACCTTTTCTTTCAATTTTTCAATTAATTCAGGATCTATTCTCATCCCTAATTTCAAACCTTGTCTTGTTAAAACCTCTTTTATCTCATCCAATGACCTTTTGCCAAAATTTTTAGTTTTAAGTAATTCATTCTCTGTTTTTTGTATTAATTCAACAATTAGATTTATACCAGCACTTTTGAGGCAGTTGTATGCCCTTACAGACAATTCAAGATCTTCGATAGGTTTCAAAACATTTTCATTCAGTTTATCATAGATTAAACCTTCTTCCATATTATCTTTTGAAACAACGGTTGACTCAATTTCTTCTTTTGTAGTTTCAGTAAAAATTAAGACTTCAAAATGTTTTATTAGTAAATTCGATGCTTCAGTAATGGCTTTTTCAGGAGTAATGCTTCCATCAGTCCATAATTCTAAAACCAATCTATCATAGTCTGTGAGCTCGCCCACTCGAGTTTTTTCAACTCTAAAGTTAACTTTTTTAACAGGACTAAAAATAGCATCTACTGTAATAGCATCTACGGGTAAATCTTCATCTTTTATCATTTCAGAAGGTATATAGCCTCTTCCTCTGCGAATATATAAATACATTTCAAAGTTTACATCTTGATCTAAAGAACAAATATATTGATCCTTATTTAAAACTTCATAGGTTCCATCTGTTACAATATCCTTGGCATATACATCAGCTGGACCTTTTATTTTAATTAATGCTACCTTTTTATCAGCATCCTCTGCAAAATATTTAAACCTGATTTTTTTTACATTCAAAACTATATCAATTACATCTTCCCTAACTCCCTGTATTGAACTTATTTCATGCAATACTCCATTTATCCTTATGGCATAAACTGCAGCACCTTCTATTGATGAAAGCAAAACTCTTCTTAGAGAATTTCCAATTGTTGTTCCATATCCTCTTTCAAGAGGCTCTATTATAAGCCTTCCATAGGTTTCAGAAAGAGTATCTCTATCAAATTCTACTTTCTTGGGCATCTGAAATACTTTATATAAATTCATTTAAATGCCTCCAATTTTTTAATATTACTTAGAATAAAACTCAACAATTAACTGCTCATGAACTGGTAATTGCATTTCTTCTCTTTCTGGAACTCTTACAAATTTACCTTTCATTTCCTCTATATTAACTTCTGTCCATACTGGAAAACCTCTTTGTTCTGCTAAGGCAAGATTTTCTTTAATTAATTCATGATTTTTAGCAGAATCCTTAACTTCAACAACATCACCCGGTCTAAGTAAGTATGATGGAACATCAACTTTTTTACCATTTACAAGGAAAAATCCGTGTCTCACTAATTGCCTTGCCTGTCTACGGTTGATAGCAAATCCCATTCTGTAAACTACATTGTCAAGCCTTCTTTCAAGAAGTTTAAGGAGATTTTCACCTGTTACACCTTTCATTTTTGTGGCTTTTTCAAAATAATTTTTAAACTGTTTTTCCATTATTCCATATATTCTCTTAACTTTCTGTTTTTCTCTTAGTTGCAATCCGTAATCAGAAAGCTTTGCTCTATTGTGACCATGTTGTCCAGGTGGATATTTTCTCCTTTCAAAGGCACATTTCTCAGTATAACATCTTGTTCCCTTTATGAATAATTTCATCCCCTCTCTTCTACAAAGTCTACAAAGTGAACCTGTATATCTTGCCATTTAAACCCTCCTTCTCTTTGGAGGTCTACACCCGTTATGTGGAACAGGTGTTACATCCTTAATCAAATTTATTTCTAATCCTGCTGCCTGCAATGCTCTTATAGCCGTTTCTCTTCCTGAGCCAGGTCCTTTTACAAATACATCTATCTGTTTCATACCCATTTCAGCCGCTCTTTTTGCAACTGTTTCTGCAGCTATTTGTGCCGCATAGGGAGTTCCCTTTCTTGAACCTTTGAAACCGCAGCTACCTGCTGAAGCCCAAGCAATAACATTTCCATTCGGATCTGTTATTGTTATAATTGTGTTATTAAAGCTTGTCTGCACATGAGCTATACCATGGGGAACATGTTTTTTTACTTTTTTTATACCTTTTCTTTTCTGTGCCATTAATTCTGTATAACCTCCTTAATTATTTTTTCTTTATCAATTTTCTTCTTGGTCCTTTGCGAGTCCTTGCATTTGTTTTTGTTCTCTGACCTCTTACTGGTAAATTTGCCTGGTGCCTTAATCCTCTGTAACAACCAATATCTGTTAATCTTTTTATACTCATTGAAATTTCTTTTCTTAATTCACCTTCAACCTTGTAATTTTTCTCTATCTCATTTCTAATTTTTACTATTTCTTCATCTGTAAGATCTTTTACTCTTTTGTCAGGATTTACTCCAGTATCTCTTAAAATTTTTTGAGATAGGCTTCTTCCAATACCAAAAATTCTTGTTAATCCTATCTCTACCCTCTCATTTTTAGGGATATCTACACCTGCTATTCTTGCCATATTAATCTCCTTCCTTAACCCTGTCTCTGTTTATGCTTAGGATTTTCACAAATAATTCTTACCACACCTTTTCTTTTTATAATTTTACATTTTGAACAAACTCTTTTAACTGATGCTCTTACTTTCAAATTACACCTCCTATTTAAATCTGTAAATTATTCTACCCTTTGTAAGATCATAGGGAGACATCTCAACAAGAACCTTATCTCCAGGCAAAATTTTTATAAAATGCATTCTCATTTTACCAGAAACATATGCAAGAATTACGTGACCATTGTCAAGTCTTACCCTAAACATTGCATTAGGTAAGGCTTCTTCTATGGTTCCTTGCATTTCTATGTGGTCTTCTTTCGGCATCTTAACTTGTTAATATATCTATTATTTCATATTTTAGTCAAGATTTCTGGCTCATCTTCAGTAATTGCAATAGTATGTTCATAGTGAGCAGACAGAGATCCATCCTTTGTTACTGCAGTCCATCCATCAGGAAGAATAACAACTTCATAGCTGCCTGCATTTACCATTGGTTCTATAGCTAATGTCATACCTCTTTTCAATTTAGGACCTGTTCCTTCTTTTCCAAAATTAGGAATTTGAGGTTCTTCATGTAAGGAACGTCCTATACCGTGTCCCACAAAAGCTCTCACAACTGAAAATCCCTTTGTTTCAACATGTCTCTGAATTGCATAGGAAATATCACCAACTCTTCTACCAGGTTTAGCTTTTTTTATTCCCTCGTATAATGCTTCTTCTGTTACTTTCATTAATTTTTTTGCCTCTTCTGAAATTTTGCCTACTGGATATGTATATGCTGCATCTCCATAAAATCCATCAAAAATTACACCAACATCTACACTGACAATATCACCTTCTTTAATAAAAAACTTATCAGAAGGAATTCCATGAACAACTTGTGAATTCACAGAAATACAAGCACTTGCAGGATATCCTTTGTATCCTTTAAATGCAGGGACTCCACCCATTTTTTCTATAAGATTTTCAATGAACAACTCTATATTTTTTGTTGATAATCCTTCTTTTATATAAAACTTTAGTTCTTCAAGTACTTTTGCTACAATTTGGCAGGATTTTCTTATCTTATTAATTTCCTCCAAATTTTTTATAATTATCACTAATTATTAATCCTTCCTGCCTTTAATTCTAATTTTTTTGAAGAATCCATCATAAGATCTACTTATCATATGGGTTTCTATCTGTGAAACTGTATCAAGGGCAACACCAACAGCAATCAATAATGATGTTCCACCAAAGTAAAAAGGAACTTTAAATTCTGCAATTAATATCTCTGGCAATACACAGACTGCGCTTAAATATAATGCGCCAATAAAAGTTAACCTTGATAAAACCCTATATATATATTCAGAGGTCTTCTGCCCAGGTCTTACTCCTGTGATAAAGCCTCCATTTTTTTGTAAATTTTCTGCTATTTCCACAGGATTATAAATTACTGCTGTGTAGAAATATGTAAAAAAGATTATTAATCCAACATAAAGAAAAATATACAATAGACCACCAGGAGCAAATTGTTTTGCTAATTCCTGTACCCAAGGTATGGCTATAAATCCGGCAATAGTAGCAGGGAACATCAAAACTGAAGAAGCAAATATTGGTGGGATAACACCGGCAGAATTAATCTTTAATGGTAAATAAGTTGTATAACCACCATACATTTTTCTACCTACTACTCTCTTTGCATACTGAATAGGAATTCTCCGCTGAGCTCTTTCAATAAATATTATTCCAGCAACAACAGCAACCATTACTACTAAAAGAATTAAAACGAAGAAGATTGATAATTCACCAGTTTTTATTAAATTATAGGTATAAAAAATAGCATTTGGAAATCTTGCTACTATTCCTGCAAATATTATTAAAGAAATTCCGTTACCTATACCTCTTTCAGTTATCTGTTCGCCTAACCACATAAGAAATGCAGTGCCTGCAGTAAGAGTAATCATAGTAACTATTCGAAAAGACCATCCAGGTTCTTGAATAAATTGTCCACCACCCATGCTTTCAAGTCCTATTGCTATACCAAATCCTTGAATTGCAGCAATTACAATTGTGGCATAACGGGTATATCTCATTATCTTTTTTCTGCCTTCTTCGCCTTCTTTTGCAATTTTAGCTAAAGAGGGGATAACAACAGTTAAAAGTTGAAAAATAATAGATGCACTTATGTAAGGCATTACTCCGAGAGCAAATATAGTAACCTTTGATAAGGCACCCCCGGTAAAAATATCAAAAAATCCCATAACAGCTCCGCCACGTTCCATTAGAAATTTACTTAGTTCTTCACCATCAATACCAGGTGTAGGGATATGAGCACCTATTCTGAATACAGCAAGCATAGCAAGAGTAAATAATACCCTTGCTCTTAATTCTGGTATTTTAAAAATATTTCTTAGGGCAGATACAAATCCCACTATAGAACCTCTACCTTACCACCCTTTGATTCAATTTTTTGGCGGGCTGATTTGCTGATAGCATGGATCTTTATATTAATTGATTTTTTTATATCTCCATTACCAAGAATTTTTACCCCATCTTTTATCTTTTTTATAATACCTTTTTCCAATAAAATCTCGGGAGTAATCACATCTACATCTTCTATTATTTTATTTAAATCTTCAAGATTTACAATTGAGTACTCCTTTTTAAATGGTGCATTAGTAAATCCTCTTTTAGGAACTCTTCTTTGCAGAGGCATCTGCCCACCTTCGAATCCTGGACCCTTTGCTCCTCCTGAACGAGCCTTTTGTCCTTTATGCCCCTTTGTAGAGGTTCTTCCATGTCCAGAGCCAAACCCTCTTCCTATTCTTTTTGGTTTCCTCTTGCTTCCCTCTGCTGGTTTTAATTCATGTATTTTCATGAAACCTTTTCCTCCTCCTGCTGAAGTTGATTTTCATCGGTTTGTTCAATTTCTGATGCCTTTGTTCTTAATTTTATAACTAAAGATGGATCTTTTAAGCTACGAAGAGCTCCAATTGTTGCATTCACTGAGTTAAAAGGATTATGACTACCGAGAACTTTTGCAACAACATCTTGAACACCAGCAACCTCGAAAACTGCTCTTGCAGGTCCTCCTGCGATAATACCTGTTCCTTTAGGTGCTGGATTAATTACTATTTTAGTAGCTCCATATTTAAATTCAACTCTATGAGGAATTGTGGTTTCATGGAGCGGAAAAGTTATTAAATTCTTTTTTGCTTTATCGATTGCCTTTCTTATGGCATCGGGGACCTCTGCAGCCTTTCCTTTTCCAAAGCCAACTATTCCAGCTTCATTACCTACAACAACCAAAGCACTAAAAGAAAATCTTCTACCACCTTTGACAACCTTAGCTACTCTATTTATAAATACTACCTTATCTTTTAAATTGAGATCCTCTGGATTGATCCTTTCTCCTTTCATTACTCCTCCCTAAAATTGAAGACCTTTTTCCCTTGCAGCATCTGCAAGAGCTTTAATACATCCATGATATTTATATCCTGCTCTGTCAAATACAACCTTTGTAATTCCTGCATTTAATGCTTTCTCTGCTATTAATTCTCCTACCTTTTTTGCAAATTCTTTATTACTCTTGTTACCTGTAAGTTCTTTAAATTCCTTGTCCAATGTGGAAGCAGAAACAAGGGTATAACCCTTTGTGTCATCTATAATTTGAGCATATATATGATTAAGGCTTTTATAAACACATAGCCTTGGTCTTTCTGATGTTCCATAAACTTTTTTTCTTATTCTCAGATGTCTTCTTTCTTTTAATTCTTTTTTGTCTCGCAAAGCCTTCCTCCTTATTTCTTTCCAGTCTTACCGGGTTTAAGTTTTAAAACTTCATCAGCAAATCTTATACCTTTACCCTTATAAGCATCTGGAGGCCTAATTGCTCTTATATTTGCAGCTACCTGTCCTAAAAGTTGTTTATCAATTCCCTGTAAAGTTATGGTCGTCTGTTTTTCATCAACTGTGGCTTTAATTCCTTCTGGTAATTTAAACTCTACTGGATGGGAATAGCCAACATTTAGTATTATCTTATCTCCGCTTACTTGAGCCCTGTATCCAACTCCATAAATCTGCAAAACTCTTGTAAATCCCTGTGAAACACCAGTGATCATATTGGCGATTAAACTTCTTGCAAGCCCATGTAGTGCTTTTTGCCTGTTATCATCGCTTCTTCTTGTAATTATAAGAGTTTTGCTATCAATATTTACTCCTATTCCATCTGGAAGAGCATAGGTTAATTGACCCTTTTGACTCTTTACCAATATTTGATTATTTTCCAATTTTACTTCAACCCCATCTGGAATTTGAATTGGCTTTCTACCTATTCTTGACATTCGTTCACCCCTTACCATACATAACATATAACTTCTCCGCCAACACCTTTTTGGCGGCATTCTTTATCTGTCATAACTCCATGGGAAGTGGTAAGAATTGCTATACCAAGTCCTCCCATTACATATGGAATATCTTCCTTGCTAACATAAACTCTTCTACCTGGTTTACTGATTCTTTTCAAATTAGAAATAAAAGAATCACCTTCTTGAGTATATTTTAAATTTATTCTTAATATTCCCTGTTTTTTATCTTTTATTATTTTATATGACTTGATAAACCCTTCTTCCTTAAGTATCTTAGCAATCTCAATTTTTAATCTTGAAGCAGGTATGTCCACTTTATCTGCTTTTACAGATATAGCATTTCTAATTCGAGTAAGCATATCTGAAATAACATCTGTCATCATACTGTCACCCCTTACCAGCTTGACTTTACCACTCCGGGAATTTTCCCAGAGTTAGCTAAAAATCTAAAACATATTCTACAGAGACCAAACTGCCTTAAATATCCTCTTGGACGACCGCATACCTTACAACGATTTCTAACACGAACCTTAAATTTTGGTGGATATTTTGACCTTTCTATTTTACTTTTTCTTGCCACAATCCCTCCTTATTTTCTATATGGCATTCCAAATTCTTTCAATAATTCTCTTGCTTCTTCATCTGTTTTGGCAGTTGTACATATTGTGATGTCCAATCCATGAATCATTTCAACTTTATCATAGTCAATCTCTGGGAATATAAACTGTTCTTTTATACCAAAGGAATAATTACCTCTACCATCAAAAGACTTTGAGGAAATACCTCTAAAATCTCTAATTCTTGGTAAAGCAATAGATATTAATCTATCAAGGAATTCATACATTCTTTCTCTTCTTAAAGTAACCTTACAACCTATCGGCATACCTTTTTTTAATTTGAATGCGGCAAGCGGTTTCTTTGCTTTAGTAATAAGAGGTTTTTGTCCTGTTATTTGTGCAAGCTCTTTTTCCGCAGCATCGAGTAACTTTATATTTTGAATTGCCTCTCCAAGCGTAACATGAACAATTATCTTTTCAAGTTTTGGAACCTCCATAATATTTTTATAGTTAAATTTCTTCATTAATGAAGGCACTATCTCTTTGTAATATTTTTCTTTTAAACGAGGAATATACTTCTTTTCTTTTGTTTCCGCACTCATTAATCAATAACCTCCTTGCACTTCTTGCAAACTCTTACTTTTCTTCCGTCTTCAAGTATATTTGCACCAATTCTTGTTGGTTTTTCGCATTTTGAACAAACTAACATAACTTTACATCTAGGAATGGGGCCCTCTTTCTCAATA
Source organism: Thermodesulfovibrio sp. 1176 (assembly GCF_029946585.1). Classification (NCBI taxonomy): domain Bacteria; kingdom Pseudomonadati; phylum Nitrospirota; class Thermodesulfovibrionia; order Thermodesulfovibrionales; family Thermodesulfovibrionaceae; genus Thermodesulfovibrio; species Thermodesulfovibrio sp. 1176. The sequence goes on along the minus strand of NZ_JARZRZ010000001.1, from coordinate 512,192 downwards.
ATTCCACCCTGTGGATACTTTCTTGTAGGCCTTTGATGTTTTTTTATTATGTTGACACCTTCTACTATAATTTTGTCCTTTTTGGTTAATACTGCTATAACTCTACCCTTTTTGTCTTTGTCTTTACCAGACAATACAATGACATTATCACCTTTTTTAACACCTAAGCTCACTGCTATCCTCCATCTTATATGACTTCAGGTGCAAGGGATACAATTTTAGTAAACTCTTTCCATCTTAATTCCCTTGCAACAGGACCAAAAATTCTTGTACCGATTGGTTCAAGTTGATTATTAACTATTACAACAGCATTCTGATCAAATCTTATATATGAACCGTCTGATCTTCTTACGCTTCTTTTGAGTCTTACTATTACAGCTTTAGCTACAGACCCTTTTTTTATATTGCTGTCAGGTAATGCTTCTTTAACACTAACAATTATTACATCTCCTAAAGAGGCATATTTTCTATTAGAACCTCCCAAAACTCTGATACACTGAACTCTTTTAGCACCGGAATTATCAGCAACCTCAAGAATACTCCTTGGCTGTATCATTGTCCCTCACCCTCCTTAAGAATTCTCAAAACTTTCCATCTTTTAGTTTTGCTAATTGGTCTGCTTTCAATAATCTCTACCATGTCTCCAACTTGACATCTGTTCTCTTCATCATGGGCTTTATATTTCTTCCTTCTTCTAATTATTTTTTTATAATTGGGATCTTGGAAAACTCTCTCAACAGAAACAACAATAGTTTTATCCATTTTATCGCTTATAACAGTACCTTTTAAAATCTTCTTTGGCATTTCCTACTCCTTATACCTATTTCTTAATCTTCTCTCAGGATTTAACCTGAAATTTTTTCGTTTTTTCAGTTATTATGGTCAATATCCTTGCAATATCCTTCTTAACTGCATTGATTCTCTTAACGTTCTGCAATTCACCCTTAGCCAATTGAAATCTCAAATTAAAAAATTCTCTTCTTAAATCTCTTTCTTTCTTTTTCAATTCATCTATGGAAAAATTTCTTAATTCTTTTGCCTTCATACAAAACTCTCCTGCCTCTTTACAAATTTTGTTTTTATAGGAAGCTTATGAGAGGCCAATTCAAAGGCTTCTTTTGCTATTTCTTCTGATACTCCTGAGATTTCAAACATAATTCTTCCTGGTTTAACTACTGCAACCCAAAACTCTGGATTACCTTTTCCTTTTCCCATTCTTGTTTCAGCAGGCTTTCTTGTTATTGGTTTGTCTGGAAATATTCTAATCCAAAGCTTACATCCCTTTTTAGCATGTCTCATAATAGCTACTCTTGCAGCCTCTATTTGCCTTGAAGTTATCCATGCTGGCTCTAAAGCCTTTAAACCAAATTCACCAAAGGATACATAACTACCTCTATAGGCTATACCTTTCATTCTACCTTTTTGCATCTTACGGAATTTAACTTTTTTTGGCGCTAACATATCTTTTCCCTCACCATATTTTTAATAGTTGTAATTTACATATTGTCCAGGTTGAACTTCACCCTTAAATATCCAAACCTTAACACCAATAACACCATAAGTTGTTCTTGCTTCTGCAAACCCGTAATCTATATCTGCTCTAAAAGTACTTAATGGAACTCTTCCTTCTCTGTACCATTCAGTTCTCGCAATTTCAGCACCTGCTAATCTTCCAGCACAAGAAACTCTTATACCTTTTGCTCCAAAACGTAAAGCAGAAGAAACAGCTCTTTTCATAGCTCTACGATAGGCAACTCTTTTTTCTATCTGAAGAGCTATATTCTCTGCTACAAGCTGTGCATCCAGTTCTGGTCTTCTTACTTCCTTTATCTCAATATTTACTTGTTTGCCTGTTTTTTCTTCAATTTCTTTCTTTAATTTTTCTACTTCTGCACCCTTTTTACCTATAATAATACCGGGACGTGCTGAGAATACTATTATCTTAATTTTTTCTCCTACCCTTTCAATCTCAATCCTTGAAATTCCAGCGTGAAACAATTTCTCTTTTAACATCTTTCTAAGATTGAGATCTTCAATTAGACGATCAGAATACCCTTTTTTAGTAAACCATCTGCTTTCCCATGTTCTAATGATGCCCAATCTGTTACCTATGGGATTTGTTTTTTGACCCAACTGAACACCTCCGGTTTAATTTTCCTCTGTATCAACATATATTGTTATATGGGAAGTTTTTTTCTTTATAATATTAGCTCTTCCCATAGCTCTTTCTTCTATTCTTTTCATCATCGGACCCTGATCAACAAAAGCTTTGACTATTTTTAGGTTATCAATGTCTACTCTCGGATTTTTTTGTTCAGCATTTGCTAAGGCTGAACGTAAAACTTTTTCTATGATACGAGCACCTCTGTGAGGCATATATTTAAGAATTAACAATGCTTCTGCAGCTTTTTTGCCTCTGATTACATTTATAACTTTCCTTGCTTTAGTTGGAGTTATACGAGCATATTTTAATATTGCCCTTGCTTGCATATTCTATTTCCCCTTAGCCTTTTTCTTTTCTTCGGAGCCTGCATGCCCCTTAAATGTTCTTGTGGGAGCAAACTCTCCAAGTTTATGTCCTATCATATTCTCAGTTACATATACCGGTATGAACTTTCTTCCGTTGTGAACTGCAAAGGTTAATCCTATAAATTCAGGCACAATTGTGGATCTTCTTGACCATGTCTTTATAGGCTTTTTATCTCCTGTTTCTAATGCCTTCTTAACCTTTTCCATGAGTTTTTCATCAACAAAGGGACCCTTTTTTAATGACCTTGCCACCTTACTACCCCCTTACTTTCTGCGCTTTACAATAAATTTATCTGTTTTTTTATTTTTTCTTGTCTTAACACCTTCTGGTTTCCCCCAAGGAGAACATGCTGGTCTTCCACCAGAGGATTTACCTTCTCCACCACCTAATGGATGATCTATCGGATTCATTGCAACGCCCCTAACTGATGGTCTTCTTCCCATATGTCTCATTCTTCCAGCTTTTCCAATAACTACATTTTCATGGTCAAGATTGCTCACCTGTCCTATTGTGGCAAAACAATTAACATTTATCAATCTAACCTCTCCTGAGGGAAGTTTAACATGAGCATATTTTCCTTCCTTAGCCATAAGCTGAGCTGCTGTACCAGCACCTCTGACAAGCTTTCCTCCACCTCCAGGATAAAGTTCTATATTATGAATCATTGTTCCAAGAGGAATTTCCTTTAAAGGCAACGCATTTCCCACCTTAACATCAGCTCCTGATCCACTCATCAAAGTATCTCCAACTTGAAGCTTGTCAGGAGCAAGTATGTATCTGTATTCTCCATCCAGATATTTCAATAAGGCTATTCTTGCTGTTCTATTAGGATCGTATTCAATACTTACAACTTTTGCAGGAATCCCAATTTTATCTCTTTTAAAATCAATAATTCTGTAAAGTTTTCTATTTCCTCCACCCTTTAACCATGAAGTCACTCTACCAAGATTATTTCTACCCTTACGCTTTTTTATACAAACTGTAAGAGGTTTGTAGGGTTCTTCCCTTGTAATTTCACTAAAATCAGGATATGTTACAAATCTTCTACCTGCTGATGTTGGTTTACACCTTTTTATTCCCATTTAGACACCCTCTATTAGATCTAATTTTTCCCCTGGTTTCAGGGTAATTATTGCTTTTTTAACTTTTGGTGTTTTTCTAAAATGAAGCCCCACTCTTTTAATCTTTGGCTTTATATTTATAATTGCTACATCATCAACCTTAACCTTAAAACATTCTTCAAAGGCTTTTTTGATTTGTACTTTATTAGCCTTTGGATGAACCTCAACCACTATCTTGTTTTCCTTTTCTTTCAGACTCATTGCCTTTTCAGTAAAAAGTGGTCTTTTTATTATTTCAAAAATATCCATCAGGAGTTTACCCCCTTAACAGTTAAAAATTTATCAAGTCCTGAAACAGTAAAAACTATTTCATCAAATAAAGATACATGATAGGCATTTAAATCTTCTGCTCTAATGACTCCCACATAAGGAATGTTTCTTGCAGAAAGTAAGATATTTTCGTCTTTTACAGGTAAAACAAAAAGAACCGACTTATCATTGAGTTGCAAATTTTTCAAAATATTAACCATATCCTTTGTTTTTGGTCTTACAAGTTCTAAATTATCAAGAAGTATTATCTCATTATCTCTATATTTCATAGTAAGAGCTTTAAAAAGAGCGGTATCCTTCATCTGCTTTGGAAGCTTTATATAATAATCTCTTGGCTGAGGGCCAAACACAATCCCACCCTTTCTCCAAAGAGGAGAGCGAATGCTACCATGCCTTGCTCTTCCTGTATGCTTTTGTCTCCATGGCTTTCTTCCACCACCTGAAACCATAGCTCTTGTTTTTGTAGCATGCGTTCCCTGTCTTTGATTTGCCATATAGGCAACAACCGCTGAATGTACAACAGATTCGTCTGCTTGATTATTAAAAACAATTTCAGGTAATTGTCTTCTACCAACGATATTATTATTTATATCTCTTATCTCTATATCTATCATCCCTCTACCTTCCATATTTCTAATATTCCGTTTTCACCTCCCGGAACAGCACCTTTTATTAAAAGTAAATTCTGTTCCGGTATAACATCAACAATAGTAAGATTTTTTACAGTAACCCTCTCATTCCCCATATGTCCAGCCATTCCCTTGCCTTTCCATACTCTTGATGGAAAAGAGCTTGCACCAATTGAACCAGGAGCTCTGTTAAACATAGAACCATGAGAATCTGGTCCACCTGCAAAATTATGTCTTTTCATAACACCCTGAAATCCTTTACCCTTTGAAATCCCAGATACATTAACAACTTCGCCCTTTGAGAATATTTCAACAGTAACCTTATCACCCACATTAAATCCTGTCATTTTAAATTCTCTAAGGATTCTGCAAGGCGGTATACCTGCTTTTTTAAAAATTCCGAGCACCGGTTTTGTTATATTTTTTTCCTTTTTAACCTCTTGAAAACCCAACTGAACAGCCTCATATCCATCTTTTTCTTTTGTTCGTACTTGTACAACCCAACATGGTCCTGCTTCAACTACTGTTACAGGAACGATTTTTCCATCTTCTGCAAAAATTTGTGTCATTCCAACTTTTCTACCTAAAATTCCTTTCATAGCTTTATCTCCACATCAACCCCTGCAGCAAGCTCTAACTTAGATAGAGCCTCTACTGTTTCGGGGGTGGGATCATGAATATCAATTAATCTTTTATGAATTCTTATTTCAAATTGTTCTCTTGACTTTTTATCCTGATTAGTTGACCTCAAAACTGTATACCTACTTATTTTTGTAGGCAAAGGAACAGGACCTGAAATCCTTGCTCCTGTTCTCTTAACTGTATCTACAATCTCTTTTACAGACTGATCGAGAACTCTGTTATCGTAAGCTTTTAATTTTATTCTTATTTTTTGGTCCATTTTACTCCAACACCTCTGTAACTACACCTGCTCCTACTGTCCTTCCACCTTCCCTTATAGCAAACCTTAATCCCTCTTCCATCGCTATCGGCGCTATCAACTCTACACTCAAATTCACATTGTCTCCAGGCATTACCATCTCTACCCCATCAGGTAACTTTATCACTCCTGTTACATCCGTTGTCCTAAAATAAAACTGTGGCCTATATCCATTGAAAAAAGGTGTATGCCTCCCACCTTCCTCCTTCGTCAATACATATACCTCTGCCTTAAACTTTGTATGCGGTGTTATACTCCCAGGCTTTGCTAATACCATCCCTCTCTCTACTTCATCCTTACCTATTCCCCTTAACAGCACTCCTATGTTGTCTCCTGCCCTTCCTTCATCCAGTATCTTCCTAAACATCTCTACTCCTGTTGCCACTGTCTTCCTCGTCTCCCTCAACCCCACTATCTCTACTTCATCTCCTACCTTTATTATTCCCCTCTCTACTCTCCCTGTTACTACCGTTCCCCTTCCAGATATGCTAAATACATCCTCTATAGGCATCAAAAATGGCTTGTCTATAGGCCTTTCTGGCTCAGGTATATAACTGTCTAATGCATCAAGTAATTCCTGTATCGACTTATACTCCTCTGCATTAGGATCATTACTGCTACTCTCCAATGCCTTCAATGCTGAACCCCTCACTACTGGTATCTCATCCCCAGGAAATCCATACTTGCTCAATAATTCCCTTACCTCAAGCTCTACTAAATCCAATAACTCAGGATCATCTACCATGTCAACCTTATTCATAAATACTACTATATATGGTACTCCTACCTGCCTGGCTAATAATATATGCTCCCTCGTCTGCGGCATCGGTCCATCATTGGCTGCAACTACCAATATAGCACCATCCATCTGCGCAGCACCTGTTATCATGTTCTTGATATAGTCCGCATGACCAGGACAGTCTACATGCGCATAATGACGCTTATCTGTCTCATACTCTACATGTGCTGTGTTTATCGTTATCCCTCTCGCCTTCTCCTCTGGTGCATTGTCTATTTGGTCATAACTCTTATACTGTGCCATTCCCTTTAAATTCAAATACTTCGTTATCGATGCTGTCAATGTGGTCTTTCCATGATCAATGTGCCCTATAGTACCTACATTTACATGGGGCTTCTTCCTCTCAAATTTTGCCTTTCCCATCTCTTCCTCCTTTAATTTCTCCTAAAACTTTTATTTAGCATTTCCCTTTATCTTAGCAATTATCTGCTCAGTGAGATTCTTAGGAACTTCATCATAATGAGAAAATTGCATTGTATATGTACCCCTACCCTGTGTCTTTGATCTCAAATCAGTGGCATATCCAAACATTTCTGCTAAAGGAACCATAGCCCTTATTACCTGTGCTTTACCTCTTTTTTCCATTGATTGAATTCTTCCACGCCTTGAATTTAAGTCTCCAATTACTTCACCCATATATTCTTCAGGAGTAACTACTTCAACATCCATAATAGGTTCAAGAAGAACTATATCTCCCTTTTTACAGGCATCTTTAAATGCCATAGAAGCAGCTATCTTAAAGGCAAGCTCTGAAGAGTCAACTTCATGATAAGAGCCATCAAAGAGAGTTACCCTTACATCTACAACTGGATAACCTGCAAGGACTCCTCCTTCCATAGCTTCAACAATACCCTTTTCAACAGCTGGAATAAATTCTTTTGGAATGGTGCCACCTACAATTTTATTTACAAATTCAAATCCTTTTCCTCTTTCTATAGGATCTATTTCAATCCAGACATGTCCATACTGACCACGTCCTCCTGTCTGCCTTATAAACTTACCCTCTGCCTTAGCTGGCACCTTAATAGTTTCTTTGTAAGCAACTTGTGGCTTTCCTACATTAGCGCCAACTCTGAATTCTCTTGTTAATCTATCTACAATAATTTCAAGATGTAGTTCTCCCATACCTGAAATAATAGTCTGGCCTGTTTCTTCATTATATGAAACCCTAAAAGAGGGATCTTCTTGAGAAATTTTCTGCAAAGCAAGAGATAATTTTTCTTGATCTGCCTTTGTTTTTGGTTCAATTGCAACTGAAATAACTGGCTCTGGAAACTCAATTGCTTCAAGAACAACAGGAGCACTTTCATCACAAATTGTATCTCCTGTAAGTGTATTTTTTAGCCCAACTACTGCTGCAATATCCCCAGCACAAATTTCTTTAATTTCCTCTCTATGATTAGCATGCATTCTAAAAATTCTTGCGACTCTCTCCTTTAAATTTCTCGTTGAATTATAAATATATGAACCAGAACTTAAAACTCCTGAGTAAACTCTAACATAAGTTAAACTACCCATGTAGGGGTCTGCCATTATTTTAAATGCCAAAGCAGTAAGTGGTTCATTAATATCTGGCTTTCTTTCGATTTCTGAACCATCCAAAGGATTAATTCCTTTAACTGGTGGAATATCAAGAGGAGAAGGTAAATAAAACACTATTGCATCAAGCAACATCTGAACACCCTTATTTTTAAATGCAGAACCGCACAGGACCGGAGTTATTTTCAATTCAACAGTGCCTTTTCTTAAAGCAGATCTTATTTCATCTGCTGATATAGGCTCTCCTGAAAGATACTTTTCCATAATATTGTCATCTATATCACATAAAGCCTCTAACATCTTATCTCTATATTTTTTTGCCAGTTCTAAATATTCTTGAGGTATTTCATCTTCAACGAATTTTGCACCTAAAGTTTCATCGTCAAAATAGTAAGCTTTCATCTCTACGAGGTCTATTGGTCCCCTGAATGTATCTTCCCTACCAATTGGAATCTGGACAGGAACAGGATTAGCTCCGAGCTTTTCAATCATACTTTCAACAGCCATATCAAAATCAGCACCAAGTTTATCCATCTTATTCATAAAAGCAATTCTTGGAACTTTATATTTATCTGCCTGCCTCCAAACAGTTTCACTCTGTGGCTCAACACCTGCTGAAGCATCAAAAACAGCTATAGCACCATCAAGAACTCTTAAAGATCTTTCAACTTCGATTGTAAAGTCAACATGACCCGGAGTATCTATAATATTAATTTTATGCCCTTTCCATTCACAGCTTGTAGCAGCTGCTGTAATCGTAATACCACGCTCTTGTTCTTGGGGCATCCAATCCATAACAGCAGTTCCCTCATGGACTTCACCAATTTTATAGGTAACTCCTGTATAGTATAATATTCGCTCGGTAGTTGTTGTTTTACCGGCATCAATATGAGCCATAATACCAATATTTCTTGTTTTTTCTAATGGGAATCTACTCATACACTCCTCTAAATTACCATCTATAGTGAGCAAATGCTCTGTTGGCTTCGGCCATTTTATGGGTTTCTTCTCTTTTCTTTATTGAAGAACCTACATTATTATATGCGTCTAAAATTTCTCCAGCTAATCTTTCTTTCATAGTTTTTTCTTTACGTTGTCTTGAGTAATTGACAAGCCACCGCAAAGCTAAGCTTAGCCTTCTGTTAGGTCTAACCTCCATCGGAACCTGATATGTTGCACCACCAACTCTACGTGGCCTTACTTCCAAAACTGGCTTAATGTTTTCAATTGCTTGCTTAAATACTTTCAATGGATCCTGTCCTGTTTTTTCCCTTATTATTTCAAAGGCACCATAGCAAATTTTCTCACTTGTTGATTTTTTACCATCCTGCATAATTACATTTATTAGCTTTGAAACAAGTTTACTTTGATATTTAGGGTCAGGTAAAACCTCTCTTTTGGGAACATAACCTCTTCTAGGCATTCTTTACTCTCCGTTTATTTTGGTCTTTTTGTTCCATATTTGGAACGGCTTTTTCTTCTATTATTAACACCTGCACAATCAAGAGTTCCTCTTACAATATGATACCTAACACCCGGCAAATCCTTTACTCTTCCACCTCTAACTAAAACAATTGAATGCTCCTGCAAATTATGTCCTTCTCCAGGAATATAGGCAATAACTTCTACTCCATTTGTTAATCTTACCTTTGCAACCTTTCTTAATGCAGAATTTGGCTTTTTCGGTGTGGTAGTATAAACCCTAACACAAACCCCTCTTCTCTGAGGACAAGACATCAATGCCGGAGATTTTGTTCTCTTTTCTACTTTTTCTCGCCCTTTTTTTACTAATTGTGTAATTGTTGGCACTTTTTCACCTCATTTAATAACTAAATATTTTTAACAAATCTTTAACATTCATCGTCAAGACTTTTTAGTTTATCAAAAAATTAAAAATATGTCAATGGAAAAAACATTAATTAAAGTATTAAATTTGTTTATCTCCATTCTGAGGAAATAAGAAAAATTTTTGAAAAGTCTCAGAATGAAGTCAAATTAGAATATAGACAAATTTAAATATAAATTTTATAAAAAAAGCAAGTAAGTTTTTTAATTTCCCTGCTTTTTGAATTTAAATACCTTAAAAACCAATGAGCCGTGGAGGATTCGAACCTCCGACCCGCTGATTAAGAGTCAGCTGCTCTACCAGCTGAGCTAACGGCCCATCAAAATTAGAATACAAAAAAATTTAATAAAAGGTCAACTTTTCTTGCTATTAGGTTAAAATGGATTTGGATATTTAACAATAAAAAATTTTTTGTTAAAATTTTTTATGGCATTGAATAGTCAAATACTCAATGAAATACTTGATGTGGCAGAGAAAAATTTCATTTGTCTTAGATGCGCAGAATGCTGTTATCGCTGGACTGTTCCCCTATCAAAAAATATAATTAAACCAGAAAATCATAAATGTCCCCATTTAGTTGACATTCACTTAAACGATAATAAATGGATTGAAGCTAAATGCACAATCTATAAGAATCGTCCAGAAGTTTGTCAGAAATTCAAAATAAGTTTTGCCACCATCTGCCCCATAGGACTGTGGAAATGGCTAAAAATAAAAGAGAAAGACCCTGAAAAATTTCTACCTGAGAGAGTTGAAAAATTTTTAGAAAAACTGAAAGAGACAGATTAATTCTGCCTCCTTCATTGAATACTTAAGCCTTTACTCCTTTGACTGCCTCAACAAGTTTATTGATTACACTATTTAAGTTTTCTACTTCCTGTACAACGGTATCAGTTGTATTTTTCACTTCCTGTGAAAGCTGACGTGAACGTTCTGCTGAACTGGCAACTTCATCACTTGCTGAAGACTGCTCCTCTGTTGCAGTTGCTATATGAGTTATTTGATCCTTAACTTTCTGTGCATGTTCTGCTATCTTATTTAAAGATTTCTTAACTTCGTTTAATGCTTTAAGGGCTTCAGCTACCTCATGAACAGTCATATCCATACTTTTAATACTTTCATGGGATTCAGCTTGAACTGCTGTAATTTTATTTGCTATTTCATCAGTTGCTTTAATTGTTCTTTCTGCAAGCTTACGAACTTCATCAGCAACTACTGCAAAACCTCTTCCTTGTTCTCCAGCACGAGCTGCTTCAATTGCTGCATTAAGTGCTAAAAGATTTGTCTGGTCTGCAATATCTTTAATTACTGTTACAATATCTCCGATTTCTTCTACTCTGCTGTTTAATGCATCTATGGTCTTTTTAAGTTCTACTGTTGAACGATTTGCAGACTGAACTACATTCATGGCAGAATCAGCAAGTAATTGTCCTTCATTAGATATCTTCATGCTTTCTGTTGCAAGATCAGAGGCAGTAGCTGCATTTTTTGCTATGTCAGTTATGGTCTGTGACATCTCCTCTGAAGCGGTTGCAATCTGATGTGCCTGCGATGCTTGCTCATTAGCCTTTAACTTAACTGTTTCAATGTTGCTTTCCAATGAACCAATAACAGCATTGACAGTTGTTACAGATTCTTTTATATCTTTAATAAGCTTTTGTGTAAATTCTTCAACCTTTATAACACTTCTTGCTATAAGTCCAATTTCATCTTTTCTGTTACGATAACCCTTGCCAAATCCAACACGACTGAAATCTCCCTTTGCAACCTCTTCAAGCTTTTGTGCCATATCAGGAACTGGTTTTAATGACCTTTGTGTTACAAAAAGAATAAGAAAGGAGACTACTATAGCACCAAGAATATTTACAAACAACATGAGATTCCGAACTCCTTCCACTTCACTTGTTATTTCCTCTAAATAACTACCTGATGCAATAATCCATTTCCATGCTGGATAATGGGTATATGCAACAACTTTTTCTCTTGCCCAGGTTTCATCTGGATTTTTCCAAGGATAATAGATAATACCTTCCTTCTTTTCTATAATTTCTTTAATAAATTCTCGTCCTTTTGCATCCTTTGAATCAATTATGTTTTTACCTTCTAATTTAGGGTGAACCAAAAGAGTCCCTTTATCATCAAGAACATACATGTAACCAGTCTGCCCAACCTTGATAGAACGAATATAATCTTTAAAATGTTTCATTGTTTTTGTTATGTCAAATCCAACAAAGTAAACACCAATAACATTTCCTGAACCATCCTTTACAGGAACATATTTTGTCATATAGTCTTTACCAAAAAGAGTAGCTTTACCAATGTATGTTTCTCCTTTAAGTAGTAACGGATATGCAGGATGTCCTCTGTCAAGAGTTGTTCCAACCGCACGAGAGCCATCTTCTTTTTTCAAAGATGTGGCAATTCTTAGAAAATCATCTCCCTTTTTCTCAAAAATAGTTGCAACAGAACCACCTGTCATTGAAGTAAATCTATCACATGTGTCATTGTCAGGGCTTATCCCTTTTACCATAGATTGAAAAATTTTCATAAATTGTTCAGCAGAATTTTTTGATGCCTCATCGAAAACTGCAATCTGTTCTTTAATTAATCCAACTTCTCTTTTGAGAGCCTCAATGTTGTAATCTTCAATTTTTGATTTTGTTTGAAGATAAATTACTAATGCAACTACTGAATAAACTACAAGAATCGATACAACCGCAAGCACAAAAATCCTTTTACTTAATGAAAAAGAACTCATTAAATTTTGAAGTTTGTTTAACATAAATCCCCTCCCTCTATTTTTCTTAAACATTAAAAAATCTTAAACACAAACTAAAGTATAACGCCTTTGACATAAAAAGCATATTTGAAGCTTTTACCCCTTATTTAAAATTTTAAAATTATAACACATATAATATTTTTGATGTGTAACTATTCCTCTTTTTCTGTCCTTATGAGGCACAATGTGTCAAAGAATCTCCTACTTTTCCTGTCATTCTGAAGGAGTGTAAGCAACTGAAAAATCTTCTAATTATTTTATGAGCCCCTTCACTGCGTTCAGGGCGACAATAAAAAGAAATAAGAAGGAGATCATTCGCTGTCGCTCAGAAAGGACCAATGACAGTTTACCCAGTCTGTCCTTCCATTCTCCTCTCCTCATAAAATTATACCCCATAACCATAATATACGATGACAGCCGTAGTAAGCAAACTTAAAACCATCCAAAATGCAAAGTATTTTACTGAGGCAAAGCAGAAAAGCACCCATCTCTCATAAAAAAACAGCCATTCCTCAATTAGCAATTTTAAGCATTTCATAAATTTTTTAAAAAAAATGTGATATAATTAAAAAGTTTTATACTACCAAATATGCCTAAAGAAAAAAAACAACAAAATTATTTTTGTGAACTTCCTTCAAAGGAAGAAATAAAAAAAAGCAAAATATTGAGATTTAAGAATGGAGTTTGGCAGGAAATAAATAGTATTCCCTACAAAAACAAAAAAGGAAACTGGATTTCCATTAAAAGATTTCCTCTTATAAAATCAGAATCCATTAAGTTCGAATTAAGATACTTTGAAATTTCAACAGGTGGATGCTCTTCCCTTGAGTATCATCAGCATGCTCATGTTGTCATATGCTTAAAAGGCAAAGGAAAGGTTAGGCTCGGGGATAAAAATCATGTTCTAAAATATCTTGATATACTCTATATAGCACCTAATGAAATTCATCAGTTATATAATCCTTTTAAAGAACCTTTTGGGTTTCTGTGTATTGTAGATTCTGAAAGGGATGAACCTGTAGAAATCAAAGAATAGCATTCTTGTAAGATTTAATAAAGTTTTTCATTTCTCTTATAAACTGTTCAATATCAGATAAATTTTCCCTTATAATTGTGTATAACTCCTCGTCGCTAACATCATGATAAAAATGAACAAGCCTGTTTCTGTATCCAGCCATTAAAATCAGTTTTTCAGCGCAGGGCTTAGATATAACCCCATGTTCTCCAAGTTTTTTCGCAATCTCCTTATATTCCACAACTCCTTTACCAGCGATTTTAGCAAGAATATGTCTCCCTATATCAAAAACCGACTCTAAGGCTCTTCTTAAATAACTTTCCGCAATTGCAGGTTTATCATTAGTTAAAAATTCTTCTCTTTCAAGTTTTGACAGTTCTATCAATTTTTGATGAGCTTTCAAAATAAAACCAAGCCTGTCCTCAATCAGCTTTATATTCAAATTTGAAATAACCATTTTCTATTGCCTCAAAAAAATCTTTTTCATTAAGTTTAAATATTTCTAATTCATCAGAGGCAAATCTCATCACTTTTTCTTCGTATTCTTCCATGAAAGATTCATCTTCACAGTAAATACAATGACCTTTTATTGCCTCAAGCTGGAACAAATGATCAACCTCATGCATAAAGACAAGATCAGCTTTATAAGGAGAGACAATATCCTGCAATTCTAAACTTAAAAGAGCATAAGTTTTTAAGGGATTCTCTGGTAAACTTTTAAAAACAACTGCAAAATCTATATCAGCCTCAGTATCTTCAATATTTACTTTTTCTCCCCTTATCAATAATAAAGCATTATCCTTTTGAGAACCAAAGACATAACAAATTGAAACCCCATATTTTTTAAAAATTTCATCAAGCATTTTTGCCACAGCATTTTTTATATTTTCTACCACTTCCACAGGGGCATGGATCATTACGACCTAATTTTTTAGGTTTTTCAACTGTCCGAGGGCTATCTCCATCACTTCTTTGAATTCTATGGGCTTTTGCAACTTTCACCTGAGATTCTTCCTTTACTTGAATCTTAAAGAGCCTTGTAAGAATGTCTGAAATTATATTCCTTGACATTTCCTCAAAGAGTTCAAAGGCTTCCTTTTTATATTCAACAAGAGGGTCTTTCTGGGCATATCCTCGAAGTCCTATTCCTTCTTTAATATGATCAATTGCTAATAAATGGTCTTTCCATTTTGTATCAATGACATGTAAAAAAATCATCTTTTCCACATCTCGCATGAGAATGGTTCCAATTTTTGCTTCCTTTTGTTCATAGGCTTCTTTAAGTTTTTCAATGAGATACTGTTTTATTTCATCTTTCGATTTATTACTCAGGTCTACATCTACATCAAATCTTACATTTATCTGTTCCTTAAGTTTTTCTACTCCCTCATCTTCCTGAGATAGATAAAAATCAACTAACTCGTCAATCTCTATTTCAAGAAACTCAACAACTTTCTCCTTCAGGGAATTACTCTCTAATACTTCTTTACGGAATGAATAAATTTCCTTTCTTTGAGCATTCATTACATCGTCATATTTTAGAAGATGCTTTCTTATGTCAAAGTTATGGGCTTCAACTCTCCTTTGGGCATTTTCAATTGCCTTTGAAACCATTTTGTTTTCTATTGGTGTATCATCATCAATTTTCAAAAACTGCATAAGACTCTGAAGTCTCTCGCCACCAAAAATCCTCAGAAGTTCATCTTCAAGAGAAAGATAAAAGCGGGATGAACCTGGATCACCCTGTCGTCCTGCTCTACCCCTAAGTTGATTATCAATTCTTCGGGATTCATGCCTTTCAGTTCCAATTATGTGAAGACCTCCAAGGGAAACCACCTTTTCATGCTCTGCTTGACAAATTTCTTTGGCTTTTTTGAGAACTTCTCGAAACTCATCCTCTGTATAAGTTTTTCCATTTAGCATTTCTCTGGCTAAAAATTCTGGATTCCCACCAAGGACAATATCTGTTCCTCTACCTGCCATATTTGTTGCTATGGTAACTGCACCAATTCTTCCTGCCTGTGCAACAATTTCAGCTTCTTTATCGTGATATTTAGCATTTAATACATTATGGGGAATGCCTTTTTTCTTAAGCATTCTGCTTATTAATTCTGATTTCTCAATGGATGTTGTTCCAACTAAAACAGGACGGCCAATTTTATAACATTCTTCAATTTCTCTGACAACAGCTTCATATTTGGCTTTTTCAGTTTTGTAAACAGCATCAGGATAATCAATCCTGATCATAGGCTTATTAGTAGGAATTACAACAACTTCAAGATTATATATCTCTGCAAATTCAGCTGCTTCTGTATCTGCTGTTCCTGTCATTCCAGCAAGTTTCTTGTACATTCTGAAATAATTCTGGAAGGTTATTGTTGCAAGTGTTTGATTTTCTGCCTCTATTTTTAATCCTTCCTTTGCTTCTATTGCTTGATGGAGTCCATCAGACCAGCGTCTTCCTGGCAGAATTCTTCCAGTAAACTCATCAACTATAATGACTTTTCCATCTTTTACAACATAGTCAACATCCTTTTTAAAGAAATAATGAGCTCTGATAGCTTGATTAATGTGATGGACTATCTGAATATTTGAAGGTTCATATAAATTATCTATTCCAAGAAGTTTTTCTGCTTTACGAGAACCCTGTTCTGTAAGCACTACAGTTTTAAGTTTTTCATCAAGTTTAAAATCTTCATCAGGTTTTAAATACTTGATAATCCTGTTTACAGCATAATAAATATCTGTTGATTCTTCAGAGGGTCCTGAAATAATAAGCGGTGTTCTTGCTTCATCTATTAGAATGCTGTCAACTTCATCAACAATTGCGTAATTAAGTTCTCTCTGACAGAGTTCATCTATGCTGTAACGCATATTGTCTCTAAGATAATCAAAGCCGAATTCATTATTTGTACCGTATGTTATATCTGCAAGATAGGCTTCCTTTTTACTACATGGACGAAGCCTGTCAAAACGTTTATCTTGTACTCTGTAGTTTAGATCATAAAGAAAGGAAGCATCAGGCTGAATTACGCCAACACTAAGCCCTAAAAAATTATATACAGGTCCCATCCATTGAACATCTCTTCTTGCAAGGTAATCATTTACTGTAACTACATGAACTCCCTTGCCTTCTAATGCATTCAAGTAAGCAGACAAAGTTGCAACAAGAGTTTTACCCTCTCCTGTTTTCATTTCAGCAATTTTACCTTCATGAAGTACTATTCCACCAATAAGCTGAACATCAAAATGTCGCATCCCGAGAGTTCTTTTTGCAACTTCTCTAACTGTTGCAAAAGCTTCCGTTAGGATATCATCAAGGGTTTCACCTTTTGTGAGTCTCTCTTTAAATTCGTCAGTCTTTGCTTTTAATGCTTCATCAGAGAGTTTTGAAATTTCAGGTTCAAAGGCATTGATTTCTTCAACAATTTTGAAATATCTTTTAAGCTCTCTTTCATTTTTTGTTCCAAAAATTTTCTCTAATATTTTTACCATATCTGTATGTTAAACCACAGTCTATTGTTTATTCAAGTTTAATAAAATTTTAAATTGCCGATAAAATTATGTTTTGGACTATTTCGTCATTCTGACCCTGAGCTTAAGCGAAGGAGAAGAATCTCCACAGGAAACCCTTCGGCTTCGCCTCAAGGTGACAGGTAAAAAAGGGTGACAATAAAGATATCAATCTGAAAAAAAGATGTCATTCTAAAAATCAGGAAAATCGGCTTATTTTTGGATACTCCCATTTATTTCAAGGCAGGCGCTGAGTCAAGCCAAAGGGCTCAGTAAGGTGCTTCGGGATATTGAACACCTAGGGATAACGATATACAAGAAAGAAATACTTTTTTTAATCGATATTTCAGAAACAACTGAAAAAATGCGATATCCTATGATATTATAAAACTATGTTAAATCCCGAATTTTTTGATGCTGTTTCCTTTAATTGCGATGTCTCTGATGCTAAATATTGGGGATATTTTTCAATCTGTACTTTACTCTTACGACTAAGACAACTTTTTAGGGTTGAAAGAGACCTTGAACCATGGGAGAGGATTAACAATGATGAGATTCTTCCATGGATTGAAAAAAAAGAGGAAAAATGGAAAGAACTTGAAAATGCTCAATTAATTCAATTGAAAATTGATGGTAAATCTTATCAACCCTTTGATATTGAAGGAATAAATGATAATACCATAAAAAATGGATTTATTTATGGAGCAGGTTATGCCTTATTTATGAAACCAAGTTTTTTTGTTGGCTTAATATATAAACATGAAAAAATTGATAGTTACAACATCTTCTTTATTGATAAAGAAATAGTAAGAGATCTTTTTTCATCATCGGGTATGAGTATTGGAAACACAATCTATATAAGATTGACAGATATAAAATACAGGCTTTGGGAAGATTTGCAGGGATGGATAAATAAAAAAAGGACTTTTTATGAACGTACTTTATCAAAATTCGGGAATCCAGTTGATTGGGAATATCCCTTTGAAGAATTTAGAAGTCTTGTTGATATATATTCCAAAATCGTACTATATCATGAAATAGCAGAACTGCAAGAAAATATTCCTCAATGGAATGAAATTATAAAAAGATGTGACAACTCAAAGACAGAATATATTTTAAGAGGAATTAAAGATTTTATTGCTGATTTTTCAGAAAAAGGTCCTTTATATAAAGCCATTATTGAAAAAGATAAAGAACTTCTCAGTTTATATATCCTCACACAAGGTGCCTATCAAAAAAAGATATTAAAACAAGTTATCTTACAAATAGAAAAAGCATTGCTATCAGAGGATTGGGGAAAAATTGAAGAAATCAGAAAAATAGAGTATGAAAAATGGAAAAACAATCATGACAAAATATTAGAAATCTATAAAATACAAGGATTTGATGCAGTTAAAAATTTAACAAATAGAATATTTGAAGGAGGAACAAATTGAAAGAACTCATTCAAACTATTGAAAAACTATCACAAAAACTCCACAATAAAGTAAATCTTATGGAAGTATGTGGAACGCATACAGTTTCTATATTCAGACATGGTATAAGAAGCCTGATTCCATCAAACATTAAACTTCTTAGTGGTCCTGGATGTCCAGTTTGTGTAACACCAATAGAAGACATTGATAGAATGATTTATATTGCAAAACAACCAAATGTGATTCTTACAACTTTCGGAGATATGATGAGAGTGCCAGGAAGCAATGGTTCTCTCTATAAAGCAAAAGCTGAAGGAGTTGATGTAAGAATGGTTTATTCACCACTTGATGCATTAAGAGTTGCTCAAGAAAACAAAGATAAAAAAGTAGTGTTTTTTGCTGTAGGATTTGAAACCACTTCTCCTCTTATAGCTGCAACCCTTTTTGAGGCAGATAGAAAAAATATTGAAAATTTCTATATTTATTCAGTCCATAAATTAGTTCCTCCAGCATTGGAAGTTCTTGTAAATACAGAAGAACTTAAACTTGATGGATTTATTCTTCCAGGACATGTAAGCACAATTATAGGAAGCAAACCCTATGAAGTTATTTCTCAAAGATATAGAAAAGCATGCGTTATTACAGGATTTGATGCCGATGATATTTTGCAGTCAATAGTAATGCTTTTAAAACAGGTTATTGAGAATACTCCAAAGGTTGAAATACAATACAAAGACGCTGTAAAAGTAGAAGGGAATCCAAAGGCAGTTGAATTTATATATCGATATTTTGAGTCTGCTGACAGTAACTGGCGTGGAATAGGAATAATTCCTAACAGCGGACTTAAACTTAAACCAGAATATTCATATAGAGATGCTGAAAAAATTTTTGAAATACCTCTATTTCAGTCAAAGGAACCAAAGGGATGTCAATGCGGTCTTATATTAAGAGGAGTAAAACTTCCTCCCGAATGTCCACTCTTTGGAAAGCTTTGCACACCTGAGAATCCTGTTGGAGCCTGTATGGTCAGCTCTGAAGGAAGTTGTGCTGCCTATTACAAATATGGAAGAAATTAATTAGATTAAATAAAGGGGAAGTACTCCCAGAATCAAGGTGCCCAAGGCACACAGAAAAATTGCTATTTTAAGTTCCAATGAAATTAAGGGTTTTGGTGACTTAACAGGTTCTTTCATATACATATACATTACTATTTTTAAGTAATAGTAGGCAGAAACAACAGTAAATACAACAGCAATAATTACTAACCATGTAAATCCTGCCTTTACGGCTTGAAGAAATATATAAAACTTAACTAAGAATCCTGCTGTTGGAGGTACTCCTGTAAGGGAAAACATGAATATCAACATTGCCAAAGCAAGGGCAGGATGAAATTTATGAAGTCCTTTATAGTTTTCAATATTCTCTTCATTGAAGGCAATTACCATTGCAAAGGCTCCTATGTTCATGAGCGTATAAATAAGCATATAAACAACAACTGCATTAAATCCTGTCTGTGTTCCCACAATCAATCCAATTATTATATAACCAGCATGGGCTATACTTGAATATGCAAGCATTCTTTTTATGTTCCTTTGAACAAGTGCAAAGAGATTTCCTACTGCCATTGTTAAAATAGAAAGCACTATAAGAAAACTACTCCAATCAATGTAGTAATCTTTGAAGAGCTCAATTAAAATTCTTCCAAAGGCACCAAGAATAGCAACTTTTGGTAATGTAGAGATAAAAGCTGTAACTGGAGTTGGAGCTCCTTCATATACATCAGGTGCCCACATATGAAAGGGAACTAATGCTACTTTAAAACAAAGTCCAATTATAAAAAGACCAAGCCCTATATATGACAAAGGATTAGGGGCCCCCAAAAAGTCCATGACTTTTTGGGGTGTCCCATAGTTTGAAAGAGCCTTTACTAACAATGGAAAATCTGTAGTATTGGCTACACCATAAATAAAAGCAATTCCGAAAAGCATAATTGCAGTGGAGACTCCGCCAAGCATAAAGTATTTAATTGCCGCTTCATTTGACCTTACATCATATCTTCTTATTCCAACAAGAACATATAAGCTTAAAGACATTAACTCAAAGGAGACAAAAAAGCTTATTAACTCTCTTGCTGACACAAGAAGCATCATACCAAGGGCTGAAAATAAGATTAAAGCTACACTCTCATTAAGCAAAATAAGCTTTTCTTTTAAATAAGAATTAAGAACGAACAAAGATATAATAGTTCCAATAATCACAATAAGCTTTAAATATATTGCCAAAAAATCATTCAAAAACATTCCACCAAAGGCTTCACCTTCAAAAGAGGGTGTAATTAACGCAAGAATTAGTAAAAATATCACAGAACTCCATACTAAGATTTCATTTCTAATTTTTAATAAACCAACAAGTAAGATTAATGAAGCAAAACCTGTAAGAAGTATTTCTGGAATTAATGCTTCAAAATTTAAAGGAACCTGTGGAATAGTCATTTTGTAGCCCCCGATACTATTACATGATTAATTAATGCTTTAACTGACTCATCCATAAAACTTAAAAGAGCATTTGGATAAAATCCAATCCAAAGCACTGCTATAGTAAGAGGGATAAGGGTGAGAATCTCTCTTGCATTTAAATCTCCATAACCATTTATATGATGTGAAAAATAAGGATTTGTTTTTTCAAAGAAAACTTTTTGATAAAGCCATAGCATATAACCTGCACCTATGATTAACGCAGTTGCTGACAGAACACTCATAAGTTTCCAAGCTTTAAATGCTCCAAGAAGTATCAAAAATTCACCAATAAATCCATTTGTTCCTGGAAGTCCAATAGAGGCAAGCGTAAAAACCATAAAGAATACTGAATAGGCAGGCATGACTGTAGCAACTCCTCCATAGTGAGCTATTTCACGGGTATGGGTTCTTTGATAAATCATTCCAACGCATAAAAACAAAGCTCCTGTAACAATTCCATGATTTATCATCTGAAGAATTCCACCCTGAATACCCTGCTGATTTAAAGCAAAAATTCCAAGAGTAATAAAACCCATATGACTTACAGAACTGTATGCAATAAGGCGTTTGAGGTCTCTTTGCACAAGACATATTAATGCGCCATAGATAATTGCAATAACAGAAAGAACTATCATGTAGGGCTTCATTGCCAAAGTAGCTTCAGGAAACATAGGAAGATTAAATCTTAGGAATCCATATGCTCCCATTTTGATTAGGATACCTGCAAGAATAACACTTCCTGCAGTGGGAGCCTCTGTATGAGCATCAGGAAGCCATGTGTGAACTGGCCACATAGGAACTTTAACTGCAAAAGCTGCAAAGAATGCCCAGAATAGCCAAAGTTGCATTTTATATGGATAGGAAATTTTCATTAGAGTAAGAATATCAGAGGTTCCTGTGTGGAAATAAAGAACCAAAATTCCAACTAACATTAATACTGAACCAACAAAGGTATACAAAAAGAATTTTATTGCTGAGTAAATTCTTCTTGGCCCACCCCATACTCCAATAATTAGATACATTGGAATAAGCATTGCTTCCCAGAATATGTAAAAAAGAAAAATATCAAGGCTCATAAAAACTCCAATCATTGCTGAATGGGTAAGAAGCAAAGATGCATAAAACTCTTTTATTTTTTTATCAATCTCTTTCCATGAAACAGTAACACATAAAATTGTAAGAAGACTGCTAAGTAAAATAAAGAGAACACTTATTCCATCTACTCCGAGAGAATACTTAATTCCCCATTGAGGAATCCATAAATACTCTTCCCTAAACTGCATCTCATGAGAGGCTTTGTTAAAGGAAAGATATAGTGGAATACTAAGAATAAACTCAATTATTGAAATTATAAGCGTTGAAAGTTTTATTAATTCTTTTTTATCTCTTGGAAGTATAGCTATAAAAGCAGCACCGACAATAGGGAAAAATATAAGAGTTGAAAGTATAGGAAACTCTAAATTATTCGCAGCAACTCCAAAACTTATGATAGAACCACCAATTAATGTAATAAGTAAAAGGGAAATCAAAAGGTGTTTTCTTAGTTCCCTGTAAATACTATTTTGAACTACTGTTTCTTCATGCATTTTCAACCTCACATACTAAGAATCACTAAAACAAAAACAATTATTCCCAAAATCATAAATATTGCATACTGCTGAAGTTGTCCTGTTTGAACTGGTCTTATAAGGCTGCCTATTTTATAAATAAGAGCAGGAACTCCATTAACAATTCCTTCTATTATCTTTATATCAGTAAATTTCTCTATGAATTTATCTGAAAGCCATAAAGTTGGTTTTACAAAAAGTAAACTGTAAAGTTCATCTACATAGTATTTATTCCATAGAACTTTGTATACTCCTTTAAAGGTGTTTGTTAACTTTTCTGGTATCGTCGGTTTTGCAATATACATATACCATGCAAGAGTAATTCCAAGTAAACCTGCAATGATAGAGACTACCATGACAATGTTTTTCTGTTCATGGGATATTGCAAGTTTTGATTCACCTAATAAAGGTTCAAGAAAGTGAGGGACTGAAAAGTATCCAACAAGGATAGAACCAATTGCAAGAACTATTAATGGAATAGTCATCACTGATGGAGATTCATGAACATGTTTAAATTCCTCTTTAGTTCCTCTAAACTTACCGTGGAAGGCAACAAAAACTATTCGGAAGGTATAAAAAGCTGTAAGAGCTGCGGTAATTGTTAAAAGAAGCCAAACAAATTTTCCATAGGGTTTAGAAGATGCAAAGGCATACAATAGGATTTCTTCTTTACTGAAAAATCCTGACAAACCCGGAATTCCTGAAATCGTCAATGCAGCTATTAAGAAAGTTATATATGTAATGGGCATTTTCTTTTTTAGTCCACCCATTTTATAAATATCCAGCTGACCAGCCATTGCATGCATTACACTTCCTGCTCCTAAAAACAACAAAGCTTTAAAGAAAGCATGAGTATAAAGATGAAATACACCAGCACCATAGGCAACTACTCCGCAGGCAGCAAACATATATCCAATCTGGCTTATCGTTGAATAGGCAATAATGCGTTTCATATCTCTTTGAACAAGTCCTATTGTTGCTGAGTAAAAGGCTGTTACAGCCCCAGTAATTGCTACAACTGCAAGAGCTGTCTCTGAGAGATTGTATAGAGGACCGAGCCTGCTTACCATAAATACTCCTGCGGTAACCATTGTGGCAGCGTGAATTAAAGCACTTACAGGTGTGGGACCTTCCATAGCATCAGGTAGCCACACATAAAGAGGAATCTGTGCTGATTTTCCAATAGCACCACAAAAAAGAAGTAAAGCAATAAGAGTGATTAAATCAACATGCCATCCGAGTATATTTACTGTTTTACCCTGAAGTTCAGGAATTTTCTGAAAAACATCTGTGTAATTTAAAGTATAAACACTGATAAAAAGAAGAAAGATTCCAATAGCAAAACCAAAATCACCTATTCTATTAACAATAAAGGCTTTTTTACCTGCATCAGAGGCTGATTTCTTTTGATACCAGAAGGCTATTAAAAAGTATGAACATAATCCTACTGCTTCCCATCCAAAATAAAGCATAACCAAGTTATTACCCATTACTAAAACAAGCATTGAAAATACAAAAAGATTGAGATAAGCAAAATATCTTGGATATCCTGGGTCTCCATGCATATATCCAACAGAGTAAACATGAATAAGCCAGCCAACAAAGCATACAACAAAGAGCATTACTGCAGTGAGTTGGTCTATAAGATAGCCAAAGCTAATTTTTAAATCATCCGATAGTATCCATGTATAGAGGTTATATTCAATAGTCTTACCCTGAAAAACCTCTGAAATTGCAAAAAGGGAAAAGACTAAAGAACCAAATACAGAAAGGTTTCCTACCCAGCTTACCAATTTCGTGCTTACAAATCTTCCAAGCAGAATATTAAAAAGAAATCCAGCAAGAGGAAAAAGTAAGATTAAAACATAATATTTTTCCATCTTAACCTCTCAGATTATTAATCTCATCAGAGTGATTAATACCAATATTTCTAACAATAGCAAGAACAATGGCAAGACCAATAACAGCCTCAGAGGCGGCAATTGCTATTGAAAATAAAACAAAAATCTGTCCTGTAAAATTTGCATTGTAATAGCTAAAGGATGCAAAGGCAATATTTACAGCATTAAACATAATTTCAAGACACATAAGCATTACAATCAGATCTCTCCTTATAATAAAACCAATTAAACCTATACTGAATAATGTTGCACTCAATATTAAATACCAACTAAGAGGAATCATTTCCCATCCCTTTCAATAGGAGTCTTTTTTGCAATAATAATTCCTCCTATAAGAGCAATCAATAAAACAAGAGCAAGTATTTCAAAAGGCAAAAGATAATAGGAATAAAGGAGCTTACCAAGTAAAGTTGTATCAGAGTAAGTTAAGACATTTTGATTTGATGTAACATTGCTTAGGAAAATATAAAGACTTGCAAAGAAAATTAAACTAACAGCTAAACCTATGAAAGAAAATCTTACAAATCTTTTATGCCTTAACTCTTCTCGGAGATTCATAACCATTATAGCAAAAATAAACAGAGCTAAAACTCCTCCTACATAAACAATAATCTGAATAATCATTAAAAATTCAGCATTTAAAAAAAGAAAAACTGCTGCAATATGAAGAAGAAAAATTAATAGGGAAAAAGCGCTATGAATAATGTTCTTTGAAGCAATTACAGCAATACTTAAAATACAAAGGCTTACAAAAAAATATATAAAAAAAGCATGTTCAATTATTGGATTCATTTTTTTCCTCCTTTTTTATCTCAACAAATCTTCTAATGGGAATAGGCTTTTGCTCTCTTTTTGTCTTAGGCCATCTTGAAGGATTTATACCTGGTGGTTGCCAGAATTTATTGAAATAAAAATCATCTTTCCATTTACTTGCAAAATCATCCCAGTTTTTAAGAAGTTGTTCTTTATTAAAAATCAATTCTTTTCTTGTATAGGAGGAATACTCATAATCTTCTGTTAAAACCAAAGCACAAACTGGACAGGCTTCAACGCAGTATGCACAATAAATACATTTTGAGGCATCAATAATATAATCTACAACAACCATTTTGTTTTCTCTTTTTTCTCTTTTGATATAAATACATCTTGAAGGACAAACTGTTGAACATCTCATACATCCGATACATTTATCATTTTCTGTAAAAGGATCTCTAACAAGAGCATGTCTTCCTCTGAAACCATCATAGACTTCTCTTCGTTCAAGAGGATACTGGATGGTTACAGATTTACTGAAAAGCATCCTTAATGTAAGGAAAAGCCCTTTAAAAATCTCAATCAAAAAAATTTTATTTATTACTTCTTTAAGCTTCATTTTCCTCTCAGTAGTAGTATTTAACAATTGAGGTAACAACAATATTTACCAAAGCTAATGGAATTAACACCTTCCAACCAATTGCCATAAGTTGGTCATATCTATATCTTGGTAAAGTACCTCTTAGCCAGAAAAATAAGAATATATGAAAATAAACCTTTATAAGAAACCATACAAACCCTGGAACAAATTCAAGGATAGGAAAAGCCTTTATCAAAATTGGCGGAGCAGTCCAACCTCCCCAGAAACATATTGTTGCAAGTGCAGACATAGAAAACATTGCAAGGTATTCAGCAAGATAAAAGAGAGAAAATCTTATTCCAGAGTATTCAACAAAATAACCTGCAACAAGCTCTGTTTCAGCTTCTGGAAGGTCAAAAGGTAATCTGTTAGTCTCTGCCAACATTGCTACTACAAAAACAAAATAGGCAATAATCTGAGGGAATAAAAACATTCCATACCAGTATTCAGTTTGTTTGTTAACTATCTCTGTCAAATTAAAAGATTCTGCCATCAATATAACACCAACAAGGCTTAATCCCAGAGCTACCTCATAACTTACCATCTGTGCTGCAGACCGGAGACCTCCTAAGAATGCATATTTTGAATTTGATGCCCATCCTGAAAAAATAATTCCATATGTTCCAATTCCTGCAATACCAATAACATAAAGTAAACCTACATTTATATCTGCAATAACCCAATTTTTATTTACAGGAATTACAGCAAAGGTGCTTAATGCAGCTGTTAAACTTATGATGGGGGCTATTTTAAAAATTGTTTTGTCTACTTTTGCTGGGACAATATCTTCCTTAAAAAGAAGCTTAACAACATCTGCAATTGGTTGAAGGATTCCATGGGGACCTACAACCATAGGACCAAGCCTTAACTGAATATGTCCGATTATTTTTCTTTCTGCATAGGTAGCATAGGCAACATGAAGCATGAGAATTCCAAAATAAACTGCTGTTTTAATAATTGTTATTGCAATGATATAAAGAGTATCCATTATCTATCACACTCTCCTAAAACTATGTCTATTGAACCAATATTTGCTATAACATCTGCCACTAAGGAGCCTTCACATAATTTCGGTAAAACTCCTGCATGAACAAAGGATGGTGCACGAACTCTCATTCTGTAAGGCTTAGAGGAATCATCACAGATAATATAAAATCCAAGTTCTCCACGCGGAGCCTCTACTGAGGCATAAACTTCTGTAAACTTTTGTATAAATTCTTGAATTTGTTTATCTTCAATGTATATTTCAAAAATAATATCTTTTTTATCAATTTTTAGGGGTGACTCTGGCATTCTTATTCGTAAAGCATTATCAGCAAGAATAGGACCTTCAGGAAGTTTTTCAATGCATTGTTTAATGATTCTTGCAGACTGCCTGAACTCAAGCATTCTGCAGCGGTATCTGTCATATACATCACCATTTTTACCAACAGGAACTTCAAAATCTACTTTATCATAAGCATCATAGGGGAAAAATTTTCTAACATCATAATAAACACCAGAACCTCTTAATGTAGGACCTGTTAATCCCCAGTTTATAGCTTCTTGAGCTGTAATAACTCCAACTCCTTTAGTCCTTTTAAGCCATACTCTGTTACGGTCTATTAATGTTTCATACTCTTCTACTTTTTTGGGAAACTTCTCTATGAAGTTATAAAGTTTATCAAGGAATCTGTTGTTAACATCACATCTTACACCACCAACTCTTGGATAACTTACAGTTAATCTTGCACCTGTTACCATTTCAAACATTTCAAGGAGTTCTTCCCTGTCTCGCATAGCATACAAAAAAACTGTCATTGCACCAATGTCAAGAGCATGGGTTGCGATCCATACAAGATGACTACATATTCTTGCCATTTCTGCCATCATTGTTCTTATAAACTTTGCTCTTTCTGGAACTTCAATACCCATGAGTTTTTCAATGGCAACACAAAATCCTTCATTGTTTACCATACTTGAAAGATAATCCACTCTATCAGTAAGAGGAAGACTTTGTACGTAAGTTAAGTCTTCAGAAAGCTTTTCAATTCCCCTATGTAAGTAACCTATATGGGGAATGCATTTTTTTATTATTTCTCCTTCAAGCTCAAGAACAAGACGTAAAACTCCATGAGTTGCTGGATGCTGTGGTCCCATATTTACTGTGAGTTCTTTTATTGTTATTCCTTTATTCTGCATTTTCCTTCCAAGCCTTTGCGCTTTCTTTTAATTCTTTATATGTTTCCCATTCTTTATCACCAAGGTCACTTTTTACAGGATAATCCTTTCTTAAAGGAAAGCCTTTCCAGTCTTCAGGCATTAGTATTCTTCTAAGATCTGGATGCCCCTTAAAATGAATACCAAACATGTCAAAACATTCTCTTTCAAACCAGTTAGCTGTTGCCCATAAATCTGTAACAGAATCTATACAACATCCATGCTCAGGCACCTGTGCCTTTACTCTTATTCGATGTCTATGCTTAATTGACATTAGATGATAAACAACATCAAAACGAGGCTCTCTGAAACCAAGATAATCAACTGCTGTGAGGTCTACAAGATAGTCAAATTCCAAGCCTGGAGTATTTTTAAGGTATCTTAAAATTTCTTTTATTTTTTCTTTTGTTACAACAATTGAGCACTCATCTCGAAAACATACAAACCACAAAACTTCTTTAGGAAATCTCTCTCTAATCTTTTTCACTATTTCTGCAGGATTCATAACTACACCTTCTTTGAGATTTATCAATTAAGCAAACACCAGAAATGCAACCTCTTTTAAGATAAGGTTCATTTTTAATTTTTTCCTGTAATTTTAATAATCCCTCAATTAAGGCTTCAGGTCTTGGAGGGCATCCAGGAATATAAACATCTACTGGTAAAATTTCATCAACACCCTGAACAGTGCTGTAAGTATTAAAAACTCCACCACTACAGGCACAACTTCCCATTGCAATAACATATCTTGGCTCTGGCATTTGATGATAAAGATTAACTAATACTGGAGCCATTTTTTTTGCAACTGTGCCTGCAATTATCATGACATCAGACTGTCTTGGTGTGGCTCTCATAATAATTCCAAATCTGTCAAGGTCATAATGGGATGCAGCAGTTGCCATCATTTCTATAGCACAGCAGGCAAGTCCAAATGTAAGAGGCCATAGAGAAGAACGTCTTCCCCAACTTGCTATTTTATTGATTGTTGTAATAATAGTATTAGCTGCTGGAATTACTTTAAAACCCTCCTCTATTTCTACAACCTCTGTTGTCTTATCAATAACGTATATCATTCTTTGCTCCAATTGAAAACTTTTTTACCAATTGCATAAAAGTAGCCAATTAACAAAATAAAAATGAAAAGATACATCTCTAATAAGGCGTAAAAACCGATTTTTTTGTAAACTAATGCCCAGGGATAAAGGAAAATTATTTCAACATCAAAAATAACGAAAACCAAAGCAACAATATAAAATTTTACATTAAATCTCTCCCATGTATCTTCAGTTGAGGGAATCCCACATTCATAGGGCGTTAATTTTAACGTATAAGGTCTTTTAGGACGAATCAATCTACTTATTAAAAGCATAGAGAACCCGATAATAAATGAAATAATTATCACTATCAGAACAGGCAAATATCTTTGTGTTAAAGCATCTTGACCCATTTACCACCTTTAAAAAAGTGATAGCTAATAGTATAACAAAAATAAAGAAAAAAAAGAACGGCTCTCTGTTAATTAAACAAAGAGCCGAAAAGATTTTACTTAGCTTCTTCTTTTGAAGAAAACATCTCTTCTTCTTTTAAAAGTCTTTCCCAGTTTTTATCAATCATCTCTTGAATTTGTTCAATTAATTTTTCTTTTCCTGGCTCGAAAAGATGTTTGAATCTTCCTTGAGCTTTCAAAAATTCAACTACAGGCTTTTTCTCTTTTGGTTTATATGTAACGCGAGTAACTCCATTTTCAACTTCATAGAGAGGCCAAAAACAGGTTTCAACAGCAAGTCTGCTAAGCAGTATAGCATCATCTGTTCTTGTTCTCCATCCACGATTACAGGGAGTGAAAATATTCATAAATTTTGGACCTTCAATTTCAAGGGCTTTTCTTACTTTTTTCATAAGATCAGGCCAGTGCGATGGTGCAGCCTGTGCAACATAAGGAATTCCGTGGGCTGCCATAATTTTTGTTAAATCCTTTCTTGGTTGAGGTTTACCAGGGATTACAGAACCTGCTGGACAGGTTGTTGTATCTGCATAGGTTGGAGTAGCACCAGAACGCTGAATTCCTGTATTCATATATGCTTCGTTGTTGTAACATACATAGAGCATATTATGCCAGCGCTCCATCGCGCCAGAAAGACTCTGAAAGCCGATATCATAGGTTCCGCCATCTCCACAAATTGCTATAAATTTTATGTCTTTATCAAGTTTTCCTTGCTTTTTCAAAGATCTATACATTGTTTCAACGCCACTTAATGTTGCTGCAGCATTTTCAAAGGCTTGATGAATCCATGGCACTTTCCATGCAGTATATGTTGATATACATGAGGAAACCTCAAGACATCCTGTAGAAGATGCCACAACAACAGGCCAGTCACAGGCGGCAAGCAGTATCATTTTAACCACAGTTGGTGCTGCACATCCAGCACATAGCCTATGCCCTGAAGTAAATCTTAACTCCTGCTTTGAAAGTTCTTTTAGATTTAATGGTGTTGCCATTTTACTCCCTCACTCCAATGTATTCTTTAAGTATTTTTACTTTTCCTGTTTTTGCAATTTTCTGCAACTCTTCAATCACTTGTTGAGCATGTTCTGGCATATAGTCTCTTCCACCAAGTCCGTATATTCTGTTGATTAAAATTGGTTTTTCTTTAAAATTACAAAGGCTTGCTGCAATATCAAGATAAAGAGGACCAAAGGAGCCACCAAAGCCATCGGCTCTATCAAGGACGCATACCGCCTTTAAATGTTTAAGAGCCTCTCCCACTTCTTCATAAGGAAAGGGTCTGAAAAGCCTTGGTTTAAGGAGTCCTACTTTTACTCCTTGAGCTCTATATTCATCTATAACATCCTTTGTTGTTCCAGCTGCCGAGTTTAAAATAACAACCCCGATTTCTGCATCATCGAGCCTATAAGCTTCAAAAAGTCCATAACTTCTACCTGATATTTTTTTAAACTCCTTTGCCACTTCCAGAACAACCTTTGGCACCTTTTTATAAACCTCTGCCTGAGACCTTCTTACTTCCATGTATAAATCAGTGAGAATCAATGGACCATAACTTTTAGGTTTATCTACATCTAAAAGAGGATAAAGAGGTTTATACTCACCAACAAACTTCTTAACAAGCTCATCATCAAGATACTCAATTCGTTCTATTGAATGGCTTATTATAAAGCCATCATAACAAATCATTACAGGAAGTCTTATATCCATATGTTCAGCAATTCTGAATGCCTGAATTGTGTTATCATAGGCTTCCTGAGCATTTTCACTCCATAGCTGAATCCAGCCACTGTCCCTTGCACCCATTGCATCTGAATGATCACAATGAATGTTGATTGGTGCTGAAAGGGCTCTATTAACAACAGGCATTACAATTGGAAGTCTAAATCCTGAGGCAATAAATAAAATTTCCCATGCAAGAGCAAGTCCCTGTGATGCTGTTGCAGTTGCCACTCTTCCACCTGCTGCTGCAGCTCCTACACAGGCACTTAATGCTGAATGTTCACTTTCAACAAGAACAAGCTCTGTTTTAACTTTGCCATCGGAAACAAAAGAGGCAAATCTCTGCATAAGCTCTGTTTGAGGAGTTATTGGATAGGCTGCACATACATCAGGTTCTACCTGACGAAAGGCATTTGCTACTGCTTCATTGCCTGTTACTGCCACTACCTTGGTCATTACTTTACCTCCTCTTCCATTACAATTGCTTTATTTCCTTTTTTACCAGGACATTCAAGGGCACAAAGTCCGCAGCCTTTACAGTAGTCAAAATCAAAATCCTGTCTTTTTCCATCCTTAACTTTTACAGCATTGTCTGGACAGTAAAGCCAGCAAAGAAGACATTGAATGCAGTTTTCCTCAATCCATCTTGGTCTAAAGGCTCTCCATGAACCAGTTTTAATCTTAAGAGCGCTTCCTGGTTCAAGAATTACCATTCCTGGTGGTATATCTTTCCATCCCATCATCCTTCTTTCACCTCCTCGTAACCTCTCTTTACAGCCAAGAGGTTACCATCAATTATTTTCTGAGCAAACTTTTTTCCAAAGCTTTTTTTAACATCTTCAAGAAGTATTTCTAAGTCAACTAAACCCGTTACTCTGTTTAAAGCACCAACCATTGGTGAGTTCGGCATCGGTCTTCCAAAGCATTCAAGAGCAATTTTTGTAGCATCTACAACATAGATTTTTTGTGTTGATTTTAGTTTAAGTTTCTCTCTTAGTTCCTTTGGATCTTTAGAAGAATTAACAATAAAGGAAGCATTATCTTTTGCTCCTTCTGTAACATCAATGCTTTCTATCAATGTGGGGTCAACAACTACAACAACATCTGGATTTGAAACTGGACAATGCATTCTGAGTTCCTTTGAACTTATTCTATTGTATGCTCTGAGTGGTGCTCCTGCTCTTTCAGGACCATACTCGGGAAATGCCTGAACATATCTACCACCGCTCAAACAAGCATCTGCAAAAACCTTCGCAGCAGTAACCGTTCCCTGTCCTCCCCTTCCATGCCATCTGACTTCAATCTTTTCCATAAAACACCTCTCAAAATTAAATTTCTAAATATTTTAACAAAATAAGTTTAAATTTGCAAGATTAATAATGAAATAAAAATTTTTTATAATTAAATTAAGAAAAAAGGGGAGGATTAAATCCTCCCCTTTTTTAGATTGATTATTTCTTGACTTCTTCAGTGGATTTATGAGCAAGATATTTTATGAATGAAGATGTAGTTGAGCCACTTCTTCCTATAAGGGTTCTTAATACAGAGCCCCAGAATGCAACAGACTCGGATATTCTCGGATTCTCTGCAAGTTTGTAAACCTTCGGTGCATCCTTAAGGGCAAAAACTACTCCTAATCCACCAAGATCTGTTTCTCCATAGAGTTTGAATCCCTTTGCCTTTGCTTCCTTTATTAGAGTATCTCTGTCTCCATACTTAATTGCTCCTGTTGGACAGGTCTTTGCACAAGCTGGTGTTAGTTTTGCACGAACCCTGTCAATGCACATGTGACACTTAGCAATCTTACCTTTTCCACCCTGGTCATACCTTGGTATGTCAAAGGGACAAGCAGATTTACAGGCATGGCAGGCTATGCATTTGTTCTTGTCGTAATAGACAATACCCGTTTCTTTATCCTTAATCAATGCTCCTACAGGACAAATCTGAACACAGGCAGGCTCTCCACAGTGCATGCATCTGTGGCTTACAAAGAGCCAGCGAAGTCCCTTTGTATCAGCATACTCAATAAAACGAATTCTATTGAAGTTGTTTGCATCAAGATCTGGTGGATTTTCATGAGTTCCATTATTCTTTGTCTTTGAAGCTGGAAGCTGATTCCACTCCTTGCAAGCTACCTGACAGCCTCTACATCCTATACATATATCTGGTGTTATTAATAATCCCTTACGTGCCATTTTTCACCTCCTATGCCTTCTCTATATTTACCATGAATGCCTTTGATTCAGGAGTCATAACATTAGCATCACCAACTGAAGGAGTAAGAATATTTGCACTATCACCACCAGAACCATCCTTTGGCCATCTCCAACCATAATGCCATGGTAATCCAACAATGTGAATAGTTTGTCCCATAACTTTCATTGGCTGAAGTCTTGGAGTAACAATTGCAATTGCCCATATTTTCCCTCTTGCTGAAGAAACTATGACTTTGTCTCCACTCTTTATTCCCTTTTCCTTTGCTAAAACAGGGTCTATTTCTGCAAAAATCTGTGGCTCCATTTCAAGTAACCAGTCTGTATGTCTTGTCATTACTCCAGTCTGCCAGTGTTCAGTTACTCTGTATGTTGTTCCAACATAGGGATATCTTGTATCACAGTAAACAAAAACATCAGCTTCTGTTTCAAATAGCTTTACTGTCGGATTTATTCTATGTTTTTTATATAACGGATTCTCTTGAAATGGACATTCAAGAGGTTCATAATGAGTTGGAAATGGTCCATCTGCAAGTCCCGAACCAAATAGTGCTCCTACTCCCAGTGGCTTCATAATAAATGGAAGTCTTCCACCTTCCATTGCAAGTGGTGGCTGAGGTCCGTCAGGCACATCACCTACCCATTTCTTATTTTCCGCATCCCATTTAATTACAGCTCTCTTTGGATCCCAAGGATTACCCTGTGGGTCAACACTCGCACGGTTATAAACTATTCTTCTGTTTAAGGGCCATGCCCATGCCCAGTTTGGATATAATCCAAGGCCTGTTGGGTCTTCCTTTCCTCTTCTTGCCATCATATTGCCAGCATCTGTATAGGAACCACACAATATCCAATTTCCGCAGGCAGTTGAACCGTCATCCCTTAAAAGGACAAAGCTTGGAATTTGTTGTCCTTTCTTGTATGATTTTTTATCAATAGGATGTTCTGCTATATCTTCGGTAAAGTATCCATTCATTTCCTTTGCAACTTTATGAATATCAAAATGTTTAATTTTTCCGTATTTATCTTTTTCTCCATAATTCCAAGTAAGATTAATGATTGGCTCAGGAAATGCTCCTTTTTCCTTTTCATAAAGTTTCTTCACTCTAAAATAAAGTTCGTTTATAATTTCTGCATCTGCCATACATTTTCCCGGAGGATTTACTGCCTTATATCTCCATTGTAATACTCTACTTGAGTTTGTTACGGATCCTTCTTTTTCAACTGATGATGCAGCGGGCAGGAAGAATACTTCTGTTTTTATTTTCTTTGGATCCATTCCAGGACCTTTCCAAAAGGAAGATGTTTCATTATCCCATAGATTTACACATACAAGCCAATCAAGTTTTGCAAGAGCTTTTCTTGTTTTATTAGAATTTCCACCAGAACATGCAGGATTCTGCCCCCAGGCAAAAAATCCTTTTATATTGCCTTTGTACATCTCATCAAATAAAAAGAGCCATGAGTAATTCTTTCCATCCTCTCTTTTTGGTAGATAACTATAACAGAAATCATTATCTTTTGTTGCTTTATCTCCATATAAAGCTTTCAAATAACTAACAATATACTTTGGTCTGTTTGACCACCAGTTTACACTTTTTGGTTCCTTTGTCTTTGGTGTATATTTTTCAATATATGTTTTAAGGTCAATATCAGAGGCAACAGGTGTTGGGTTGTATCCAGTCAGAATATGGAATAATAATCCCTCATCCGTTGAACCTTGAACATTTGATTCACCTCTTTGAGCCATGAATCCACCACCAGCCATACCTATGTTTCCAAGAAGTAGCTGAATGATTGCAAAAGCTCTTATATTTTGAGAACCAACTGTATGCTGAGTCCATCCCATTGCATAGGATATGGAACAGGTTTTATCAGGTTTTCCAGTGGAAGCGATAATTTTATATGCCTCTTCAATTTTATCTTTTGGTGCACCTGTTATACTTGATACAGTATCTATTGTATATCTTGAATAATGCTTCTTAAGCAATTGGAATACGCATCGAGGGTCTTGAAGAGTTGGATCCTTTTTAGGAATTCCATTTTCATCAAGCTGAAATTTCCATGTAGCTCTGTCATAGGACCTCTTTTTCTCATCATATCCTGAAAATACTCCATCAAGCTCATCGGGTAGCTTGAAATTCGGATCTACAAGAAATGATGCATCAGTATAATGTAAAACATAGTCTCTGAAGTAAAGATTATTATCAATAATATATTTAATTAATCCACCAAGAAATACTATATCAGTTCCTGGACGAATAGGAACATAAAGATCAGCCTTTGATGCTGTTCTTGTAAAGCGAGGATCAACAACAATAAGCTTTGCTCCTCTTTCTTCCTTTGCTTTCATTATCCATTTCATTGATATAGGATGGTTTTCAGCAGTGTTACCTCCCATATTTAAAATGACATCGGAATTTTTAAAATCATTCCAAGGACTTGTCATTACTCCTCTACCAAACGACTCTGCCAGAGCCGCTACAGTAGGAGCATGTCATATTCGTGCCTGATGTTCAATATAAACAAGCCCCCATGAACGCAATAATTTTGAAAGTAGATAACATTCTTCATTGTCTAAAGCCGCTGAACCAACATGAGCAATAGCATCTACTCTGTTTACTACCTGCCCTTTGTCATTTTTTGTTATAAAATACTTATCCCTTGTGTTCTTAACAAGACGGGCTATCTTGTTTAAGGCTTCTTCCCAGCTAATCTTTTTCCATTCAGTAGCCCCTGGTGCACGATATAGGGGTTCAGTTACTCTGTAAGGATTGTTTGCCATCTGATATACTGATGCTCCTTTAGGACAAAGAGCACCTTCATTAATTGGGCTGTCTGGATCACCCTCTGTGTTAATTACCTTTCCATCCTTAACAGATACAATGATGCTACAACCAACAGAACAGTAAGGACAAATTGTTGTTGTCTCCTTAGCACCCTTTGTTCTCAGCTCTGCCGCATAGGCTTTTGCTGGATCAAGATTAAGCCCGAGTGAGCTAAGAAGAAAGGCACCTGTAGAGATTTTCAAAAAACTTCGTCTCGTAAGCTCCATATAACCTCCTCCTTATATAGTTTTTAAAAAATAAGGGGAACTTGAGGCTTCATACCTAAAACGTTCCCCTCTTCCACCGATTAAACTTTTTAGGGGGCTGTATGGAAAAGTTAATCGGTTCATCTATTTAAATCTATAAACAATTTTTATGCCATAGGAATTTTCTATAAAACTCAATAAATTTCAGATACAAATGGATGCAACTTTAGTTGCTAAACAAATAAATTAGAAAAAATTCTTTCAGGGGTTCTTTTTTTTGTGAAGTCTTTTATTAAGGGCTTGCCTTGTTATGCCAAGCATTGAAGCTGCAATACCCTGATTTCCCTTTGCCCTTCTTAATGCTTCATTGACAAGCAATTCTTCCATTTCCTTTAATGTAGGAAGTTTCTCAGGAAATCTCATTTGAATGTAAAACTTTACTATCTCACTTTTAAGTTCCTTATCTATTGAATTACTAATATCTACCATGTCTTTAAAAACTTCTAAAGAAAGAATGTGAGATTTACATCGTGCCACTGCATCGTAAACTATCATTTTTAATTCTCTTATATTCCCCGGAAAATTATAATTCATTAAAAGTATTAATAATTCTTCCGGATACTTAGGAGGCTTCTTGCCCAACTGTTTTGCAGATTCAGTAATAAAATATTCAAGTAAAATTGGAATGTCATCCTTTCTTTCTCTTAAAGGGGGTAAATGGACATGATGGGCTTTAAGTCTGTAAAATAAATCTTTCCTGAATTTTCCATTATTAACTATTTCAAGTATGTCCTGATTAGTCGCACATATTATCCTTGCATCGGTACTTTTTGGGACATCTGAACCAAGAGGATAATAAACTTTTTCCTGAATAACTCTTAAAAGCTTAAGTTGAGAGGCTTCGGCAAGGTCACCAATTTCATCAAGAAAAAGAGTTCCTCCCTTTGCCTTTGCAATAAGCCCTTCTCTACCTGAAATAGCTCCTGTAAAGGCTCCCTTTCTGTGACCAAAAAGTGTGTCAGAAAACATTGTATCATCAAGTCCTGCCACATTGACTGCTACAAAATCTCCCCTTTTACCGCTAACTTTATGAATTGCTCTTGCAATAAGTTCTTTACCTGTTCCTGTTTCGCCTGTTATCAGAATAGGTTGGTCTGTCTTTGATATTACCTCTATATATTTAAAAATACCTATCATTTTTTGATTTATTGTGACGATTTCTGAAAAGGCTTCTTTATGTTCAA
Source organism: Thermodesulfovibrio sp. 1176 (assembly GCF_029946585.1). Taxonomy (NCBI): domain Bacteria; kingdom Pseudomonadati; phylum Nitrospirota; class Thermodesulfovibrionia; order Thermodesulfovibrionales; family Thermodesulfovibrionaceae; genus Thermodesulfovibrio; species Thermodesulfovibrio sp. 1176. The sequence goes on along the minus strand of NZ_JARZRZ010000001.1, from coordinate 474,463 downwards.
GTTTATCTTCTATTAATCTATACTTTAATCCTAAAATCTCTTCCTTTAATCGGTTCATCTCCAATGCTTTTTTTATTGATGAAATGAGCTTATTTTTCTCAACGGGTTTTAAAAGATAATCACAGGCACCTATTTTCATGCATTCAACAGCTGTCTCTATTTCTTTTATTGCTGTTAGGATAATAACGGGAATTTCAGGATGCTCAATTGTTAAATATTTCAGAAGTTCAAAACCTGAGACATGGGGCATAGAAAGATCAAGGAGTATAACAGAAAAAGTTCTCTCCTTTAAAAGGATCGGAAGTTCTCGAGGGTCTTGAATTAAAACAACATCATTAATTCCTGCTTGTTTCAGAATAAGTGAATAGGTATATAAAGAATCCTTTTCATCATCTACAATTGCTATAGAATAATTAAAATTTTCCATCTTTATCAAAATAGGGTAAATAAATGATTACCTGAGTTCCTCTATTTTCCTCTGAATTTATATTAATTTCTCCACCAAATTCTTCTATTAAGGATTTTGAAAGATAAAGGCCAAGACCTGAACCACCAGAGGAATATTTAGTTGAGAAAAAAGGTTCAAATACATAAGGCATTATATCTTTAGGGATTCCAATACCTTCGTCTCTAATTTCAATATATATTCTATCTCCTTTTATACCTGTAGACAGAAACACTCCCCTTTTTCTGTCAGGTAATGCCTGTAAAGCATTTATTAACAAATTTATTATGACTTGTTCAATTTTTTGCATACTACCTTTTATTTTAGGCAATTCCTCTGTGAGAGTAAGATTGAAATTTTCAGTATACATAAAAATATGATGGTAAAGAATGGTAACAACTCTTCTTACAACTTCATTAATATCAATGATTGAAGATTCTGATTTTAAACCTTCCTTAATATATTTTCTAAAATTATCAACGGTATCTGAAATTCTGTTAATTCCTTCTATGATTGAAATCATAATTCGAGGAATAATCTTGTCAACCTCTGAAGATGATATTCCTCCTAATAAAAATTCACCATTTTCAATTTCATATTCCTTAACAAGATTAAAAATATCCTGCCAACACTGAAAGGTAATTTTTAAATTATTGATCATAAAATTACAGATATTGTTTATTTCATGAGATATGCTTGAAGTAACAAGGTCTATTGATTTTAGTTTATCCTGCATTATCAACTGGGCATTTCTTTTTCTTTTTTCTTCTTTCTTTTTTATCTTTTCTGTTATATCTTGAAATTTAAAAAATATAACTCTATAATCTTCTTGTGCAACAGGATATAAACTAAAAAGTAAAATTCCCTTAGTTCCGTCATCTTTTCTATAACTTATAACTCTTTGTTCTTCTTTGGTATGACAATCATGAATTAATTTAATAAAATTTCTGTATTCCTGTTCTTCAAAAAACTCTGATAAATCTAATTTATCACCTAAAAAATCCCTTGCAGGCTGATTCATATAGATTATTTCACATCCTTCAGGGTAAAAAATTATTAAAGGTTCAGGATAGAACTCTAAAAATTTAAAAAAAATTTCTCCCAATTGGGGTTCTGTATGAAATATCTTCATCTGATCCTTATTTTTCCTTTTCCTTTTATTATCTCCCCAATCAAGTAGGCTCTGTATCCTTTATTATTTATCAGGGATAATGTTTTCTTAATATCTTGACTGTCAACTACAAAAATGTAACCTATTCCCATATTGAAAACTTTAAACATCTCTGCTTCAGTTATTTTGCCAATTTTTTGAATAAGTTGAAATATTGGATGAATTTCCCAATTATTTTTATAAATCACGGCAGTTTTACCTTTAGGGAAAATTCTTGGCAGATTTCCAGGAATTCCGCCACCTGTTATATGTGCCATCCCTTTGATTTTAACCTTTCCCTTAAGGGCAAAATAGGCTTTAACATAAATTTCAGTAGGTTTCAATAATTCCTCAGCAATACTGCAACCCAAATCAGAAACATACTGGTCAGTCTTCATTTTTCCTATATCAAAGATCACTTTTCTTACAAGAGAAAAACCATTGCTGTGTAGTCCTGATGAAGCAACACCTATTATGGCGTCTCCTTCTTTTATTTCTGCTCCATTAATTATTTCACTTTTGTTAACAACTCCGACAGCAAAACCTGAAAGGTCATATTCATTTTTCTTGTAAAATCCAGGCATTTCAGCTGTCTCCCCACCTATAAGTGCACAACCTGCCTGTCTACATCCTTCAACGATTCCTTTTATAACCTGAGAGGCTTTTTCAGCATCAAGTTTTCCTGTGGCAAAATAATCAAGAAAAAACATAGGCTCTGCACCGAGCGTTAAAATATCATTCACGCACATAGCAACAAGGTCTATACCTACTGTGTCATGTTTATCTGCTTGAAAGGCTATTTTAAGTTTTGTTCCAACTCCATCTGTTCCACTTACCAAAACAGGTTCTTTATATTTTCTTATGTCCAATTTAAACAAGCCTGCAAAAAGTCCTATATCAGTGAGTACTTCTTTACGAAAGGTAGTTTTAACCATAGGAGAAATCATTTTTACAAATTTTTCTGCCTCATCAATATCAACTCCTGCTTTCTTATAACTAATACTCATAAAACCTCCCTGATTTTCATACTTATATCAACTGCCTTAGCTGAATGAGTTAAAGCACCAATAGATATGAAATCTACACCTGTAAGAGCAATTTCTCTTATGTTGTCAAGATTTACTCCTCCTGAAGCTTCAATTAAAACCTTGTCTTTTGCAATTTCAACAGCCTTTTTCATTGTTTCAACATCCATATTATCAAGCATTACAATATCTGCTCCTGCCCGAATAGCTTTTTCAAGTTCTTCAATATTTTTTACCTCAACTTCAATTTTATGATAAATGTTGTTTTTTTTTGCTTTTATTACCGCATCTTCTACAGAGCCTGCTATTTTTATGTGATTGTCTTTAATTAAAATGGCATCATATAAAGCAAAGCGATGATTACTCCCTCCTCCGATCTTTACAGCATATTTTTCCATAAATCGTAATCCTGGAGTTGTTTTTCTTGTATCGAGAATTTTTACTGGAAGGTCTTCAACCTTTTTAACAAACTCTCTTGTAAAAGTTGCAATTCCAGAAAGTCTTTGTAATAGATTTAAAGCAGTTCTTTCACCGGCAAGTAAAAATCTTGCATTGCCCTTCAAAGAAGCAATAACACTACCTTTTTCAATAAAATCACCATCATTGTAATTTTCTTTTAAGAAAAAATTACTTGATTCCATATATTTTGAAAGGATTGAAAAAAATCTTTTTAAAAAAGGAATCCCTGCAAGAATCATGTTTTCTTTGCAAATAATTTCTGCAATCGCTATGGATTTCTGAGGGATAATTATTTCTGAAGTTATATCACCAATTCCAACATCTTCTAATATTGCTATTTTAAAAAGCTCATCAACAAGGAAATGGAACATTATTTTTTAAGAAAAAGCCTTAAAAGTCCGTAAATTCCTCCTGCAACAGCGGTAACTGCAAGAGCACTCTTCCAGTCAAAAAGAGTTGTCACATTACCCTGAATATTATTTCCTATTACAATCATACTTGCAGAGTTTTTAACTTCTACATTATTTCCTATTACTATGCCTGATGCTGATCTTTTCAGTTCTACCTCTTGTCTACCAATAGCAATGGGACAAAGGGAAAAATTTACATCAGTCTTTTCTCCCATTGAAATTCCGCTTATGCACTGATTCATATTTAACTCATTGGATTTCACAAAACCTATAGCTCCCTGAGTAATCTCAGCTTTTTCTGTATCAACACTTAATGCACATATTTGTTGCATTTCTGCAGTCCCTGCTTCTATAGCTTTGACAGTACTTTGCTTTATAGTCAAAAATTCAGCTTCAACAATATCCATATTCTGTCCTTCGATTTCTATTTTTTCTTCCATTTTTCCCTCCCCCTAATCTTTTAATTCTTCAAGAACTTTAAGATTCTCTTTTATTTTATCACTTTTAATCAAAAGCTCTTCATATTTTTCTTTATCCCTTTCAACTACTTCTTTTGGTGCATTTTTTATAAAATCTTCATTCATTAACTTTTTATTCAGAAATTTTATTTCTGTTTCAGCTCTTTGAAGTTCCTTTAAAAGCCTCTTTTTCTCCTGCTGTATATCTATCATTTCTTTAACTGGAATATAAATTTCAAAATCTCTTTTTACTGATACAGCAGAGCCTTTCTGTCTGACAATATCTTTACTTATTTTTAATGTTTTCGCTTTGGCAAGTTTTAAAATAAATGTATACCCTTCACTTAAAACTTTTTCAGCATTAATTGATAGTGGTTTAATAAATACTTCAAGATTTAATGAAGGAGATATGTTTAATTCTCCACGAATACTTCTTACTCCAGATATTGCTTGCATTATGTATTCCATTTTTTCCAGGGCTTCTTCATCTCTTGATATCAAATCTTTTGTTGGATAAGAAGAAATCATTAATGAATGTTCTTTTTTTAATATGTTAAGCCAAATTTCTTCTGTTATATAAGGCATAAAGGGATGTAAAAGTTTAATAGTATTTTCAAAAACATAGAAAAGACAATTTACTGTCTCTTCCTTATCTTCGCTTTCAGAGTATAAAATAACCTTTGAAAGTTCTATATACCAATCACAAAATTCATGCCATAGGAATTGATAAATTGCTCCTGCGGCATCATTAAATCTGTATGACTCAAGGGCTTTATTAGTCTCTTCAATAGTATCTGAAAGTTTAGATAAAATCCATTTATTTGTAAATAGATTTAATTCTTCTAATGTGACTTCCCCCTTTGTTCTTAAATTATAAAAATTCATCATAAATTTCATAGCATTCCAGATTTTATTAGCAAAATGTCTGTATCCTTCAACTCTATCCTCTGAAAATTTAATATCTCTTCCCTGAGCTGCAAAGGCTGCAAGGGTGAACCTAAAGGCATCTGCTCCGTATTTTTCAATCATAACAAGAGGGTCTATTACATTTCCCTTTGATTTACTCATTTTCTGTCCCTTTGCATCTCTTACAAGGGCATGAATGTAAACATCTCTGAAGGGAACTTCTTTCATAAATTTCATTCCCATCATTATCATTCTGGCAACCCAGAAAAAGATTATGTCAAAACCTGTAACTAAAACATTGGTAGGATAAAATCTTTTTAAATCTTCAGTTTCTTCTGGCCATCCAAGAGTTGAAAAGGGCCAGAGTGCTGATGAAAACCAGGTATCTAAGACATCGGGGTCCTGAATTATTTCTTCATTTCCACATTTTGGACAGCTCGTGGGTTCATAATAGCTTGCAAAGTGGAAGATTTCTTTCGGAATTTTAATTATTTTTGCTCTCTGTTCAATTTCTTCTTTTGTAATACCTATCTTTCTTAGTTCATTATAAGTACCACCCCATATTTCTTTTCCGTTAAGAGTAATAGGTTTATAAAATAAAATCTCTATCAAATCTCCCTGTTCAATGCCTTTTTCTGTTTTGCATTTTGCACAATACCAGACAGGAATTCTGTGTCCCCACCAAAGTTGCCTTGAAATGCACCAGTCCTTTATATCACGCATCCAGGCATAGTAATTATTAACCCATCCTTCAGGAATAAAACGAATTCTACCTTCCTGAACTACTTTTACTGCTTCTTCTGCTAAAGGTTTTATTTTCACGTACCATTGAACCGTTTGAAAGGGTTCAATTACTGTTTTACATCTATAACAATGTCCAACTGCATGTTTATGTTTTTCCGTTTTTTCAAGAAGTCCAAGTTCTTCAAGATCTGCGATTATTCTTTTTCTTGCTTCATATCTGTCCATGCCTCTGTATTTCCCTGCCTCATCAGTCATTTTCCCTTCTTCATCTATTACGCACACATTAGGAAGATTATGTCTTTGAGCTATCTCTGCATCGTTGAAATCATGGGATGGAGTAACTTTTACAGCACCTGTACCGAATTCCATATCAACTGCGCTGTCAGCAATGACAGGAATTTCTCTATTTATAAGTGGAAGAATTAAAATTTTTCCAATCATATTTTTATATCTTTTATCTTCAGGATTAACAGCAACAGCTGTATCACCAAGCATTGTCTCTGGACGGGTTGTTGCTACTGTGATAAACTGAGTAGAATCTTCTTTTAATGGATACTTTATATAGTAGAGCTTTCCTTCAGTTTCTTCATGTTCAACTTCAAGGTCAGAAAGGGCTGTATGACATCTTGGACACCAGTTTATCAGTTTAAGGTCTCTGTATATTAATCCTTCTTCAAAGAGTTTTAAAAAAACTTCCTTTACAGCCCTTGAAAGTCCTTCATCCATTGTAAAGCGAAGACGTGACCAATCACAGGATGCACCAATTCTTTTAAGTTGTTCTATAATTTTACCTCCACAAGATTCTTTCCACTGCCAGACTCTCTGAAGAAAATTACTTCTTCCAAGCTGATATCTGTTATGTCCTTCAGCCATTATCTGTCTTTCTACGACATTTTGAGTAGCAATTCCTGCGTGATCAGTACCAGGAATCCAAAGTGCACTGTATCCAAGCATTCTTTTCCATCTTATAAGAATATCCTGCAGTGTAGCATTTAAAGCATGTCCCATATGAAGACTTCCAGTTACATTTGGAGGAGGAATTACAATACAGTATGGAGGTTTCTGGGGGTCAGGGTCTGGTTTGAAAAAACTTTTTTCTTCCCAGAAATTATAAAGTTTTGACTCAATTCCTTGAGGACTGTATGTTTCTGTAATAGAAATTCCGTGTTTATACATATTTTTTCTCTAAAACCTCCTCAAATTGTTTTAATAGGTCTCTCAATTCATTTCTAATTTCATTTTTTAAATATGGTTTAATTTTTTCAAATATTTCCTCTGGTGTTTCTTCTTTTACTATTTCTTTTTCTATAACTTTTTTCTCCTCTGGGGCAATCACTTCAGCAACTGTCACTGTTTTTTCTGTTTTATCATCAATTTTTAGCAGAAATTTTATTTTTTCAATCAATGCTTGACTATCAAAAGGCTTTATTAAGAAATCCACCCCTAAATTTTTCAGTTTTTGCAAATCAATAGAAGAATGAAAATTAACAAGTAAAATAATTGGTAAAAGGAGAGAGTATTTATTTCTTAAAGTTTCACAAAAAGTTATGGGATTCATTTCAGCAATGTTTTCATCTAAAAAAACACAATCTGGTTTAATTATGTTAAAATTCTTTAGAAATTCCTCAGGTTCAGCAAATGAATGAATTGAAAAATTATTAGAAAGAAAAGAATTTTTTAAAAAATTTCGAATTAAATTACTTTTTTCAATTATTACCAATCTGTACATTTTATTTCTCCCTTAATAATTCTTCTGCCTGTTTTGTCTTCATTCTTTTTACTAATTCTTGATAAGAGTGATTTCGAATTATTTTATTAAACTGGCTACGATAATTACTAACAAGACTAACTCCTTCAATAACTACATCATAAACTTTCCATTCTTTTCCATTGAAATAAAGTTTGTAATCAATGGGAATTTCTTTTTTGTCTTTTGTAATTATTTTTGTTTTTACCTCAGCATATTTGCCATTTTCAATCCTTTCATCTGTATAAATTATTTCCTCATCAGTATAAGATTCGATTTTCCCGCTATAAGATCTTTCAAGTAGGTCTTTATATAATTCAGTAAACTCTTGTTTCTCCTGCGGGGTTCTCTCTCTCCAGTAAATACCTAAAGAACGCTTCGCCATTTCTTCAAAGTCAAAAACTTTTCCAATTTCATTTCTCAAGGCAGTTCTTCTTTGCTGAGACTTTTTTTCACCTTTGTATTTAGGATCCTTGAGAATACTTATTACATTGTCTACTGTTTTTTTAATCTGTTCCTTAGGTGAAATCGCAGAAAAAGCAATAGATGAAGTAAAAAGTAAAATCAATAAAATTATCAATATCTTTTTCATTACTTAACCTCCCTTTCCTCTTTATCAAGTCCTGATGCATAAAGTAAATTTGCAATTGCCATTTTTTGATTGTAAAGAGCTTTCAGTTGATTTACTCTTGTAGTTGCATAAGCAAGGACAGCATCTGCAAGATCCTTTGTCTCTCCAATTCCCATATCAATATTAGCATCTGCAGTTACAAGCCATTTTTTTGCATTCTGATAAGCCTCATCCATATCCCGAGCAGACTTTGTTGCTTCCTGAAGTTCATAGTAAGCTTTCATGATCTGAACAGGAATACCCTTTTCTGCGAGTTTTTTCTTTTCAAGTACTTTTTTATATTCAATCTCTGCTTCTCTTATCTTACCTTTTGTTATACCGAAATCTATGTTAAGTTTCAAACCAATTACAGCAACAAGCATTGATTCGTTGAGAGGGTCAGAAATATAGGGATTGTGGATTCTATCTCTATTTGTAGCACCTGAAAGAGTACCTTTGACAAGGAGAAATATCTGAGGATAAAGATTGCTCTTTTCAACATCAACCAAAGCCTGTTTTGCTCTTAGCCCTTCTTTTATCTGCGTAATTTCAGGTCTTAAAACAAGAGCTTTTGAAATTAACTCATCAGGTTTTATATATGCTTCCTCATATTTCAAAGGATGGGTTATTATCTCAATATTGGTATTTCTTGGGAGTCCTGTCATAAATTTTATTGCTTCAATTATTATTGCCTCATTTTTATCAATTTCATTTAGATTCCTTTTAACTTCACCAAGATATGTTTTAAGTTTATAAAGAGTCATTTCATCAGCAGAGGGTATGTCTTTTTTTAAATCTTCCTTTGTTTTCTTTATTACTTTTTCAAGTTCTTCTTTAATCTCATTGGTAAGCACTCTTAATTCTCTTATCATAGAAAGACTCCAGTAAAGCTCCTTTGTTTTTAAAATGACCTCTGAACGCCTTTTTTCAAGCTCTGCCTCAGAAACCTTTATACCTGCCTCTGCTGCAGTTTTATATCCTGAAATCTTTCCAAAGGTATAAAGAGGCTGTAAAATCTGCATTGTAATCATACCAAATATACCGTTAATAGAAGTTGATTTTACATCTGTTTTTATCACTGGAGATATTGATTCCTTACGAGCTTCAGGAGACGGACCTCCCAAAGCCATAAGCTCAATCTGGGGATATACTGCAGCATTAGCCTCACCAAGTTTTGCTTTATAAATTTCAACATCCTGTTTATATTCACCAAGTTCTGGATGGAATTTCACTGCTCTTTCAAGGCATCCTTTCAGGTCAAGAATTACTTTGTCTTCGGCAAAACAAACCGATGAAAATAAAACTACAATGAAAACAATTAAAATTTTAAATTTTTCCGAATACATATTTTGACAATACCTCCTCTATATCTATTGATGATTCCGTTTCTCTAATTTTACCGCCTTGAGCTAAATATTGCTCAGACCCACCAGGTGTAATCTGAATATACTTTTCACCAATTAATCCTTTTGTTCTAACTGAAGCAATTGAATCCTCAGGAAGCTTAATTGAATTAAGTATTCTAATTTCAACTACAGCATGATATCTTTCATTAATTGTTACTTTTTCAACAGAACCAACAGGAACTCCTGCTATTTCAACAACAGAACCTTTTTTAATACCTCCAACTTTGTCAAACTCTGCATAAAGAGTATAATATCCTCCGGATAAAAATTCAATTTTACCAAGTTTAAAGGAAAGATATCCCAATGCAATAATTCCTATCAAAACAAATATTCCAACAGCTATTTCAAGATTTTCCCTTTTCATAATCCCCTCCATTTTCTATTCCCATTATAAAATTTTTTACAATAATATTATCACTTTTTTGAATTTCTTCTGGAGTTCCAACAGCGACAATTTTTCCATCATGAAGCATAGCAACTCTGTCAGAAATTTCAAAAATTTCAGGAATTTCATGGCTTATTATTAAGCCGGTGAATCCATAAAGTTTTTGAGTATCCCTTATTAATTTATGGATAGACCTTACTAAAATTGGGTCAAGTCCTGTAGTTGGTTCGTCAAAAAGTATTATTTTGGGATGAGCTATTAATGCTCTTGCAAGAGCAACTCTTTTACGCATTCCTCCACTTAATTCGGCTGGATATTTATACTCCATCCCTTGAAGACCTACATCACTTAATGCCTTCATAACTTTTTCATAAATTTCTTTTTTATTTAATTTAGTTTTTTCAGTTAATGGAAAGGCAACATTATCATAAACAGTCATTGAGTCAAAAAGGGCACCTCCTTGAAAAACAACTCCAATCTCTGCTCTTATTTCATCAAGTTTGCTTCCTTTTAGTTTTGTTATATCTTTACCTTTTATTAATATATTTCCTCTGTCTGGCTTCAGTAATCCAACAATGTGTTTAAGAAGAACAGATTTACCTCCACCGCTTCTTCCAATTACAGCAGTTACCTCACCTTCATTTATAACCAAATTAACTCCCTTTAAAACCTGTTGTTTTCCAAAGGACTTGTGAAGGTCTTTTATCTCTATCATAAAAGAAAGGCTCCAAGCATGTAATCCCAGATTAGGATAACAACAGAGGAGAGAACAACAGCATTTGTTGTAGCTCTGCTTACACCTCTTGCTCCATAACCTGAATTATAACCCATAAATGTGCATATCCATGTAACAAGAAGTCCAAAACTCAAAGATTTATAAAAACCAATTCTTATATCTTCCATATCAACATAAAGCTCCATCTGAGAAAAATATGTTCCCTCAGACAATCCAAGAGCATGCACTGAAACAAGATATCCACCATATATTCCGACAACATCAAATATTGCTGTCAAAAGAGGAAAAGTTAACAAACCAGCAAGAATATTAGGAACAACAACATATTTCATAGGATTTACAGCCATTACAGTCAAAGCATCTATCTGTTCAGTAATTCTCATAATTCCAATTTCTGCTGTCAATGCAGAGCCAGCTCTTCCTGTAACCATAAGAGCACAAAGAACAGGTCCGAGCTCTCTTATAAGAGAAAGAGCAACCACAGGCCCAAGTAAAGCTTCTGAACCAAATTTATTAAGTGCATAGTATCCTTGCAGAGCCAAAACCATTCCACTAAAGCCACCTGTAAATATCACTACAATAATTGATTTATTACCAAAAAACCTTACCTGTCTTAGAAAATTTCTGAATTTAAATGGAGGAGTGAAAATATGGTATAAAGACTCTATCAGAAATATAAACATCTTACCCAAAAACAGCCATAAATCTATAGTTTTTCTGCCTATATATCTGATAATACCTCTCATTGAAGTTTTAAGATATCCCTTTTGTTATTTTTTTGTCAATACTGTGGTATTTCCCTAAAATTGCTGATAGGCATATAAAAAAGTGAGCCTCCTTTTTGTGGATTTTAGTTTTAGGGGTGATATAAAATATCACCCAAATGGTGAAAAAACACACAAAAAAAGGAGGCTCATAAATATGATAAAACAAAATATACTTTCTTTCAAGTTATCCCGCACAAAAGATGAAATAACAGCAAGGTCAGGTTTAGCTCTTTATTCTGAATTCTTCAAAGGGACTTTGTCCCTTTGTATCTACATAAAATTAAATTAAATAAAATTAGGGAGTTTGAGGGACTTTGTCCCTCAAAGATTGGGTTATCCTGCATACTGTTACATTGAACCAATACTTCTTATGCTTAAAGGGGGAGGGAAAACAATAGAGGATTTAAGAGAAATAAACAATGATACTGCATTAAGAAAACTTACTGGGATGGAAAAAATGCCTTCACCATCTACAGTTGGAGATTGGTTAAGAAGGCAGGGAAATTCAGAGGGACTTCAGGCATTATCTTTGTAAAAAATGGAATTATAAAAAGTAAGTAAGTGAGAAATTTTAGATAAAACCACCACTAAAAAGGCAATTTAAGGGGTTTAAAAAACAGTTGAATTTAATAGCTACAATGTAATATATTTAATAGTTATAGGATTAAAACTTTTGGAGGGTAAAATTGGTTAGAATAAGATTAATGAGATTGGGAGCAAAAAAGAAGCCTTTTTACAGAGTTGTCATTGCTGATGCAAAAGCTCGTAGAAATGGTCCTTTTATTGAGATTGTAGGAATATATAATCCTAAAACAGAACCACCAGAAATTAACCTAAAAATGGATAGGGTTAAATACTGGTTAGAAAAGGGCGCACAGCCATCTGATACGGTAAAAAAATTAATTGAACGAGTTTCTGCTTAACATACCCATTTGGGTATTTACTACTCTTTTGCACGGAGGTTAGAACATGAGCATGAAGACACTGATTGAGACAATGGCTAAGTCACTGGTGGACAAACCAGAGGAGGTTAAGGTAACAGAGATTGAGGGAGAGAAAACTACTGTTTATGAACTCAGAGTTGCACCAAGCGATCTTGGAAAAGTGATTGGAAAACAGGGAAAAACTGCAAGGGCTATGAGGACTATCTTAGGTGCCGCAGGTACTAAAGTTGGCAAAAGATGTGTCCTTGAGATTTTAGAATAGTCCTATCATTGAAATGACAATAAAGGGCGTGCATACACGCCCTTTTCTTTTATGAAAAAATTTGATGTTTTAACTATATTTCCAGAGTTAATTGAATGTTATTTAAAGTACGGGGTACTTGGTAAGGCATTAAAGAAAGGATTGGCAGAGGTGAAAATATATAATTTGAGAGATTATACATCAGATAAACACAGAAAAGTAGATGATTACGCTTATGGTGGCGGAGCAGGAATGGTTATGCAGATAGAGCCCTTTTATAATGCAATAAAACATCTTAAAAGTAATAGCAATCCCAAAAAGTTTATTTTACTTTCTCCACAGGGTAGAAGATTTAATCAGAAGGTGGCTCAAGATTTTTATGAAAATCAAAAAGAATTAGTTCTTATCTGTGGTAGATATGAAGGGATTGATGAGAGAGTTAAGTTATTTATAGATGATGAAATTTCAATTGGTGATTATGTTTTAAGTGGTGGTGAGCTTGCAGCATTGGTTATAATAGAAAGTGTTGTAAGATTGATTCCTGAAGCATTAGGAGATGAGCTGTCAGCAAAAGAGGATTCATTTATGAAAGGATTTTTAGATTATCCCCAATATACAAGACCTGAAGAATTCGAAGGGATGAAAGTTCCAGAGGTTCTTTTAAGTGGAAATCATAAAAAAATTGAGCTATGGAGAAAAACTGAAGCAATAAGAAAAACTTTAATTCAAAGACCTGATTTACTAAAAAATTTATCTAATGATGAACTGAGAATATTAAAGGAGCTTTGCTCTGAAATAAATAGAAAAATTCTGGAGGGAGAAAATGAACCAGTTAATCATTAAATCAATAGAAGAGAGATTTAAAAAATCTGATATTCCTAATTTTAGACCCGGGGATACTGTAAAGGTTCATGTAAAAGTTAAAGAGGGTGATAAGGAAAGAATTCAAGTTTTTGAGGGAATTGTAATCGCAAGAAGAGGCTGTGGCTTAAGAGAAACCTTTACAGTAAGAAAAATTTCCTTTGGAGTTGGAGTTGAGAGAGTATTTCCTCTTCACAGCCCAATTATTGACAAAATAGAGATAGTAAGAAGAGGAGATGTGAGAAGAGCAAAACTTTATTACTTAAGAACAAAGAAGGGTAAAGAGGCAAAGGTTAAGGAAAAAACAAATTATTAGAGGACTGAACCCTTTGATTTCGAATAATTCTAAAGCAGTTGATTCGTATTTTGCCTTTGATAATAAATTCAGACAAGAAGGTTATAGTGTCATTGCTGGAATAGATGAGGCAGGAAGAGGATGTCTTGCAGGTCCTGTAGTTGCAGCCTGTGTTAGTTTCAAGGAGCCTGTTTTTATTAAAGGAATTAGGGATTCTAAGGAATTATCTTCAGAAGAAAGGGAAAGCCTCTTTGAAGAAATAATCAAGTATGCCTTTGTTGGAATAGGAATTGTTGATGTAAATCTAATTGACAGAATTAATATTCTTGAAGCAACACGTCTTGCAATGATTCAAGCCTTTGAAAAGCTTGGTAAGAAAGTAGAATTACTTTTAATAGATGCTTTGGAATTACCAAATATAAAAATTCCTCAAAAAAATATAATCAAAGGAGATCAAAAAAGTGCTTCAATTGCAGCAGCAAGTATTATAGCTAAAGTTACAAGAGACAGAATAATGTGTGATTACCATAAAGTATATTCTAATTATGGCTTTAATAAACATAAAGGATATGCTACAAAGGAGCATTTATCAGCATTAAAAAAATTCGGTCCTTCGCCAATTCACAGAAAGAGCTTTTCATCAGTAAGACAGTTAGTGTTATTCTAAATTAATGAAACGCCTTCACATACAAGTTAAAGGTGTTGTACAGGGAGTTGGTTTCAGACCCTTTGTATACAATCTTGCAAAAAAACTTAATCTCACTGGATTTGTCACAAATACATCAAAGGGTGTAACAATTGAAATAGAAGGAGAAAAAGTATCAGAATTCATTGAAAAACTCAAGAATGAGCCTCCTCCTCTTGCAAAAATATACTCAATAGAGACAAAAGAACTTCCTTTAAATAACTACAAAGATTTTGAAATCATTGAAAGTATTGATGATGCAGGATTTACCCATGTTTCTGAGGATGTATCCATCTGTGCTCATTGTCTAATGGAACTTTTTGATCCATCAGACCGAAGATATCTCTATCCCTTCATAAACTGTACAAATTGCGGTCCCCGTTATACAATTACGACTAAAGTTCCCTATGATAGACCAAACACAACAATGGCGGTATTCAAGATGTGTCCAGAATGCATGAGAGAATACAAAGACCCTTCAAACAGAAGATTTCATGCCCAACCAAATGCATGCCCAGTATGTGGTCCTCAGGTAAGTCTCCTTGTGAAAACTAAAGAAGGAGCAAAGGAAATTGAAAATCCAATTAAAGAGGCAATCAGATTTATCAAAGAAGGAAAAATTCTTGCAATTAGAGGGCTTGGTGGCTTTCATCTATGCTGTGATGCAAAAAATCCAGAAAGTATTGAAAATTTAAGGAAAAGAAAGAAAAGAAGTAACAAACCTTTTGCACTGATGTCACCGGATATTGAATCAATAGAAAAATTTTGCTTTGTTTCAGAAGAGGAAAAAAAAATCCTAACTTCTCCGATGAGACCTATTGTTTTACTTAGAAAAAGAACAGATTGTCTTCTTCCAGATTTGCTTGCACCAAATAATTCTTATCTTGGCTTTATGCTTCCCTATACGCCATTACATTATTTGTTATTTTATTATCCAGAGGACACCTTTTTGTCATTCCGAGGGTCTCAATGCTCTGAAGAATCCCTTAAAATAATGAGGAGATTCTTCGCTGATGCTCAGAATGACATAGGAAAGGTAGAGATTCTTCAGTCGCTTAAGCTCCCCCAGAATGACATAAAACGAACATCTGCTCATTTTGAAGCACTTGTGATGACAAGCGGAAATATTTCAGAGGAACCTATAATTACCAAAAATGAAGAGGTACTGGAAAAACTTTACAATGTTGCCGATGCCTTTTTGCTTCATAACAGAGAAATATTCATGCGGATAGATGATTCAGTTGTAAGGGAACTAAATGGAAAAATCTATTTTATTAGAAGAGCAAGAGGATTTGTTCCAAAGTCAATTTCCCTTAAAGAAGAATTACCCGAGGTTTTAGGTGCTGGTGCTGACCTTAAAAATACCTTCACTTTAATAAAATCAAACTATGCAATAATGAGTCAACACATTGGAGATATGGAAAATTTGGAGACCCTTCAGTTTTACGAAGAGGTTTTAAAAAATCTAAAATCAGTTTACAGAATTGAACCAATTGCTTTAGGACACGACCTTCATCCTTTGTATTATTCAACTCAATGGGCAAAGGAGCATGCTCAAAAGAGGAGACTGCAGAGTTTTGCCCTACAACATCATTACTGTCATGTTGCATCTATTATGGCTGAATACGGGCTTGAAGAACTCTTTGGAATAGCCTTTGACGGAACAGGATACGGCACAGATGGAACCATCTGGGGAAGTGAGTTTTTATATTGCACAATACAGAACTTTCAAAGACTTGCCCATTTTAAACCCATAAGTTTACCAGGTGGAGAAAATGCCATTAAGGAATGTTCAAGAATAACACTTTCTTTGATTGACGATGCCTTTGGTGAGGATTTAGAATTGATAAAAAAATTGCCTCTTACAAAGGTTCTATCTGAAGAAAAAATTAGACAGATACTTAGACTGAAAAAGTTGAAACAGTTTAGCCCTCTTTCATCGGGGCTTGGAAGACTTTTTGATGGAGTCTCCTCTCTTATCGGAGTTTGTCATTACAATACTTTTGAGGCAGAGGCAGCAATTGCTCTTGAAAGCTTAATAGATAGCGGAACGGAGTTTTCCGAAAAAGCTTGTTATGACTTTAATTTTATAGAGAACTATAGTAAGGAGGAGATTCTTCGCTCCGATCAGAATGACAGAAAACAAATAACAGTTGATTATACTCCTATGATAAAGCAAATCATTGATGATTTTTTAAATGGTAAAACTGTTGCCACCGTATCATGGAAATTTCACAACACAATTATAAAAATAATAATGCAACTAAGCCTTTATTTCAAAGAAAAATATGGATTTGACCATGTTGGCTTAAGTGGTGGAGTCTTTCAGAATGCTTACCTAATTAAGGAAAGCATTAAAGTATTGAAAAAAATCGGATTAAAACCCCTGATTCATCTTAATTTTCCAAGCAATGATGCCTGTATATCTCTTGGACAGGCATATATAGTTGCAAAAAGAATTAAAAATTAAGGCATTTCTGAGATTCTTTCAGGATTTTCTAAAAACCATGTCATCAAGCATATTTCTATCGGACGAAAACCATTAATTTTGGCAATATTTTCAACAGTTTTAATAAAGTTCAAATTATCATTTACAGGCATCTCGCCAGTCTCTATGAGAATTCTATTGATAACTTTTTTTACAATCTTGTCTGGCATAACTGTATCCACTCCTCCCATCATTCTCAGATATTGATATGTAATTAAACCTACACCTTTGATTTTTCCAATCGGATCATTTTCCCATTTATCAATAGATGCATTTTTTGCCCATATTCTAAGTGAATTTTTATCATCCTTTGATAGTGTTGACAGATATTGAGCAATCTCTTTTGCTACCTGCCAGGAGCGTTCATTTTTCCATATGTAGAATGCTTTTTTATAGTCAAAATGACAAAAAGATGAAAGTCCTGTAACTTTACCATTTCTAACAAATTCTTTTTCAAACTCTCTAACCTTAGGCAAAACAAC
This sequence comes from Thermodesulfovibrio sp. 1176, assembly GCF_029946585.1. Lineage (NCBI taxonomy): Bacteria > Pseudomonadati > Nitrospirota > Thermodesulfovibrionia > Thermodesulfovibrionales > Thermodesulfovibrionaceae > Thermodesulfovibrio > Thermodesulfovibrio sp. 1176. The sequence goes on along the minus strand of NZ_JARZRZ010000001.1, from coordinate 457,219 downwards.
CTGAAAATAATTTACTCCCACAGATGTAAAAGCTGCATCAATTACCATCAGTAAAACATTTCCTGACCATCGCTCTGTATTTAAAAAACGGACACCTATACTTTTTAGCTCCTTTAAATTATTGAAATTAATTGAAATTTTAATTTTATGGTCTGAATGCATATTTTAATTAAAAGGTTAGTCCGAAAATCATTAGAATGCCCAGAATTATCAATACTCCACCCAAAAAATAATTGATAAATCGAAATATTTTCATATATTTTTTGAGATATCGCATTGCTGAATCAATTGCGAAGGATGAAATTAAAAAAGGGATGGCAAGTCCTAAAGAGTAAGCTCCAAGCATTTTCATTCCATCTAAAATACTGCTACTTATGCTTGAATAAATTAGAATACTTCCCAATATTGGTCCTATACAAGGCGACCATCCAGCAGCAAATCCGACACCAATAAAAAAAGCTCCTACAGGAGAACTAAACTTCTGAAACTTTATATTTAGTCTAAGCTCTCGCATAAAAAAACCGCTTTTAATTAATCCTATTAAAAGAAAACCAAATATAATTAAAAAAATGCCTCCTATAATTCTCCAAACATCCTGATAATCAAAAAAAATACTGCCAATTAAAGAACTTCCAACACCCATTGCAAGATAAACAGTTGAAAAGCCTGAAATGAATATTAATGTATAAACTAAAATACGAATTTTAGAACCACCTTGAAATATTTCAGTTGTAGAAAGTCCTGTAATAAGAGAAATGTAAACAGGAAGAAGAGGAAGAACACAGGGAGAAAAAAAACTTAAAAAGCCACCTATAAAAGCAGTAGAAACACTTATATCATTCATCTACCACACTCAGTGGGGTCTCCCTTAATTTTATCTAAGGCATGGGGAAGTGCATCTATTACTACTTCTAAAGACTCCTTTACTGCCTTTGGGCTTCCGGGAAGATTTATTATTAAAGTTTTTCCTTTAATTCCTGCAATAGCTCTTGAAAGTATAGCTGTTTTTGTTTTTTTATATCCCTCTGATCGCATTGCCTCTGCAATACCTGGGATTTCCCTTTCAATAACTTCACGAGTAACATCTGGAGTAACATCTCTTGGATGAAGGCCTGTTCCGCCATTTGTAAGAATTAAATCAGCTTTTGATATTATTTCCAAAATTGCCTGTTTTATTTCTTCCTTTTCATCTGGAACAATTTTGTATGATACAATCTCCGCCCATGAGGAAACCATTTCTTTAATTACTTTTCCACTTAAGTCCTCCCTTTCTCCCTTTGAACCTTTGTCCGAAACTGTTATTATGGCAACTTTGTATTTCATAGTATGGTTATGCTATCTCCAACCTTAATTTTGCCACCCTTTAAAACTTTCGCAAAAACGCCTTCACGAGGCATTATACAGTCACCTACAATTTTAAAGATTTCACATTTACTGTGGCATTTTTTACCATGCTGAGTAATCTCTAAAATGCACTCTCCAATCTGTAATTTGGCTCCTAAAGGAAGACTTAACAAATCAATGCCTTCAGTGGTGATATTTTCTGCAAAATCTCCATAATTAAGGAGCATTCCTTTTTCTTTCATTTTTTCAATGCTTTCAATAGCAAGAAGACTTATCTGTCTGTGCCAATGGGAACCTCCATGGGCATCTCCTTTAATCCCGTAGTTTTCGATAACATAGGCTTCTTCTATAGCTTTTTTTGTTGTTCCTTTGTTTTCACTAATGTTTATTGAAACAACTTTGCCATGCATGTTGTATTATAAAATTATCCTTAAGGAATAAGCAAAATAGGTTTTGTTGAATTTTTTATAACACTTTCAGCAACACTTCCAATTATTAGTGCTTCAGTGTAAGACCTTCCCTTTGAGCCTATTACAATCAAATCTGTATCCTTAGATTTTTCAATGATTACCTCTGATGGAATACCTGAGACAACTTCATATTGGAGACTTTCATCTGTTTTTTTAATTTTTTCAATGGCTTCTTCTTTTAGATACAATAAATATTTTTCAACCTCTGAGGGTTCTTCAATTATTCCTTTTACCTTTTGTTCAGGTATCACATGTATAACTTTTAATTCAGCATGCAGTTTATCTGATATTTCTTTGGCAGTTGTTAAAGCTCTCAAAGAATAGGGAGAAAAATCAACAGGACATAAAACCTTTTTTATATTTATAGCTTCGGGATTAATTTCTTTAAAATCTTTTACTTTGACGATCAAAACAGGGATTGTATGTCCTTTAATAATTCTTTCAGAAGTGGAAGGCCTTGTAATATGGGTTTTAAAACCTATTACTGCACAAGCTTTTTCATCCTTTATAACTTCCTTGATACTTTCAATAAGTCTTCCAAAAACAACTTTATTTTCAGTATTTATTTCATATTTATTAAGTTCTTCTGCTAATGCGTTTAATTTTTTTTCAATTTTCTTTTTTTCTTGATTAATGTAAGGCATTAAATAGGCAGGTGGAGTAAGGGTATATTCCATAATATGGAAAAGACAAATATTTTTACAATTAAATGTTTTTGCAAGCCAAATCGCATAAGAAATTACTGATGTAAAGGAGGATTTAAAATCTATTGCAACATATATTTTTTCAGGATTCATTTTTTTACAATTTTTCCAACTTTTTCTTCAACAGATTTTACTTTTCCTTCAATTCTTCCTTTAGCACCTTTTCTGTCATCGATTTTTATGTCTATTACAACTCTTTCTACCTCATCCATCAAAGCGTCTCTGCATTTTTTTATAAGATTCATTACATCTTCCCACTCTCCTTCTACAATTGTTCCCATTGCATGGAGCTTATAAGGAAGTCCACTTTCATCGACAATCTTTATGACCTTTGCTACATAGTTACTAACACTTATCCCAACTCCTAATGGAACTATACTAAATTGCACAATCATAATTTTTACCTCCTAAGAAGACTTAAAAAAAAAATATTAACATAAAATCCTTAAAAAAATATTAACATAAAATCAAAATAAATCAAAAGTACCTAAAATCTCTTAAGGCAGTACTTGCCTATATTGACAATCTCTTAGGGAGAGTTATATTAGATAACGATTAAATACATGTGTTATAATTGTTAAATTTTTATAAATTGTAGGAGGGTAGAATGAAGATTTATTACGATGTTGATGTAAACACAGACATTCTTAAAGGTAAAAAAATCGCAATAATAGGATACGGAAGCCAAGGACATGCCCATGCAAATAACTTAAAAGATAGTGGATTTGATGTTATTGTAGGACTCAGAAAGGGTAAAAGCTGGCAAAAAGCTGAAAATGCTGGACTTACTGTTATGACTGTTTCAGAAGCCTCAAAAATAGCAGATGTTATTATGATTTTAACTCCCGATGAACTACAACCAGACTTATACAAAACAGAAATAGAACCAAATATCAAAAAGGGTGCTTTCCTTGCCTTTGCCCATGGATTTAATATTCATTTTGGACAGATTGTTCCCTCAGAGGATATAAATGTTTTTATGGTTGCACCAAAGGGACCAGGACATCTTGTAAGAAGTGAATATCTCAAGGGAATGGGTGTACCATGCCTGATGGCAGTGCATCAGGATCCATCAGGAATTACAAAAGATGTTGCCCTTGCCTATGCAGTTGGAATTGGTGGTGGAAGAGCTGGAATTATAGAAACAACCTTTAAAGATGAAACAGAAACAGATCTTTTTGGTGAACAGGTTGTTCTTTGTGGTGGACTGACAGCTCTTATTACAGCTGCCTACGAAACACTGGTTGAAGCAGGATATCCACCAGAACTTGCCTATTTTGAATGTCTCCATGAAGTAAAACTTATTGCTGATTTAATCTACGAAGGTGGAATATCAACAATGCGTTATTCAATAAGTAATACTGCTCAGTATGGAGACCTGACCCGTGGTCCAAGAATTATTAATCAGTCTGTAAAAGCAGAGATGAAAAAGATTCTTGATGAGATTCAGAGTGGACAGTTTGCAAAGGAATGGATACTTGAATGTAAAGTTGGAAAACCCACCTTTAATGCTCTTACCAAAAAAGGTGAGGAACATCCTATTGAAAAAGTTGGAGAAAAGCTGAGAGCAATGATGCCATGGCTTAAAACTTCAAAACTTGTTGATAAATCAAAGGCATGATTAGAAAAGAAGTAATCCCATACATTGCTGGTGGATTATTTTTAAGTTCCTTTTTTTATTTATTACGGTTAGAACCTTTGGCAATTGTCTGTTTTGGACTTTGTCTATTTTTTCTTTATTTTTTTCGTGATCCAGAAAGAATTCCACCAGCAGACCCACACGCAGTAGTTTCTCCTGCTGATGGGAAAATAATTTCAATTAACCAAAACAGTAGCCTTTGTTGTGAGAATTATATTGAAATAAGTATTTTTATGTCACCCTTTGATGTACATGTGAACAGAGTTCCCTTTGATGGTGTTGTAAAGGAAATAATTCATACACCTGGAAAGTTTTTTTCAGCATTTAAAGAGAAAGCATACAGAGAAAATGAAAACATAAAGATAACTTTTGAGACTCCCTATGGAGTTATAACAGTAAGACAGGTAGCAGGTTTTATTGCAAGAAGATCAGTATGCTGGTTAAAGGAGGGACAGACTTTAAAGAAAGGTGATAGATTAGGCATGATTAAATTTAGTTCAAGAGTTGATATTTGTCTTCCATCTTCCTTTAAAATTCAGGTTAAAGTGGGAGATAAAGTTAAAGCTGGAAAAACAGTAATTGCATTTTTACAATGATAAAGACAAAAAAAACTAAGAAGATAAGAGACCCTAATAGAAAACCTAAAAAAGGGGTTTATATACTTCCTAATGCCCTCACCCTTTGTGGTATGTTTTTTGGCTTTTATGGAATAGTAGCAGCAATCAATGGGAATTTTATCCATTCTGCATGGGCAATAATTATTGCGAATATATTTGATGGACTTGATGGATGGGTAGCAAGACTAACAAGAACTACAACCAGATTTGGCATAGAACTTGATTCTTTATCAGATCTTGTTACCTTTGGAGTAGCACCTGCAATACTTATATATAAATGGGCACTTTTTGATTTTGGTAGGGTTGGTTTTGCAATAGCTTTTTTATTTGCTGCCTGTGGAGCTTTAAGATTGGCAAGGTTTAATATACTTGTTGAAGTAATAAAATCTTTCAAAGGACTTCCAATCCCAGGTGCTGCAACGATGCTTGCATCTACAGTGATTTTTTGTCAGGAAATTCTGAATTATACTCCCCAGAAAAATTTAATTTTTCCTACTTTAACTCTTATTTTATCTTTTTTAATGGTAAGCAATCTTAAATTTCATGGATTAAAAGAAGTTGATTTTAAAGAAAAAAAGCCTTTTTGGATACTTTTATTTTTCGTTTTTTTAATTTTATTTATTGTAATTCATCCACCCTTTGCCATATTTATACTTGCAAGCACTTATGTTTTTTGGGGTATAATTAAAAATATAATTATTTTAATCAAAAAAAGAAAACAAAAACCTGAGGTGCAGGATGAGAAGAATAAAAATATTTGATACAACTTTAAGAGATGGTGAGCAGTCTCCTGGTGCATCAATGAATGTTGATGAAAAAATACAGGTAGCAAGACAACTCAAAAAACTCGGAGTTGACATCATAGAGGCAGGATTTCCAATTGCTTCACCTGGTGATTTTGAGGCAGTAAACAGGATTGCAAAGGAAGTTAAGGGTGTTGTTGTTGCTGGGCTTTGCAGAGCCCGTGATGAGGATATTGAGAGAGCTGCAGAAGCATTGGCACCTGCAGAACAAAAAAGAATCCATACATTTATTGCCACATCAGATATTCATTTAAAATATAAACTCCGTATGAACAGAGAACAAGTGATTGAAGCAGCTGTAAAGGCTGTTAAAAAAGCAAGACAATACACTGATGATGTGGAATTTTCAGCAGAAGACGCAACTCGTTCAGACTGGGATTATCTTTGTAAAGTAACTGAGGAGGTAATAAAAGCAGGAGCAACAACTGTCAATATCCCTGACACTGTAGGATATACAATACCTCAGGAATACGGAGAACTTATTGAATATTTAATGAACAAAGTTCCAAACATTGATAAAGCTACAATAAGTGTACACTGTCATAATGACCTTGGGCTTGCTGTTGCAAATTCACTTACAGCCATACTTAAAGGCGCAGGTCAGGTGGAATGTACAATCAATGGAATTGGTGAAAGGGCAGGAAATGCTGCAATGGAAGAGATTGTTATGGCACTTAAAGTAAGAGGTGACTTTTTCAAAGCTGACACAGGTATTGTAACTCAGGAGCTTTACAGGACAAGCAGACTTGTAAGCAAAATCACAGGAATGGTTGTTCAGCCTAATAAAGCAATTGTTGGAGCAAATGCCTTTGCCCATGAAGCAGGAATTCATCAGGACGGAGTTCTCAAAGAAAGAACAACCTATGAAATTATGAGACCTCAGGATATTGGAATCCCAAGTTCAAAAATTGTGCTTGGAAAACATTCTGGTAGACATGCTTTTAAAACAAGACTTGAAGAGCTCGGCTTTAGCCTTACTGAAGAAGAAATAAATAGAGCTTTTGAAAGATTTAAAAGACTTGCAGACCAGAAAAAGTACATATTTAATGAAGACATTGAAGCATTGGTATCCGATGAAGTATTAAGAATTACTGAAGTTTATCAACTTATTGACCTTGAAGTAAGCAGTGGAACAAAGAAAAAGCCAACTGCCACAGTTAGAATGAAAATAAATGGAGAGGAAAAGGAAATTTCAATTTCTGGAGATGGACCTGTTGACGCAGTTTACAAAGCCATAACAGAGCTTACAGGCTCAAAGGCTGAGTTGAATAAATTTGAAATAAAAGCAATCACAGGTGGAACAGATGCTTTAGGTGAGGTAACAATAATCCTTGAAGAGGCAGGGCATACTGTTCGTGGACACGGTTCTGACACAGATATAATCGTTGCCTCTGCAAAGGCATATATAAATGCGCTCAATAAGCTTGCGCTAAAGAATTTAAAAAGCTGAAATAGATGCTGATTTTCTTATGCAGCATACAATAATTCAATTTGTTCGTCAATTCTACCAGCGATTCTTTCAATATCTTTCCATTCAGCTTTTTTGCCTATTGTATTTGATAGTATTCTCTTTAATTCCATCTTAATTTGTGCTCTTAGGGATTCTTTTTTATTCCAATCCACTATTTTGATAAAATAGCCCAATCTATTGATAATCTCCTTTGCAACATACTTTATTCTCTTCTTCATTTTCAAAAAACTCTCTTTCTTTAAAAAAAATAGAACAAAATTATATTTTAGAAACCTGTAACTCTTTCAAACTTTTCTTTAATCCGAGCTTTTTAAAAATTTTCGTAGATTCCTCATAATACTCTTTTGCTTTTGCTTCATCATTAAATTTTTCATAAACATTGGCAAGATAAAGATTTATATAGCCTTCATAGTAAGTATTTCTTTGAGATTTAGCGATCTTTAAAGAATCTTCAAGATATGAGATTGCTCTGTGTTTGTCTTCACTTAAGGCATAGCTAAGACCGATTAAATTCTTTATTTCTATTAATCTTTTAATCTCTCCTAAGGAGATTGCAAATTCTTCTGCTTTGTTTAAATAGTTGATTGCCTTCATATAATCTCCTTTTAAATAAGCAGATTCACCAGCAATATGTAAAAGATAGAACTTTTCGTTTTCTGTAATATAATATTGAAGGGCATCTTCACACAATTTAATTGCTTTATCATAATCTTTTTTTTCTTTGGAAATGTAAGCTAAATTACCTATTAAAATAGCCTGTGCCCTTGGACTTCTCTGCCTCTTTGCTTTCTCTAACAATTGTAGAATGTACTTTTCTGCTTTGACAAAATTTTTTTTTCGAGTATACCAGACAGCTAAAAAATTATAAATGAGAGATTTAAAATTCTCAAACATCTAATTATTATAATTCATAGATATTATTTTCTTCAAAAAATACAGTTTCCGTTTTGTTTATTTCATTATTTGATTTAGCCAAGTTTTCACAGATCCCTTCTGCTTTGTCTCAGGATGAGGACTCAGAAAACGGTATGAGCGTCTACGTGGCAACTTTTTTTGAACCTGAAAGGTGAGTTTATAGCAATTTGAAAATTAAAGTTTTAATATGGTATTCTTTTTACTATGTCAAGAGATTACAAGGAAACTTTAAATTTACCTCAAACCACATTTCCCATGAAGGCTAATCTTGTTGAGAAAGAGCCTTCAATTCTTAAGTTTTGGCATGACAACAGAATCTATGAAAAATTGCAGGAAATAAATAAAAAAAATAACTCAGGTAAATTTATATTACATGACGGTCCACCCTATGCAAATGGACACATCCACATAGGACATGCCTTAAATAAAATTTTAAAGGATATTATTGTTAAATACCATTCCATGATAGGACAATATTCTCCCTTTGTTCCTGGTTGGGATTGTCATGGACTACCTATTGAACTTCAGGTTGACAAATCACTTGGTAAAGAAAAGGACGATGTAGATATTTTTAAAAAACGACAACTATGCAGACAATACGCTGAAAAATTTATAAATATTCAAAAAGATGAATTTATTCGTCTTGGTGTTTTTGGTTTTTGGAATAATCCCTATATCACAATGTCCAATGATTATGAAGCCATAATAGTTAGAGAATTTCTAACTTTTGTGAAAAATGGATATGTCTATCGCGGTAAAAAACCCGTTTACTGGTGCCCTTCCTGTGTAACAGCCTTAGCAGATGCAGAGGTTGAATACTATGATAAAGAGTCTCCTTCAATATTTGTAGCCTTTGAAATAATTGATCTTGATAAATTTCCAGTAGAGAATTTTCCTTTATATATAGTAATATGGACAACAACGCCCTGGACACTACCTGCAAATTTAGCCTTAGCAGTTAATCCAGAGGTTGATTATGTAGGACTTAAAAGTCAAAAAGGAATAATTTTAGTAGCTAAAGAATCAATCAACAATCTTAAAAACAAAATTGAGTTTGAAGAAACTCCTTTATTCGAAGTTAAAGGTAAAGAACTTGAAGGAATAAGAGCTAAACATCCTTTTATTGATAGAATTTCAAAAATTGTAATTGCAGATTTTGTAGAAACCGGTGAAGGCACTGGTGTTGTTCATATTGCTCCTGGCCATGGAGAAGAAGATTATGAAATAGGTTTAAAATATGGACTTGATATATACGCTCCAGTTGACGATAAAGGTAGATTCACAAAGGAAATTCCTTATTTTGCTGGAGAAAATGTATTTACCGCTAATAAGGCTATTATAGAACATCTAAAAAACTTGGGATCTCTATTATGGGAAGGGAAAATAACTCATTCCTATCCCCATTGCTGGAGATGTAAAAAACCTATTATCTTTAGAGCAACAACGCAGTGGTTTATTTCAGTGGCTCATAATAATCTTCGTGAGAAAGCATTAGAAGAAATTGATAAAGTTAAATGGATTCCTTCTTGGGGAAGGGAAAGAATATATTCAATGGTTGAAGGAAGACCTGATTGGTGTGTTTCAAGACAGAGAAGTTGGGGTGTTCCTATAACATTGTTTATCTGTAAAAATTGTGGTTATGTAGTTAAAGATGAAAATTTATTTAATAAAATATATAAACTTGTTGAATTAGAAGGCTCTGATGTTTGGTTTAAGATAAATCTTGAGGATTTGTTACCAAATTTCAAATGTCCTGAATGTGGATCCGCTGATTTCCAAAAAGAAAAAGATATTCTTGATGTTTGGTTTGACTCTGGAGTTAGCCATGCTGCTGTTCTTGAGAGAAATTCAGATTTAAGCTGGCCTGCAGATATGTATCTTGAAGGAAGTGACCAGCATAGAGGATGGTTTCAAAGTTCTTTAATTGCCTCAGTTGGTAGTAAAGGTAAGGCTCCATATAGAATTGTTCTTACTCATGGATTTACAGTAGATGGTCAGGGAAGAAAAATGTCTAAATCCCTTGGCAATGTAATAGCTCCACAAGAAATAATAAAACAGCACGGAGCTGATATCATAAGACTATGGGTCTCTGCAGAAGATTACAGAGATGATATAAAACTTTCAAAAGAAATTCTTTCACAACTTACAGAGGCTTACAGGAAAATAAGAAATACACTCAGATATTTACTTGGTAATATATATGATTATGACGGTAAAAATTATGAAGACTACCTCCTTGAAATAGACCGATGGGCAATGATGAGGCTTCAGAAGTTAATTAAAAAAGTCAAAAGAGCCTATGAAAATTTTGAGTTTCATCAAGTTTTCCATGGAGTGCATAATTTCTGTGTAACTGATATGAGTTCCTTTTATCTTGATATACTTAAAGATAGATTATATACATTTAAGGCTGACTCTCTTGAAAGAAGAGCTGCCCAGTGGGTGCTTTACAATATAGCCAAATCATTAATTAGACTTATCGCACCTATCCTGTCTTTTACTGCTGAAGAAGCATGGCAACATCTTCCTTTCAGAGAAACTGAAAGTGTATTCTTGTCCCGTATGCCAGAGGTTGAAGACAAATTTATAAATGATGAATTAGAAGAAAAATGGGAAAAATTAATAAGCATAAGAGATGAAGTTAATAAAGCCCTTGAAATTAAAAGACAGGAAAAGTTCATCGGAAATTCCCTTGAAGCAAAAATAATTCTGAATGTTAAAGAAAATCTTAAAGATTTTATAGCAACCTATTTTGATTTTTTGCCTACCCTTTTTATTGTATCTCAAGTTGAAGTGAGGGATTTCTTAGACTCGGAAGATAAAGATTTTACTGTTACTGTAGAAAAGGCAGAGGGATATAAATGCCAGCGTTGTTGGAATTACTCTCCGATGGTTGGTAAACTTGAAATTTCTGATGTCTGTCCAAGATGCTATCATGTCATCAAGGCTTAATAAAAAGAAAGCCTTTCTGTTTGTTTTAATTGTTTTTTTTGTAGACCAACTAACAAAGTTTCTTGCTGTAAAATTTCTTTATCCTGATAAAATTATTGAAATATTACCCTTTTTAAATTTCGTTTATGTTGAAAACAAAGGAAGTGCCTTTGGAATGTTCAAATTTTTAGGCTCCGAATTTTTCATAATTGTATCAATAATTGTTATAGCAGTACTTGTATTTCTGTGTTTTAAAGACTATCCGAACTGGTTTGTTTATTCTTTAATCATATCAGGAGCTCTGGGTAATGCTATAGATCGATTAATCTATGGTTATGTTATTGATTTTATTGATCTTCATGTAGGTAGTTTCCACTGGCCTGCTTTTAATATTGCCGATACCGCTATTAGCATAGGAATTGTTTTATTCTTGTATAAAAGCTTAAGAAAATGAAAATTTTTACCTATTCTGAAGAAGAAACAAAAATACTTGGAAAAATAATCGGAAGTTTTATAAAATCTCAAGGGATAAAGGTGTTAGCACTATACGGAGAAATGGGAGCAGGTAAAACTGCCTTTACAAAAGGCATTGCCTCCTCTTTTGGAATTCAAGAGAAGGACATTATGAGTTCAAGTTTTGTAATAGTGTCCAATTATGAAGATAAAAATTTCTATCACATTGACCTTTATAGATTGGAAAACATTGAAAGAGAAGATATAGATTTTTGGGAGTATTTTGAATCAGGTACCTGCGTAATAGAATGGGCAGAAAAACTGACGGAATTACCTGATAACTCATTAAAAATTCAAATTGATATTGTTAATGACCAAACAAGAGTTTTTACTTTGGAAGTCAAAGATGTTTAAAAATGTTTCCATCTTATACAAAGAAAACGATAATTTAGCTATTCAAACAGCATTAAAACTTCAAGACTGGATAAAAGAAAAAGGTAGCGAATGCATGCTCTTTCATTCTGTTGGAGAAATTTCAACCTTTACCCATTCAGAAATTGAAACAATCCGTAATTCTGATGCTATATTAGCCTTAGGTGGTGATGGAACTATTCTTTCTATTTCCAGACTTATAGGAGGGAAAAAAATTCCAATAATAGGCATCAATATGGGTAGCTTAGGCTTCATAACAGAGGTTCCAAGAACTGATTTATTCACAATTTTAGAACAAATTTTTTCAGGTAATTATGAAATAGAAGAAAGAAGCATGCTCCATGCTACTGTTTTTAGAGATAAACAAATTATATCTCAATATCTTGGACTTAATGATTTAGTAATTGGCAAAGGGATTTTAGCAAAAATTACAAATTTTGACTTAATAATAAATGAAACTTATGTCTCCACAATAAAGGCAGATGGAATAATTATTTCCACTCCTACAGGCTCAACAGCCTATAATCTCTCTGCAGGTGGACCTATACTTTATCCAACTTTAAGGGGATTAGTATTCACTCCAATCTGCCCACACACTTTGAGTGTAAGACCTCTTGTTCTCCCTGATGACTTCATAATAGATATAGTTATATCATCCCAAGCAAAGGATGTTTTTTTAACAATAGATGGACAAATAGGTTTTCCACTTAAAAAACATGACCAAATAAGATGTAAAATTGCAGAAGAAAAGACATACATAATAGCACCTTTAGGAAGGGATTATTTTAAAATTCTTAGAGAGAAGTTAAGATGGGGAGAAAGATAGACTATATAATTGATTTGCTAAATTTTTATAAAGCTCTTGGATTTAAAGAGTTACCTAATGATTTTTTAAAATCTCTTCTAAAAAATTCTCATTCTAAATCCGTTAAAACTGAATCCCTATTATATTCGATAGTAAATATTCAGAGTAAAAAAAATAATGAAAACTTATCAGAAAGTTTAATTTATAATGATGATTTTTCTTTATCCATTGGACATAAAAAAAATTCGGCTATTGATAAACTAAACCAAGAAATCAAGGAATGTAAAAAATGTCCGCTTAGTAACTCAAGAAAAAATCCAGTATGTGGACAGGGTAATATCAATGCAAAGCTCATGTTTATTGGAGAAGCTCCAGGAGTTGATGAAGATTTACAGAGTATTCCCTTTGTTGGTGAAGCAGGGAAGCTTCTGACAAATCTTATTGAAAAAATGGGATTTAATAGGCAAGATGTTTACATAACAAACACTGTAAAATGCCATCCACCCGCTAATAGAGAGCCCTTTGAAAGTGAAATCGAAATCTGTTTTGACTATTTGAAAAGGGAGATAGAAATAGTCTCTCCTAAGGTAATAATGACTCTTGGTAAGGTAGCTACCTATGCATTAATGGAAACAAAAGGAAAGCTCAAGGAAATACAGATCTCAAAAATTAGGGGGAAAGTTTTCTTTTATAGGGAAATTACAGTTATTCCTACTTTTCATCCTTCCTATTTATTAAGAAATAGAAAGGACAAATGGCTTACATGGGAAGATGCACAGGAAGCATTGAGGAGGCTTAAATGAAAGTATTATGGGCGCCATGGCGAATACAGTACATATTAGGGGAAAAAGAAAAAGGATGTATATTTTGTGATAAGCCTAAGGAAGAAAAGGACAGAGATAATTTAATTCTTTACAGAGGTAATCTTACCTTCATAATTATGAATAAATATCCTTACAGTTCAGGACATCTTATGGTTGTTCCTTACAGGCATGTGAATACCCTTGAAGATTTAAATACAGAAGAACTTACAGAATCTATGATTCTTACTGTTAAATGTCTTAAATGTTTGAGAAAAGTACTTCATCCCGATGGCTTTAATGTAGGACTTAATATAGGAGTGGTTGCCTCAGCAAGCATTGATGAACATCTTCACTGGCATATTGTACCTAGGTGGGCAGGAGATGTTGGCTTTATGACAATCCTTGAAGATGTGCGAGTTATTCCAGAACATATTCTTGAAACCTATGACAAACTTTATCCGTGTTTTAAGGAGGAAATGTGATGCAAATAGAAGAAAAAATTAAAAGAGCCTATGAAGAATCAATCAGAGTAAAAGAACAGTTTTTTAAAGAAAACATCAGTTTAATTCGAGAAGTTGCTGAAATTATTGCAAAAACACTTAATGAAGGTGGGAAAATTTTAATTTTTGGAAATGGTGGAAGCGCAACAGATGCATCCCATATTGCTGCAGAATTTGTAAACAGATTTAAAAGGGAAAGACCAGGGCTTCCAGCAATTGCTTTAAATACAGATATGGCTGTAATCACCGCAATAGCAAATGATTATGACTACTCAGAAATATTTTCTAAACAGATAAAAGCTTTCGGACAACAAGGTGATATAGCAATCGGTATAAGCACATCAGGTTCCTCCCGTAATGTAATAAAGGGTATAGAGACAGCCAAAAAAAGAGGACTTAAAACAATAGCATTTACAAGTATAAAAGGAGAAAAACTAATATCAAAAGTTGACTACGCCTTTGCAGTATCTTCAGAGGAAACACCTCGAATTCAGGAGACCCATATTACACTTGGACACATTTTATGTGAATTAGTTGAAGATATATTATTTGAAATACCTGTAACAAAAAAGAAGGTAAAGCAATGACAGTTATAGGGATAGACCCTGGTAGCAGACATTTTGGATTTGGAATTATTGAACTTTCTGAAATGAAATTAGTTAATGCGGGAACATTGAATCTTTCCCATAGAAAAAATATTCCTGAGAGACTTAAATATATATACCAATCACTTCTGGAAATCATAGAAAAATACTCACCTAAAGAGATGGCAGTTGAAAAAGCCTTTGTTGGTAAAAAAATTACTTCTTCCTTTGTTTTAAGTTATACAAGGGCAATTGCTTTTTTGGTGGCAGCTCAAAGGGAAATTCCTGTTTACGAATACAGCTCTACTGAAATAAAAAAAGCATTAACAGGTTACGGTAGAGCCCATAAAATACAGGTTAAAAGTATGGTTAGAAATTTCTTAAAATTGAATAGTTCTATTTCCTATGATTGTGCAGATGCCTTAGCAGTAGCAATATGTCATATTAATTCGAAGATTTTAAGGGATAAAATCCCATCTGGTAACATTTAAATAAATCAGGAGAGTTTTCATTATCTGAAAGAGTTTTTGCCCTGTATCTGCATCCTCCCCGACAATCATTTATAAATGGACAACTGAGTTCTACACACTTAAGTTCTCTAAGAAAAACATGTTTTTTCTTTGTCCACAGTTTTTCCAATCCTTGGTCAATGCTACCAATGGGAGAATTTTCATAAAAAGAACAAAAGGAAGCAAATCCTCTTGCACTAATTGATAAAAGATGGGCTCCACAACCATAACCTTCAATTCTTGGATGATCTTCTAATGAAAAACCATATCTATTCATTATTTTTGATGATTCTTCTGGTGAAACCCAGAATTCTTGATTAATTAAAAGATTTCCCGCCATAGTAAGAGCATCTACTGTCCATTCCCTCACTTTTAAACTTTTAATAAGAGCTTCCAGTTCATAAAATTCCTCAATATTACCCCTATGAATAACAGTCGCTACGGAGACTTGAAAACCGTAATCAATGGCTTTTCTTAATGAAGAAAGGGCCTTTTCGAAAGTGCCAACACCTCTTAATTTTTCATGCCCCGATTTCATTCCATCAATACTTATCTGAATCTCTTCTACATTAAGATTTTTCAGTATACCATCATCTAATAAATTACCATTGGTAAAAAGGATTTTTCTTATGGCAACTTCTTTTAAGAATTCGTTAATCTCTGAAAATTTTGGATGCAAAAGAGCCTCTCCGCCTGTTATTAAAACCCTAAGCCCTTGCATTTCTTCAAACTCCTTGAGAATTTTTCGTATTTTTTCTAAGGGTAAATCTACATTTTCTGTATCTCCTAAAAAACAATGTTTACATTTTAGATTACAACGTTTAGTTATCTGCAATTCAAGATATCTTAGAGAGGGGATAGGAGACTGCTTTAATTTAGTTCTAATTCTTCCCTGAGGATTCTCAATTAATATTCCCTCTTTAAGGCAAAAATCAATAAACTCTTTATCTGAATTATCTAAAATATCTATATCTACGTTGTCTATATTTTTCAGAATATCTAATGCCCTGTCATCGAGGCAGTAAAGTTCGTCAGTTTTAATATTATAAAGAGCTGGAAATTCAATGAGTTTTATATAAAAGTCCTTATTTAAATAGAATTTATGTGAGTTCATATACTGCTAATCTATCTGGAATATGACATTTAAAATTAAATCTTTCTAGAATAGAATTTTTAAAACTTTCTATAACGCTTTCTTCACCGTGCACTAAAAAAACCTCTGGATTACCCTTTATTACAGAAAGCCAATCCATTAATTCAGATTGATCAGCGTGGGCAGAAAATCCTCCAATTGTGTATATTTTTGCCCTTACTGGAACCATTTTACCTAAAAGGAGGATTTCTTTTTCACCGTCAATAATTTTTCTACCAATGGTTCCTTTTGCTTGAAATCCCACAAATATAATTCCGCATTCTTCTCTGTGAATATTATGGTAAAGATGATATATAATTCTTCCTCCCTGACACATTCCAGAACCAGCTATAATAACAGAATGTGATTTAATATTATTTAATCTCTTTGATTCATCTACTGTTTTTACAAAATGAAGTTTTATTGATGTTCTCTTTGGATTTCTCATCTCTTTTAATGCTTCATCATCAAAAACTTCAGGATGGGAAAGATACACCTTTGTTGCCTCTTCTGCAAGGGGGCTATCAAGATAAACATTTATAGGTTCAATTAATCCCTGTTTTACAGAACGATTTAGAATATATAGTAAGTCCTGAGTTCTTCCTACTGCAAAAGCAGGAATTATAACATTTCCACCCCTTTTAAAAGTTTCTTTAATTGCCTGCAGTAGTTCATCAATACTTTGATTAAGAGTTTTATGCATTCTATTACCATAGGTTGATTCCAGAACTAACCAGTCTGCACGTGATGGTGGTTCAGGATCCCTTAAAATAGGATAATTTTTTCTTCCTATATCACCTGAAAAAACAATATTTTTACCATCAATTTCCAATTTAACTGAGGCAGAACCAAGAATGTGACCTGCGTCATATAAAGTTAAATTTATTCCTTTAAGATTTAAAACTTGATTATATTTTAAGACATCAGTGAATTTCAAAGCTTTATAAATATTTTCCTCATCATACAATGGTTGTTTATAATGCTCATTTTTTTGAACCTTTAAAGCATCAAAAAGCATTATTTCAAGTAAATCTTTAGTTGATGGAGTTGTAATTACTTTTCCTTTAAAACCTTCTCTAAAAAGTTTAGGTATTAAAGCTGAATGATCAAGATGAGCATGGGTAAGTATGACAAAATCTATTTTCTTTGGATTAAAGGCAAAGGGTTCATAATTTAAATATTCTAAACTGTCTTCCTGAAAAAAACCACAATCAATTAGAATATTCGTTCCTTTTATTTCAAGTAAAAAACAAGAGCCTGTAACAGTTTTCGTTGCACCGAGAAATTGAATTTTCATGATAGAAATGATAACATTTTTACCTTTCAAAAATAAATTTTTAATTGCTATTGTTGCACTTATAGAAAAGGACAATCAAATTCTGATATACTTAGATAAAAAGTAAAATTTAATAACTTTTTTGAAAGTTTTAATCTTTTAAAATCAAAAAGGAGGAATTATATGGGCGAGAAAGAAAAAGAAAAAAAAGTAAAATTTGAAAAAACAGTAAACAAAGCTGAAGCAGCAGACTATCTAAGAAAACTTGCTGATGCCTTAGAAAAGGGCACAGTTACAGTTGTGGATGTAAATATTGAAATACCTGAAGATTTTGAATTAGAAGTTGAATACAAAGAGAAAGAAGGAAAAAAACAGATAGAAGTCGAATTTGAATGGGAATAGTTTAAACAACTCTATCTTCTACTCCAATGATTTATCTTGACTACAATGCAACAACTCCAGTTGATCCACGAGTAAAGGAAGAGATTATAAAAACTTTAGAAGAATTTGGAAATCCTTCAAGTAATCATTTATTTGGCAAAAAAGCAAGAGAATTAATTGAAATTTCACGTATTAAAGTTGCAAAACTTATTGATGCCTCTCCTCAAGAGATAATTTTTACTTCTGGTGGAACAGAATCCAATAATCTTGCCATATTTGGAAGAGTGCTTTGTTTTGATAAAGGACACATTATAACATCATCAATAGAACATCCATCTGTGTTAAATCCCTGTAAACAACTTCAAAGAATGGGTTATGAGGTTACCTTTTTACCTGTAAGCTCAAGAGGTATAGTTGATCCCGATGATTTAAAAAAGGTAATCAAAAAAAATACAATTCTTGTTACAATTATGCATTCTAACAATGAAACAGGTATGCTTCAACCAATAAAAGAAATTAGTGATATTTTACTTGAAAAGGAAATACCCTTTCACACAGATTGTGCTCAAAGCATTGGTAAAGTTCCTGTTTCTGTAAAAGAACTCAAAGTTACAATGTTAACAATGGCTGGTCATAAATTTTATGCACCAAAAGGAATAGGAGCTCTTTATATTAAAGAAGGTTTTATTATAAAACCCTTGATAATTGGGGCATCCCACGAAAAGGGATTAAGACCAGGAACAGAAAATACTCCCTATATTGTCGGACTTGGGAAAGCCTGTGAAATAATCTCTGAAGAGTTGCCTTTGATACAACAACATCTTCAAAATGTAACAGAACCTTTACTAAAGGGGCTTCTTGATAATCCTCTAGTCAAATTGAATGGAGCTTACTCACCAAGACTTCCAAATACCTTTAACATTTCAATAAAAGGTGTGATAGCTGATGAATTTGTAGAAAAAATTGGAGATAAAGTTGCCCTTTCAGCTGGCTCTGCCTGTCATTCTGGGGTAAGAAAGCCAAGTCATGTGTTGCTATCAATGGGTTTAAAGGAAGAAGATGCTATCTCATCAATAAGAATAAGTACAGGGAAGTTTACAACCCTTAGTGAAGTAAATGAAGCCTTAAATATTATTTTAAATATGATAAATTGACCTTTAAAGAGGTGATTAATTATGGAGGAAAAAATAATTAATGGAAAAACAATTAGAATAATGATAGGTGATATAACTGAAAGAGACACAGAGGCAATTGTAAATGCTGCAAACAATTACCTAAAACACGGTGGAGGCGTTGCTGGAGCAATAGTAAAAAAAGGTGGTGAGATTATCCAGCAGGAAAGTGATAAAATTGGATTTGTTCAAACAGGTTCTGCGGCAATTACAACAGCTGGTAAATTAAAAGCAAAATATGTAATCCATGCTGTTGGACCAAGATGGGGCGAAGGTGAAGAAGAGAGAAAATTAAAAAATGCTGTGTTTAGTAGTCTAAAACTTGCAGATGAATATAAATTAAAAAGCATCTCTTTCCCTGCAATAAGTTCAGGGATTTATGGATGCCCTAAAGATATGGTTGCAAGGGTGATCTTTAACACAGCATTAGAATATATAAAAAATCAATCTACTCACTTACAGGAAATTGAATTCTGCCTCTTTGATGAAGATACTTATCGATACTTTAAAGAAGAGTTTGATAAAATATAATATCAATGCCGGGATAGCTCAGCGGCAGAGCAGTCGATTCGTAATCGACTGGTCGTGGGTTCAAATCCCATTCCCGGCTTAAATGCTATTTTCTCTTCCCAACTGGAATAATATAAAGAGGTTGTTCATTGTCCCTTAAACCGATTACTTTTTTTACCTCATTATCATTGAAAGCACCAACAGGAACAGCTCCAAGTCTAAGAGCAGTTGCTTGAAGCAAGAGATTTTGGGCAGCATGTCCTACTTCAATATGAACATATCTAATGCCTCTGTCCCCGTATTTTCTTGTTGTTCTTTCATAAACTGCAACAATTATAAAATTAACAGATGCATTTTTAACCCATGGCTGTCCTAATGCAACATTAGAAAGTTCTTCTCTTTTATCGCCTTCTTTAATTTTCATGATATGGTGTTTAAAGGGATTGTACTTATAAATTCCAGCAGGAAGATTTTTAACATTACCACTCAATAAGTATATTTCAAGGGGATACAAAGCTCCTGCTGATGGCACTGTCCTTTTCCCTGATTCATCTTTTATTCCCTGTGTAGCCCATAAAAGTTGAGAAATTTCTTCTAAAGTCAATGGTTGATTTGAAAATTCTCTTACAGATCTTCTTTCCTTTAAAGTTTCTTCTAAGGTAATATTACCTTTGTATCGGGGTTTAGGAAGATCAATAACACTTTCTCCGTATAAATCTGTACAAAAAAATATTAGACAGATAATCATAAAACATGTAAAACTTTTTCTCATTTTTTGCCCTCCTAATTTTGATTTCTTATTTATAATTTTATCTCTAAATTTTTGTTTTGCCAATATTCAATTAGACTGAAAAAATTAAGTTGATAAAATTAACAAAAATGAGATTCCTACATGTAACAAAAGATTTTTGGCTTTTTTATAAAGTATAATATTTATGAAATTAAAACATCATAACAAGGAGAAAAAAATAATGGAAGAAAAAATTTATCGAGAAAAGGAAAACAAGGTAGAAGCTTTTCTGGATGACACTGCAGAGGCACTAAAGAACAAACTTAGGTCCTATAAAAACAAAGCCTATTTGGTCTACATTCTATATGCTACAAGTCTTGTAATAGGAATAACTGTTATTGTAGGTATAGTAATGGCTTACTTGTTTAGAAAAAGTGCATTGGAAGATAAAGTAGAAGATTATATCATTTCCCATTTTACATGGCAGATTAAAACTTTTTGGGGCAGTATAATAATATTTTTATTAGCAATAATTTCAATTATCACGATTATATTACCTTATATAATTTTAATATTAGGACTTGCATGGTGGATTTATAGAATAGTAAAGGGATGGATGTATCTTTCAAAGGAACAGACAATACCTAATAAGTGGTTTTAATGGGAAACCATATAGTTTAAAAAAGGATGTCTTTCTTTTTTGTCAATTCTAAGGAAACAATACTTTTTAAAAGGGATTATTCTTGATAAATATTGTTGTATTGACATTGATTAATCTACAATGATATAAAAAACTATATTACCTTGCGGGCGTAACTCAGCGGGAGAGTGTCAGCTTCCCAAGCTGAAGGTCGCGGGTTCGAATCCCGTCGCCCGCTTTTTTAATTGGAGGGAAAGTTGTCAGTATTTAAAGAAGATGAAATGGCTCTTATAATAGATTCAAAGGAAAGAAAATATCTGGTTACTTTAAAAAAAGATACTTCCTTTTATTTTCATAAAGGTAATGTTCCCTTTAATGATATAATTGGAAAATCTGAGGGGATAAAAGTTCAATCTTCCCATGGAGAAATTTTGACTGTTTTCAAGCCCACTCTTGAGGAATACATACTCAAGATGAAAAGAGGTGCACAAATTATTTATCCTAAAGATATTTCAAGAATTATTACTCTTTTGGATATCTTTCCAGGTGCAAAAATTTTTGAAGCTGGAACAGGATCTGGGGCTTTAACTCTTTTTCTTTTAAGAGCTGTAGGAAAATCAGGGAAAGTTGTTTCCTATGAAAAAAGAAAGGATTTTTATGAGACTGCAAAGACAAATATTGAAAAATTCTTTAGAGAAGAAACAAAAGGAGAGCTTATTCTTTTAAATAAAGACATTGCTGAAGGTATAGAAGAATCAGATTTTGACAGAGCAATTCTTGACCTTACAGAACCTTGGCTATTTCTTGATAAAGTTGTAGAAGTATTAAAACCTGGTGGAATTTTAGGATGTTACCTTACAACTGTTTTACAAATTTACAGTTTGATGGAAGAATTTGAAAAAAATTTTTCTACAAAACTTTACAAAATTGGCATATTCGAACTTCTTGAGAGAAAATGGGAAAAGGAGGGATTAAGTTTAAGACCAGCCTTAAGAATGGTTGCTCACACAGGATTTATTGTTGTCTTTAGAAAGCTTGCATGACAATTAAATGCCTTCTTGTAAATCCTTGGATCTATGATTTTGCTGCCTATAATTTCTGGGCAAGACCACTTGGATTGTTAAAAGTAGCTGAATTTTTAACCCAGTTTAATATGAAACTATTTTTCATTGACTGTTGTGACTCATATAAAATAAAAAAATACGGAACAGGTAAATATAAAGCAGAAGTCATAGAAAAACCTGAAATTTTAAAAAAAATACCCAGAAAATACAAAAAATACGGAATAAGCAGTTCTGAATTTATTGAAAAAATTAAATCCATAAAAAATGTCGATCTAATCTTTGTTACTTCAATAATGAGCTACTGGTGGTACGGTGTAAAAGAGGCTATAAATATTCTTAGAGAGAAATTTAAAGATACTCCAATTATTCTTGGAGGAATTTATGCAACCCTGTATAAGGAACATGCAGAAAAAAATATAGATGTTGATTTTGTTTATGAAGGACAAGTAGATGAAAGATTAGTTGAGGTAATTGAAACCCTTGGATTAAAGCCTGAAAAAATAAATAAGAAGCAAAAATACTGGTGGCAGATGAATTTTTATAGTGAAATGAAATATGCACCTCTTTTAACATCCACAGGATGTCCTTTTAGGTGCCCCTACTGTGCTTCTTCTTTATTATCTAAATCCTTTGAACAAAGTAATATCAATGAAATTATTGATGAGATTGAAGGATTGTATGGTTTAGGTATAAGAGATTTTGCCTTTTATGATGATGCTCTACTTTATAAAGCTGAAAGCCACATAAAACCTTTGTTGAAAAAAATTATTGAAAAAAATATGAAAACAAGATTTCATACTCCTAATGGACTTCATGCACGGTTTATTGATAGAGAACTTGCTTATTTGATGAAAAAGGCTGGATTTAAAACCATAAGATTAAGCCTTGAAACAGTTAATATAAAAAGACAGATTGAAACTGGAGGAAAGGTTACAAATGAAGAACTTGAAAGAGCAGTAAAATATCTTAAAGAAGCTGGATTTCTACCTAATGAAATAGGAGTTTATATAATGTATGGACTTCCAGGGCAATCTCTTGAAGAAGTAAAAGCAGGAGTTGAATTTTTAAAGAAATTAAGAGTTCGGATTCATTTAACTGAGTTTTCGCCAATTAAAGGAACCTATTATTGGCAGGAGTTTGTAAAAACAGGGATTATTTCCGATGATTTAGATCCGATACTTACAAATAATTCAATTTTTTCAGAGATTTTCGCTGGATATTCAAAGGAGGAACTAAAAAAATTAAAACTTGATGTTAACAATTTTAATTTGCTATTATAAGTGGCGGATTTTTCATTTTGGAGGTTATAAATGGATGAGAAAAAATTAGCAGAATTGATAAGAACAATTGTAAGAGAGGAAGTCAAGGTAATTGTAAGAGAGGAAGTCAAGGTAATCGTAAGGGAAGAAGTCAAAGCTGTTGTCAAAGAAGAAATTAAGGGATTGGTTAAAGATGTAGAAATATTGAAACAAAAGATTACTAAACTTGAACAAGATGTAGAAACTCTGAAACAGGATGTAAGAGTGCTGAAACAAGATGTTGGAATGCTGAAAGAAGATGTAGTAGTCCTCAAACAGGATGTTGGAACGCTAAAAGAGGATGTGGTAGTCCTCAAACAGGATGTTGGAATGCTAAAAAAGGATGTGGCAGTCCTCAAGCAAGATGTTACAGAAATAAAGCAACAGATGGCTACAAAGGCTGAATTGATGAGTATGGAACAGAGATTTACTGCTTCCTTAGAAAAATTAAGAGAAGCCCTAAGACTTTCAATGTTAGAAGTTCACAGTGATTTAGAGGATATAAAAGTTAAATTAAAAATGTATGACTTTGATTTTCTCCTAAAACAAAATGATTATCTTGCTGGAGTTTTAAAAGACTTACTTGAAGAAAGAAAAGCTCTATCACAAAGAATGAGAGATTTTGAAGAAAGATTGAAGGCACTTGAAGTAGCATAAATTGATAGTCCTATTCTTTGCAACCCAAAAAGAGTGTGAATTAATTTTTGACAATTTGATAGATAAACAAATTTTTTCAATAAAAAACTTACCCTTTGTCAAGGGCAAAATAAATGGTATTGATTTAATTTTATCTATTACAGGTATTGGTAAAACTTCAGCTACACTGGCTTCAGTAATTTGTTTTGAAAATTTCTCCATAAAGTTAGCAATTGTATCAGGTATCGCAGGTGCTTATCCTTCCTCTATGCTTGACATAGGAAAAATCGCAGTAGCAGAAAAAGAAATTTTTGCTGATGAAGGTCTTCTCAGAAACTGTCATGATACTCAAGATTCCTTTATTTTTCTTAGTTCTGAAGAAATACCCCTTTATGTTCCCGATTTTTTAAAAAATCTACCAAGGGGAACATTTCTTACTGTTTCTGCCTGCACAGGAAATATTGGAAGAGCCAGATTTCTTGAAAAAAAATTTAATGCTCTATGCGAAAACATGGAAGGTGCTTCAGTTGCAAAGGTATCGCAAATCTATAATATTCCCTGCGTTGAAATAAGAAGTATCAGCAATATAGTTACTGATAGAAAAAAGCTTTTAACTTTAGAAGAAATATCAAAGGCATCATTGATAGTTCAAAGATTTATTCTTGAACACCTTCTTCTGTTTGAAGAGTTTCTTTAATCTGTAAAATTATCTTCTGAACGCTTTCCTTTAATTTTTGATAATCCTCACCTGAATATTTTGTAAAAGCTTCATAATGTCTTAAAGAATCAGGTTTTCTATCCATTCTATAATAGGTTACTGCAAGATTATAATGGGTTTCAGGATTTTCAGGATCAAGTTCAAGGGCTTTTAAAAAAAATTCCACAGCTTTATCATATTCTTCTTTATTTAAATAAACAAGTCCAATATTTGCATATGGAAGAGAGAAAGCACTGTTAATTTCAATGGATTTTTTAAATTCATTTATAGCTTCTTCAAATTTGTTTAAATAAAAAAGAGCAAGTCCGTAATTGTTATGAAGTTCAGCTAAATTTGAATTTTCATTTATTAACTCACTGTAAATTTTGCAGGCTTCTTCAAAGGCTTTATATCTCAGCAATAAATTTGCTTCCTCAAATCTTTCTTCAAATCCCTGTTTTTCCATAACAAAAAATTATATCAAATCTATTCAGGTTTTGTATACATATACCAGGGTTTTTCTGTAGCTCGCTGAATACCACACAATTTTGCAACTCCATCAACTATTTGATTTGCATTGAAGGGTCTTAAAATAACATTATCAACCATTTTATCCTGAATAAGCTTTACTATTTCCTGTTTTGGAGTTTCAGCTGAGATAATTAGAAGAATTTTGATATTTGATTTATCTCTAATTGTTTTTAAAAAAGGAATTGTGCTTTCACCATCGATTTGAGAATCAATTATTATTCCACAAAAATTTGTATCTGACTCAAAGAGTTTTTCAATCTGATAAGTATGGTCAAAATACTGCGGAATAACTACTGAAAGATCCTTCAAAGCCCAGCTAATGGTATTTTTGATATCCCTTTGAACGCATACCAAAATCTTCTTCTTCATAATATCTCCTTATTTAAGTATTTAGCTAAAAAATTCAAAGCTTTCTGAATTCCTTCAGTTTTTAAAACTTCACTAAATTGTGATACATCCATTATAAAATAATTATCCTTCTTCTTTATAGTTAATATAAAGGACTGCAAAAAATTATTTTCACTTATTAAAACTTCTATTGCATAATCTTGCTCTTTTGTCCATACAGAAAAACACTTTAAATACAAACTATCATCTATTTTAAATTCCCTTTGATGTAATACTTCTATATTTACCCTATCTACAGAAATTTTTACAGGATACAACTCGGTCACCTCCTTTATTTCATTAATCTTCATTTGAGAAGGTTCTTTCTCCTTTCTAAGGATAATATCCCATATTTTTTTATCCATTAAAAGCCACTTTTTTTCATACTTTGTTAAAGGCTCGCTTATTACTGGATTAGAAACGTTTATTGTAAAACAATTTAAAATATTGGCTTCTTCTAATGTAAACTCTAAAAATGAATAATCATCTGTTCTAATTTTGATTTCACCATTTGTAATTAATTTTTTAGCATAAATATATAAATTTTCTCTTTTTGTAAGCCTTCTTTCAACATGGGATTTTTTAAACCAAGGGTCTGGATAGTTCATAAATATTTTTTTTACACTTCTATTCCTAAATAGAAGAAACATTGCCCAGTAAGCATCGAGCTTAGTGCAGAAAACATTATTCAGATTTTCAATACGACATTTTTTTAGAAGTTTATTTACAGGAATCCATGACTTTTCTATTCCAAAAAATATCTCTTCAGGATTTTCCTTTGCCATTTTTACCAAGAAATCACCAGAACCAAAACCTATCTCAACAGTCATATTTTCAAAATCAAGAGGTCTTTTTGTTTTGCGATA
The DNA here is from genome assembly GCF_029946585.1 of Thermodesulfovibrio sp. 1176. Classification (NCBI taxonomy): domain Bacteria; kingdom Pseudomonadati; phylum Nitrospirota; class Thermodesulfovibrionia; order Thermodesulfovibrionales; family Thermodesulfovibrionaceae; genus Thermodesulfovibrio; species Thermodesulfovibrio sp. 1176. Next base: position 430,919 of record NZ_JARZRZ010000001.1, on the reverse strand, counting down.
ATGAATATAGTTTTTCATTTTAAAACTTAAAAGGCGCTGGAACAAAAGTAATTATAAATATTAGAAATGAAACCATGCCAATTATTCTTCTACTAAGTGAAAGTTTATATTCCCATACAAGTATTGGAGGATGATCTAATCCAAGAAAAAGTAATAATGCAGCCCATACAAGCCAACCATGCCAGTAAAAAATTCCTAATAAAACAATTATAAAAACAAATCCTCTTGAAATATAAAAGTGATATCTTCCAAATAAAGCATAGGCAATATGACCTCCGTCAAGCTGTCCAACAGGAATTAGATTCATTGAGGTTACAAAAAGTCCTATCCATCCTGCAAAAGCAACAGGGCTTAAAAGAACATCATAGGGGGCTGAAACTTCTCCTAAGATAAATTTAACAAGCAAGGAAAACAAAATAGAATCACCTAACATGAAAAAATCATCTCCTTGCATTGTCAAAGGAACAACTTTTGACATCCTTAGCCCAATTATACAAGCAATAATAGATAAAAAAAAACCAACCAGAGGACCTGTTGCTCCAATATCAATCAGTGCCTTTCTTGTAAATATTGGTGATTTCATTTTTATAAAGGCGCCAAAGGTACCAATGATAGAAGGTGCTGGAATAAAATAAGGTAAAGTTGCCTTTGTTCTGTGAACCTTTGATGCAAAAAAATGTCCCATCTCATGGCCAAGTAAAATTGTCATTATACTTACTGAAAAGGGATAACCTTCCCATATTCTAAAAGGCTCGTTAAAAAGATTAATTCCCTGTTGAAGGGCTCCTGCAAAAAGTGTTGTTAAGACAGTAGCCAGAAAAAGAATTAACGGAACAAGATATTTCCTCACGAAACAATAACTCCTTTAAGGTCATATTCATAAGCTTCTTTTATTAAAACTTTTACTTTATCTCCTGCTTTCAAATTTGATATATTATCTAATATTACCACACCATCAATTTCTGGTGCATGGCAATAAAGTCTTGCAAGAGCAAGATCTACATCAACATAATCTATCAGAGCATCATATTCTTTCCCAACAAATGCACGATTTTTTTCAAGGGAGATAACTGCCTGCCTTGACATAATTTCATCATATCTACGCTGTTTAACATTTTCAGGGATTTGTTCCTTTAAATTGTAAGCCACAGTTCCTTCTTCTTTGGAATATTTAAAAACACCCAAACGGTCAAACTGAACCTCCTCAATAAAATCAACAAGGCTTTGAAACTCTACTTCCTTTTCAGTGGGAAATCCTACAATAAATGTGCTTCTAAGTATTACTTCTGGAATAGCTTGTCTTAATTCGTGAATCTTTCTCAAATACTCTTTTTTTGTTCCTCTTCTTCCCATTAACCTTAGTATTCTTTCTTCACTGTGTTGCATTGGTATGTCAAGATATTTAACAATTTTATCATGCTCTGCTATTGTTTGAACTAATTTTTGATTAATATCAGTGGGATAAAGATAAAGAAGCCTAATCCAGAAATCACCACTAATTGAACATAAATCATTAAGAAGACTTGTTAGATTGTATCCCTTCAGTTCTTTACCATACTGCGTTATGTCCTGAGCAACAAGAATTAGTTCTTTTACTCCTGAGGAAACAAAACTCTCAGCTTCCTTAAGTATTTTTTCAGGTTCAGTACTTCTAAAATTACCTCTTATGGAAGGAATAACACAAAAGGTGCATTTTCTGCTACATCCATCGGCAATTTTAATATATCTGTAACTTGGTGGTTCTACAGTATAAGGAACACTTTGAAAGTCTTTCAAATCCTTAAACTGTGACATAAATTTAATAATACGTTCTGATTCCTTTACTCCAAATAAAGCATCAATCTCTGGTATTTCTTTTTTTATTTCTTCTCTGTATCTCTCTGAAAGACAACCAAAAACAATAAGTTTTCTATAATCTTTAAACTTTACTGCTGTCAGAATTTCATCAATCGATTCTTCCTTCGCATCATTTATAAAGCAACAGGTATTTATAAAGACAAAATCAGCTTTTTTGAATTCTTCCACATAGGAAAAGCCTTCTTTAATCAAAGCCTCTATTAAATGTCTTGAATCAACTGTATTTTTTGGACATCCAAGGGTAATTACAGTGAATTTCATCTTAAAAATGTTGCCAGCCTTCTGGTTTTGCTTGTAGTTTTCCTTTCATTGAGTCTACTATATAAATTCCTTTATCTTTAATTATTTTTCCAATTGGGATTAAACCAGTCTCTGTAACATTCTCTTTATCAGATACAACAAGAAGTTCGTAGTCTTCACCACCAGAAAGTATAATTTTCATTGGGTCAATGTGGAAAAGCTCTGCTACTTGGGCAACCTCGGGATGAATTGGTATTTCATCAATATAGATTTCTGCACCAACTCCACTTTCTTCGCAAAGTCTATGTAAATCAATAAGTAACCCGTCACTTATATCCATCATTGCTTTTGCATTGTTTCTAAATTTATCAGGCTTTCTTGCCGCAGGCATAAGATGTCTTTGTAAAATCTCTTTTATTTCTTTTAATCGAATTTTCCTTTCAGGAAGATTTAATACTTTTGCATTAGATTCTTCGCTTCGCTCACAATTACATTTTTTTCTGTCACCCTGAGGTGTAGCCGAAGGGTCTCCTTCCTTATGGGTTATTTTTATATAAGATTCTTCGCTACGCTCAGAATGACCAATAAAAGGTTCAGAATGACGAAGAAAAGATTCAGAAAAAGAAAGAAAAGATTCGGAAAAATCATTTAATAAATCAAAATTTTTGATGGATTTTACTATCTTTTTACTCTCTTTAGAAAGATTTCTTAAAAGATAAAAACCTGCTTGAGAAAGTCCAAGATAGGATGTTATATAAATCAGGTCCTCGGGCTCTGCTCCTTTTCTTAAAATCGGCCTTTCAGTCTCTCCAATAGCAACCCCTGAAAGGACAATTTTATCACTTTTACTTAAATCTCCACCGATTAAAAAGCCTCCGTAATGATTTAATGCATCCTTAATTCCACTGAATAATTCATTGAAATCTTCATCGGAGATTGTTTGTGGAGCTCCAAGAGAAAATAAAAAACCTCTGAAATCTCCCCCCATTGCATAAATATCACTTACATTGATAGAAACAATTTTAAATCCAAGATGATAAAAAGAAGTGAAACTAAGGTCGAAATGGACATCTTCAATCATAAGATCTGTTGTAATCAATGCAGATTCTTTAAATCTAAGTACTGCTGAATCATCACCAATTCCTATCCCTTCAGGGAAAAAAAATTTATTCCTTATATCTTTAATTATTGCAATTTCATCTTTTTTCATTTAGCTTTAGCTGCTACTTTCTGAGGCTGAGACTTTGTTTTAGCCTTTGAAAAAATGTGTTTTAAAACCTCATCCATTGTCTCAACAAGAGCAAACTTCATCCCTTCTTTAACATACTTTGGTAATTCATCAAGGTCTTTTTTGTTTCTCTTAGGTATTATAACTGTTTTTATGCCCATTCTTTTTGCAGCAAGGACTTTTTCTTTGAGTCCTCCAATTGGAAGAACCCTTCCTCTTAGCGTTATTTCACCAGTCATTGCGACATCTTTTCTTAAAGGCTTACCTGTAAAACACGAGGCAATTGCCGATGCCATAGTTATTCCTGCTGAGGGACCGTCCTTTGGAATAGCTCCAGCTGGAACATGTATATGTAAATCTGATGTGCTAAATAATTTCTCATCAATTTTTAATTCTTTTGCCTTTGATTTTACATAGCTTAATGCCGCCTGAGCAGACTCTTTCATAACATCTCCTAACTGTCCAGTAAGAATCAGATTTCCTTTTCCTTTCATTATTGTAGCTTCTACATATATTACGTCTCCACCTGCTTCTGTCCAGGCAAGACCTGTTGCAACTCCAACTTCTTCTTTTTTAAGTTCTTCTTCTGGAAGATACTTAGGTGCACCAAGAAATTTTGATACTTTTTGTGCAGTTACATAAAATTTCTTCTTTTTCCCTTCTGCAACATATTTAGCTACTTTTCTGCAGAGATTTGCTATCTCTCTTTCGAGATTTCTAACTCCTGCTTCTCTTGTATGATGAGTGATTATATATCTTATTGCTTTATCACTGATTTTTAAAATTGAAGAGTTAAGTCCATGTTCTTCAAGCTGTTTTGGTATTAAATATTTCTTTGCAATCTGAAGTTTTTCTTCCTCTGTATATCCTGAAAGATATATAATCTCCATTCTATCTTTCAAAGCTGAAGGAATTGTATCAGCGATATTTCCTGTGCAAACAAACATAACCTTACTTAAATCGAAAGGAACAGCAAGATAATGGTCAACAAAACTATTATTTTGTTCAGGGTCAAGGACTTCAAGAAGAGCAGAGGAAGGGTCTCCTCTAAAATCCATACCAAGTTTATCTATTTCATCGAGCATGAATACAGGATTGTTTGTCCCTGCCTGTCTAATTCCCTGAATAATTCTTCCAGGAAGAGCACCAACATAGGTTCTCCTATGTCCTCTTATTTCAGCCTCATCTCTAACACCACCAAGGGAAATTCTAACAAACTCCCTTCCTAATGCTTTTGCAATGGAACGTCCTAAAGAAGTTTTACCAACTCCAGGTGGTCCAATAAAGCAAAGGATTGGTCCTTTCATTTTTTCTTTAAGCTTTCTAACACTCAGATATTCAAGAATTCTCTCTTTAACTTTTTCAAGATCATAGTGGTCTTTATCAAGAACATCTTTGGCTGCTTTTATATCAAGCCTGTCTTCTGTTGAACGTGACCATGGTAGTTCTGTAAGCCATTCAAGATATGTCCTTATAACTGCAGATTCTGCAGACTCAGGATGCATTCTTTCAAGTCTCTTAAGTTGCTTTTCAGCTTCCTCTTTTACCTTTTCAGGCATTTTGGCTTCTTCTATTTTTTTTCTAAATTCATTTATTTCTTCTGCCTTTTCATCTATATCACCAAGCTCTCGCTGAATAGCCTTTAGCTGTTCTCTTAGAAAATATTCTCTTTGAGTCTTATCTATTTCATTTTTTGCATCTTTCTGAATTTTTTGCTGAATTGTAAGCAATTGTATTTCGCGATTAAGAATCTCGTTAATTTTTTTCAATCTTTCTATAGGATTGTTAATTTCGAGAATCTCTTGAGCCTGATCACTTTTAAGCCCAAGATTAGATGCTATTAAATCTGCCAATCTCCCAGGTTCATCAATGTTTTCAATAATAACCATTGCGTCTGGAGGAATATTCTTTCCAAGGGAGATAACCTTTTCAAGTTGTTCTTTAACAGTTCTTATAAGGGCTTCATGTTCTATAGTTATTTCCTTTATAACTTCATCCTCTATCTTTTCAATTTTAGCCATATAAAAACCTTCTGATTGATAAAAATCAATTGCCTTTGCTTTCGAAATGCCCTGTACAAGAATTTTAAGCCTTCCATCAGGAAGTCTAAGCATTCTCATTATCATGCAAATAGTACCAATATTGTAGAGGTCAGAAGGTTCTGGAACTTCTATATTAAAATCTTTCTGTGTAAGTAAAAGAATTAAACGATTAGTATTTAATGCATGTTCAACAGCTTTAACAGAGATATCTCTACCTACAAATAAAGGAATTATCATGTATGGGAAAATAACTATGTCTCTTACTGCTAATATCGGTAACTCTTGAGGTATTTCAATATCTTTTTCATTTATTTTATTTTTTTCTTCCTCTTTTTTTATTTCATCCATTTAATCCTCCTACGAAAAATTTTTAGATTTCTTTATAATTTTAACACTTTTAACATAAATTTTGTTTATTATTTGAGCAATATTTAAGAAATTAAATGCAGGATAATTGTTCTTTTAAAAATTTTCTAAATTCAGAAGATATTTCAGGGTCCCTGAGGGCAAAATCTATAATCGTTTTTAAATAACCAAATTTTTCTCCTGCATCATATCTTTTACATTTGATTTTATAACCATATATGGATACTTCCTTTGCCATTGATTTCAAAGCATCTGTTAGCTGAATTTCTCCTCCTTTACCAGGCTCCAACGTCTCAAGATGTTTAAAAATATCAGGAGTTAAAATATATCTTCCGATAATTGCAAGATTCGATGGTGCCTTAGTTTTTTCAGGCTTTTCTATCATATCTTCAATTAAATAATGCTCATCAATTTTTTTTGCTGAAACTATTCCATATCTTGATACTTCTTCCCATGATACTTCTTCTAAGGCAATGACAGGAGATTTTGTTCGATTATAAATATTTATCATATCCGAAAGAACTGAATAATCAGGATCTATAACATCATCGCTTAATATAACAATAAATGGTTCATCTTTAATAAAGGGTTTAGCACAGTGTATAGCATCACCAAGTCCCTTTGGCTCTTTTTGTCTGATATAGGCAAAATTAAGATTTTCAAAAAAATTAATTTTCTTTAATAAATCATACTTACCAGATATTTTAAGTCTTTCTTCTAATTCATAGGCTTTGTCAAAATGGTCTTCAATTGCTCTTTTATGTTTCCCTGTGATAAACAAAAACTCCTCAATACCGACTTTTACAGCCTCTTCTACAGCATACTGAATTATAGGTTTATCAAGTATAGGAAGCATCTCTTTTGGAGAAGCCTTTGTTGCAGGAAGAAACCTTGTCCCAAGACCTGCTACTGGAAGGACAGCCTTTTTTATCATTTTGCCCTCCAAATAAAAAATAATGCCGGAGACGAGACTCGAACTCGTACGGAGGTCACCCTCCGAGGGATTTTAAGTCCCTTGCGTCTACCAATTCCGCCACTCCGGCTATATTTAAGATACTAAAAATTTGAAAAATTATTCAAGTCAACTTCATAAATTTAAAATTTATCAAAATAAAATCTCTTAACATAAAAGAATAATTTTGTTAAACTACATATATGATTGATAAATGGATCAAAGGAAATCCAAAAAGTAGCTCAAAAGTAGTATTGAAAGTAGACAACGATATAATGAAAGTTTTATTTGCAGGAAGATTTAGAACAGATGAAAATGAAGAAGAGATTCTTTAAATTTTATTTGTTAATTTTATTATCTTTGTTTTCATTCGCCTGTGTAACAGAAATTGATCCTCTCTCAGGTAAAAAAACTTATACTCTTCTTTCAACAGAACAAGAAATTCAAATTGGACACAAAGTTATACCAGTAGCAATAAATGAAAATGAAGGATTATATCCTGAAAGAGATGTCCAGAATTATATAAAAGAAGTCGGTTATAGAATTGCAAATGTAACTCCAAGAAAAGTTGACTATCAGTTTTATGTTGTTAATTCCTCTCAAGTTAATGCCTTTGCCCTACCAGGAGGACCTATTTTTATAACAAGAGAAATTCTTTTAAAAATGGATAAAGAAAGTGAGCTTGTAGGAGTTTTAGCCCATGAACTTGGTCATATAAATGCAAGGCATCATGCTAAATTTCTTGAAAAGACCTATGGTATGAGTGTACTTGTAAACATTTTAAGAATAGCACTACAAGACAGCGAATACTCAGGCATCGTTACAAGTCTTGCCCAGGTATCTGCAGGATTGCTACAATTAAAATTTAGCAGAGATCAGGAAAACGAAGCAGATTCTCTTGGAGTAAAATTTAGCTATCAGGCTGGATATGATCCAAATGGACTTTTAAGCATGTTTCAGAAATTTAAAGCTTTAGAAAGAGGTGGTACTGTAGAATGGCTTAGTACTCATCCTTTACCTGACACAAGAATAAAAAATGTTCAGAGAATGATAGCTGAGCAATATCCAAATTCAAACAGATTAAGACAGGATAGTGATAGATTTCAAAAAATAAAAGCCATATTAATTTCAACAAAGGAATCATATGAATATGTAGAAAAAGCAAAAAAATATATAAATTCTCGCAATTTCAGTGAAGCGTTGAATTTGCTTGACAAAGCAATACAAATTTATGGAAGCAATCAAGCATACACATACAGAGCATTGGTAAATCTTAATTTAAAAAAATATACTGAGTCAATCAAAGATGCCGATAGAGCAATAAGTTTAGATAATTCATATTTTAAACCCATGCTCATAAAAGGGATTGCTTTAAACAGAACACATCAATGGAGAGATAGTGCATACATTCTTGAAAAAGCCAAAAGCCTTATTAACGATAATGCTACTCTTTATTACTATCTTGGGGTAGATTATCAGGAATTAGGGGATAGAAATAGAGCCATAAATAATTTATCAACAGGTTTAAAATTAACAGATGGCAAACAAGGATGGGAAGCAGATGCCCAGAGAAGATTGAGAATTTTAAGGGGATATTAAAAAAATTTAATATTTAGGAGTGATTATACATGAAAAGAGCTCATCTTTTTATAAGTGGAAGAGTTCAAGGAGTTTTTTATAGGGCCTTTACAAAAGAGGTTGCAGATTCCCTAAAATTAAAAGGTTGGGTAAGAAATTTAAGAGATGGAAGAGTAGAAGCGGTTTTTGAAGGAGAGGAGGACAAAATCTCCATTGCAATTGAGCGTTGTAAAGAAGGTCCTCCTTATGCAAGAGTTGACAACATTGAAATAATTTGGGAAGAACCAGAAGGTTTAACTAATTTTGAAATCAAAAGAACTTCTTGACTTAATTAAAGATTAAAAGTTTAAATAAATGCAAAAAATTAAGGAGTTTTTGCAATGACAACAAAATTAAAAAGACTAATCCTTCTAATATTTTTTATCTTTCTCTCCTTATCCATAATAGGTTGTGGAGGGAAAACACAGGTAAAAAAAGAAGAATTTGATCCTGTTTTATATCTAAAAAAAGCCGATGAATTAGTAAGTAAAAAAGAATATGAAGAAGCAAGAAAACTACTACTTGAAATAAAAAATAGAGAATCTGCTAAGGAATATGCTCCTTTGGCACAATTAAAAATAGCAGATTCTTACTTAAAAGAAGATGAGCCAGAGCTTGCAATAGCTGAATACAGAAGATTCCTTGAACTTTATCCTGAATCAACCTATGCACCTTATGCTCAGTATAGTATTGGCATGGCTTATTTTAGACAAATTGAAAGTCCTGAAAGAGGAGCAGGAACTGCTCAAAAGGCATTAGAAGAGTTTTTAAAACTTGAAAAAATGTATCCAAGGCACCCCTATGGAGAAATTCTCCCATTAAGAATTCAGAAATGTAGAAATATAATTGCAGAGGGAGAACTTTTAATAGGAAAATTTTATTATAAGAAAGGTTCATACAAAGCTGCTGTAGGAAGATTTGAAGGGATAGTAAAAAACTTCCCAGACTTTAAGAATCTTGATGAAACTCTATATTTACTGGCTGATTCATATAAAAAACTTAATATGCCTGAAAATGCAAAGGAGTATTTAAAAATACTCAAAGATAAATTCCCAGATAGCAATTTTGTAAAAAAAGCAGAAGGACTTAAAATTCAATAAATGGCTAAGTATTTTCCCATTCTTGTCAATATAAAAGATAAAAAATGTGTTATTGTCGGTGGAGGTTCTGTTGGTGAACGAAAAATTAAGACTTTACTTAAATATGGTGCAAAGATAACTCTAATTAGTCCTGAAACAACGGACAAAATAAAAGAACTGATTAATAGGGGCAAAATAAATTATATAAATAGAGAATATAAAAAGGGTGATCTTGAAGATGCCTTTTTAGTTGTTGCTGCTACTTCAAGCAGTAAAATAAATAGACAGATAGCAAGGGATGCCTATTATCTTGTAAATATCGTTGAAAAAGGAGATTTTCAAGAAAATATGAATAATATATCCTATACTGTTCCAGCAATATACGAAATGGATGATTTAACAATAGCAATATCAACAGATTTCCCTGCACTAAGCAAGCTCCTCAAAGATGAAATAGCCCAAAATTATGGCAAAGAATTTGCTAAATACTTAAAGTATCTTAAAAAAATTCGCAGAGAAATAAAGCAAAAAATAGCTGACAATAAGAGAAGACAGAAAATTTTTAGAAAGATTGCATCAAAGAAAATTGTGTCAATTTTGAGACAAAAAGGTTTCGAAGAAGCAAAAAGGGAGATTGAAAAAATCATTAATGAAACATAAAGTTATAGTCATAGGAGCTGGATATTTTGGACAGCGACATATAAAAATGCTTGCTCAGATGGAAGATGTTGAAATAGTTGCTATTGTTGATAAGGATATTAACAAAGCGAAGAAAATTGCAAGGGAATATGGAGTAAAATTTTCAGATAATTTCAAAGACCTATTGAAAGAAGCCTCTGTTTTTTTCATAGTAACCCCAACAAAATCCCATTTTGAAATTGCGATGGATTTAATTAAGGAAGGTAAGGATATTTTTATTGAAAAGCCAATAACAGAAAATTCTCAACATGCCACTGTTCTTATAGAGGAAGCCCTGAAAAATAAAATTATCTTTCAAGTTGGTTTAATTGAAAGATACAATCCTGTTGTAATCAGCCTTTTTGAACAAATCAAAACACCACTTTTTATAAAAGCAGAAAGAACTTCTCCTTACTTAGGAAGAGCAACTGATACAGATGTAACCTTTGATTTAATGATACATGATTTAGATTTAATCATGATGTTTCAAAGAAAAATTGGTAGAGGAGATTTTAATAATCTTAAAGTTTTCAAAAAAAGTTTTATTACTGAAAAAATAGATTTTGCTACTGTATGGCTTGAAATATTGATAAATAACAGCCCTTTTACTGCTCAAATTACTGCGAGCAGAACATCACCCATTTTCCAAAGAAATATAACAATTATTGATGAGGAATTTATAATTTATGCTGATTTAATCAATAAAAATATTATAAAAATTGACAAAAACGGTACTAAAAATGAAATACCTATAGAAAATATAGAAAATCAACCTCTTTACGAAGAGATAAGAGATTTTTTAAACAGCGTAAGCAAGAGAGAGTTTTCTCAAAAAGCACCAACACCTGAAGAAATATTAGAAGTTATAAAATTAATAAATAAAATCAACGGAGGCAGTAGCTGATGAAACCATTCATTGATCTTAAAGCTCAGTATTCAAATATTAAAGATGAAGTGCTTAGATGTATAAATGATATTCTTGAAAGTTCCCATTATATATTAGGAGAAAATGTAAAAAAATTTGAAGACGATATAAAATCTTATCTTGGTGTATCAGAAGCAATAGGTGTTGCTTCAGGAACTGATGCCCTTCATCTTGCTTTAAAGGCTCTTGATATAACTCAGGGTGATGAAGTTATAACAACTCCCTTTACATTTTTTGCTACAGTAGAGGCAATTCTATATGTTGGTGCAAAACCTGTATTTGTAGATATTGATGAAAATACTTATAACATAGCTCCAGAAAAAATTGAAGAAAAAATCACTCCTCTAACAAAGGCAATTATTCCTGTTCACATATTTGGTTGTCCTGCAGATATGATTAAAATCAATGAAATTGCTCAAAAATACGGCTTAAAGATAATAGAGGATGCTGCCCAAGCCTTTGGAGCAAAAATAGGAGATAAAAAAATAGGAACCTTTGGAGATATAGCTTGTTTCAGCTTTTATCCGAGTAAAAATCTTGGATGTTTTGGAGATGGTGGAATGGTTGTAACTAATAATTCAGAAATTGCTGAAAAAATAAGAATTTTAAGAAATCACGGCTCACCTGGCAGATATATCCATGAAACAGTCGGTTTAAACTCAAGGCTCGATGAAATTCAGGCAGGTGTTCTAAGAATCAAACTAAAACATATAGATGAATACAATTCATTAAGAAGAAAAAAGGCAAATATATATACAAAAATTTTAAGTGACAAAGTGATTACACCAAAAGAAGTAGAAAATACCTATCATGTCTATCATCTCTACAGTATTCGTTCAGAAAATAGAGATAAAATAAAAGAATTTCTTGCTAAACAAGGATTTCCATCGGTTGTATACTATCCTATTCCGATGCATTTACAGAAAGCAATTGCAAAATTAGGATATAAAGAAGGTGATTTTCCTGTAGCAGAAAAAGTTTCAAAGGAAATTCTTTCATTACCAATTTATCCAGAAATTCCTGACGAGGAAGTTTTTGAAATATCTCAGATTATAATAAGATGTCTCGAAAACTTCTAATAGTAGCTGGAGAAACCTCTGGAGAGCTTTACGGCTCACTAATTGCAAAACACCTAAAGAATGATTTTGAGCTTATTGGAATTGGTGGAAAATATATGGCTTCCGAGGGAGTGAAACTTATAGGAGAAATTACTCATTCCTTTGGTGCATTGGAAATAATTGGTCAGATAAAAAAAATACGAAATAACATGAAAAAGGCAACCTCCGTTTTAAGAGAAGTAAGTGGTTTAATTCTAATTGACTTTCCAGATTTTAATCTTTCTTTGGCAAAAAGAGCCAAACAATTAGGGAAAAAAGTCCTTTATTATGTCAGCCCTCAAATATGGGCATGGAGAAAAGAAAGAATAAATACAATAAAGAGAGTAGTTGACTTCATGGCAACAGTTTTACCTTTTGAAGAAAAAATATATAAAGAAGCTCAAATTCCTGCCAAATTCGTAGGTCATCCAATGGTTGAAGTTATGGAAGCAGAATTAGGCGATTATAAAGGCAGAGACTTAAAGAGAGTTCTAAAAGAAAGATTTAAAATAGACAAAAAAACAGTAATAACCTTGATGCCAGGAAGTAGACCCTCTGAAATAAAGAGAAAAATGCCTTTAATGTTAAATCTTATAGAAAAATTTCCTAAAGAAGACACACACTTTTTAATACCTAAGGCACCAAATATTGAATTTGATCAAGATACTCTCAGAAAAATCTACTTCTATGGAAATGTAACAATTTTGAAGGAAAGTTCCTTTACTGCTCTTGCAATGAGTGATGTAGCCTTAATTACCTCTGGCACATCAACGCTTCAGGCAACCCTTTTACAAATTCCAATGATTGTTGTTTACAAAGTAAATCCTGTTTCTTATTTGATTGGAAAATCTATAATTAAGGGAGTAAAGCACATTGCTTTGCCAAATGTTATCGCAGATTTTTTGAATCAGGGAGATATTCGGGTGCCTGAGTTCATACAAAAATTAAATCAACAAAAAATTATCGAAGAAATAAATAAAATGATTTATGATGACAAATACCGAGAAAAAATAATAGATTTTCTTGGTGAAATAAAGAAACATTTTGATAACAAAAAACCATCGGAGGAAGTAGTTAAAATATGCAAAGAGCTTTTTTATTGATATATGAGATTCTTTATTTTATAGCTGTCTTATTGTTATTACCAAAGGAGTATTTTAAACGGACTGTTAACACAAGAAAAAGATGGATTAGAGAAAAATTTGGATTTTTTGTAGAAACAAAGAAGAACAAAAAACCTCTAATATGGATTCATGCTGTTTCTGTCGGTGAAGTTATCGCCATATCAACTTTTGTAAAAAAGCTTTCGCAGGAATATGACATTCTATTAAGCACTATAACTGATACGGGTCAGAAAGTTGCTAATGACAGATTTAAAGAATTTTCTGTTAAAGTTATCTATATGCCCTTTGACATATCCTTTGCAATAAAAAAAACCCTTAAGTTTTTTAATCCTTCATGTCTTATTCTTACTGAAACTGAAATCTGGCCAAATTTAATAAGTATAACATCAAAAAAAATTCCTGTTATTCTTGTAAATGGAAGACTTAGTGAAAAATCTTTCACTGGTTACAGTAAAATCAAATTTTTTATAAAACCCGTACTTGAAAAATTTGAGCTTGTTTGTGTTCAGGAAGATTTATATAAAGAAAAATACATCAATCTTGGCGTAATTCCAGAAAAAATTTATGTAACAGGAAATATGAAATTTGATATTGAATTAGAGGAGATAAAATTTACTTGGGAAAGCCTTATTCCCAGACCAGTTATTCTGGCAGGAAGCACCCATGCTCCTGAAGAAGAATTAATAATTGATGCTTTTTTGAAGGCAGTAAATTATGGAACTTTAATTATTGCACCACGACATCCTGAGAGATTTACTGAAGTAGAAAAATTAATAAAAAATAAAATTGCCCTCCTAAAAGAAAAAGTATTTTTTTCAAAATTAAGCCATTTTCAAGACTTAGACAAAAATACTCAAATTTTAATTATTCTTATTGACCAAATGGGAATACTTGGTTCTCTTTACAGAATATGTGATATTGCCATAATAGGGGGAAGTTTTATTCCCCATGGAGGACAAAATCCATTAGAACCAGCCTATTGGAAGAAGCCTATAATTTGTGGTCTCTATATGCATAATTTTCCCTTTATCGAAGATTTTTTAAAAAATAAGGCATGCTTAATGATAAACAGCGATTTTCTTTCCATTAAAATTAAAGAATTAATATCAAATCCAGAAATACTATCTTTAATGGGTAACAATGCCTATGAAATATTTGTTAAAAAATCAGGAGCTACGGAAAAAACCTTAAAATTAATTACTCAAAGTATCGGCAAAAATCTCTTAAATAATCTAAAGCCTGATAATTAGTTAAATCAATATGAAGAGGTGTAACGGAAACATAATTTTCCATTATTGCCTGAATATCTGTACCATCCATCTTCTGCCAGGAAACAATACCTCCACCAATCCAATACTGTTTTTCTCCCCAGGGAGAGTAAATTTCATGAATAGAATTTTCGTATGACCTTTTCCCCTGCTTAGTCACTTTTATTCCGTTAATTTCTTGCAATGCTTTATTAGGAACATTAACATTCAAAAGAGTATCAGTTGGAAGTTTTTTTTCAAGAATAAACTTTGCAATTCTCAATGCAAAATAACTTGCTGTTTCATACCTAAAGGGTCTTTCACCAACAAGAGATATAGCAAAAGATGGGACTCCAAGAATAGTTCCTTCAATAGCTGCAGAAACTGTACCTGAATAGGTCACATCTTCACCAAGATTTGCACCCTTATTTATACCAGACACTAATAAATCAGGTTCACGAGGTAAAAGCTTTTTAACGCCTACAACAACGCAATCTGTAGGAGTTCCATTAACACTAAAACATTTTTCTTTTATTAAGTCAACTCTTAAAGGTCTATGCATTGTAAGGGCGTGGCTCACAGCAGAACGATCTCTATCGGGAGCTACAATATAAACCTCACCAAGTTCTTGTAAAATTTCAGCCAAAGTTTGAATACCCTTAGAAAAAAAACCATCATCGTTTGTTACAAGTATCAAAGCCATTACTTGTTCCTCTGTAAAATATAATCTGCTATTGTCATAAGAGTTCTTCTATATACAGAATCTGGGAACACTTCTAATACCTTTTTAGCTTTCTCAATGTAATCTTTTACAATTAACATGGAAGATTCTATGCAATTATATTTTTGTAAATACTTTAAAATTAGAGAAAGATTTTCAGCAGAGAATTTTTCTGATTTTATTATATCAATAATTTCTTCTTTTTCCTTAGCCTTTTTTAATAGTTCTATTAAAGGAAGAGTTATTTTGCCTTCCATTAAATCTTTTCCAAGTTTTTTACCTAAAGCTTGTTCATCGGCTACATAATCAAGAATGTCATCTACCATTTGAAAAGCAATTCCTATGTAATGTCCAAAATCGGTTAATGCCTTAATTTTATCCTCAGAAAGGGATGCAAGAAGCCCTGCAATTCGACAAGCAGCAGTAATGAGTCCAGCAGTTTTACCTGTTATTATTTTTATATACTCCTCAAAGGTTATTGTTGGATCTCCTGCCTTCATAAGTTGCAGTATTTCTCCCTCTGCCATCTGAGATGTTGCTAATGATAAAGCTTCCATAATTGGCAGGCTTTCTTGTGCCACACTTATATGTAATGCTTTAGCATAGAGATAGTCTCCAAGAAGCACTGTAACTTGATTACCCCATATTTTGTTTGCAGATTTTTTTCCTCTTCTTACTTCAGCTTCATCAACCACATCATCATGAAGAAGGCTTGCTGTATGTAAAGCTTCAATAACTGATGCGAGGATTATTCTTTTATATCCCTTATAACCTACAAGATCTGAACATAAAAGTAAAAATAAAGGACGAAGTCTTTTTCCTCCAGAATTTATAATATATGCACCTATTGTTGGAATTAGAGTAGCTTCTGATTGAAAAATATTAGAAAGCTCTTTTTCAACTTCCCTTAATTCATCCTCATACTGTCTAAATATCTCATGAAAATTCATAATTTTACTCTAAATTTCTTTAGTTTCCTTTCGTCATTAATGTATTTAATATGCTTTGGTAAAAAAGCACCTTTTTCAGTAATAATTGCTGTTACATATTTTGCAGGTGTAACATCAAAAGCCATATTTATAACTTTTACACCAACTGGTGCAATTCTAACACCTTTTATGTTAGTTACTTCATCAGGATTTCTTTCTTCAATAGGAATTTGTTCTCCAGAAGGAATTTTTAAATCAATACTTGACAGTGGAGCTGCTACATAAAAGGGAGTGGAATTTTCTTTACATAGTACTGCAAGAGAATATGTGCCAATCTTATTTGCTACATCTCCATTTCTTACTGTTCTGTCCGTCCCTACAATAACAAAATCAATGAATCCTCTTTTAAGTAATGCTCCTGCTGTATTGTCTGAGATAAGAGTAACATCTATACCTGCATGCATGAGTTCAAAGGATGTAATTCGTGCCCCTTGCAAAACAGGACGAGTTTCACAGGCAATTACTTTAAATTTAATCCCCCTTTCCTTTGCAAGATACATTGGTGCAGTTGCTGTGCCAAATCCTCCTGTTGCTAATGAACCTGCATTACAGTAAGTCATAACAGTACATCCATCCTTAAAAAGTGGTAAGGCATTTTCCCCTATACTTTTATTTATTTCTATGTCCTCTTGATAAATCCTCAGTGCTTCATTAATTATTAATTCTTTTAGCTCTGATACGGATTTGTGAAAATTATTGTTTATCAATTTTTCAATTCTTTCAACAGCCCATTTTATATTTACTGCAGTTGGTCGAGTGTTTATGAATCTCAAAAAAACAGGCTTTAAATTTTCTAAAAAATTTTTTGTTGTTTTTGTTTTTAATTTTAATGTTGCGATTGCAATTCCCATAGCTGTTGCAATTCCAATTGCAGGAGCACCTCTTATTGAAAGATTTTCAATTGCTTTAGCAACTTCTTCATATTGAGTGCATTTGATATATTCAATTTTTTCTGGTAAAAGCCTCTGGTCAAGAATATATATAACATTATTTTCCCACTTGATCGATTGAAGCATAGCCATATTATAACAATTTTAGAATTTTATTGAAAAATACCCCAGTCTTCGCTGATTCAATATTTAATGTGATATAATAAAAATTTGTTAACCTTAATTTAATTGGAGGAGAAATGTTTAGAGATAAATACTGTGCAGAAGTAAATGAAGAGGAAATAGGAAAAAAACTTAAGCTTTGTGGATGGGTTTACAGAAGAAGAGACCACGGTGGACTTATATTCATTGACCTCCGAGACCGAAGCGGAATAATTCAAGTTGTATTCAGCCCTGAAATTTCTGCTGAAACTCATAAAAAAGCCCACGAAATAAGAACTGAATATGTAATAGCTGTTAAAGGCACACTAAGGCGAAGACCAGAAGGTACAGAAAATCCAGAACTTTCAACGGGGACAGTAGAACTTTGGGCAGAAGAGTTAAATATATTAAGCCTATGTAAAACTCTTCCTTTTCAGATAGATGAATCAGAAGAAATTAGTGAGATTTTAAGGTTAAAACATCGTTATCTTGATCTGCGCAGACCAAAAATGCAAAAAAATTTTATAATCAGGCATCAAGTAACTCTTTCTATTAGAAATTTTCTCAGTAAAAAGGGATTCTTAGAAATTGAAACTCCCATGTTAACAAAATCAACTCCAGAGGGCGCAAGAGACTTTCTTGTACCAAGCAGACTTAATCCTGGTCTATTTTATGCACTGCCTCAATCACCACAACTATTTAAACAAATACTAATGATATCAGGTTTTGATAGATATTTTCAGATAGTACGTTGTTTTAGAGATGAAGACCTAAGAGCAGACCGACAGCCAGAGTTTACTCAAATTGATTTGGAAATGTCTTTTGTAGAAGCCGAAGACATTATAAAAGTTATTGAAGAAATGTTATATGACTGTTTTATTAATATCCTTGGGGTAGAACTAAAAATTCCTTTCAAAAGACTTACATATGATGAAGCCATGAATAAATATGGCAGTGATAAGCCTGACCTTAGATTTGGGCTTGAAATAGAAGATGTTACAGATATAGTAAAAAACTCCCAATTTAAAGTATTTCTTGACACAATAGACAAGGGCGGAGTAGTGAAAGCAATTGCAGGGAAAGGATTTGCTTCTTTTTCAAGAAGCGAAATTGACAAACTAATTCAAAAAGCTCAAAGTTTTGGAGCTAAAGGGTTGGCATGGATAAAGGTTAAAGGAGGTTTTGAATCTCCCATATTAAAGTTTTTCCCTGAACAAATTGTAAGAGAAATTGCTAATAAAGTGAATGTTGAAGATGGAGACATGATTCTTTTTATTGCAGATAAAGCCTCTGTTGTAAATGAAGTTATGGGAAGATTGCGCCTTGAGATAGCTAACATAGCAGAAGTAAAACGAGAAGGTTTTGAATTTGTTTGGATAGTTGATTTTCCTCTCTTTGAATGGGATGAAGAGGAGAAAAGATTTGTTAGTATGCATCATCCTTTTACATCTCCTCAGGAGAAAGATTTAAACACTCTTCTTAATATTTCTCAGGAAGCTTTTAAAAATTATGAAAGTCCTTTAAAAACTGTAAAAGCAAAAGCTTATGATATTGTCTTAAATGGCTATGAATTAGGTGGTGGAAGCATTAGAATTCATCAGGCAGACATTCAAGAAAAAATATTTAAAATTTTAGGAATTACAGAAGATGAAATAAAAAAACGTTTTGGATTTTTTGTTGAAGCTTTGAAATACGGAGCACCTCCTCATGGTGGAATTGCTTTAGGACTTGACAGACTTGTTATGTTAATGACAGGAGCCGACTCTCTAAGAGATGTAATTGCCTTTCCTAAAACTCAAAAAGCATACTGTCCATTAAGTGAAGCTCCCTCTGAAGTTGATTTAAAACAGTTAAAGGAATTACACATAAAACTTGATATTTAGTATATAATTTAAAAAATGATAAAAATTTCCTTAGACAAAGCAAAGCCGGGGATGAAGCTTGCACAGGAAATTATAAATGATGCAGGAATGATTATTGTTCCTGCAGGTATTGAACTTACCCATTCTCTCATAGATAAACTTGCAAGAATGAATATTGATGTTTTGTATATAGAAGGAAAAAGAGAGTTACCTCCAAAGGAAGAAGTATTAAAGGGACTTGAAGAAAGATTTAAAAAAATTAATGATCCCCAGACTCTTTTAATAAAACAAGCTTTGAAGGAACATTTTGAGGAAATGTATCAGTGAATGCACAAGTTGTTCTTGAAAAGATTGAAAAGATTGAAAATCTTCCAACTATACCTTCAATTTTAAGGAAAATACTTGGTATTATTGAAGACCCTAAAGTATCCCTCCAAAAGATATCAGACTTTGTTGCTTCAGACCCTACTCTAACTGCAAGAATACTAAAAATGGTTAATTCACCTGTTTATGGTTTCCCTGGAAGAATATCTTCTGTAAGCCATGCAATGGTAATCTTAGGTTTGAATGCTGTAAAGGGTTTGCTTATTGGAGTATCTGTTTTTGAAGTAATGAAAAAAAATATGGTAGGACTTTGGGAACATTCTTTGTCATCTGCAATTTATGCAAGAATTATAGCCACAAGAAAAAATCTTTCTTCTCCAGAGGAAATTTCAGTAGCAGCACTACTTCATGATATTGGGAAGGTAATTCTTCTTATTGCCTTTAAAGAAGATTATGAAAAAATTATTCAATCAGTAATGGCTAAAGAAGGATTCCTTCACGAACTTGAAAAGGAATATTTTGGGATAACCCATGCTGAAGTTGGTGGATTTGTTGCTAAAAAATGGAATTTTCCTCTGAAACTTACTGAACCAATAATGAATCACCATAGACCCCAGTTAAGCAAAAATTTTGAATTAGAAACTGCTATTGTTCATTTTTCAAATATACTTTCTCTTTCAAGAGGAATTGGTTATTCTGGGGATATATTTGTAAATCCAGTTAATGTTTCTGTTTGGAATGTTTTAGACTTTAAATACGAAGATATCAAAGATATTTTCAGAGAAGCTGAAGATCCTATCACTTCATCTCAAGAAATTTTTGCATCTGATGAGTAAAAAAATAATTGCAATTAGTAAAAATGAAAAAATTAAGCAGTTAATAAGCAATACTTTGGAATATAATAATTACGAAATTTCTTACTACAGTGATTTTAAGAAAGCTCTTGAAATTATTTGCCAAGAAATTCCAAATTTAATTCTTATTGATACCATAAATGCTCAGGTTTCGGAGATATTCTTAATCAATAATCTCAAATATGATCCAATTTTTATATCAATGATAATAATCTTTATTGTAGCCGATGACTTTACATGTGATAATTGGAAAAATAATTTAATTGATGATTATATAAGGATTGGAAGTTTGGTTAAAGAACTAAAAATGAGAGTTGAACTCTCCTTTGAAAGAGTTGAACGTATGATCGCTACTAATCCTTTGACAAGGCTACCAGGGAATCTTGTCATTCAGAAAGAAATTCAAAGCAGACTTGACAGGGGAGAAATTTTTGCTCTTGCCTATGCAGATTTAGATAATTTTAAACCCTTCAATGATAAATATGGTTTTTCAAGGGGTGATGAGATAATAAAAATGTTAGGTCGAATAATAATGAACATTGTAAGGACTGAACAACCCCATGGAAATTTTATAGGACACATTGGTGGAGATGACTTTGTCTATATAATGAAACCTGAGTTAATTGAATCTACAACAATCAGAATAATCGAAATATTCAACAATCTTGTAAGAAATTTTTATGATATTGAAGATCTTAAAAAAGGATACATAGAATCAGTTAACAGGCAGGGAGAAAAACAGATTTTTCCAATTATGACTCTTTCTGTAGGCATAACATCTAATAAATACAGAAAGTTTAACCATTTTAGCGAAATGGCTGAAGCTGCATCGGAGATGAAATCAGTTGCGAAAAAAAATCAATATTCAAAGTATGCCATTGACAGAAGAAAAAATTCAGAACAATCAAAATCACTCTAAAATAGCCATTCTTCTTACAATAAATCTGTAAAATAAAATTATCAAAGTTACAACTCCCAAGGAAAGTGAGACTTCCATCCATGTGGGATAATATTTTTCTGTAAGAGGTATATACCAATTATAAGCAATAAGGCTAACATTGAATCTGTTAAGTATTACTCCAAAGGCAACAACAAAAGCAGTAATTCTCACTAATTTTGCGTTATTTGTCTTTACTGCATTTATTAAAATCAAAGTTGGAGCTAATACAAATCCAACAATTTCTAAGAGATACCAGTATCCATAGTTACTTTTTAAGTAATGCCAGTTATCATAATGGGCAAGGTCAAAAAGTTTAAGTATTAAATATACAAAAAGGATAACTATCAGAGCCTTTGCAAGCCCTATTGTTTTTCTGTCAAATTCTTTAGGCTCAAAATCTTTCAGATGTTCCTTGAAAACTCTATGAGATATTGTACTTTCAATGATAACCATAGAAATTCCAGCAAATAAGGCAGAAATGAGAAAGAACAAAGGAAGCATAGAAGAATACCAAAGTGGATGAATTTTTGTAGGTGCTACTAAAAAGAGTCCTCCTAATGCAGCCTGATGACCACCTGCTATTATTACTCCAAATACAGTTGCCCAGATTCCAAGTTTTGAAAAGAAATCCCTGAGCTTGTCTTTCCCAAGCCATTCAAAGAATGCAGGAGACCATTCAATCAGACAAATTATAATATACAAGAAGAAATGCCATGCAATAAGAAAAAGTATGGAATTTAATCCCCATGACCAAAAAATTACATAACCAATACGATAATATCTACCAAGATCAAACATTAATGCAAAAACAGCAAAGATATAACCAAGCAGACTTGATAGAATTGCTGGACGGGCAAATTTTTTATAATCCTTTGCTCCAAAAAGATACACAACTGTTCCCACTGTAAGTCCTGGTGCTGCAAGGGCAATTCCTGCAAGTATGTCAAAGCTAATCCACAATCCCCAAGGATATGTATCAGACAAGTTTGTAGCAGGACCAAGTCCATAAAGAAGTCTGTAAATCATTGAATAAAAAGAAAAAGCAAGAATTAAAAGGGCAATGAAAAATGGCAGTGTAGCGTGTCTTGAAATATAATCCTTAAAAGTCATTCCAAGAAGTATTTTTTCTTTAAACCAGCTATTACTTCCCATCTTCTCCCTTCTTAGCTATTTTATTTCCTATTTTGTCATTCTGTTTTTGTTTTCTGTCATCTTTTTTCCTTATAGAATGAGACCCTTCGGCTTTGCCTCAGGGTGACAGATAAAAGTGTCATTCTGAGGGCTTTAGCCCGAAGAATCCCCTCCTTTTTTCTCTTTATTTTTTGAAATCATATAATAGGCAGCCCAAACCAATGGCGCAGCAGCAACAATTTCAAGGACTTTCACAGTAAAAAGAAAATTTTTACTGTAATTTGGAATCGGAGTTTTATCAAGTTTTGGGAAACCAAGTTTTTCAAAGGGAACTCCCGAAATATATAGCCAGTTTGTTCCACCTACTTCATGTTCTCCATAAACATGATTTATATATTTTTGAGGATTATTATTTATTTTTTCATAGGCAAGCTTTAACATTTCACTTCTTGGACCAAACCTCATCACATCAGCAGTACATACTTCCACACAAGCAGGAATCTTATCTTCAGTGATTCTGTCAAAACACATTGTGCATTTTGTTATTTGTGGAGTAATTGGATCATAGTATTCATAGGCTGGTATATCAAAGGGGCAGGCAATCATACAGTAACGACAACCGACACACAAAGAAGGATTATAAAGTACTGCTCCATGAGAGGTTTTCTTAAAGGCATCTACAAAGCAAGCATTAAGGCAGGCTGGCTCAGCACAATGCATACATTGTTTTTTAACATAAACGGGTGTTCCTCCATTGTAAAATCTGTTTACAACAGTAAACTCTCCAGCATGGGTTCTCCGAATTCTATCAAAAACTGAAGGACTCCTATCCTTTGATTCTTCAAATTCTTTAAGGGGTCTATTAGGATTCTTATTCCATTCATTACATGCCCATTCACACCTTCTGCATCCTATACATTTTGTAAGGTCAACAAGTACAGCATAGGGTTCCTTTGGGAATTCCTTCACTTTTTCATATTTTCCCCAATTTCTTCTATTTGCAATATTTCCTGTTGACTTTGTAGAATCCTGAATTATTCTGTCATTCTGCTCCCTTATTCTGTCATTCTGCTCTTTTATTTTGTCATTCTGAGGCGAAGCCGAAGAATCCCCATATACACCAATTAAAGTCATTCCAGCTATTGTTAATGTTTTCTTAAGAAACTCTCTTCTATCCATTTTTACCTCAAAATTTTAATACTTTTTCTTTTCTCTAAGCATTCCCCAAATAATAATAAAGGCAAATATTGAAAGTACAGCAATAGCATATTCAGCCCCATGATGTGAAAAAAGTTGCTCAATTATATACATTTCCTAAACCTTCTGCTTTTCTTTCATGGCAGTCAGTGCATTTTTTTGGTTTATCAATCTCCATATTTTCATGACATTTTATACACATTGTGTGATAGGCAGACTGCAGTCTCGGTCTTCCCAATGCCTGTGAATCAAAGGATGCACCATGACAGCTTATACAAATTGGAGGATTTTCCTTCTTTGATTCAGCTTCTTCCTTACTTTTATGATGACACCCTTTACATATTGTTTTAACATCTCTATGAAAAAATGTGGCAAGCATACTTTGATTTGATATATCTGTAAGTTTTTTAATCATTTTGTAATGGGGCATCTTAACTGGTTCAAACTCCTTTTCTAAGTGTTTTATTGTAACTTCTTCCTTCAATGTTTTTGGTGAAACATTGAAAGGAGAAACTTTTTCAACCTCCCTTTTACCGCTATGGCAAAGATTACATATTTCTTTATTGCCTACATCTGTTTTAACTGGAGCAATAAAATAATGACAACCCATACACTCTTTTCTGTTAATCAAACTTCTGTGACATCCCTGACAACTCATTTGAGAAGTCTGTCCATGATAGGCAGTAACTATATTTACAAATCCACCTTCCTGCTTACCCTTTAAGTCATGACATTCCTTGCAACTTTTTAAAGTTTCATGGTGACAGACCCTGCAGGTTTTATTATTTTTTTCGTGGAACTCATGATTAAAGGGAACTCCCTTCATTTTTGCCCCTTCAATACTGATAAAAGCTTTTTTGGGTTGATCTCTTTCAGGTCTTGGAATACTTTTAAGTTCCTCCAATGTTTTATATTTTCCGGTATGACACTTTGAACATTGAACTGGTCCTGATTCTTTTGCTTCTAATTTATTTTGTAAATGGCAGTTCAAACAGAGACTATGAAAGGCTTTTTTTATATTTAATTCTTTTTCTTTTGCTACTTTTACAATTTTTGAAAGCTCAGGACCTCTTTTTTTACTAAAGTCATGGCAGTAATAGCAGGACTGCTCTGTACCACTCTCATAGACTAAAGCAATCTCTTTATTTTTCTCTTCAATGTCATAGGTATGATGGCAAAGACTACAGTCATTTTGGTGTTTTTTAACATGTTTATCATGAAGGGCAAAGTCAAACTCAAAAACTGGATATTTTATTTCTTTATTTTCATACTCTCTTTTATGACATTCTCTACAGGAAAGTATCACAGGACCTGTTTTTTTATTTTCAAAGCTAAAGGCTTGATGGCATCTTAAACAGTTTTCATGATAGGCATTTTTTAATTCCTCAGGATTTTTCCTGTTAACATTCTTTGGAAAATCAAAGGAAAACTCATCAAATTTATTCTTATTGTGACATTCTTGACAGGTCTGCTCCTCAGATTTTTTTAAAGCCTTTGCAATAGATTCAACATGTTTTTGATGTTCAAATAAAACCGCACCATACTGAAGCCTGCCAAATACTTCTTTATGGGCAATGGTTACAACATCTGTTTTCTGATTAGAAAAGTCACTTAAGGACTTATCTGAACTGTAAATAACAATCACCAAAAATGCCAAAATTAATAAAATTAATATTAAACCAGATTTTTTCATGCTCGCATTTCTTCTGGAATTTCTATTGCATCTGCAATAATATCAGTTAAAAATTTAACATGCACACCAAGCTTGTAATAATCATTCAAATCCTCAATTCCTTTATGACAGGTATGACAAGGTGCAATGACTATTTTGGCTCCTGTATCTTTTATCTGTTCAGCTTTAACTTTGCCACCTTCAATTCTTGCCATTTTCCAAGGTGGCCCTGCATCTATCATTCCGCCACCTGCTGAACAACAGTAGTTGTACTCATAATTAGGGTTTATATCAATAAAATTTTCACAGGTTGCATTAATGATATATCTAATCATATCTCCCATACCTCTATATCTTACAATGTTACAAGGGTCTTGAACTGTAACAGGCTCTTCAATTTTCTTTGAAATTTTAATTTTTCGCTCTTTTATCAATTCATAGAAAAACTGAACACCATGAATATATGGTATTGGTTCTTCTTTCCAACCAAGCAATCTCGCTCCCTCGTAAACTCCTGTTCTGAAAGCATGCCCACATTCACCCATCACAATCCTTTTTACATTCAGTTTGAAAGCCACTTCATAATGCCTTCTTACTACCATACCCATTGTCTCTGTATCCTGAGCATAAAATGACTTATTTGTATAATCCCAGCCATCGCAATCAGGCATTGTCCAGTTAACACCTGCAACAATCATTATTTTTGCCATGTTTGTAAGAAGTCCTGTCATATACTTAGCTTCAAGTCCATGGGCAAGATAAAGTATTTCAGCATTTTTTTTACCAAGAGGAATTCTTGCATTTTTTATCTCTGCTCTAAGTTCATCTTCAAGCCACTGAACTGTATCAAGCCATTCATCCTGTCTGAACCATAACATATTGGTAGTCTGCATGTGACTTAAAACCTGATCCTGAATATACTGCGGCACAGCACCAATCAAACAACATATCCTTCTTACAAGTCCAATTAAATAAGCAATATCAATCCCAAAGGGACAGAACTGAACGCATCTTCTGCACAAATTACACTCTGAAAAGACAATTCTTGCATACTTTTTAATGTCATCTTTGCTTACTTTTCCATCTTTTTTGAGCATATCCCATATTGTTTGCTTAACCTTTGCAGCAGGTGCATAGGTTGGGTCATTGTTATGGGATAGATAATGATGACAAGAAGCAGAACACATTCCGCATCTTGCACAAGTTGTAACAAAGGTTTTAAGCCTTGCAGAGGCTTCTCCTTTTAAAACTCTATCAATAGCTTTTTTTATTCTATCTTCATCGATACTTTCTAAGGTTTTGTCAATTCCTATGTCTGTAACAGGTTTTCTTTTAAATTCTGTCATCCTAATAATCCTTTGAATGTCTTACTGCACCAAATTCACTTCCAGTATGTGCCCTTATTAACCAAAAGAAAAACATGTGACTTAGTCTTGTAAAAGGAATCGAAATTAGCATAATCTCACCTGTAATCATGTGAATAGTAAGCATTAATTTATAATCAAGCAAAAGCTCATAATGAGCTAAAAATCCAGTTATAAAGGGTGCTGCCACTAAGGCAATTGCTAAATAATCACCTTTTTCAGTTAAAAATCTTACATCAGCTTGAACAATTCTTCTAATCACAAGCAAAATTAAACAAAATACTACAATTAATGTCATTGCATCAGCTAAATCCTGGGGCAGACTCCACCAGCTAATTTTCCATGAATCATACCAAAGTTCAATATGTCCTGATATGAAAATAGGAGTTAGAATTACGCATACATGAAAAATGAATGTAATCAGAGTAAACCATGGATGCTTTCTCATACTTATACTTCCATAGGGTGTTAGCCAGTGTATGAGAGACCTGAGAGTATATTTCAAGCTAAGATAGGGAAATATCACCCTTTCCTTCTTTGCAAGTTTTAAAGTAATCCAGATACGGTAGAACATCCCTAAAAAAAATACAAAAAAGGCAAGCCATACAAGAGGTCCTCTTACAAGAGTATAAATTGATGGATCTTTAAAAAACTGCTCCATTACCTTAAAATCTCCCCCAATGTAAGAACTCTTCTATAATACTTGCCATTTTTAATGCACCTTACTAAGACTCTATCTCCGTCAGGACTAAATATCGGTTCCCAAAGCATATCAAAGGTATCCTTTCCAATTCTTCCATCAAGGACAATAAAGAAAACTCCTTGTCTTTCCGCCTTTGCTATAATATGTCTTCCATCTGGACTAAATTGCGGAGTCCATACTCTATCAAAGGCTTCTTTCCATGGAATTCCATCAACAGCAACAGTCCACATATGATTGTCTCTTACTACTGCTGCAATTCGTTTTCCATCGGAACTAAAAATTGGAGGTAGCACTGCCTGAGAAAAAGTTTTTTTCCACGGAATTCCGTCAACAGCAACAGTCCATTCCCCAAATTCTGGTGAAACAACTGCTGCAATATGATTTCCGTTAGGACTTACCCGTTGATTCCATAATTGAACAAAGGATTTATTCCAAAAAGACTTTCCATTTAAAAACAGCATCCATCCTTTATCTGTTTTTACTGGAACACATACATCGTTCTCATTTATAAAAACAGGTTCCCATGCGTTAAGGAATATTTCATTCCAAAGATTTCCATCAACTGAAACTGTAAATTCCTGCTGAGTTAGTCTAACTGTAGAGGCAACTTTACCTTCATTGCTAAAATTTAATCCGTAAACAGAGATGAAGTTTTTATCCCAGGCTATACCATCAATAGCTACAGTCCATACACCCTCTTTAAAGCTGAATATATCAAGAACCTGAGGATTTTTTGTTCTAACATAGCAGGCTGTTTTTTTACCATCCGGTGAAATGAATAAATCCCTTGCATCAAAAAAAAGATTATCCCAAATTTTTCCATTTACACAGACTCCGTAGGAATCTGTTTTTTTAATATTAAATGCTATAGTGCCACCACAAAATTGAAGATTCCATGCATAATCAAAGGTTTCTTCAAGAAGTTTACCATCTACGGCCAATGTCCATTCATAATTTTTTAAGACAAGACAGGCAAGAGAATTGTCAGGAAGAAAATTTAAAAAACAAACTCTTTCAAAGGTTTCATCCCATGTTTTACCATTTACAGAGGGAGTGACTTTTTTGTCTTCAATTTCTGTAACTGCAGCAATTTTTTCTCCATCTGGGCTTACAATGAATTCATGGACAAGGGAGGATTTTTCTTTCCATTCATCAACATTACATATAAGTTTTTCTTTTGTCTGCCAATCCCAGTTGAACATGTTAATCGTTATCTATTAAAAAACAGATTTAAAAAAAAGTCAAGTATTTTAACTGCCTAATAAATACATGGAAAAAACTTAAAAAAGAAACCCTCTTTAGATAAATTAAAGTTTTATAGCTGTCTTAAGAACTTCGGTAATGAAGGGGTTTTGAGATTTATTAAGTTCATCGAATTCTTCTGGTGTATATACAATCGGTTCAATAGGTAAGTCAGTAAGTTCAAGAATCTTTCCAATTCGGTCAAAAAATCTCTCTTTAAAATCACCTATTATAATTAAGTCTATGTCACTACCTTCGTGAATCTCATTTTTAGCAAAAGAGCCATATAAATAAACCTCCTTTACAGGAAGTTTTATTTTCATTTCACTGACAAGTTCTTTTACTTTATTAATAATTTCTTTACTGTGTTCAAGATTAATTCGGCAGAGCTTATACATTTTTCAGCATCATCCTTTTCATAAAACTCAGTTGGAGCAAGGTCTCCACCGAGTCCGTTAGGATATCTTGTGGGAATATAAAACATATCAAGAGTTCTTGCATCTTTCATCAAAATTTTAAATGATTCATCATGCTTGATACATTCATTCACAAGTTCTTTTAACATATGAGTCATAATTGAAGTGTATCCCTTCTCATAAAGATATGCCTTAAGTGCCTTTTCGCCACATTGTTGAGATTGAAAACAACTCCATTCATAATTGCCATCTTCAAGGCTATCCTTTGCTGCTTTAAGATCAGCCTCTGATTGTTTTAACCATTTAGAGGTAATTTTCCTCATGAATTAATTATAACTTAATATAAGATTAATTTAAAAAAGAACTTTTCTATTATAAAATTACCGCATCAGGAATATCAGAAATAATATCCCATTCAGCATGAAATTGTTTACAAATAAAAGAGACTTTGTGATGTCCTTTTCCTAAGGATTCTGGAGAAACTTTAAGAAATATAACCCTGACAGAATTTAGCATAGATGGCAAAGAATACTATTTAAAGAACAGGATTGATAAAATAGGAAAAGCCCTATTTAAAACATTGAAAGTATGTGAACCAGCCCATATAACAGTCAAGGAAGAATTCAGAATATAAAAGATAAAGAAAATCAGCGAGTTACAAGCCTGTTGTACAAAAATTTGCCTTTTCAAAAAATAAAATTCAATTTTTTCAATGATTTACAAGATTAAATTGATAAACTTAGGATTTTGTTCTATATTTTTTCTTTCCTTTTGATAAGATAATGATAATTTTACTCAAGGATTGTAGAAAGGAAATTGTAAATCTAAAAATCAGTGAAAATATACCAAGAAAAAATAAAAATGTTCTAATTTTCATTAAAATATTTACACCCTACCTTTAATAGGAATTCTTATGATAAAAGTACTTCCCTTACCTATTTCACTTTCAACAGAGATAAAGCCCCTGTAATACTGAACGATAGTTAAAGCAACAGTTAATCCTAATCCAGGTCCGTAAATTTTTGAAGTAAAAAATGGATCAAATATCTTTTTTATTAGTTCCTTAGGAATTCCCTTCCCCGTATCAGAAATTTTTATTTCTATTTCATTTCCTACCTGTTGAAGGGAAATGCTTAATATTCTTTTTTCTGATTTTTCCATTGCATCTATGGCATTTTTAATAATATTATGGATAACTATTTTTAAATGCTCTTTATCTATATATAGTGGAGAGACTTCTTTAAAATCTGTTTCAATTTCAATTGCTTTTTCTTCGATATCCCTCCATAGTTCCTCTATCACTTCTTCGATTACTTTAATGGGCTCAACATTTTCTAAAAATCCAATAGCAATCATTTTAAGATTTAGTATTTCCTTTAAAAGTCTCTCAAGCCTTTCTGCTTCCTGAAGAATAGTCATCAAATAGGGTTTATTTGGGTCTCCATAGGGGAGATTATCATATACTTTTCTTGCAAATCCTGCTATGCTTACAATTGGATTGCGTATCTCATGGGAAAGGCTATCAATTAGTTTCTTAATAGCCTCTGTTCTTTCTTCCTCTATTGCTCTTTCAGAAGTTTCTTTTTTCATAAGAAGTGAACGAACCCGTGCTGAAAGTTCTCGATAATCAAAGGGCTTGGGAACATAATCATCAGCACCGATGTCAAGTCCTTTAACTTTACTTTCTACATCAGATTTTGCTGTAAGCATAATTATAGGAATAAATTTAGTTTTTTCATCGGTTTTGAGTCTTTGACAAACTTCATATCCATCCATCTTAGGCATCATTATATCAAGAAGAATAAGATCTGGCTTATATTCGTAAACTTTTTTTAAGGCTTCTTCTCCATCATAGGCTTCTTGAGTGTCATAACCTTCGGCTTTTAATCTTTTCTTTAGAAGTTCAACAGTATCAATGTTATCATCTACAATTAAAATTTTTTGTTTATTTTCATTCATTTTCTTTTAAGTAAACTTTTATTTGTTCTGGAAATTCTCTAACATTAATTGGTTTTGATATATAGCCATTGCATCCTGCTTCCAATGCCTTTTCTTGGTCTCCTTTCATTGCATGGGCTGTGAATGCTATAATTGGCGTATCTTTGAAGTCTGGTCTTTCTTTAAGTCTTCTTGTAGCTTCATATCCGTCTATTTTAGGAATAGAAATATCCATAAGGATAAGGTCAGGTCTGTATGCTATTGCCTTTGCTATCGCTTCTTCTCCATCAACTGCCTCTATTACTTGGTAGTTATGTTTCTTTAAAATTTTTTTTACAAGATCTCTTGAGTCTTCGTTGTCATCGACAACGAGGATTGTTTTCACTTAGTCCCTCCTAATTTATTCAAACTGTTTTTTAATTCTTTTATTAGTTCTTCCTCTGAAAAAAGAGATTTGTTTATTATATCTTTTATTCTACCATTTAATGCTTCCTTTTCTCTGTCCGTTAGTTCTTTATTTGTAAGAGCAATTATTGGTATATCCTTTAACTCTGATGATGTTTTGATAAAATCAATAAAATCAAAGGCTGTATTTTCAGGATCAGTTATATTGACTATTAGAAGGTCAGGTTTGTAAGTTTTAACTATTTGCATAGCTTCTTTACTGTTTGAGGTAGCAAATACTTCATAACCACTTTCTTTAAATATTCTCAAAAGTTCATTAGATGTCTTTTCGTCTCTTTCAAGTATAAGTACATTCTTAATTGGCTTATATGTTTCAATATTTTTTATCTTTCTTAAAAGAGCATGTCCATCAAGGGGTTTTACAAAATAATCAGTAGCACCAAGGCTAAAAGCAAGAGTTTTGTTGTCTATAATTGAGACAATAATTACAGGTATATCCTTTGTTTCTTCATTTTCTTTAAGTTCTTTTAATACTTGCCAGCCGTCTTTCTTTGGCATCATTATGTCAAGAGTTATTGCAACAGGTTTTATTTCTTTTGCTTTATTTACCGCTTCTTCGCTTCTAAGTATTCCAACAACTTTGTATTCCTTTTCAAGATATTTTTTTATTAAATCAATAGCATCTGGGTTATCATCAATTGCAAGAACAACTTTTTGTTTTTCAGAAGGTTTGGATATTTCAGCTATAGTTGGTTCTCTATGTAACACTAGGTCTCTTACTACCTCACAAATTTTACACACTTCAACTTTTTCTGGATAAGAAGCCATTTTCATACCTTTACAATGAGTTCCTAAGACAAGCCAACATCTTTTTTCAGGTGCGCCATATTCTGGACAGTTTACATGTCCACATTGAGTATAATCCCAACATCTAATCATTTTACCTTCATATGAGGGATCTTGCAAAAAAACTTCCTTAGGCACTTCAAAGTATTGAGCAAGGGCTTCAGCCATTTTTTCTTCAATTACAGGGTTGAGATTATCAAAAACTTCCTTTTTAAAAGGTAAAAGAACATAAAAAGTACTTCCCTTTCCCACTTCACTTTCTGCCCAAACCATACCTTTGTGCAAAGCGGTAAGCCCTCTTACAATACTTAAACCAAGACCTGTTCCTTCATACTGCCTTGTTGTTGATACATCAGCCTGAGCAAACTTGTCAAAAATTTTATCCAGGTCTTCCTTTTTTATTCCTATTCCTGTATCAGTTACTGCTATTTCAATAAATTGAGGATTACTATCTTTATCTTTGCCTCTCTCTGAAACCTTAGCTGTTATAGTTATACCGCCTTGATGGGTAAATTTTACCGCATTCGAGATTAAATTAATTAAAATCTGCTTTGTTTTATCTTCATCTACATAAAGTTTTTCAGCACCTTCTTCAATATTTAATGAGAAGGTTAAGCCTTTTTTTATAATTAATGGTTCGAAGGTTACCATAATTCCTTCAATAAGTTCCCTTAAATCGACTTCTTTAGGTCTAAGCTCAATTTTTCCGGATTCAATTTTTGAAATATCAAGAACATCATTTATTAATTGAAGAAGATGTCGTGCATTGGCTGCAACTTTTTTTAATGAAGCTTTCTGATCTTCATTAAGAGGACCATCAACTTCATCAAGTAATAAATCTGTATAACCGATTATGGCATTCATCGGAGTTCTTAATTCATGGGACATATTAGCTATAAAAGCAGATTTAAGTGTGTCAAGTTCCTTTAATTGTTTATTTGCTTTTTGAAGTAATGCTACAAGTTCATCTCTTTCTTCAAGAAGTCTTGCTCTCCTTGTAAGCTCTTTTTCGAGTTCCATTTTTGATTTAGCGACTTCATTAACCATGTTGTTAAAGGTTTTAATTAGTGTACCTATTTCATCGGGAGGATATTTTTCAATCTGAGGCATTTCACCTTTTGCAAATCTATGTGTTGCCTCTACGAGTGTATGAAGAGGTTTTCTTATAAATCTCCTTACAATAAAGTTTGTTATAAAAATAGCAAGTATAGTGGCAAATAAAGCTAATACTAATGACCTGTTTCTTTGAGCAATTACTGTTTTATAAACATCTTCTATATCTGTTTTCATAACCAAAGCTCCGAGAACCTTTCTTGAAGAACCATGACAGTGAAAACACTCTGGTGTATTTTTTATTGGAAGAATAGAAATTAGATTTCTTCTGCCTTCTAAGTTGAAGACTAAGGATTTATATTCACTTCCTTCGTTTTTAAAACTTTCATAAAGATTATTTATAAAATCTTTATGGTTTATGAAGTTATCAATTTTTTTTAGTAAAGTTTCTTTGTTAGTAGAAAAGGAAATCACTCCATAAAAATCCGTCAAATATACACTAATATTTTTATATTTTTGACCTATTTCTTCGAGATCTCTGTGAATGGTATCACTATCTCCAACTGTTAGGGGATGTTTCATTGTCGCATATAAGGTATCCATTACTTCTTTATTACCCATCTCTACAAGACGGAGTCTGTCTCCGACTCCAAAATAAATTCTAAATGTTATTTCAATTGCCATAGTTAATAGTATTACTCCTACAAATGTAAGCATTAGTTTATTACCAAGATTTTCTCTGATAAATTTAAACATTAATGGGCACCTCCATAGAGTAATGGCTTAAATCTAAAAGCCCTTACTCGTTCCTCTGTATGACAGGGTTCGCAGATTTGAAGAGTGAATTTTCTTCTGATAAATTTGGGATTTCTTGTCTCAGCATGTCTTTTACCAGGACCATGGCATACTTCACAGCCTGTATTTTTCAAATGGGGTGTTTTTTCTAAAGAAACAAAACCTCCTCGTTTCCCATATCCTGTTGTATGACATTGATAACAGGTTTTTAGTTCTTCTGGCGTAATTTTATTTTTCATTTTTTCAATTGCCTCAAAAGAACGAGACATTCTTGAATATTTCGTGAAATTTTCATACTGTTTAGCATGACAGACCTTGCAAGCCTCTGAACCAATATATTGAGCCGACAATGTAAGAGGATAAAAAAGAGTAAGCAGAATTATAAAAAGGACTTTCATAATTAAAGATTATCAGAAACAAATGATTTTGTAAACCTTTGATTGATAAAAAAATTTTTTAATAGATATTAAACTTTTAAATTGAATTCTATAAACTAATTTTGCCTAATCATAAGTCTTTCTATTTTAAGGGATTTACCGCTTTGAGAATCTATCTCTAAGTATACTGCCGAAAGTATAGATGGTTTTGCTGAAACTTCAAACTTTTTTGGTAGCTGATACAAAAATTTTTCAATTACTTCATCCTCTCTAAAACCAATCACTGAGTACTCAGGTCCTGTCATGCCCACATCAGTTATGTAGGCTGTTCCTTGAGGCAAAATCTTTTCATCAGCAGTTTGTACATGTGTGTGAGTGCCGATCACAGCACTAACATTTCCATCCAGATACATAGCAAATGCTATCTTTTCAGATGTGGCTTCAGCATGAAAATCTATCAAAATTAACTTTGTTTGATTTTTTATTCTTTCAACTTCTTTCTTAGTAACTCTGAATGGACAATCAAGAGTATTCATGAAAATTCTTCCAGAAGCATTTATAATGCCGACTAATTTGTTTTTTCTTGTTTTAAAAACAATGCTTCCTATCCCAGGAACTCCTTCTGGATAATTTATTGGTCTTAGTATTCTTGATTCCTTTGCAATATAAGGAATTACTTCTTTTTTATCCCATACATGATTTCCTGTGGTTATTATATCAATCCCATAAGAAAAAAGTTCTTCTGCAACTTTTTCAGTTAATCCAAATCCACCTGCTGCATTTTCTCCATTTGCTATAACTAATTCTACATTATATTTTTCAATCAATTTAGACAGTAATGTTTTAATAATCTGTCTTCCTGATTTACCAACGATATCGCCAATAAAAAGGACTTTTAAGATTTCATTATTTTGCATATTCGATGAATCTCGATTCCCTGATTACAGTTACTTTTATTTGCCCTGGATAGCTTAATTCTTTTTCGATTCTTCTGCTTAGTTCTCTTGCAATAAGTGCACATTCTTCATCTGTAACCATGTCTGGTCTAACAATGAGTCTGATTTCTCTTCCAGCCTGAATGGCATAACAGTTCTGCACACCCTGAAAAGACATGGCAAGTTCTTCAAGTTTAGTAAGTCTTTTTATGTAACTTTCAATTGTTTCCCTTCTTACGCCTGGACGGGCTGCTGAAAGAGCATCTGAAGCTGCTACTAATGCAGATTCTATACAACTAAACTCTACATCTTCATGATGAGACAAAATAGCATTAATTACTTCTTCACTTTCTCCATATTTTCTTGCAAGCATAGCGCCTATTTCCTGATGGGAACCCTCCATTTCATGATCTACAGCTTTACCAATATCATGTAAAAGTCCTGCTCTTTTTGCTAATATAACATTTGCTCCGATTTCTCCTGCCATAATTCCACTTAACCACGCAACTTCCTTAGAATGTTGCAAAACATTCTGTCCATAGGATGTTCTATATTTAAGCCTTCCTATGAGTTTAATTATTTCTGGATGAATACCACTAAGTCCAAGTTCAAATACAGCTTTTTCTCCCTCTTCTTTTATTGATATTTCAACATCTCTTCGAGCTTTTTCAACCACTTCTTCTATTCTGGCAGGATGGATTCGACCATCTGCAATAAGCCTTTCAAGAGCTATTCTTGCTACTTCTCTTCTGATTGGATCAAAAGAAGAAAGTATTACCAATTCAGGTGTATCATCAACTACGAGGTCAACTCCAGTTAAAGATTCAAAGGCTCTGATGTTTCTGCCTTCTCTTCCTATGATTCTACCTTTCATTTCATCATTAGGAAGACTTACTGCTGTAACGGTAGCATCAACAACGTAGTCACTGGCATATCTTTGCACAGCAAGACTTAAAATTTCTTTAGCCTTTTTATCTGCTTCTTGTCTTGCTTCATCTTCTATTTTCTTGATTAATTTAGCTGCTTCAAATTTAGCTTCCTGTTCAATTCGCCTAAAAAGCTCTTGTTTTGCTTCTTCTTCTTTCATTCCAGCTATTTTTTCTAATAGTTGCTGTTGTTCTTTAATTAATTGATGGTAATAGTTTTCCTTATCATAAATTTGTTTTTCCCTTGCTATTAAATCTTTTTCTAATTTACTTAGTTCAGATTCCTTTCTTTCAACCTGTTCTAATTTACGATCAAGAAGCTCTTCTTTTTGTCTAAGTCTTTTTTCCTGATAGGCAATTTCTTTAGATTTTTCTTTTATTTCTCTTTCAGCTTCCGATTTCAACTGATAGACAATCTCTTTTGCAGAAAGATGAGCCTCTTTTTTGATTGTTTCAGCTTCTTTTTTTATTGATTCAGCTTCTCGTTTTGCTTCATCTAAGATTTTTTGAACTTCATCTCTTATTTTTAATTTTTCTTCATTGAGTTTATTCTTTTTGTAGATATATACACCATAACCCGATGCGATACCAAGAAGTATGGCTAAAAGAATGTATATTAATTCCATTCAAACACCTCCGAAAATATGATTTTTGAATGGCTTCCTTGAGGGCATATGATGATGTGGATAGATAAAAATCTATTATAATTACTAAAAAAATTTTTTTGGGCTAATTGCCTTTATTTTACATCTATCTAAAGTGGATTTCTCCACTATCATCATACCCCCGCCCTGCCGTGTGGTCGGAAAGTTAGATCCCACTCGGACAAGTGGGTGCCTTGTAGGTAGGTTAGGCTTCCTCCGAAGAGGCATGCACACCGCTACCTACGCTGGCTCCCTAACGGACCTAACT
The DNA here is from genome assembly GCF_029946585.1 of Thermodesulfovibrio sp. 1176. NCBI lineage: Bacteria > Pseudomonadati > Nitrospirota > Thermodesulfovibrionia > Thermodesulfovibrionales > Thermodesulfovibrionaceae > Thermodesulfovibrio > Thermodesulfovibrio sp. 1176. Next base: position 393,834 of record NZ_JARZRZ010000001.1, on the reverse strand, counting down.
GCCGGATCCCCTTTTCCTCCATCACGCACAGGGCAGGAAGCCTTTATTATTTTATACCAAAAAAAACTCAATATATGCAATTTTTTTGTTATAATTTATTCAGTGAGACCAAAAGTTATTCTTTCAAATAAAAAAGGTGAAATTTTTGAATCCTATGATTATGATGCTCTTGGTATGGAAAAAAAATGTATTGTCTCTTTGACTGAAAAAGACCTTATTCCTCTCCCTGAAGGAAGTAAACTTTTTTATATTCCTCAAGCAGTACCTCTTGGTCTTAATAATGCAGGATTAGTAGAGAAAATAAAAGGATATTTCCCTGTTACTGCTTTCCTACCACCAGGATATACAAGAACTCATCTACCTGCTTTTGAAAAAACGAATTTAACTCCTAATCTTCCCTTATGGTCTTACACTGCTGTTGCTTGGTATAAAGGTAAAATATATGCTTCTGCTATACAAGTGGCATGGATGAAAAAAGCTGATCCTCAATGTCATGATGACAAAAAAGTGATAGAACTAATAAATAAAAGAAGGAAATTTTTCAATAACAACAGACTTTTTAAACAACTTGAGATATGCGCTTTAATATATAATTGCTTTGCTGCTAAAAACTTTTTTCTTGGCAGATGGGAAATTCCTCTTCCTACTTCTCCGGTATGCAATTCTGAATGTATTGGCTGCCTATCTAAACAATCTGGAGATTGTTGTCCCTCTCAAGAAAGAATAACCTTTGTTCCTACACCAGAAGAAATTGCTGATATAGCGGTACCCCATCTTTGTGATGCGGAAGAACCCATTGTAAGTTTTGGACAGGGATGTGAAGGAGAACCATTACTACAATGGAAAGTTATTGAAAAAGCAATCACCATGATTAGGGCTAAAACTGAGCGTGGTGTTATAAATATAAATACAAATGGTTCACTTCCTAAGATAATACCGCTATTAAAAAAAGCTGGTCTTGACAGCATAAGAGTCAGTATCAACTCCTTTGATGAGAATATATATAATGCCTATTACAGACCCAAAGGTTATAAATTTCAAGATGTGTTAAAGACAATTAGAATATCAAAAGATATAGGTCTTTTTACAAGTATTAATTATCTTACTTTTCCTGGCTATAATGATGCAGAAGATGAAATTGAAAGATTTTTTAATTTTCTAAAAGATTGTCCTGTTGATTTAATTCAGATGAGAAATCTTTCTATTGATCCATACATTTATATGAGTAAAGTACAAGCACCTAAGGGAAGAGTATTAGGGATTAAAAAACTTATAAAAATGATAAAGAAAGAGTTCCCGAATATTAAAATAGGATACTTCAATGTGCCTAAAGAAGCTTTGACAGAAAAGGGTAGAGAACAATGCTATTTTATCTGATAGACATAGATTATCAATCTGATATAATTCTTTTTGGTATTACAGACAAAGGTGAGAGGATTAAACTTATTGATCCTTCTTATATACCTTCTTTTCTTATTTTACCAGTAGATATAGATAAGGCATTAAAGGAAGTTAGAGAAATAATAAAGAAGAAAAATATAAATGTAAAAGAGATAAAAACGGATAGATGCAATTTTTATGGTGAAGAAAAAGAGTTTATAAGAATTTTTACAGAAAGACATCAGGATTTGCAAAAAGTAAGGGATGAAATAAAAATTCTCGAATCAAAAAGAGGTGGTTCAGGTTCGGTTATTGATGAGTTTGAATACCAGATTTCTCCATACAGAATATATCTTGCAGAGAGAGGAATATCATGTTTAAATTGGCTTGATGTTGAAGTAGATGGAGACAGGATTAGGAAATTAAAAAAAGTTGATTTACCTAAGCCTGAATTAAAAATTCTTGCCTTTGATATGGAAGTTCTTGAAGTGCAGAGAGGAACACCTTCTATTGTTATGGTTTCCCTTTTCAGTAAGGATATTTCAAAAATAATTACCTATCAAGAAGCAGAATACAGTATTGATACATTAATTGTAAAAGATGAAAAAGAACTCATTAAAACCTTCATGGACATAGTTGAGAGTTATGATCCTGATATAATTGTTGGATACAATACAGACCTCTACGATATGCCAATCCTGAGAGAAAGGGCAAAACAACTTAAAGTAAATATTAGTGCTCTTTCAAGAGATAACTCTGGAGTAATCCTTTCAAAAAGAGCAAGATTTACTACTGCAAGACTTATTGGTAGAGTTCATATTGACATATTTAATTTTGTTTTTAACATACTTTCCCCGATGCTTCAAAGTGAGCAACTGACCCTTAAAAATGTAGCTACTGAACTGTTGAGTGATACTAAACTTGATATGGAGTACGAAGAAATGCTTGAAGCGTGGGATAGAGGACATGAGCTTGATAAATTTGCAAAATACTGTCTAAAAGACAGTGAACTTGTCTATGAACTTACAAAAATGTTACTACCAGATATAGAAGAGTTAACAAGGATAACAGGACAATCCCTCTTTGATACTTCAAGGATGCCCTATAGTCAACTTGTTGAATGGTATTATATAAAAAAAGCCAAAGAACAAAACAGAGTTATTCCAAATCAACCAAAGTTTGACGAAATAAAGGAGCGTCAAAAGATTACTTATGAAGGAGGTTTTGTAAAAGAACCAGAAGCAGGACTTCATAAAGGAATCGCTGTTGTTGACTTTGCCTCTCTCTATCCATCAATAATTGCCACATACAATATATCTATAGATACTCTTAATTGTCAGTGTTGTAAAGATGAGGGACATAAAATTCCAGGACTTCCATATTGGTTCTGTAAAAATCGAACAGGTTTTGAGTCTCAGATTATAAAGGAATTATTAGTTGAAAGACTCGAACTAAAAAGACAATTAAAAAAACTTGAACCAGCTACCCATGAATATCTTCTTCTTGATACAAAACAAAGGGCATTAAAGACAATTATAAATGCTTCATATGGCTACTATGCCTATCCAGCAAGCAGATGGTATTCAAAGGAATGTGCTGAATCCATTACTTCTCTGGGAAGATACTGGATAAAGGAAGTTCTCAATAGAGCTGAAAAAATGGGATTTCACGCCATCTATGGAGATACCGACTCAGCTTTTTTAAAAGTAAATGATAAAAGAGAAGATATTGAAAAATTTATCAAAGAAATAAATGACTACTTACCAGGTATAATGAGGCTTGATCTTGAGGATTTTTATGTTAAAGGACTTTTTGTACCAAGAGAATCTGGTGGAGTAGCTAAAAAAAGATATGCTCTATTAGATGAAAAAGGAAGACTCAAAGTCAGAGGACTTGAAGTAGTAAGAAGAGATTTATCAAAGTATGCCAGACAAACCCAACAGGAAATATTGAAAATATGCCTTATTGATGAAGATATTGAAAGAGCCTTTAAATATCTCGATGAGAAAATAAAAGCATTAAAAGAAGGCAAATATGAGCTAAAAGAGCTTGTTGTTTATGAACAGCTCTCAAAGCCTGTGTCAGAATATAAGCTTATATCACCCCATGTAGTAGCTGCAAAAAGACTTTTGGAAAAAGGTATTCCTGTTGGAGAGGGAAGCGTAATAGGTTATATAATTCAAAAAGGCATTGGTTCAATAAGCGAAAGAGCCTATCCGTTGGAATTATCAGACCCATCAAAAATTGATATAGATTATTATATTGAAAATCAGTTAATTCCTGTTTCAATGAGAATTTTAAATGCCTTCAAAAAAAATTCCTCACTATTTTAAATAGAAAATTTACATAACTAAAATCCCACAATACAGCACTGACCTCATGGCAATTTCAGGATTTGGAAAATTGTTATCTCTAAAGTCAAGTCACATATATTTTCCTTTCACTAATTAATTCATCTCCTTTTTACCATATACATGAAATTTCTATATTGTAACCACAAAAACAAATATTGACAGATGATTTTTTATATGATAATCTCTATTTATGAAAAAGAATTTTTGGAGGTTAATATGTTTTATCAGGCAAAAGATTATTCAAATTTAATTGGAATGCAGGGGTTTACTGAAACACTTCTTAAAAACCATTTTACTTTGTATCAGGGTTATGTTACTAATACGAACAAAGTTCTTGAGACTCTCGAAGGAATGCTTAAAGAAGGAAAAACTGGGATACCAGAGTATGCTGAGCTTAAAAGAAGGCTTGGATGGGAGTGGAATGGAGTAAGACTTCATGAGCTTTATTTTGAAAATCTCGGTGGAGATGGTGTTTTCCCAAAGGAAGGGAAACTTGCATCGGTAATTAATGAAAGTTTTGGAAGTTTCGAAAACTGGCAAAAAGATTTTAAGGCTACTGGAACAATGCGTGGAATTGGATGGGTAATTCTTTATCAGGATACTATAACTGGAAAATTGTTTAATTTCTGGATTAATGAACATGATGTTGGACATCCTTCTGGTTGTAATCCACTTCTTATAATGGATGTATTTGAGCACGCCTTTATGATTGATTACGGATTAAAAAGGGCAGACTACATTGAAGCCTTTTTTAAGAACATTAATTGGCAAGAAGTAGAAAAAAGAGTAAGATAGGAGGAAATTATGGCTTACACAATTGAAGATTTAAAAAACAAAATTTTGGAGATGTATCCAGAAGTTAAGGCACAGGGATTTAATGTGAATATCTACTACAATGAAGAAAAACAAGCTTATATAATCAGATTTCAAAGAGGCACATCAGAACTTATTACCCATCTTGACAAACAGGATGCCGATGACTGCATGAACAATATTAGATGTGTCTATCTTGGAGTTCAGGTAGGGCAGTTTATCAAAAACTTCACAGAAAGGGAACGATTTGAACGAGAAAAACCAGAAGAAGTTTCTGAATATAAAGCAGTTGAAAAAACTGTACTTTTTGATGATGAAGGTTATCTTAAAAACATAAATGATTGGAATGAAAAGGTTGCCCAAGCTATTGCTCTCAGAGAAGGATTGGGAATACTTACAAAGGATCAGCTTGAAATAGCAAAATTCATAAATGAATACTATAAAAAATATAACTACTTTCCCATACTTAATGCAGTATGTAAAAATGTTCATCAACCAAAAGAATGCATTGCTGAAAAATTAATAGACCCTCTTGTTGCATGGAAAATTGCAGGACTTCCAAAACCAGATGATACATTAATAAACATTGTAAAATATGGCGTAACTCCAACATAATGGATTACACAATCAAAATTGGCGGTGAAGCAGGCCAGGGTATCCAGACCATAGGAGATACTCTGGCTCATATATTCACAAAAGCTGGATATCATGTATTTGCCAATCAGGATTATGAATCAAGAATTCGTGGGGGCCATAATTTTTATCAAATTAGAGTTTCCCACAAACCTGTTATTGCTTCAAGGAGTTCAGTTCACATTCTTGTTGCCTTAGACAGGGAAAGTATAACTCAACATGAAAGGGAACTTTCATTTGATGGTCATGTTCTCTATGATTCTCAGATGATCAATGAAAAATTTGATAAACCCTATTTTCTTAATGTTCCACTTCTTGAGCTTGCTCAAAAGTACGGAGGAAGTAAAATAATGGCAAATACTGTTGCCATCGGTGCAGTCCTTGGAATGCTTGGAATGAATCCAGATATTATGTATCAAACCATAGAAAATAATTTTAAGAAAAAAGGCGAAGCAGTAATAAAAGCAAACATTGAATGTTCAAAGGCAGGATATGAATTTGCAAAGAATGAATGTTTAAAATGTTCCTTTATGTTATCACAATTTGACAAACCAAAAATGCTTATTACTGGAAATGAAGCAATTGGTGCTGGTGCTATTGCTTCTGGATTAAAATTTTATTCAGCCTATCCGATGACTCCTTCTACAGGAATTTTTAATTTTGTCGCTGACCATGCAAAAGAATACGGAATAGTTGTTGAGCAGGCTGAAGATGAAATCTCAGCAATAAATATGGTTATTGGGGCTTCCTTTGCAGGAGTAAGGGCGATGACAGGAACAAGCGGAGGTGGTTTTTCTTTAATGGTTGAAGGGATATCTTTATCTGCGATGACTGAAACTCCTATAGTAATTGCTTTAGCTCAAAGACCAGGACCTGCAACTGGACTTCCTACTCGAACAGAGCAGGCAGACCTTCTTTTTGCTTTGTATGCTGGACATGGAGAGTTTCCAAAAGTAATCTTTGCACCTGGTTGTCCTGAACAGGCTTTTTACTTAACAAATAAAGCTTTTGATTTAGCTGAAAAATACCAGATTACAGCGATAATACTTACAGACCAATATCTGGCAGACTCTCAGTGGAGTTATGAAGGTTTTGATTTAGGAAAAATTAAATATATAGATTATAGAGTGAGAGAAGAAAAATTAAAGGAAATAGAAAATTATAAAAGACACGCCTTTACAGAGACAGGCATTTCAGAATTTGCAGTGCCAGGACAATCAAAACATCTTGTTGTAACAGACAGTGATGAACACGATGAAGAAGGACACATAATTGAAGATTCCCTAACAAGAATAAAAATGGTTGAAAAAAGACTTTTTAAAAAAATGCCTCTTATTAAAAAAGAAATTTCACCTCCACTTATTTATGGAGAAAAAAATCCTGAAATCGTTTTAATATGTTGGGGTTCTATGTTTGGAATTGTCAAAGAACTCATAGATGAACTCATTGAAAAATATAAAGTAGCAATGATTCATTTTAGCGAAATTTATCCCTTTAGTGAGAACCAAAGCTGGATCGAATTAATTAAAAAGGCTAAAAAGGTAATAAATATTGAGCAAAATGCAACAAATCAATTTGCAAAGCTTATTAAAATGGAAACTGGAATAGATATGGAAAATCATATAAATCGTTTTGATGGAAGACCCTTTACAGTTGATGAACTTTTGGAGAAAGTCCATGGCTACATTAAGTGATTATAAAGGAGAAAAGCCTGCCTGGTGCCCTGGATGTGGTAACTTTTTAATTTTGAAGGCTTTTAATGAAGCAATGGTTGAGATGGGAATTGAACCTCATCAGTTTGTAATTGTCTCAGGAATTGGGCAGGCTGGAAAATTCCCCCATTATACAAGATGTAATACCTTCAATGGACTTCATGGAAGAACCCTTCCAGTGGCAACAGGAATAAAACTTGCCAACCATGAATTAAAAGTCTTTGCAGTAGCTGGTGATGGTGATTGTTATGGAGAGGGAGGAAATCATCTTATTCATGCCATAAGGAGAAATATCGATGTAAAGCTCTTTGTCCATAATAATCAAATTTATGGACTTACAAAAGGACAGGCATCACCAACTACAATGAAAGGAGTAATAACCAAGACTCAGCCCTTTGGAGTATTATCAGAACAGTTTAATCCCCTTACACTTGCAATTGCTCTTAATTGTAGTTTTGTTGCCAGAGGATTTGCAGGTGATATTGAGCACCTTAAGGGGCTTATAAAGGAAGCAGTAAATCACAAAGGATTCTCCCTTGTTGATATTCTTCAACCCTGTGTGAGTTTCAATAAAATAAATACTTTTGAATGGTATCGTGAAAGAGTTTATAAACTTTCTGATGACTATGACCCTAAAGACAGATTACTTGCCTTTCAAAAATCTCTTGAATGGGGTGAACGCATTCCAATCGGAGTAATTTACAGAAATATTAGACCCACTTTAGAAGAGCAAATTATAGTTATCAAAGACTTACCTCTTGTTAAGCAAGATTTCGGGGTCAATAATATACAAGAGATATTAAAGAATTTTTATTGAGCTCATCTGAATTAAATTCTAATAATTTAATGTTGTGTTAAAATTAAATATTAAATTATGGATATTGAAAAAAGGCAACAGAAATTAAAGAATTTTTTTGAAAACAGAGAACAAGTATTACTTGTTTTTATATTTGACTCTTTCACTGAAGGGAGACTCACAAAGGAAAGTGATATTGACATACCAATACTTTTTGAAAAGAAACTTGAATTTTTTGTTTTAACTGACTGAACTGAATTCAACGCTTGTCTTATCCTTTCTGTTGACATCGGTCCTTTCTTTATCGATAACCTATATCCTAAATGTCTCGCACAACATAAAAAAATGGGTCAGGAATCTTTTCAATATCTATCAGTTTCATCAATTCTTCTTCGTATCTTAATTCCCTTACATCCTCAAGGCTTCTGCCTCCACCCTGTAACATTAAAACCAAAGAGCCAACAAATACCGAAGGCTTGAATCCAAGATTGCTTCCATGTTTAGGTAAATATCTGTCTGTTAGTTCTCTTAATTCAATGCCATGATTGAATTCTGCCATCAATGCTAAAGCAGTAAGAGCAGTTAGATTGTTTTTAGTGATTTCTAACTTGAATGGAAATATCGTTTTTGTATCATATATTAACCCTCCTCGTTTTTTGTTTCACCTTTTGGGTGATATTTTATATCACCTAAAACCTTTAAACCAAGAAGTTTTTTTATTTTTTGGAAAATTCTAAATCTGTTTTATCTGTTTTAGAAGATCATATAAGGGCAAACACAGATCCCTTTATGACTATGAGGCATTGATGCCCTTCAGCAAGTTTCAGCTTGATACAAAGCATCTCCTTGATAAAAATGCCTTAACTGAAGAGGTCTATGAACATATAAGGACATATAGGTTGCCTTTTTATGGAGTGGAATCTTATTGATATAGACACAAGAATAAGGTTCACTGCTAAAGAGGATTTATATAACAAAGCAAAGGAATTAAAGACAAAAGAATTACCATCTGATATGTTTTCCCTGTTTATAGATGCCTATCATACTCAGATAAAAGATGAAGAGACAAACAGGATAAAAAAGGCAGTTATATACAACATAGTGGGAATAGATATGGAGGGGAGAAAAAGTCTGGTTTCCTATTATATTTATTTTGGCTCAGAAAGTAAAGAAGACTGGTTACAGATACTGAATGATTTAATAAAGAGGGGACTAAAAAGAGTAATGATTATAGTATCAGATGATTTTCCTGGGTTAAGTCATGCAATAAAAAATCTTTTTCCTCAGACAGACCATCAACTTTGTTTTCTTCATATGCAGAGGAACATTAAGAAAAATATGTCTAAACAGGATGCAAAGCAGTTTTATGAAGAATTAACCTTAATAAAAAGGATTGAAGATTATGAAAAAGCAGTAATGAAATTTGAAGAACTATGTAAAGGCTATGAAAAGAAATATCCAGCCTATATAAAGGGACTACTTAATAAGAAAGACAATTATTTTAATTACAAGAAATATCCAGAGGCGGTGAGGAAATACATTTACACAACGAATGTAGTAGAAAACATAAACAGCAGGATAGAGCTCATAAGGGCGAACACAGGTGGATATTTTCAATCAATAAAGACAGCGGAGGTGGCAATATATGTAACAGTAAGCAGGATAGAGAAGAATAAATGGAAAGAACCGCTTCCTTTGGTTAAATCTGCTTTATATGAATTGAAACAAATGTTTGTGAAAAAATTTTATGGACAGACACAATTCTCTTGACAAGCGTCTTCTTAGGTTTGAAAAGTTTCCCTTCAAAAAATTGCTTCCCATACTCTGCTATATGCGTTGAATCTACTTTATCTGTTTTCACCCTACTCATCTTAGCTTCACAAAAATTCTTCATTGAATAGGGATTTATTACTCCTACAGGATAATCCCTCTTGGCTAAATACTCTGCCAATGGTAAATGATATACCCCTGTGTGTTCCATTAGTATTAATACCTCTGACTTTTCTAAATTCCTAATGTAAGATTTAATCTTTTTTTCAAATTCCTCAGGTTTAGAGGCAATCTTAAAGGTTTCTCTCTTGTCATGAAAAATTACTGTAGTTGTGAAATAATCTTTGGATACATCAACTCCAAAATAAATTTTGTAATTATTCATATGCCCTCCAGAGATATTGATTTTTTGAGAGGACTTCCTTTAACCTATCATCGTGGGTTTTATACAGGGTTTTAACCCTAATGTTCCCGTCCAGGTTCATTAGATCGGAAGGACAGACAAAAACATTCCGAACGGTCTCTAAGGACCAATGACAATTCACTTAGTCTGTCCTTCCATTTCTCTCTCATTATTAGATTATACCCCATATCCATAATATACGATGACAGAAAAAAACCTCTTTCACTTAACTACAAAAAAGGGGACTGTCCCATTTTCATCTACTCTATTGTTCAAACAGATATCCCTGATGTCAGGGACTGAGACTTCGTCTTATGGACTTTTTTTCATCTGAGTGTTCAACGTTCAAAGCCCAACGGTTCTATGTTGAATTGAAAAATTTTGAAGGTGAAAATTACACTTTTCAGGTATAAACTTTTCTTAGTATCTTACTTCCACCGCTTAAAAGTAACTCTTCGGCAAGCTCTTTACCAAGTTTTTGAGCGTCTTCAAGGTTGCCTTCTTTACTGCCCTTTATCATAGGCATTTCACCATCCGGATCTCCTATCATTGCAATTATTTTCAACTTTTTATTTTTAAAAATCTTTGCATGACACGCAAGAGGGACTTGACAGCCTCCTCCAATTACTGATAAAAAAGCCCTTTCTGAGAGAACACAAATAGATGTTTCTTGATGATTCAATGGTTTGATTATCTCATTTATAAAATCATCATCAAACCTTGTTTCAATTCCTATTGCACCCTGACCTATTGCAGGAATCATAATCTCTTCAGGAATAGTTTCTGTAACATTAGATTCTAATCCCATTCTTTTAATACCTGCCATAGCAAGAATAATCCCATGAAACTGACCTTCTTTAAGTTTTCTTAGTCTGGTGTCTACATTACCTCTTAAGGGCTTAATTTCTAAGTCTTTTCTTAATGCCTTAAGCTGAACAGTCCTTCTTAAACTGCTTGTGCCAATTTGAGCACCCTTAGGAAGACCTCTCAATAAGGTTCCATCAATACTTATAAAAGCATCTCGTGGGTCTTCTCTTTCACAAATTGCCGAGATTTGAAGTCCCTCAGGAATTTCTGTAGGAACATCTTTCATGCTATGCACTGCAATATCTATTTTTTTTGAAAGTAATGCTTCTTCTATTTCTTTGACAAAAAGTCCCTTTCCTCCTATTTTTGCTAAGGGAGTATCGAGAATTTTATCTCCTGTTGTTTTAATTTTCTCAATTTCTATTTTTAAATCAGGATAAAGTTTCTCAAGCCTTTCCTTAACCCAGTTTGCCTGCCACAATGCAAGCTTGCTTCCTCTTGTGCCAATTATGAGCTTATTCCTCTTCAATATCAATTCCAAATAACCTCCTTGCTGCAAAAATAAGAATTTCTTTATTATCACAATTATTTTTCAAAGCTACAGTTGGTGAGTGCATGATTTTATTAATTATGCTTTGGGTAAGATAATCTACAGAATTTAAAACTTCGGGGGATAGTTCCTTAAAACGAGCTTTAAATTTTTCAAGTTCCTGCTGTCTTACCTCTTCTGCTTTATTTCTTATAGATATAATTACAGGAACACTTTGAAGAGAGTTTAACCATTGCATGAACTTCTCTGTTTCTTCTTCAACAATTTTCAATGCTTTATCTGCTTCTTTTTTTCTTTCAAGAAGATTATTATCAACCACATCTTGAAGATCATCTATATTGTAAAGATAAACATTGTCAAAGTCATTGATACTTGGGTCAATGTTTCTTGGAACAGATATATCAATAAAGAAAAGAGGTTTATATTTTCGCAATGGCATAATTTCCTTAATCATTTGTAAAGTAATTACATAATTTGGCGCTCCTGTTGAACATATTACTATATCAACTTTGGTAAGTAATTCTTTGAGGTTATCAAAAGGTAATGCCACACCATTAAAATCCTTTGCGAGCTCCTTTGCCCTTTCATATGTCCTATTTGTAACATATATATTATTTATTCCAGTTCCTATTAAGTGTTTTAATGCAAGCTCTGCCATCTCGCCAGCCCCAACAAGTAAAACTGATTTTTTTGACAATTCATCAAAGACCTTTTTTATCAATCCTACTGCTGCATAGCTTACAGAAACTGGATTTTCTCCAATTCTCGTTTCATTACGAACTCTTTTTGCTGTAAAAAGTGCTCTATTCATAAGATGATTAAGGATTAAAGAAGTTGTTCTTTCAGAAAGAGCAATTTCGTATGAGTCTTTAACTTGACCTGTAATTTGGGGCTCACCGATAATCATAGAGTCAAGGCTTGCTGTCACTTTGAAAAGATGTTCCACAGTCTCTTTGTTTTTATAAATATAAAGATAATTCTCAAAATCCTTTATTTCAATACGGTGAAAATCTGAAAGAAAAATTTTTACTTTATTTATTATCGAATCTTCATTTTCCTTGTTAGAGTAAACATAAACTTCAACCCTGTTACATGTTGAAAAAATAACAGTTTCATTAATTCCCTCTAACTGAATTAACTGTCTTAAAGCCTGTCTTATATTATCCTCAGATTGAAATGCAAGCTTTTCTCTTATCTGAACAGGTGCTGTTTTATGATTTAATCCAATTACTATAATATTCATAGAGGTTTATGAAAACTTTCTGTTAAAAGATTTATACCAAAAAAACCAAAAATTAAAAGAAGAAAACCAAATATTGTAAGATAAGCTGCCCTTTTCTTTCTCCAGTCACCTTTGACTCTTAAATAAAAAATCAAAAGATAAACACACCAAGTAAGAACACTCCATAATTGTTTTGGGTCAATATCAAAACCTAACAGTATAAAATATTTTATCAGTCCTACAACAAGGGCAAAGGTGTATATGGGAAATCCCCAGAAAATTAGACGATAGTTAATTTTATCAAGAATTTCAAGACTTGGGAGTATTTTTTCTAAACCACCAAATTTTTTAGCTTTCACGGCCCTTTCCTGAATTAAATAGAGGAGACTAAAAACAAAGGCTATACTAAATAAGGCTATACCAAAAACTGCCATAAGTGCATGAATATCAATCCATAGACTTTTTAACTCAGGCTTTATATAGGGAATACCTCTTGGGAAAAAGGCACTCACGAACATGAATGCAAAGCTCAAAATTATACCAAAATTAAGAACCCTTGCTTTATAATAAAAATTTATACACAAAGATATCAGAAGAATACTCCATGCAAAAAAGGAATTAGCCTCATGCATTGAAAAAACAGGTGCCTGTCCAGATTTTATATACCTAAATAAAAGATAGACACTATGAAGTCCAAAGCCTACCAAACTTAATAAAAAAACTGCTCTGTCTAAGTCATGTTTTTTTCTGATAATATCTGCAACACTTAGAAGAAATCCTGCAAAATAGAGTGTAAGAGAAAGCTCAAAAAAAACTGTTCCCATTAGAAACAACCAAGCTCACATTTTCGAATTTTAATCTTAAGCTCATTAGCAGTTCTTCCAACTTCGATATAAGGAACATTTAGCTCTTCAGCAATTTTTCTTGCTTCTGCACAACTAATTTTACCGCTATTACTTCTTTCTGTAAGAAGCTTTTCAATTAGTTTTTTCTGCTGAATTTTTAAAATTTCATCCATAGTTTCCTCCATACTGTATTGCCCTTCAATAACTATGTCTGCTATTTTTAAAAGAGCCTCTCCTGAAGGTTTTATATAGTTTGTTTCTTTATCTTTAAGAAATATTATAACATCAGGATGCATGATTCTTACCAGAGAGTTCCCTTCAATTATAATGATTTTCTGGATATCATTTTTAGATAAAGCAGATGGTGATTCTTCAATCTCCTCTTTTAGTCTTTCTACAACATCTGGTAGTTCGGCTTCTCCAGATTTAACCCAATAAACAAAATTAGCACCTGCTCTTTTCATTCTTGCAGTGTCTTTGCCAGATGTTTCAACAATTGAAGACTCTGAAATTATAGAAGAAAAAAAAGTAGTTTTTGTATATTTTATGGCTATAATGTTTACCTTATTTCCAAAAATTTTTTTGAAATTAACGATAATATTTTCTATAAAAGTAGTTTTTCCAATGCCACTTCTACTACTTCCAACTCCTATGCTAAAAATGTAATTCATGTCTTTATAATAAAAAAATCAGATGATTTTTATCATCAAAAATTATTATCCCAAAATTCTGAAGACTTTTTTGGGTTGACACTTACTGACCGCACAGCAATTTCAGGGGTATAAAACTTCTTGACTTTTCAATATAATATATGTTTTTAATATTTAATTTATGAAAGAGTTTCATATAATAAGCACAGGAATATCTCTCCTTACAAATGCCCAAAAGCAAGGTTTCTTCCCAGATAAAAAAATTTCTGACGAGGATTACTGGCAAAGTCTTCTTAATTCTTCAAGTGAAATTCAAAAGCTTGCTGATTTTCTTAAATCTGCACCTATGAAAAACTCAGCAGAGATGAATACTTTTTTAAGAGTTGTTCAGGATAAACCAGCATCCTCCATTGATGTTTATTTATTTGGAACTAAAACTGCCTCAAATGAACTTTGTAGAAGAGCAATTGAACAATTCCTTAAAGATTGTGGATTTTCTATTTACACTCCCTATGAAGTAAGCGGATACTTTTGGGAAGCAAAATATTATGAGCCATCTTACGCAATTGACAAATTTAAACTTGGAGTTTCAGAACTTCTTGACAGATTGATTTATCTTGCAAAGAAAAAACAAAAAAAAGGTTACAAAGTATTTTTTAATCCCACAGGCGGACTCAAAGCCCATGTAATTGCCACTGCATTAGCAGGCATTATTACAGAATGTGAAATTTATTACATGAATGAAGAATTTCATGAAGTTGTTTTTCTCCCCAAACTTTTTTACATTCCAAAAGGAAGAGAGCTTGAGCTTCTTAAAAAACTATCATACAAAAAATTAGTTACAGGTAAGGAAGTTGATGAATTAGAAAAAAACTATATGGAAGAAATTGATAGACTTGAAATTTATGGACTTATAGCAAGAATGCCTGAGGAGTTTGAAAAAGCATTATGGATAACAAGCAAAGGATTTTTGTTTATAACTGAACAAAAATGATTTATTTGTATCAGATTGGTAGACTCGACAGAGGAGTTGTCAATAATGAAAAAGTTAGGTTTTCAATAGAGAAAAAATTTTTTGAAAGCGAACTCTCTTCTTTTGCTTTAAAAGAACATCTCGGAGATAAGGCAAAGTGTGTTTTAATATATCCAGTCAGTTTGCCTTTTAACAAGGGATTACTTATAGATACTACTGAGACTGATGAATTTAAAAAGAGATTAAAATCTGCCAATGAAAATCCAGTTGAATATTTTAAAAATCCAAAAAAGTTTTTTAAAGCCCACCCCCATACAAAGATCGCCAATGATTTTATCGTAATTCACTCAATTGGAGAATTTGAAAAGCAGGTTTTTGAAGGTAGTTTTGATGACATCGTTCTTGAGATTTTTATAGACTTAGTTGAGAGATATTTTAAAGATGGAATTAAAGAACTTTATATTGATATATCAAGTGGACTAAATATTTACATATCCGCACTACTTGAAGCAGTAAGGCATTTTTCAATATTTCAGAAACTTGGTTCTTGGCAAGATTCCCTTTCCGTTAAACTTGTTTTCAGTGAACCAATTATAGGATCTTCCAAGTCAAATTACACCATTTTTAAAGATTATGAGCTTAAATTTAAAGTTTTCTTTTCCTCTCCGATAACAAAGGCTGATTTAGAAAATTTTAATCTTTCAAGAAATATAGCAAAAGAAGACAGAACCCTTAAAAACAAAATTCAAGAGATGCTAAAAAAATTTGCTTTGTCTTACTCTGCGATTAAAAACAATACTCCCTTGGTTGTCTATTCATTTGAATTTCATAAGGAAGATGATATTAAAGACCTGATTTTACAAATTGTGGAAGACCTTAAAAATAAATTATATTCAGACTGGCAAAAAAGTCCTCAAGTTGAAAAAAATGAGTACCTAAAAGTTTTTCTTGCTCTTTCATTTTATATGGGAATTATGAGGATTTTAAAGGAAAATTCTGTTCAATATAAGGATTGTGTAAGCCTTGCTGAAATTGAAAACAATTTCAGCTCAATATACCAGCAATTTGAAATGCCCCTAAATGAACAACTTCTTAAACATGAAATTTCAAATTTAACTCGTCCCGATAAAGAAACCCGGCAGACTATCATTGATAAAGCAAAGGAAGAGTGGCAAAGTCTTTCAGAATTTTTACCGGGCGAAGGAATCTTTCATTCAAGAAATTTTATTGCCCATGCAGGATTTGAAAGAACAGTTACAGAGGTTAAAAAACTTGAAAATAAGATCTATTTAAGGTATAAGAATGATTCATTAGAAAAAATAAAAGATGCCTTAATTAAAGCTTTTTAAAATATGGAAAAATTTAAAGAAATACTTGTTTGTGTTATAGGAGCAACACCTCAGATTATTACAGAGACAATTTATGCCCTTGCCAATAAAAATCCACCTGTTTATATTGATGAAATATTTATAATAACTACATCCACTGGTAAAAAACAGATAGAAAATACCCTGATTAAAAAAGGGATTTTAAAACAACTACTTAAGGAATATAAACTTCCCTCACTAGATATAAAAACTTCCTCAATTATTGTAATAAAAGACAAAAATGACAAAGAAATTGACGACATAAGAGATTCCTTTCAGAGTGAAGCCACAGCAGACACCATAATTAGTCTTATAAGAGAGCTTACAAAGGACCCATCAGTGAGGTTACACTGCTCACTGGCTGGTGGAAGAAAAACAATGGGCTTTTATCTTGGCTCAGCGATGGAGCTTTTTGGCCGTCCATGGGATAAACTTTATCATGTTCTTGTATCTTCAGAGTTTGAATCAAATCCAGAATTTTTCTATAAACCAAAGAAGGAAAAATTTATCCAATGCAGACTTTCAGATGGCAGTAAAGTTGAGATTAGTACAGAAAAGGCAGAAATTGAACTTATAGAACTTCCCTTTATTAAGCTTTCAGGAAAAATTAAGCTTTATGGAAATACATTCACAGAGTTAATTGAAGAAACACAATCAGAGATAAACTTTGCTTTAATCCAGCCTTTTATCAATATAAAGCTTAAAGAGAGAAAAATATCAATAGGTACAACCATCTTTTCCATGAATCCCATGTTGATTGCCCTTTATGCAACAATTCTAAAACAAAAAATTTCATGCACGGAGAATAAGAGCTGTTTAGGCTGTGATGAATGCTATATATCTTTAACAAATTTAACTGAAAAACCTTTAATTGATGAATTTGCAGATTTCTATGCAAAGGCTTATAAACCCAACATAGTTGACATAGAAGAAATAAAATACAAATTAGAAAAAAGAATAAGTCCTTACACATTAAGAAGCTACATAACTAAGATAAATACCAATATATCAAAGGCAATTTCTGAGCAAACTTTGGCTTCTTTATATAAGATTAAATCTATAAGAAGATACGGAGCAACAACCTACGGAGTTTCAATTGACAAAAGAAAAATCAAAATTGAATGAAATATTGCAGGAATATTGTTTTTGGGATATAATTAGGAAAAATTTTGATATTATAAGTTTAATCAATGAAATTGGAGGGTCAAATGCCTGATGAATTTGAAATAATTGTGAAAGGAGCTCTTTTACATGATATAGGAAAACTTATACAGAGGGTACAAGAAAAGCCTACTCAAAAAAAACATGGTCAGTGGGGCTATGAATGGTTACAGAAGTTTGATTTTTTTAAAAGTGACCCAGCAATAAACTCAACAATAATGCATCATAGTTATGATGAAGATTCTTTTAATTCAAACATTGGTTTGATATGGTATGAGTCTGACAATCTGGCATCTATGGAGAGGAAGGAAAAAGATAAAGAGCAAGAAGAAAAATGGGATATGTTCACACCAATTGTTTCTCCTTTTTTCAAAATTCGCAATCCAAAAACACATGATAAATTAGAAGAAATTTCCTATTATAGTCTCAAAAGACAAAACCCTCAAATAGCATTTTTTGAAAAACCGAAAATTTCTATAAATGATTACAAAGATTTATTGGAAGAGTTTGAAAAAGATTTAGAGGCACTGAAAGGAACCATTTCTATAAATTCACTCATTATGATTTTCGAAAAACACTTAAGTAATGTACCATCCATAACTCTGGAAATATATGAAAAAAAAGAAGAACAGAAAGAAAAACATCCAGATATTTCGCTTTACAATCACTGTAAACTTGCCTCTGCCATTGCAGGATGTATGTATCATTTCTATAGAGAGATGTATCCTGAAAAATGGAATAATAATGAATTATTAAAAGAGGAAATATTAAATCCAAAAGAAGAGATAAAACCCTTTCTTCTTATTGGAGGGGATATTTCAGGAGTGCAAAAATTTATATATACAATTACATCAAAAGGAGCCTTAAAATCTCTCAAAGGAAGGTCTTTTTATCTGGAACTTCTTAGCGAACATATAATAAGTGAGATTATTGATAAATTAGTACTTACTCGTTGTAATATCATTTTCTCAGGTGGAGGACAATTTTATATTCTTGCTTACAATACAGAAAAGGCAAAAAGAACAATTTCAGATATAAAAAAAGAAATAAACGACTTTCTCTTTAAAGAATTTAAGGGTGAAATCTTTTTAAATCTTGAATATGTTGAATTCAACAAGAAGGGATTTAAAGATTCTGCACAAGTTTTTGAAGAACTATCTGAGAAAATAGAGCAGTCTAAAAAGAAAAAATGGTTTGAAAGTCTAAATGATTACTTAAAAACTGAAAGTCAGGATGAGAGTTGCTTCACCGAAAACTGCGCTGTCTGCTTTAGAGAGGACTTACCATTAAAATCCCTCATAAGGGAGGAGGAATCTATAAATGTCTGTGAACCTTGCTTAATGCAATATAAACTCGGAGATGAACTTTTAGATCTTTCAAGGGGTAAATATCCTGTTATTTATAAATTATCTCAACCTCATAAAGACAGTAGTATAAGAATAGGTAAATATTATTACTTTTTTACAAGAAAGCCTGAAGACGAGTTGCTTAATCAGGCTTTAGCGGTCTACAGAATTAATGATTTTGAAGCAGAACATTATAATCATCCAAATGCCATCTATTTACCGGTTGGACTTTATAAACATAGACAATTAAATGAACTGTCTCATGCATCAAATATTTTTGGAATAAACCGAATTGCGGTATTGAGAATGGATGTTGACAATCTTGGCAGAATTTTTTCTCAAGCTGTTATTGAAGAAGACAGAACTTTTTCCCGAATGGCTTCAATATCAAACGGATTAACTCAATTCTTTAAATATCACTTAAATGAAATTGTTGCTGGCAAAAACATAGATTCCATTGACATTGCTCAAAGAAATGTTAAACAGAATGGAAGAAATCTCATGATTGTTTACTCTGGGGGTGATGATGTCTTCATAGTTGGGCATTGGCTCGATGTTTTTGAATGTGCTTGCGATATAAGAAATTATTTTGAGAAATATACGGGTAATAGATTCATAACTCTTTCAGCTGGGCTTGCAATAAACCATGAAGACTACCCAATTTATCAGTATGCAAAGGATGCAGAGGAGCTTGAAAAGATAGCTAAAGATGACAACCTCGGGAAAAATGCAATAGCATTACTTAATAATCAAAGAATTAGCTGGCAAGAAATCACAGAACTTATTGATAGAATAAATCTTTTTATAAGTTTTCTTAAAAAAGAAGATACCCATCTTACAACCGATGGAGAGAAAATACCTAAGACATTTTTCTATCGTTTACTTTCCCTTGCAAGAAAATTTCAAAAAGAGGGAGTGCTTATTCTTCCTAAGGCAGCATATTTAATTTCAAGGGCAAAATTTAAAAACTGTGAACCAGAGAATATTAATAAAATTAAGGAGGTAATCATGAATGCTAATGAAAAGGAATGGAAAATTACAGAATTAGCAACATTGATAACATTAATGTTAATGAGAAGAGGAGGTGATAACAATGCCTGATCATAGAGGGCATCAGGGTCATAGGGGTCAACATAATCAAGAAGAACAAATACCCCGACAGATCATTGAAAGTATAAAAACTTGCGATGATCTCTCTAAACTCTCAGCTAGTGAACTTGTGAGCATTGCAGAGAAAGTTGGAAAACATTTAAAGGATATAGGCTTGAAAACAACGCAGATAAGAAGATTCCTTGATGGAGTAAGAAAAATAGATAATCAGTTTAAGACAGATAAGAATAAATTTAACGGAGAATTAGTTATACTGCTGAAACCAAAACTTGCCTATGCCGCGGGTAGAGAAGAAAAAGTTAAACCTCTAATGAAAGTTTTAGACCCAGCTATAGACAAAGGGGCAAAATCCTATGAAAGTTTTAAAAAATTAATTGCCTTGATTGAAGGCATTGTAGCTTATCATAAATATTATGGTGGAGGTGATTAAACAATGGATAAAAATTTAATCGGAAAAATTAAAATTACAGGTAAGATTATTTGCAAAACAGGACTTCATATAGGAGCTTCAAAGGAAAATGTTGAAATAGGCACAATTGATTCACCGGTAGTAAGAGACCCTATAACAAGAGAGCCTTATATTCCAGGAAGTTCCATTAAAGGTAAAATGCGTTCATTGCTTGAGAAGGCATTAGCAATTCAATTAGGGATATTAGGGTCAAACAATCGTCGCAATATTGGTACAAAAAATAATCCCGTTTACATTCATGTTTGTGATGATGCAGAGAAGGCTATAAAATGCCCTATCTGTAGACTTTTTGGTTCAACTGGCAAAGACGGAGGAAAAAATTTCCCAGCACGATTAATAGTAAGAGATGCTAATTTAACAAAGGAAAGCATAGAAAAACTAAATAACATTGATACAGGGTTACAGTATACTGAGTGGAAGTTTGAAAATGCAATAGACAGAGTAACTTCTTCAGCAAATCCACGACAACTTGAAAGAGTTCCAAGAGGTGCTGAATTTGAGTTTGAAATTATTTATAATGTAGAGGACGAAGAAACCCTACAGGAAGACATTGATAATCTTTCCCTTGCGATTGAACTTCTTAAATTAGATGCCTTAGGTGGACATGGTTCAAGAGGTTATGGTAAAGTAGAGATAAATTTTGAAGAGATAGTATCTATTCCCATCAATGACCTTAAAACAGGCAAAGCAGAATTTCCAAAATTTACAGACTTCAGTAACACAGCAGATATAATAAAAGTATTTTCACAATCGGGAGCATAAAATGGAAGTTTATTTTTACAAGTTAAAATTTCAATCACCTGTACATTTTGGAGAAACAGGAATATATCTTGAAAATATTCAGGAAAGTATAAGCTCAGATAGTCTTTTTTCCGCATTGATTAATGTTGTAGCCTTATACTATGGAAGAAAGGAAGCTGATGAATGGCTTAATTTATTTAGCGAAAATCCACCATTTTTGATAAGCTCTCTTTTTATTTATAATGAGGACAAATATTTTCTTCCAAAACCTCTTGAAGACTCCTTTATAAGTAAGGAGATTAAAAAGGATTTAGGTAAAGTCCTAAAGAAACTTAAATTAATTGAATCAAATGATTTTTTCAAGTGGCAAAAAAAGACGATCACTGTAATGGATATTGAGAATATGGACAAACTATCAAAATCCAGTACTCCCTATGAAAAGGAAATTAGACCAAGAGTTACCCTTGACAGAATTAATCAGCAAAGCTCAATTTACTTTTGCGGAATTTTAAAATTTAAAGAAAATGCAGGACTCTGGGGACTTTTGGCATTCAAAGATAAAACATTTATTGATAAATTTAGAATTCTACTTAATCTTCTTGGGCAAACAGGCATAGGAGGAGAAAAAACCTATGGTTATGGAATGTTTGATGTGATTGAATTTAAGCCTGTTGATGGCATTCTTAAAGATATAGTAAACACAAAAAGTGAATATTTTACACTACTTTCTCTTTATCATCCTGCAGAAAAGGATAATGTTAAAGAAAAATTAATTTCCTATAATCTCGTACGAAAAAAAGGATGGATAACCTCTGGCAGATATGCACTTCCATTAAAAAGAAAATCTGTAGGTTTCATAACAGAAGGAAGTATTCTAAAAGAACCTGTGGAAGGTACACTTGTTGATGTTACTCCTGATTATCCTCCTTCCGAAATTCTAAACCACAGGGTTTATCGTTATGGATATGCTTTTATAGTTCCTTTAAAGGAGACAGGAAATGGAGACATATGAAAAAGCCGAATTTAAAATAACAGTAAAATCACCAATTCACATTGGAGGGGTTGAACAAAAAATTACAAGATTTGAATTTTTATCCTATGGACAATACATTTATCCTGTTTCAGAAAACAGGCTTTCTTTGTTTTTACAAAAACACAATCTTATTTCAGCTTATTGTGCTGAAGTAGAAAGATTAGGGCATAGATTTAACCTTGCTGACTTTTTCAGAAATAAAAAAATATTTTTGAACTCCGAAGAGCTTGAAAACCTCTCATTTGGCAAAAAGATAAAAGTAATTGGTGAGATTGGTACTATACAGTTTTATAGATCTTTTATAAGAGATGGATTTGGAAATCCTTATATTCCTGGAACTTCAATCAAAGGTGTATTCAGAAGTGCAATTCTTTATAATTTGCTTAAACAATTTAAAGAGAAAAAACTTCAGGATTTTATCGAAAAGATAGAAAGAAGAATTGAAAAGGATATTAGCGATAAAAAGAAAAAAAAGGGGTTTTTTGATTGGGGTAATATAGAATACTTTCAAAAATTTGTTCTTGCGGACAAAAACAATTCATCCAATACAGATTGGTTAAGGATGCTTCATATAACCGATGCCTATTCAGAAAATGAAATTCAAACAATTCTTATTCCTGTAAATATTCTAAAAAAACAAAGGAATGGATGGCAGTATAAAACTGAAAATACTAATCAGAGGACAACCATTTGGGTTGAATGTCTTCCTGTAGGTGCTACCTTAAAATTTGAAGCAAAATGGGATAAAAGACTTCTTGCGGAATTTAAAAGAGAAAATCCAGATACTGCTATGCCAGAAGATATTCAATCAGTCTTACAATTTATAAATAATTGGGTTCAGGATGTTTTGGCTTTTGAAATAAACTTTCTTCAAGGTCATCCTTTAAAGCGATGGTATGAAGTAAACAAGCCAAATCTTAGAATAGGTTTCGGTTCTGGAATGACAGCGACAACTATTTCAATCTTGCTAAGTGAAGATTTAAGAAAAAAAATTCGCAACTATGCAGGCTTAAACAGAGGCGAGGATGAAGCTCCAAAGTCACGAAGGCTTTTTGAGAACAATAATAATTCAATCCCTCTTGGCTGGGCATTAATAGAGAGGATTTAAGCCATGAAACCCATTCATGTATGCCTTGTATCTGACCAGACAATCCCGAATATCCTTGGAATAATGCATTTTAAACCTGAACATATCTTGTTTATAACAACCGAAGAAATGAAGAGAAAAAATAAAACAGAGGCAATATTGAATACAATAAAAAGAGCAGGAATTGAACCCACTTTCTCAGAAATAGTTGTTAAAGAAGATTCTCCCTATGATTGTCAGATTAAGATATCTCAATGGATTGAATCTACAGAGAATGACCAGTTTACCGTGAATCTCACCTGTGGCACGAAGATAATGTCTATATCAGTATTTCATATTTTTAGAGACTATGGAAGCATGATGATTTACATTCCCTATCCTAAAAATGAGTTTATTCAGATTTATCCGATAAAAAAGAATGTTCATCCAGAATCTATTAGCCTACGATTAGGTGTTGTTGATTATCTTACTGCCTATTCATTAAAAGTAATCAATGAAAAAAAACTTGAACAAAAAAAGGAAGAAGCAGAAAAAAGAAAAAATTTAACAAAATTGATAATTGAGAATTACAAAGAGCTTGAAGCACTTTTAAAAGATTTATACTCAAAGTTAGCATTATATAGAACAGAAAAATTTTATAATTTTGAATTTGAATATGAATTTGCATCAGACTCTATTTATCAGGAATTTTTTAGACAATTGGGTTGTGAGCTCAAAGAAGATAAAATTTCAAAAAAATTGACCCGCAGAGAAATTCAATTTTTAACCGGTGGATGGCTTGAAGAGTATGTTTTTAATTGTGTGAATTCACTTTTAGATAAAGAAATAAATGACGCTGTTTTGGGGATTGAAATAGAAAATATAGCTGGCTCAAAAAATGAGTTTGATGTTATGTTTACAAAAGACAATGCTATTTATTTCATAGAATGCAAATCTTTAAGTCCAGATAAAAATTTAGCTCAAGAAAGTCTTTACAAAATTGGAGCTTTACAGAAAGAATTTGGATTAAGGGTTAGAAGCTTTTTTGTAACAACTTCCCAAAAGATAATGGATGAGAATGGACAAATAAGACAATCCATAAAAGCCAGAGCTGAACAGTTTAACACCGAAATCATAACATACGAAAATATAAGTAATCTTGAAGAAATTCTAAAGCAGAAACTTAAAATTTCATAAAGGAGGAATTTGTCTTGCCAAGACAAGTCATTGTTAATATGGAAGAATTATACAGTGAACAGGCAAAATTGAACGAAATTTCAGACTATGTTAAAAAAGTATTAAATATTGCAGGTGAGGGAAATGAAGTTATTCTAACTGGACAGGGTCCAATATGGTTATATCTAAAAGTAGCCCATGCACTTCATGGTAAAGCTTTAAAATTAATATACAGAAGTCCAGTAACAGGTGATGTTTTAATTTTTGATCACTCACCATACTAAAAATGAAAATACCCTATCAGAAATATACATTTACTCTTGAAGCAGTTGAACTATTGTATCTGCCCTATTACAAAGGTTCAACTTTCAGAGGAGGATTTGGAAATGTTTTTAAAAAAATAGCATGTCCCTTAAGATTTTCTGAATGTAAAGACTGTATCCTCAGAGAAAACTGTGTTTATGTTTACATATTTGAAACAATTCCAAATGAAAAGGCTCAAATTTTAAATATGAATAAATATGAAAAAATTCCTCATCCTTTTATAATAGAACCACCTGAAAATACTGAAAATTTAATTCCTGTAGGACAAACTATTACTTTTAATCTCATTTTAATCGGAAGAGCCATTGATTATATCCCTTATTTTATATATGTTTTTGAAGAATTAGGTAAAATAGGAATTGGAAAAGGTAGAGGAAAATACAAATTACAAAAAGTACAGGTTAATGAACAAACAATTTATAAAAAAGGAATATTAAAGAAAATACCATCTCAAGTTCTTGAGCTCCCTGTAAAATTTAAACCCTCAGATAAGAAAGATATATTAAAAATAAAAATTTACACACCTGTAAGGATAAAATATCAAAGAAAATTCTGTTCTGAACTTGATTTTCACATATTAATAAGAAATCTTCTAAGAAGACTAACTCTTTTATCATTTTTTCATTGCTCTGAGAATCCTGATATACAATACAAAGAGATGATATTTCATGCAGAAAATGTTAGAACTCTATCATCTAACCTTAGCTGGTACGACTGGGAAAGGTATTCAACAAGGCAGGAAACCAGAATGAAGCTTGGTGGTGTAATTGGAGAAATTACCTATGAGGGCGATATAACTCCCTTTATGCCTTATTTAAGGGCAGGTGAAATCTTTCATATTGGCAAAGGCACAAGTTTTGGCTTAGGGAAATACCAAATTATCAAATAATAAAACAAAATACCTAAGGCAACTGCAATGTTTCAGCAATATTGTTTTTATTCTAACTTCAATAAAAAACACAATAAAATAAAAAATGAGAATTCTATACATTATAGCCTATGACATTACAGATGAAAGAAGGCTTGCAAGGGTAAGACAATTTCTCAAAGGTTACAGCACAGGAGGACAGCGTTCAGTTTATGAATGTTTTTTAATGAGAGATGAACTGAAATTCATAGCAAGCAAACTTAAGAGATTGATAAATCCCTATGAAGACCGAGTTCACATATTCAGAATTGATGGGCATAGCCATGTCCACACTCTTGGAATTGCATTACCACCAAAGGATCCAAAATACTTTTACATAGGCTAAAATGGGCACTGTTTTTATAGATCAAAAGGAGATCAAAATACAAACAGATGGAAATTCAATTGTTTTTTACTCAAAGGGCAAAAAAACAGGAACTCTTCCTATTGCTCCACTTAAAAGAGTTGTAATAGTAGGTAATGTAAACATTGAAACAAGTGTAATTCATAAACTGGTGAAAAACGATGTTACAGTCACATTTTTCACTGGCAGACTCAAATACATTGGAACAATTTATGGACAAATGCATAACAATGGTTTATTAAGAGTAAAACAATATGAAAAATCTACAAATGAATTCGCCTTAAATATGGCAAAAGAGTTTGTAGAAGGGAAAATTTCATCCCAAATTGCTTTTTTAAGAGAAATACCTAATATTAAACCCATTCTTTCAATGGATGCTCAACAGGCTATACAAAACTTAATTAATAAAATAGACCTAATCAAAGATGCAACTTCCATTGATTCCTTGAGGGGAATTGAGGGTTCATCGCAAGCTTTATATTTTTCAGTTTATTCAAAACTTTATCCTGAATCCTATGGTTTTACAAAACGAACAAAAAGACCACCGACAGATCCTGTTAATGCTATGCTTAGCCTGTGTTATACAATGCTTCATTACGAAGCAGTAAGAGAAATTCAGCTTATAGGACTTGACCCTACAATTGGCTTTTATCATCAATTTGAATACGGAAGAGAATCGCTTGCCTGTGACATTGTTGAATTATTCAGGGTTGATGTAGATAGATTTGTCTATGAAATCTTCAAACAGAATGAACTGTCAAAAAGAGATTTTATGAAAGATGAGTCTTCGGGTGGAGTTTATTTAAAAAAATCAGGAAGGAAAAAATTTTATCCTCTCTATGAAAAATGGGCTCAGGAAGAAAGACATAAATTAAGAGAAACAGTTAGAGCCCTTGCAAGGAGGATACTTGATGAAAAAGCCTCTTTATCTTGTTGAAAAAGGAAATAAAGTTACTGTGCATAGAGATGGACCTTCTCTTTTAATAACATCTCGTAATAAAGCACCCATGAGAATTCCAGTGCGCAAAATTGATAAAGTTGTAATAATTGGTAACATAAGAATTGATGCAAACTCAATAATTCTTTGTGCAGAGAATAAAATCCCTGTGCTCTTTATTACTCCTGACAATACAGAGAAAGCTTTGATATTGCCATACAATCACAAACTTCCTAAACATTACAAAGAACAGAGACTGATTTTACAATCCCAAGAAACAATGATAAGATATAAAAAATGGATTTATACAAGAAGATCAATAATGCAACTTAAAATTCTCAAAGAACTGTT
The DNA here is from genome assembly GCF_029946585.1 of Thermodesulfovibrio sp. 1176. Taxonomy (NCBI): domain Bacteria; kingdom Pseudomonadati; phylum Nitrospirota; class Thermodesulfovibrionia; order Thermodesulfovibrionales; family Thermodesulfovibrionaceae; genus Thermodesulfovibrio; species Thermodesulfovibrio sp. 1176. Next base: position 366,574 of record NZ_JARZRZ010000001.1, on the reverse strand, counting down.
TAAAGGATTTAGTTTTCCTCATGAGATTGGTGAAGGGAATTATCAATTTTTGATAAGGAATTTCAGTCAGAGACATCAAATGAATCATTCTCATTTTTGTCATTCTGAGCGAAGCGAAGAATCTCAATCAAACTGGATAATGGTAAAGGACATAATTGAAAACTTTCTAAGAGCAATAATTTTAGGAAGAATAATTCAAGCTGGATTAGACCCTCATCTTGGAATAATTCACAAGAGAGTAAATTTTGGACTTTTACTTGACCTATTCTTGATTTTTGAACCAGAAGCAGATTTTCAAACAATAAAATTTTTTAAGTCATCAAAATCATCAATTCATAATGGAGAACTTACCGAAGTCGGGGTAAAACAAATAATTGACAGATTTGAATCAAGAAGAGAAAGTTTTACACAAAGCGTTGAAACAGTAATTGATGAACTTTTTGAAATCATAAAAGACTTAAGAAAATGAAAGCATCCTATCTTGTCTGTTATGACATAGCTGATGAAAAGAGACTTGCTCGAATTTATAGGTTAATGAAAGGAAAAGGCTTACATATTCAATACTCTGTTTTTTACTGTATTTTAACATGGCAGGAACTTAAAACATTAAAGAATGAGATAAGACAAATTATTAATCCAAGATATGACGATGTAAGAATTTATCCACTTTCTAAGGATTCTCTTGTAGCAGTTTTAGGCTGTGCAGATAGAATTCCTGAAGGAGTGGAAGTTTTTTTATAGTTGACATTGGTAAGAAAAATTTGATTTAATTATAAAAATTGCTCTTTGACAAGGCGAAACATTGTTTCAAGGCACAAAGCACGAAGAGCCCAATTCTGGTTAATCTATAGATAATGCTCAATTCCTTTTCTGTTATTTTGATTTCCTTTCAGTCATTCTATTTTTCTTTTCTGTCATTCTGCTCTCCTTTTTCTGTCATTCTGATTCCTTTCTCTGCCATTCTGGTTCCTTTCTCTGTCATTCTGATTCCTTTCTCTGTCATTCTGGTTCCTTTCTCTGTCATTCTGATTCCTTTCTCTGTCATTCTGAGCCGAAGGCGAAGAATCTTCTCCTTAGCAGGATCTCATTTTATCAAGTTTTGAATATTGATGATTCATAATCCATTGAAAATAGCTGATTTTCTTATGCCAGAAAATCAAGCAATATCAATGGTTTACAGAATAACCGTAAGTGAAAAATTCCTGAAAAATTTGCAAAACCCTCCTTATAACCCATTGAAAAATAAGAGAAAAAAAGAGGGGGTCTGTAGGAAACTTGACCTCATTTAAAAGGGATTGCGACCATATCTTTATATACCAAAATTTCTTTCATTTTCGGTAGGAAACTTGACCTCATTTAAAAGGGATTGCGACTTCATTTTTACGCCTCCTACTTATTTTTTTTCTTCTCGTAGGAAACTTGACCTCATTTAAAAGGGATTGCGACCGCCTATAGCAAATCTTCCTTCTCCTGTTTCTACGTAGGAAACTTGACCTCATTTAAAAGGGATTGCGACTGTTAAGCAGGAATTCACTTTTGGAGTTAACTGGTAGGAAACTTGACCTCATTTAAAAGGGATTGCGACTTACTGTTCCAACAAGTTCACTTATGCTGTCCCAATCTGTAGGAAACTTGACCTCATTTAAAAGGGATTGCGACTTACACCTAAAATCTCTCTTACATCCTTTGCATGGGATGGTAGGAAACTTGACCTCATTTAAAAGGGATTGCGACTTTGACGGTGGAGGATATCCTCCACCGTTTTTTTGCTTTGTAGGAAACTTGACCTCATTTAAAAGGGATTGCGACTATATATAAGTAGCAGTAATCTTTCAATGAGTTCTTGTAGGAAACTTGACCTCATTTAAAAGGGATTGCGACTTTTTAATCCTAAATTGGCAATGCTATCTCTTGGTAGGTAGGAAACTTGACCTCATTTAAAAGGGATTGCGACTGCACCTCCAAAAATTTTTTTATTATCATGATTATATGTAGGAAACTTGACCTCATTTAAAAGGGATTGCGACTTCCTACGGGACATGGTAGAGAGTATTTCCAATCTGCACTGTTCCGTAGGAAACTTGACCTCATTTAAAAGGGATTGCGACCAGTTTCCCCTATAGAAACCGTACCTTGCGAAGTGTAGGAAACTTGACCTCATTTAAAAGGGATTGCGACTGCTTGCCGTCAAGATTTTGACGGCAGGAAAAATCTGTAGGAAACTTGACCTCATTTAAAAGGGATTGCGACTTTTTAATCCTAAATTGGCAATGCTATCTCTTGGTAGGTAGGAAACTTGACCTCATTTAAAAGGGATTGCGACCAGTCATAACAAATAGTATCCCCATTCTTCAATAGAGTAGGAAACTTGACCTCATTTAAAAGGGATTGCGACGCTTAATAAGCCTTAACCTGTATTCTAATTCATCTAAAGTAGGAAACTTGACCTCATTTAAAAGGGATTGCGACACATAAACCTTTAGACTTCTGGCTCTTCTACCGTTTTGTAGGAAACTTGACCTCATTTAAAAGGGATTGCGACGTCGTATTCCTCCAAAAGTTCTCGTTCTACTACTAGTAGGAAACTTGACCTCATTTAAAAGGGATTGCGACCGTCAGGGAGAGTAAATGATTTCCCTTTTACTTCCATATGTAGGAAACTTGACCTCATTTAAAAGGGATTGCGACTGCAAGAATATCCTGAGCCGTTGCAAGCTGCTCAATGAGGAGTAGGAAACTTGACCTCATTTAAAAGGGATTGCGACAAGACATCAAAGGACAAATCTTCCTTTTCATCTTACGTAGGAAACTTGACCTCATTTAAAAGGGATTGCGACCCGCTGCTACCAAAAGCACCACAACCACAATTAACTTGTAGGAAACTTGACCTCATTTAAAAGGGATTGCGACTTCAGGGTTTTAATACTGTTTTTAAACAGCATCAAAGCCTTTGTAGGAAACTTGACCTCATTTAAAAGGGATTGCGACTCTCAATTTCTTCCATGTAATCTTTCAGAGTCTTGGTAGGAAACTTGACCTCATTTAAAAGGGATTGCGACCCGTAGAACCTCCCTACTGTTTGCCAGTCTTCAAAGTAGGAAACTTGACCTCATTTAAAAGGGATTGCGACCTAAACAAACTAACGGATTGAAAGGAGAAAGAATTGAGTAGGAAACTTGACCTCATTTAAAAGGGATTGCGACTATAAATCAGAATTTCTCTCATTTTTTTCCTCTTTTTGTAGGAAACTTGACCTCATTTAAAAGGGATTGCGACGTAGAAAATAACATGCCTGAATATAAAAACAGTAGGAAACTTGACCTCATTTAAAAGGGATTGCGACGGCGAGAGGAATCTCCCGCCGTCATTATTTCGTTAAGTAGGAAACTTGACCTCATTTAAAAGGGATTGCGACGTAGAAAATAACATGCCTGAATATAAAAACAGTAGGAAACTTGACCTCATTTAAAAGGGATTGCGACTCCAAGCTTCGTGAAAGTTTTCCTGCATTTTCATAGGTAGGAAACTTGACCTCATTTAAAAGGGATTGCGACTGCCCCCTTAAATGAACCTCCACCTCACAAATTTGAATATATGTAGGAAACTTGACCTCATTTAAAAGGGATTGCGACCTTCCCATCCGTTCAAAACTTGACAAGTGGGAATTTGTAGGAAACTTGACCTCATTTAAAAGGGATTGCGACTTGGCTTAGTTTTATCTGATTTACTGGATTTACTTGAAAGTAGGAAACTTGACCTCATTTAAAAGGGATTGCGACATATCATCGCCTATGTATGCGTAGGTTTCTTTTTCGTAGGAAACTTGACCTCATTTAAAAGGGATTGCGACCTAAAGCTTGACAATAATGGCATAACCAATTATCATAAAAATCTATGAATAAAATTAAACCTTACTGCCTTGTAAGAAAAAATATCCAGAAACTAATTCCCTATCAAGCTAAAGAAATTCCTTGTAAAATAAAGCTTGATGCTAATGAATCACCTTTTCCAGTTAAATTATCCGATTTTATTTCAGAGATAAATATCCCTTTGAATAGATATCCTGATCCAGAGGCTCTTGCTTTAAGAAAGGCTCTTAGTAAAAAAATTAAACTTAATTATAAAAAGCTCATTGTAGGCAATGGTTCTGATGAATTAATCTATTATTTAATTCTCACATTTGGCGGACCTGTTCTTTATCCTGTGCCTACTTTTGCAATGTACAAAATAATTGCTCAATCTGTTGGAGTTGAACAGTTTGAATCTAAACTTGATAAAAATTTTGATATAAAGGAAGAGGAAATCTTAAAAATTATAAAACTTAAAAAACCTCGATTAATTTTTCTAAGTTCACCAAATAATCCGACAGGTAATACTTTTTCCACTGATAAAATTTTAAAAATTATAGAACTTGCTAAAAAACATTCATCAATTGTTGTAATTGATGAAGCCTATCAGCCATTTTCAAGTAATAAAGGTTTTTTAACCTTTTTAAAAGATTATGATAACTTACTTATACTTAGAACATTAAGTAAAATCGGATTTGCTGGATTAAGAGTGGGATATTTAATAGGTGATGAACAATTTTTACGTGAGATAGTAAAAGTAAGACTTCCCTATAATCTTGACTCAATTACTCAATATGTTGCAACTGAAGCACTAAATAAATTTTATTCTCAAGTAAATAAATTCATATCCCAAATAGTTAAAGAGAGAGATAGACTTTACAGAGAACTTTTAAAAATAAAGGGAGTGAAAGTTTATCCATCGGAAGCAAACTTTATTCTACTTCAGATTAAAAATAGCAAAGATGTATATAAAAAACTTATTAATGAGGGCATCTTAGTAAGGGAACTCTCTTCAACTATAAAAAATGCAATTAGAGTAACTGTTGGAACAAAAGATGAAAATGATGAATTTTTAAAGACTTTGAGAAAAATATTAGAGGAAACATTATGAGAAGGGCTTCTCTAAGCAGAAAAACAAAAGAAACAGATATTAAAATTGATTTCAATTTAGATGGCACAGGCAAAAATGATGTAGCTACATCTATAGGCTTTTTAGACCATATGTTTGAGCTTTTTGCCTTCCATGGCGGATTTGATATAAAAATTGAAGCAAAAGGTGACATCCATGTAGATTTTCATCATCTAATTGAGGATTTAGGTATTGTTTTAGGTAAATGCATTGATAAAGCCTTAGGAGAAAGAAAAGGAGTAAAAAGATATAGTTTTGCATCTATACCAATGGATGAAGCATTAGCTCAAGTTTCCTTAGACCTTGGAGGCAGAGCCTTTCTTGTTTATAATGTACCCTTCGAAGGCTATATAAAAGATGTTGATATAAATCTTTTTGAAGAGTTTTTCAGAGCAGTTGTAAATAATGCAAAAATCACTTTGCATGTTAATGTACCATATGGGAAAGATTTACATCATGTTATCGAAGCAATCTTTAAAGCCTTTGCGAAGGCATTAAATGAAGCAAGCAAAATTATCGGAGAAAATCTTCCCTCTACAAAAGGACTCTTATGAAAGAAGCATCCCTGAAAGTATCAATTCTTACATATACTCCATCACCTGAGGAAGTTGTTGCTTTGTCTGCAAGACTTTGTTATAGTCCTGTAGGAGTTGAAAAATTAAAGGAAAAATTAACAGAAGAAGAAAAGGAAAATTTAATTAATCTTTTAAGAGAGAGCGGACATTTAAGCCCCTTTGAACATGTATCTTTTAGTTTTGCCATTGAAGGAATTTCTCGAGCCTGTTCTCATCAACTTGTAAGACACCGAATTGCCTCCTACAGTCAGCAATCACAAAGATATGTAAGTGAAGAAAAAGGATTTGATTTCATAATTCCGACTTCAATAAAAGAAAATGAGCAAATAAAAGAACTTTTCCTTGAAGCAATGAAATCTGCTCATGACTATTACTGTAAAATTTTACAAAAACTCGAATCTCAAGGATTAAAGGGAGAGAAGGCACGACAGGATGCAAGATTTGTATTGCCAAATGCAGCAGAAACAAAAATAGTTGTAACAATGAATGCAAGAGAATTGCTTCACTTCTTTAGAGTGCGTTGTTGTAATCGTGCTCAATGGGAAATAAGAGAACTTGCCACTGAAATGCTGAAGATTGTTAAAACAATAGCCCCGAGACTGTTTAAAAATGCAGGTCCTGCCTGTTTGTCTGGTAAATGTCCAGAAGGGAAATTTAGTTGTGGGCAAATCCAACAAGTAAGGAAAAAATTTAAAAATCTGTGATATAATTTAACTTATGGGCGTTATAGATATTATAGGAAATACACCATTAATAAGGCTGGATAAAATTAATCCAAACCCAAAAGTCATAATATATGGAAAATTTGAGGGTGCAAATCCTGGTGGTTCTGTAAAAGACAGAACAGCTCTTTATCTAATAAAGGAAGCCGAAGAAAAAGGACTACTAACAAAAGATAAAATAATACTTGAGCCAACCTCTGGAAATACAGGAATAGGACTTGCAATGATTGCAGCTGCAAAGGGATATAGAATAAAACTGGTTATGCCAAAATGTGTAAGTGTTGAAAGAAGAAGAGTACTTGAAGCTCTTAGTGCAGAATTAATTCTTACTCCTTCAGAAGAAAGTACAGACGGAGCAATCAGGCTTGCCCATCAGATTTATGAAGAAGAACCAGAACGTTATTTTATGCCAAATCAGTTTGATAACGAGGCTAATGTAAGAGCCCATTATGAAACAACTGGGAAAGAAGTTATTGAACAAACTAAAGGAGAAATTACCCATTTTGTTGCTGGAATGGGAACAACAGGAACTCTTATGGGAGTAAGCAAGAGACTAAAAGAATTCAACAGTAATATTCAAATAATTGGAGTTGAACCAGTCCCAGGGCACAGGATTCAAGGATTAAAAAATATGTCAGAATCAATCGTTCCAAAAATTTTTGATCCTTCAAAATTAGATGAGAAAATTTATGTAAACGATGAAGAAGCCTTTGACACAACAAGAAAATTAGCCCTAAAAGAAGGAGTATTTGTCGGAATGTCTTCTGGTGCCGCAATGCATGCAGCATTGAAAAAAGCAAGTGAACTCCGAAGCGGAGTTATAGTAGTTATTCTACCTGACAGAGGAGATAGATATCTTTCAACTTCCCTTTTTGCATCTATCTGTAGTAAATGCCCTCCATAAAAATTTGAAAATTTTTACTTTTCCCTTTTATCTTCGTTATTTTCTTCTTCTTTTTCTTCTTCAATTTTTATAGTAACATCTTTAACAAAATCTGGGCATTTCTGCCCTGCCTTAAGGGAAAACTGTTTTTGACAGGTTGCCCTCCATGCACATATAACGCACATTGGTTTTTGCTGATTCATAGTCGCCTCCTAAATTTTTATACATACTGAAATAACTTAGAATCTATTTTTAATCCCTGAAATAATGGTTTTATCCTATTATAACTTAATAGTGTTTGAAAGATGATAAGATAAAAAATTCTCTATTTCAAGTAACAATCTTACAGAAAGCTTAACTCTTTCTAAATATTGAAATTTCCATTTTGACATTTCATTGAGAATTTTTACAAGCCCCTGGGATAATGATTTAATTGCTGTATTATTTGATGGTAAATTATTTAAAAAGCAATTTTTACAAATTACAAAACCCTGTGAATAATAAATATCTCCATTCAATCTATCTCTACAGAGTCCACAATTTTTAAAATCAGGGAGATAACCTAAAAGGCTTAATAATTTTAATTTTAAAAAAATAATGTGACTGTCATGGTTATTTTTTTCCTTTAGATAAAAAAGAGTATCTAAAAAAAGATAGAAAAGTTGATTATTTGGCTCTCTCTTAGGAAGAAATTGTAAAAGTAATCTCAAAACTTCTGATATTTTTAAAAATAATTTGTAATTTTCTCTTATTATCTGAAAGGGTTCTATTATGTCTGATTGAATTATTTTCTGAAGTTTATCTTCTCTTCCAATAAATGAAATTCTTGAATAGGTTAGTGGTTCAAGGGAACTACCAAATTTGCTTTTTATTTTACGAGGACTTTTAGCAAAAAGGTTGATTAATCCAAAATCTTTTGTAAAATAAGTAACTATTGAATCCGCTTCTCCATATGCATAATTTTTAAGAACTATTGCTTCAGATGAGTAAATCATCCATTACTGAATATTGCCAAAGTCTTCAGGTTTTAAATTTTTGAGCCATTCTTCAAGTTCATCGGCTTTTCTTAGTTCAAAAATACCTTCCTCGACAAATATAGGAGCTTGAACTCTTAATGCTACAGCTACAGCGTCAGAAGGACGTGAATCAATTGTTTTTTCTCTAATACCATCATGGACATAAATTAAAGCATAATAAGTATTGTCAATTAAATCAGTTATAACAATTTTTGTAATACGGACTTCAAGCTCATCTAAAATATTTTTTATTAAATCATGAGTCAAAGGTCTTGGAGTTATAACTTTTCCCAAAGCTAAGGCAATGGAGTCTGCTTCTGGTTTGCCAATCCATATTGGAAGAGTTTCATCGCCATCAACTTGCTGCAATAAAAGAATATACATTCCACTTCTTGGGTCAAAAAGTAATCCCTCTACTTTCATTTCTATTAACATTTTAATACCCCAAAGATTTTAATAATATGTCTTTTTGTCTCCATTTTTTTCTTACCTTTACCCATACCTCAAGAAAAACTCTTATACCTAAAATTTTTTCAATATCAAGCCTTGCCTCTGTTGCAATTTTCTTTAATCTCTCGCCCTTTTTTCCTATTATAATAATTTTTTGTCCTTCCCTTTCAACATAAATATTTGCTCCTATTGTGAGAATTTTATCAGACTCTTCCCATCTTTCAATATCTACAGCTACAGAATAGGGAATCTCATCTTCAGTATATTTCATAATCTTCTCTCTAATAAACTCGGCTACAATAAATCTTTCTGCTTGGTCTGTTATCATATCTTCAGGATAAAGTTTATTACCCTGAGGTAAATAAAAAATAATTCTTTCAATTAGCTTTTCTACTCCATCGGATTTAAGAGCAGAAATCGGAATTATTTCTTTAAAAGGAAAAATATCTTTATAAAGAGCAATTAATGGAAGAAGGCTCTTTTTGGCAACCGTATCTATTTTATTAATTGCTAAAATTACAGGAATTTTGACTTTCTTTAATATTTCTATAATCGATAAATCAGCTTCTTTGGGATTTTCTGGGTCAACCATTAAAACAATTATATCTACCATATCAATTGCTTCATAGGATTGTTTAACCATAAACTCACCAAGTTTATGTCTTGGTTTATGAATACCTGGAGTGTCAACAAATACTATTTGAGCATTAGGAAGTGTTTTTATTCCCATAATTTTATTACGGGTAGTCTGAGGCTTTTCAGTTACAATGGAAATTTTTTCTCCTAAAATAGTATTGAGAAGTGTGGATTTTCCCACATTAGGCTTTCCAATTAAGGCAACGTATCCAAATTTAAATTCTGTCATTGAAGACCTTCTAAGGCATTGCGAATTCTTTCTATACCCTTTGAAAGATTTTCCATACTGGTTGCATATGATATTCTTATGTATCCCTCAGCACCAAAGGCAGAACCAGGAACCAAAGCAACCTGTGCTTTTTCAAGAAGATAAATACTTAAATCCATAGAAGAGTTAATCTCCATTGAGCCTGCCTTTTTACCTAAAATTTGTTTCACATTAGGAAAAACATAGAAAGCTCCCTGTGGCATTTTACAGGATATACCAGGGATATTGTTTAATTCATTTACAAGATAATTCCTTCTTTTTTCAAACTCTTTTCTCATTTCTTCTACACATTTCTGGGGACCTTTTAATGCCGCTACCGCTGCTTTCTGAGCTATTGAAGTGGGATTTGATGTTGACTGACTTTGTATATTTGTCATAGCCTTTATAATATCTGTTGGTCCTGCTGCATATCCTATTCGCCAACCAGTCATTGAGTGGGATTTACTTAATCCATTTACTACAATTGTTCTTTCCTTAATCTCTTCACTAAATGAAGCTATACTTATATGCCTCATCCCATCATATATTAATTTTTCATATATTTCATCTGAAATTATGTAGATATTATTTTTCAAGACTATCTCTACTATTTCTTGAAGGACTTTTTCATTATAAATAAAACCTGTAGGATTGGATGGAGAGTTTATAATTATTGCTTTTGTTTTCTTTGTAATTTTTTCCTTTAATAATTCTGGACGAATCATAAAATTGTCCTCTTCATAGGTTTCTAAAATTACTGGCGTAGCATCATTAAGTAAAACCTGGTCTGGATAAGATACCCAATAAGGTGCTGGTATAATTACTTCATCGCCTGGACCAAAAAGTGCCTGAGCAATGTTATAAAGAGAATGTTTGGCTCCGCAGGATACCAAAATGTTTTCTTTTTTATATTTTATTTTATTGTCTTTTTCAAGTTTTTCAATTATTGCTTCTTTTAGTTCATCAATTCCACCAACAGGAGTATATTTTGTAAATCCATCTTTGATTGCCTTTATTGCAGCCTCTTTAATGTGTTCTGGTGTATCAAAATCTGGCTCTCCAACACCGAAATTTACCACATCAAATCCCTTGGCTTTCATTTCCTTTGCTTTTGAGTCAACTGCAAGAGTTGGCGAAGGTTTAATTTTTTTAGTTCTCTCTGTAAGCATTATTTGTACCCTCCATTATTTTTGTATTTTCTTTTTGCTTTACTTCCTAAGGAAGTCAAAACTTCATAGGGAATTGTATTTGCCCAATTAGCAATATCCCATGCTGTAATTTTCTCATTGCCTGAAAATCCAAGGATTATTACTTCATCTCCCACAGAAACATCAGGAATCTCTGTGAGATCAATCATAGTTAAATCCATACAAACTGTACCAACAACATTAGCCCTTTTACCTTTAACAATCATCTTTGCTTTATTACTTAAAATTCTAAAATATCCATCGGCATATCCAATTGGAACTACTCCAATAAGGCTTTCTCTTTTAGTTATAAAAGTTTTTCCGTAACTTATTGGTGTTCCTTTGGGTAATTTTCTTATGTCAAGAATCTTAGTTTTTACAGTCATACAAGGAGTTAAATTAAGAGCATTTTCTGAAAGACCTTTATCATTATTATTTTTTGTATTATAACCATAAAGCATTATTCCTGGTCTGATAGCATCGAAAATAGCATCAGTATAATAAAGCCCTGCAGAGTTTGATATATGAAAAAGGGGATTAATCTTTAAATCCTTTAAATTCTCTTTTATTTCCTTTAATTTATTTACCTGTTTCATTGTCCACTGAAAATCTTCTGCCTGTGAAAGATGACTCATTATTCCTTCTATCCTTAAATTTGGCATTTTGGCAATTTCTTTAATTTTATCAGTAATATTGTCATGGATTCCAAGCCTTCCCATGCCTGTTTCAACCTTTATATGGACTGGTAGTATAGTGTTTCTTCTTTGTGCTTCTCTGGATAATTCCTTTGCATATTCTATATCGAATATGACAGGTATTAGATTGTGTTTAAATACTCCTTCAACTTCTCTATCAAAAAGTAAAAGAATTAAAGATTTAATACCGGATTCTCTTAGAATTAGGGCTTCTTCAAAAAAAGCAACTCCTAAGAAATCTACATGTTGATTTTCAAGAGCCTTTGAAATTTCTACTGCTCCATGTCCGTAGGCATCAGCTTTAACAATAGCGATGATTTTTATGTTTGAGTTTACTCTTTTAACAAGAGTTTTTATTTCTTGGAAATTATTAATTAATGCCTTTAAGTCTATCTCTGCCTGAAGAAATCTGCTCACATTTACTTTTTCTCTTCATCCTTCTTTGGTGTTACATCAATCTCGTCTTTTTCGCTTGTTGCTTTTTTGAAGTTTTTTATGGCTTCTCCAATTCCTTTTCCTATTTGTGGAAGTCTTGTGGCACCAAAAAGAACTATCACGATTACAAGAATTATAAGTAACTCCTGTGTTCCTAAGCCAAACATTTTATGCCTCCCTTTGTGAAAATTTTTAAATCTTCCTCTGTGTTTATATTAATAAAAGATAACCCTTCTTCATCAAAATTTGCAACATCAATTAACTGAGCATGATTGTCATGAAGAAGTTTTATCATGCTTAGTTTGTCTTGTTTAAGAAGATATTCTATTTCATCTAAAAGTTTTTTTGAATAAATCCCAGGTAAAGGATAAATTTTACTCTGATATAATGGAACCGTTATAATACTTTTTTGAGTTCTATGTCTTTCAAAAAGTTCGTAAATAACTTCTTTTTTAACAAAAGGCATATCACAGGCAAAAGCAAACACGTCATATTTTGCATTACTTAAAGCCACATGAATTCCTGCCATCGGGCCTTTAAAGGGATATATATCTCCAAGAAGAGAAATGCCAGTATAAAAATATAAATCTGGAAAATTAGTGACAATATAAATTTCTTCAAATATATCCCTTATTTTTGAGGTAAGAATGTCAATTAACCTTTTATCATTCAAAGAAATCAAACATTTAGTTACTTTCATCCTTGAGGACTTTCCACCTGCGAGTATTACTCCTGTAAGAGGAATTTTATAATACGAGGGCACCTAAATATCCTACAACTCTATCATAATCTCTGCTTACTTCGGCAGAGGTAGCATATTTTACTATTTGAACCTCTTTGGCTCCTAATAACTTAGTAGCATAAAGCATTGTGACTGTTGGTAGAAAACCGCACATAGAGATTTTATTTTCTAAGACAGTATTATAAAGTCCCTCTGGATCAAAATTTTTTATTTTTTCAATTGCTAAGGCATCAACCTTTCTTGCAAGATCATCAGGTAAATAATGACTCATATCTGTGCTTGAGATTAAAATTACTTTTTCATTTAGTTTAAGGTCTTGAATAGACTCAAAAATAGTTTTTGCAAGAGATATACAAGACTTTAGATTAACCATTTTAATGGCAATTGGGATTATTTTAGCATCTGGATTAGTTTTATAGATAAAAGGAAGTTGTACTTCAATGGAATGCTCATAAATATGAGCCTGGATGTCTTCTTTGGCATAATCATTATTCTCTACGATTTTTTTTGCCAATTCAGTATGAATTTTTATTTTTCCAAGAGGAATTTCCCATTCTCCTTCAGTCATTATTGATATATCACTGCCATAACCAGTATGATTTGGTCCTAAAAGAATATATATCTCCTTTGGTTTAATCTTGGTATATACAGCACCAGCTACATGTCCTGAATAGACATAGCCAGCATGGGGACAGATTGCACCATAGGCATTTAGATTTCCGCTTGTTGACATGTATTCTTCTAATTCATAAAGAAGTTCTGTTGGATTGGCTGGATAAAAATATCCAGCTACTGCTGGTTTTCTTGTATACATTTTAAACTTCCTCTTCTGTTTCTGTACCCATATATTTATCTGTAAAATCAAGGAATCGTGTATAATCACTCAAGAATGTGAGATAAACAGTATCAGTGGGACCATTCCTTTGTTTTGCTACTATTACCTCTGCTTTACCTTTGTTTGCAGGATTTTTCTTGTTGTATACTTCGTCTCTGTAAAGGAAAATTATAACATCAGCATCCTGTTCAATTGCTCCTGATTCTCTAAGATTTGCAAGAGTAGGTCTTCTATCGGTAGTTTTTTCTACAGAGCGATTTAGCTGACTTAATGCAATCACAGGCACTTTGAGTTCCTTTGCCATTGCTTTTAAAGAACGAGAAATTTCTGATATCTCCTGTTCTCTTCTGTCATAGGCTGTTCGACTTCTCATCAACTGTAAATAGTCTATTATGATAAGACTTAGTTTTCCTTTTTCCATTTTTAATCTTCTTGCCTTTGCTCGTATTTCAAGAACACTCATTTGGGAAGAATCATCAATATATATTGGAGCTTCACTAAGTCTAACAGCATAATCAGTAAGTCTTTCCCAATCTCTTTTGCTAATGAATCCTTTTCTCAAAGCAGAAGCATTAACCATTGCAAGGGAACTTAAAAGTCTCATAGCAATCTGTTCTTTAGACATCTCAAGACTAAAAAAAGCAACAGGTTCTCCAAGTTCAACACCTACATGCTGAGCTATATTAAGAGAAAAAGCTGTTTTACCCATTCCAGGTCTTCCACCAATAATTATTAAATCCCCAGGTTGAAATCCTGATGTTAATTCATCTAAATCTTTGAATCCTGAAGGAACACCGGTAATTACAGCTTTTCGCTCGTACATACTTTCAATTATCTTGAAAGTTTGTTTGACCACATCCTTCATTTGATAAAAATTTGTATTAGTCCGTTTTTCAGAAATTTCAAAAATTAATTTTTCTGCATAATCAATCATTTCTTCAGCATCTTCTGGTTCTTCATAAATTTTTGTAGCAATTTCTGTACATGCTCTTATAAGTGATCTAAGAAGAGCCTTTTCTCTAACTAATTTTGCATGATATCGAATATTAGCAGAAGTTGGAACAACAGTGGCAAGAGTACTTAAATATGATAATCCTCCAACTTCTTCAAGTTCACCTTTGTCCTTTAAATGTTCAGTTATAGTAATGAGGTCTATTGGTTCATTTTTATCGAAAAGTTCAAGCATAGCAAGATAAATCTTTCGATGAGCTTCTCTATAGAAATCATCGGGAGATAAAATCTCTATTGCCTTTGTAATTGATTCTCCTTCAAGTATGATAGCACCTAAGACAGCCTGTTCAGCTTCAAGACTCTGGGGAGGAAGTCTGTCAACAGCGCTTTCTATGTTTCTTAAATAAGCCATTACTCTGGAATTATGGTTACTTTAACTTTGGCTGTAATATTTTCGTGGAATCTGACTTCAACTTCATATTCACCAATTCTTTTAATTGGCTCTAAAACAGTGATTTGTTTTTTATCAATAGCAAATCCTTCCTTTTCAAGGGCAACTGCTATATCTTTTGATGTTATTGAGCCAAAAAGTTTTTGATCTTCTCCAGCCTTTGCTGAAATTTTTAGATTGACCTGAGATAATCTTTCAGCAATACTTTGAGCATCCTGTCTTTTTTTCTTTGCTTCTTCTTCAATTTTTTTCCTCTGATATTCAAGAAGTTTCATATTTTTTTCATCAGCTAAAAGGGCAAGTCCCTTTGGAAAAAGAAAATTTCTTGCATATCCATCTTTTACATTGACAATCTGACCTGCTTTACCTAAATTTGGAATATCTTCTTTGAGTATAACTTTCATCTGCCCTCCTCAAAAAATTTTTTACACTTTAATATATCATAACATAAAAAAAGGGCAGAGTCAGAACTCTGCCCCGAATAATGTTTAATAAATCTTTCTGTTAATACATATCAGGTGATGGCATAGGAGGTTTCTTTTCTTCTTCTGGAATTTCAGCAACCAATACTTCGGTGGTAAGCATTAATCCTGCTACAGAAGCAGCATTCTGAAGAGCTGTTCTTGTAACCTTTGTTGGATCAATAATACCAGCTTCCATCATATCAACAAATTTTTCTGCATAGGCATCGTATCCGTAATTGATATTCTTGTTTTCTTTTACCTTTTCAACAATCAGAGTTGCTTCCACTCCTGCATTAGCAATAATCTGTTTGATAGGCTCTTCAAGAGCTTTTTTGACTATCTCAACTCCTAATTGCTGATCATGATTTTCAAGCTTGAGATTCTTTAAAGCTTTTTGACATCTAAGAAGTGCTACACCGCCACCAGGAACAATTCCTTCTTCAACAGCTGCTCTTGTAGCATTTAGTGCGTCCTCAACTCTTGCCTTCTTTTCTTTCATCTCAGATTCTGTGGCTGCACCGACATTTATTCTTGCCACACCACCTGCAAGTTTAGCAAGACGTTCCTGAAGCTTTTCACGGTCATAATCAGATGTGGTTTCATCAATCTGGACTTTAATTTGCTTGATTCTTGCCTGAATCTTTTGTGGGTCTCCGGCTCCTTCAACAATAGTTGTATTGTCTTTGTCAACTATAATTTTCTTTGCTCTTCCAAGATCTTCAATCTTTACATTCTCAAGTTTGAGACCTATATCTTCTGAGATAACTGTTCCTCCTGTGAGAATAGCAATGTCTTCAAGCATTGCCTTTCTTCTCTCACCAAATCCTGGAGCTTTTACTGCACATACCTGTAAGACTCCTCTTAGTTTGTTTACAACCAATGTGGCAAGAGCCTCGCCTTCAACATCTTCTGCAATTATTAATAGAGGCCTTCCCATTCTTGCAATCTGTTCAAGAATGGAGAGAAGATCTTTCATGCTTGAAATCTTTTTATCATGGATTAAAACAAAGGCATCTTCAAGGATGCATTCAAGTCTTTCGGGGTCAGTTATAAAATAGGGAGAGATATATCCGCGATCAAACTGCATTCCTTCAACTATATCAAGGGTTGTTGCCATGCCCTTTGCCTCTTCAACAGTAATAACTCCATCTTTACCTACTTTATCCATTGCCTCAGCTATAAGTTCACCGATGGAGGAATCATTATTGGCAGAAATTGTTCCAACCTGAGCAATCTCTTTTTTGTCTACAACAGGTTTTGATATCTTCTTTAATTCTTCTACAACTGCTTCAACAGCTTTATCAATACCTCTTTTAAGATCCATTGAATTTGCACCAGCAGAGACATATTTAAGTCCTTCTTTATAAATTGCATAGGCTAATACTGTTGCAGTGGTTGTTCCATCTCCTGCTACATCTGAAGTTTTTGATGCTACTTCACGAACAAGTTGAGCTCCCATATTTTCAAAGGGATCTTTAAGGTCTATCTCTTTTGCTACTGTTACACCGTCTTTTGTAACATTAGGAGAACCAAATTTTCTCTCAATAACAACATTCCTTCCTCTTGGACCTAAAGTTGCTTTAACTGCATCAGTTAAAATTGTTATTCCTCTTAAAACTGCTTGCCTTGCTCCATCTCCAAATATTAACTGCTTTGCTGCCATATCATCCCCTCCTTTTAAATTTTTATTTTTCTACAATTCCTAATATTTCCTCTTCTTTAATAATTAGATATTCAACATCATCGACTTTAATTTTTGAACCAGCATACTTGTCAAATAATACAGTGTCTCCAACTTTTACCTCTTTAACTTCTGAGCCAATCTCAATAACTGTTCCTTTTTGTGGTTTTTCCTTCGCAACATCCGGGACATAAATTCCTCCTGGTGTCTTTTCAAGCTCCTCTGAGGAATACTTAACTACAACTCTGTCTTTTAAAGGTTTAATCTTCATATCCTCCCTCCTTCTTTATTTTTATTTTGTTAGCAACTAATGTTATCGAGTGCTAATATAACCTGATTTAATAAATATAAGCAAACTTAAATTTGAAGATATATGGCTTTTTTATAGTGATTTTTAGTAAATATCTTTAATTTTTTATTTTTTACTCTATTTTCCTTAAAAAATTTTCTTTTCTTATCATCTTTGATTTTATAAAGTTTAATCAAGTAAACTGAGCAACTCATTTGTTTTAGTTTCGAGATTGCTTAGCTTTTTTTTTGTCTCTTCAAGAATCTTTTTGGTTTCTTCAAGCTCATCGGCAACATAAAAACAGGCAAGTATAGCCGCCCTTAAAGGTGTAAGATTTGGATTTTGCTCATAAACTTTTCTAAGTTTTTCATCCACATAGGCAGCTAAACTTTCCACATATTCAGGAGGTTTTTCTCCTTTTATAGTATATTTTTGCCCTAAAATGTAAACTTCAGTTTTATACATTTGACTCCAGATCGAGTTCTTTTAACAATTCTTCAATTTGTTTTTTTATTATTTCTCTCTCTGAGTGCAAATTTTCTATTTCCTGATTTTTGGTCCTAATAATCTCTTCAAGACTTGTAATTCGTTTTTGAAGTTCTTCCTTTTCTGCTTTAAGCATTTTGATCTTATCAATAGCGGATTGAATTTTTTGATCAATCATCTTTTCCTCCTCTAATTTTTATTATTTGAGAAATTTTTTCGGTCGAAATAGTTTTATTTATTCTTTGATATTCAAAATATGAAACTAAAACCCTCTGTACATATGCACGTGTTTCGCCATATGGAATATCCTCTATAAATTCGTCTATGCTATTATAATCATTATTTTTAATCCATAAAGAAACCACATTTTCTCCTGCATTGTAAGCAGCAACAGCAAAAGCTATATCTCCAAATTCTTCAATTAGTTTTTTTAAATAATAAGTTCCTATGGTAATATTTTTCTCTGGATCAAAAAGTTCTTGTGCCTGCTGAATGTTTAACCCTATTCTTTTACCCTCTCTTTTTGCTGTATCAGGCATTAGTTGCATAAGTCCAATAGCTCCTGCAGATGATATAGCAAATCTGTCAAATCTTGACTCTTCTCTCATAATTGCAAAAATAAGAGTTGGATCAATCTCGAATCTTTTAGAAACTTTATTTACAATTTCTCTATATGATTGGGGATATAAAAGATCTTGATAATTAAATCTATGAGGGAATCTTGATATAAGTCTTACAGAAGTAGCATAATCTCCCAGATTATAAAGTATTCTGCTGTAAAAAGGAATGTTTTCATTATCTTTATTATTTTTTATCAAATTTTTTAATTCTCTTAAAGCCTCTTCTTTAAAGCCTGCCTTTGAAAGTAATTCAACTCTTAAAGGAAGATTTTTATTGCTATCATTAAGAGATAATGGTTCTGGTATATATGTTACCTTACCTTTTAAAAACAAAAGGTATGAATAAATATCTCCAGGCTGAAAGGACAGGGAGTATTGTTTTGTTGCAAAAACTCCTTTTCCTTCATTAGCTTTCTCTAACCAATAAATATACTTAAGTTTCCCATAGGATGAATAGAGTTCTTTGAAAATCTTCTTTGCTTCATCATATTGACCTGCTCTATAGTAAGTCCATCCTAAATACCACATTGCCTCTTCCTTAGATGAAGGATATAAATCAACGACTCTTTTTAATAAATTAACTGCTTTTTCTGTGTCGCCTGTTCTTCTTATAATATTTGAATAGTTTATTAATAAGTCACCAATTCTCTGGTCTGCAGAGTTAATATACTCTTTCATCTCTTTTTCAAAGGTAAAAAAATCTCTTGCTCTAAGGAGTGATCTGCCTCGCCAGTAGTTGTCTCCAATTTTTTTAAAAATTTCTGCACTTTCACTGTATCTTTTTTGCATAAAAAGGCTATAACCAAGGATTGATAGAATTTCCTCATTTTTTTGATTCTTTAATCTTGATAAAGCCTCTTTGAGATATTTTTCAGACTCTTTAAACATATAGGCATTGTTTAATGCCTTTGCTTTTCTTATTAAATCATTTATAGTTATGTCCTCCTTTGACAGTTCTTTTTCAGCTTTATCAGCAAAAGATGAGGATGTCAAAAATATCTCTTTAAATAACTTTTTTGACTTTTCAGTATTTCCCTTTTCTTTTAAATACTGAGCAAACTCAAACTTTACTGCTAAATCTTCAGAATAATCATTTATATATGTTTGATAAAGCATTTCGATATCGGCGCTATTTAATTTACTAAAAATTTTTATTTCCTCTTTTCTTACATCTTTTAAAATTGGAGAGGATGAATAATTTCTTTTAATTTCAGATAAATCCATAAGTGCTTCATTATATTGCCCAAGTCCAATATAACTTTTTGCTCGCCAAAAGAGAATATAGTCTCCAATTTCTTTTAATTCAGGTAATACTTTTGTAAAATTTTTTTCAGCAATTGAAAAATTTCCTGAATCTAATGCTCTTTTACCTTCTATAAGATAGTTTAAAGCAGGAAATTCAGATAAAATTGAAGATGGCAGACTAATCATCAACAAAAATATAAATAATAACAAACAGTATTTCTTCATTTTATCCCTATTCTATTGAGATAAAATTCGTAGTTTTTTCTAACATCTTCTATGTTATCTCCACCGAACTTTTCTAAAAAAGTCTGAGCTAAAGACCATGCAAGGACTGCTTCTCCGATTACACTCGCAGCAGCAACTGCGCATATATCAGACCTTTCATAGGCTGCATCAACCCTCTCTTTTGTAAAAACATCTATTGATTTCAAAGGTTTTCTTAATGTTGGAATAGGCTTCATTGTAGCTTTGATAACGATTGGCATACCATTACTCATGCCACCTTCTATTCCACCCATGTGATTTGTCTTTCTATAAAAAAACCCGTCATAAAAAATCTCATCCATAACTTCAGAGCCAAATTTTTTTGAAATATCAACTCCATCGCCTATTTCTACTGCCTTTATTGCTTGAATGCTCATAAATGCTTGAGCTATAATGCCATCAAGCTTTCTATCCCAATGAACATAACTGCCAAGACCTGGTGGAACACCAACTGCAAAAACTACAAATCTTCCACCAAGGCTATTGCCATTCTTTATTGCTTCATCAATTAGTTCTATCATTTTATTTTCAATTTGGATGGAAGGGCATCTAACCTTTGAAGATTCAGCCTTTTTATGAAGTTCTAAGAGATCTTCTTTTTTTAGTTGGGAAATTTCGAGGTCTAAATTTACAGAACCAATTCCACATACAAAACTTCCAATGAAAATATTAAATTCTTTTAAAAATTTTTTTGCTAAAGCTCCTATTGCAACCCTTATAGCAGTTTCTCTTGCTGAAGAACGTTCAAGTACATTTCTTATATCAGAATGTCCATATTTTAAAAATCCTGCTAAATCTGCATGACCTGGTCTTGGCTTTGTAACTGGTGCGATGGAATCTTCAAATTGGCTGTCAGGATTCATTGCCTTTTCCCAGTTATTCCAATCTCTATTTTTAATAGATAAAGCTATGGGTGAACCGATAGTTTTACCCCATCTTATTCCTGAAAGAATCTCCACTTCATCAGATTCTATTTTCATTCTTCCACCCCGACCATATCCACCTTGTCTTCTTTTGAGGTCAATGTCGATATCATCTTTAGAAATAGACAAACCTGCAGGCATCCCCTCAATTATACCTATAAGACATTTACCATGAGACTCCCCTCCAGTAAGAAATCTAAGCATAGCCCTATTTTAAAATATGTTTATCTTTTTTTTCATCTGAAAAATACACTAATTTTTTTCCTCCTAAATGCATCGGAATAGTATTTTCAACCCACATTCCATTCTTAAATAATTCTTCATTCACTGTACTCAAAAGAACCTCTGATAGAAAACCATAGCACTCACCTGCATCTATTGTCTGAACTAATTTGCATTCAATAAATCCTGCACAACCATCTATCAAAGGAGCAGATATTTTTTGAGCTTTTATTTTCTTAAGCCCTGCTTCTTTAAATTTATCAACTTTTCTACCAGTCTTGCTACCACAAATCCAAATTGTCTTCTCCATTTTTTTTGTTGGGATGTTAATTGCAAACTCTCCTGTTTCCAGAATTAATTCTGCTGTATAATGCTCCTTTGATACAAAAACAATAACCATCGGTGGTTCCTCTGAAGCAGGAGATGCCCAAGCACAGGACATAACATTTTCTCTACCGTCTTTTCCAATAGATGTAAGAAGAAATACTACCTTAGGATGAAGCAGTCGATAAAATTCTTCCTTGAGAATTTTCATCTTTACACCCCCTAATTTTATTTCATTTTACAATTATATCAATTTTAAGGTAAAATGACTTTATGAATGGACAGACAAAGGGAACCTTAAAAACTCTATTAATTTGGCTTGTTATAGGTGTATCTATCATTGCACTCTTTAATCTTTTTAGTGTGCCCCAAAAATCTGAAAAAGAAATAATATTCTCAGAATTTTTAATAAAGCTTCAAAATAATCAGGTTGAAGAAGCCCAAATTAAAGATAGTTCTATTACAGGAAAACTTAAAGACGGAACCCAATTTAAAACCTACTATATCAATTATCCAGACCTTGTAAAAGAACTTTCTACCCAAGGCGTAAAATTTTCAGTCAAACCACCAGAGCAGACTCCATGGTATGTGAATTTTCTTATTTCATGGGGACCTATTATTTTCCTTATCTTTCTTTGGATTATGTTTATGAAACAAATGCAAGCAGGGAGTTCTCGCGCCATGTCCTTTGGTAAAGCAAGAGCAAGAATGGTTTCCAATAAATCTATAAAAGTAACCTTTGCAGATGTTGCAGGGATTGAAGAAGTAAAGGAAGAAGTAAAAGAAGTTGTTGATTTTCTTACAAATCCTCAGAAATATACAAAAATTGGTGCTAAAATTCCTAAAGGTATTTTATTAGTTGGTCCTCCTGGAACAGGTAAAACCCTTCTTGCAAAAGCAATTGCAGGAGAAGCAGGTGTTCCCTTTTTCTCTATATCCGGTTCAGATTTTGTTGAAATGTTTGTTGGTGTTGGTGCGAGCAGAGTCAGAGACCTCTTTGAACAGGCGAAGAAAAATGCTCCCTGTATAATCTTTATCGATGAAATTGATGCTGTTGGAAGACAAAGAGGTGCTGGATTAGGAGGTGGACACGATGAAAGAGAACAAACACTAAATCAGTTACTTGTTGAAATGGATGGTTTTGAAAGCAATGAAGGTATTATAGTGCTTGCAGCCACAAATAGACCTGATGTTTTAGACCCCGCATTACTAAGACCTGGAAGATTTGACCGTCAAATTGTTGTGCCTTTACCAGATGTAAAAGGTAGGCTTGAAATACTCAAAGTACATACTAAAAAAGTTCCATTAGGCGATGATGTAGACCTTGAAAAAATTGCAAGAGGAACTCCTGGTTTTTCAGGAGCAGATCTGTCAAATCTTGTCAATGAAGCAGCGCTTTTAGCAGCAAGAAGAAATAGTGAAAAAGTGCACATGAATGATTTTGAATCTGCAAAGGACAAGGTTTTAATGGGAGTTGAAAGAAAAAGTATGGTCTTAAGTGAAGAAGAAAGAAAAATTACAGCCTATCACGAGGCTGGACATGCTCTTGTTGCAAAACTTACACCATCTACAGATCCTATCCACAAAGTAAGTATTATTCCAAGAGGTAGAGCCCTTGGTGTTACTCAACAGCTTCCCCTTGATGACAGATATACCTATTCAAAAGATTATCTTTATGGAACCCTAAAAGTACTTCTTGGTGGAAGAGTTGCTGAAGAAATTGCTCTCCAAACAATGACAACAGGAGCAGGCAATGACCTTGAAAGAGCTACAGAACTTGCAAGAAAAATGGTAACAGAATGGGGTATGAGCGAGAGAATGGGTCCGCTTACCTTTGGCAAAAGAGAAGAACATGTGTTTTTAGGAAGAGAAATTGCTAAACACAGGGATTACTCAGATAAAACAGCAGAAGAAATTGATGAGGAAACAAAAAGAATTGTAACAGAAGCCTATCATCAAACCAAGGACTTACTCGAAAAAAACAGAAATCTCCTTGATGCTATTGCCAAAGCTCTTTTAGAAAGAGAAACTCTTGAAGCAAATGAAATAGACCAGATAATCTTAGAAGCAAAAGTAGCTGCATGAAAATCAGTTTTCGAAATTTTCTCCTTGATTTTTCAAAAAAAACTTATATTATGGGAATTCTGAATGTAACTCCAGATTCTTTTTTTGACGGTGGCAAATATATTAATTTTAAGAAAGCAGTAGAAAGAGGATTACAGCTTGCTGAAGAAGGAGCAGATATCATTGATATAGGAGGAGAATCAACTCGTCCCGGTGCTGAACCATTATCAGTAGATGAAGAATTAAAACGAGTAATACCTGTTATAGAGAATCTTTCAAAAAAAATCAATATTCCAATATCTATTGACACCTATAAAGCAAAAGTAGCTGAAGAAGCAATAAATGCAGGAGCTACAATTATTAATGATATAAGCGGACTTAGATTTGACCCTCAAATGCCCTATATAGCATCTAAATACGATACACCTGTTGTTATAATGCACATAAAGGGAACTCCAAAAAATATGCAAATAAATCCTGTATATGATGCCCTTATACCAGAAATTATAGAGTATTTAAGAAACTCAATAGTAATTGCAAAAAATGCAGGGGTTAAAGAAAACAATATTATCATTGACCCTGGAATAGGATTTGGTAAAAAACCAGAACACAATTTATTAATAATAAAAAATCTCAAAGAATTTGCCAATCTTGGCAAGCCAATTCTTATAGGTGTCTCAAGAAAAAGCTTTATTGGAAAAATTTTAGATAATGCTCCTGCAGAGCAAAGACTTGAAGGCACAATGGCAGCTGTAGCGGTATCAGTTATAAATGGAGCTAATATTGTGAGAGTTCACGATGTTAAAGAAATTGTAAAAGTTGTTAAAGTTGTCGACGCTATAAAATTTGGTCGAATTCCTACTACATCTTATCAGGAGCTTTAACTCCTAACATTTTTAATCCGTGCTTAAGCACAAACATTACTGCCTTACATAAAGAAAGCCTTGCATCAGTTAAATCTTTGTCTTCTGTTATTACTCTAAATTTATGATAATAGGAATGAAATTCGCCTGCAAGTTCCTGTAAATAAAAAGTTATTCTGTGAGGTTCTCTTAGATTCACAGCCAATTCAAAAATCATTGGATATGTTAGCACTTTTTTAATAAGTTTTAATTCATCTTCATTAAAAAGTTCACCGTTAAAATTTTTAGGCTCATAATTAGCTTTCTCAAAAATACTATTTATCCTTGCATGGGCATATTGCACATAATAAACAGGATTTTCCTGCGACTGTTTTTTAGCTATTTCCACATCAAACTCTAAATGGCTATCATGTCTTCGGGTAAGAAAGATGAATTTAGTAGTATCCGCACCTATTTCATCAATAAGTTCTCTTAATGTCACAAAAGTTCCGGCTCTTTTTGACATCTGTACAGGTATGCCATCTCTAAGCAAATTTACCATCTGGATTAGCAAAATTTTTATTTGTGATGGATTCATCCCCAAAGCCTGAACTGCGGCAGTTACTCTTTTTATGTAACCATGATGATCTGCTCCCCATATATTTATTAACTCATTAAAGCCTCTTTCAATTTTATTTTTATGATAAGCAATATCAGAGGCAAAATATGTATAAGTACCATCACTTTTTACAACAACTCTATCTTTTTCATCTCCGAAAGCTGTTGAACGAAACCATAAAGCACCATCTTTTTCATAAATAAAACCAAGTTCTTTAAGTTTAATTAGCGTCCTTTGAACTTCTCCTGTGTGAAAGAGTTTTCTTTCGCTTACCCATTTATCAAAAATAACACCAAAATCTTCAAGATCCCTTTGAATTTCTGCAAGAATTTTTTTATAGGCAAAATCTATCAGAAAATCTCCTACTTCATCGAAGTTTTTTTCTTTTAACTGTTCACCATAAGAATCATATATTTCTTTTGCAAGCTCATTGATGTATTCCCCTTTATAACAATCATCTGGCATAGGTGTATCTTTGCCGAATATTTTCTGAAGAGCAATATATACACTTAATCCTAAAAGTTCAACCTGTCGTCCAGCGTCATTTATATAATATTCTGTTGATACATCAAATCCTGCCTCTTTTAAGATATTAGCTAAAGCCTGTCCAACTGCTGCTCCTCTTCCATGGCCAAGATGCAAAGGTCCTGTTGGATTAGCACTAACAAATTCAATTTGAATTTTTTTACCCTTTCCAATATTTTGAGCAAAAAATTCATTGCCTTTATTTAATAATTCATGAAGTTTTGAGATTACAAACTCTCTTTTAAATTTAAAGTTTATAAATCCAGGCTTGGCTATTTCGATACTATCAAAAATATCCTTTTCAAGGTCGGCTTTAATCTCTTCTGCTATTTTTATTGGAGGCTTCTTTAAAACTCTGGCAAGTTCCATTGCAAGAGGAGTACTTAAATCACCAAAGGATTCGTTTTTTGGTGTTTCAAGCTCAACATTTATTGATGTATCAAGATTAAATTTTTTTAAACAACTTATAATTCTATTTCTTACTTCCTGATGCATAAGAATTAATTATACTTGAAAAATGACCTCTTTATCAAATAAATCAAAATTCTTTTATAAAATTGCTGATTAAAGAAAGGCTGTCTTTCGTTCAAGAAGTCTTTTTTTATCAGTATAATTGGGGCGGATGACGGGACTCGAACCCGCAGCACCTGGAGCCACAGTCCAGTGCTCTAACCTTTGAGCTACATCCGCCAACGCGCCTGGAGGGATTCGAACCCCCGGCCCACTGCTTAGAAGGCAGTTGCTCTATCCGACTGAGCTACAGGCGCAACAGTTATATTTTAAAAATTTTATCCACTCTAATGCAACCTGTCGACGTTCCTCAAAAATAATTTCTCTAAAGAAATATTGTTTCCTGAGATTACCGATGAGAATATAAAAAGTAAGCCTTCTTTTATGGATTTTAATTTTAAGGGTGGAATAAAACCTCGAAAAAGAAGTCTCGTAAATATAATAAAACAAAAAATATTTTCATTCAACATATCCTCCACAAAAGATTAGATAACAGCAAGAGCAGTTTTAGCAGTTTATTCTGAAGTTCTCAAGGAGGCAAAACCCCTTTGTATCCCCAAAAGATAAATTCTTTATTTTTTATCTAAAGGGAGTTTGAGGAACAAAATCCCTCAAAGGTCACAAAAGAGTTTGTAGAAAAATAATGCTTACCCATCCACAGTTGGTGATTGGCTAAGAAGACAGGGAAATTCAGAGGGGCTTAAGGTATTATCTTGGTAAAAAATGGAGTTAAAAGATAAGTAAATGAGAAATTTTAGATAAAACCACCCCTAAAAATGCGATGCTCTTAGAGTCAAAAAATCACTCTTTGAAATTTCTATCGGCAATTTCAGGGTAAAAAAAAATATTGACAAAATTTTATAGATTTTGTATGCTTAATTTATCAACTACTTACCCTCCTCGGAAGGGTTAGATATATTTAAAAAGTGAAAAAAATCCTTAAAAAATCAATAATCGGGGTAATATAATGGATAACAATACTATTCCAATTTCTATTTCTGAGTTAAAACAAAAAAAAATTCCAGAACTAATGGAGATGGCAAGTACTTTAAACATTGAAAATGCCACCTCGCTTAAAAAACAGGATCTCATTTTTGCAATCCTTCAGAGTCAGATTGAAAAGATAGGAACTGTCTATGGTTCAGGAGTCCTTGAAATTCTTCCAGAAGGATTTGGCTTTTTAAGAAGTCCTGATTACAGTTACCTGCCAAGTCCTGATGATATTTATGTTTCACCATCTCAGATAAGAAAATTTGGACTGAGAACAGGAGACCTGATTACAGGGCAAATAAGGCCTCCTAAGGAAAATGAAAGATACTTTGCTCTTCTTAAAGTTGAAACAATTAATGGAAAACAAGTTGAAGAAAGCATTACAAGACCTCTTTTTGATAACTTAACTCCCTATTATCCTACTGAAAAAATTAATCTTGAATACAATCCAACAGATTATTCTACAAGAGTGATGGATTTACTTACTCCTGTTGGAAAAGGTCAGCGTGGTCTTATAGTTGCTGCTCCAAGAACAGGCAAAACAATGCTTCTTCAATCAATTGCAAAGGCAATAAAAAAGAATCATCCTGAGATATATTTAATTATCCTACTAATTGATGAAAGACCAGAAGAAGTAACTGATTGGAAAAGACAGGTTACAGGTGCAGAAATAATTAGTTCCACCTTTGATGAGCCTGCTAACAGGCATTGTCAGGTTTCAGAAATGGTTATTGAGAGGGCAAAAAGACTTGTAGAGGAAGGTCAAGATGTTGTAATATTACTTGACAGTTTAACAAGACTTGCAAGGGCTTACAATGCTATAACACCTGCAAGCGGAAAGGTACTTTCTGGTGGATTAGAAGCAACGGCACTTCAGAAACCTAAAAGATTTTTCGGAACAGCAAGAAATATTGAAGAAGGCGGTTCTCTAACAGTAATTGCTACAGCCCTTGTTGAAACAGGAAGTAGAATGGATGATGTTATTTTTGAAGAATTTAAAGGAACTGGCAATATGGAAGTTCATTTAGATAGAAAACTTGCTGACAAAAGAATATTCCCAAGCATTGATATTGGGGCTTCTGGTACAAGAAAAGAAGAATTACTTGTACCACCTGATGTTCTAAACAAGGTATGGATTTTAAGAAAAGTTTTAAGTACTCTTAGCCCTATTGAAGCAATGGAGTTTTTATTAAGCAAACTTAAGGGAACAAAATCAAATAAAGAATTTCTTGAAATGATGAATAAATGATGAAAACTGAGGATTACTGTTTTGTATGTGGCAGTAGGAATCCGAAAGGTATAAAAGCTGTATTCAATCATGGACAAGGCATGTCCTTTTCAGAATTAACTCTTTCTGATGAATACCAGGGCTGGAGCGGAATAATTCATGGAGGAATTATATCAGCCCTGCTTGATGAAGCATGTGTTTATGCTGGAAATTCTCTTGGATTCAATACAGTTACAGCAGAATTAAAAGTTAGATTTAAAAATTCAGTAGCACCTCACGAAAAAATATTTATAGAAGCTAAGGCAGAGCATAAAAAATCAAAGCTGATTGAAGCAAAAGCCTGGATAAAAAAATTAGATGGTTCTCTGGTAGCAGAAGCGGAAAGCAAATTAATAATAAAGGAAAAAAAGAGTGATAATAAGATTTTATAGAAAATCAGCACTTTCAGAATATAAAACCCATCTACTTTTAAAACGTTTACATTCTGAAATTTCAGATGAAATCAAACAGATTGAAACAGAGTTTTGTTACTATATACAGACAGATGCAAAATTATCAGAAAATGAATTAAATGTTCTAAGATGGCTTTTATCAGAAACCTTTGAACCAGAAAATTTTTCAGAAAAAAGTTTCTTAAGTTCAAACAATGGAATGATATTTGAGGTAGGACCACGACTTAATTTTTCCACTGCCTGGTCAACCTGTGCTGTATCTGTCTGCCACAGCATTGGAATAAAAAAAATCCAAAGAATAGAACGCTCTCGCAGATATAAATTAAGCCCTGAAATCAAAGAATTTCCCAAAAATATCTTCCTAAACATGATTCATGACAGAATGACCGAATGCCTCTATTTAGAGCCTTTAAAAGATTTCTCCCATGGCATAAAACCACAGCCTGTAAAAATAATACCTGTCCTTGAAGAAGGAAAAGAAGCTTTAGAAAAAATAAATAATGAGCTTGGTCTTGGATGGGATGAATGGGATATTGATTTTTATCTTACCCTTTTCAGAGATAGATTGAAGAGGAATCCTACAGATGTAGAATGTTTTGACCTTGCTCAGTCAAACAGTGAACATTCAAGACACTGGTTTTTCAGAGGAATTCTTATTATTGATGGAAAACCAGTAAAGCGTTCGCTTTTTGACATAGTAAAAGAACCTCTAAAAAGAAATCCCAGAAACTCTGTTATAGCTTTCAAAGACAACTCAAGTGCTATCTATGGTGCAAAAATAAGTTATCTAAAACCTGAAAAATCCGGTAATCCTTCTAAGTTTAAGATAGAAAAAAATCTTTATCATCTCATTTTTACTGCAGAAACACATAATTTTCCAACAGGTGTAGCACCCTTTCCAGGAGCTGAAACAGGAACAGGAGGAAGAATTCGCGATGTCCATGCCACTGGCAAAGGTGCTTTAACAATTGCAGGAACTGCTGCATACTGTGTAGGAAATCTGCAAATTCCACAATATGAACTTCCATGGGAAGATAAATCATTTAATTATCCAGGGAATCTTGCAAAACCCCTTCAAATTGAAATAGAGGCGAGCAATGGTGCTTCAGATTATGGAAATAAATTTGGTGAGCCAATAATAGCAGGATTTACCCGCTCCTTTGGAATGAGATTTAATGATGGAGAAAGAATTGAATGGGTAAAACCAATAATGTTTACAGGTGGCATTGGTCAGATAAATTCAATTCATACAGAAAAAGAACCTCCTCAGAAAGGAATGTATGTTGTAAAAATTGGTGGTCCTGCATACAGAATTGGAATGGGAGGGGGTGCTGCTTCTTCAGTTGTCTCAGGAGAATTGGCTGAGGAGCTTGATTTCAATGCTGTTCAACGAGGAGATGCTGAAATGGAAAATAAACTTAACAGAGTTGTCCGTGCCTGCGTTGAACTTGGAAGTAAAAACCCTATTGTAAGCATTCATGATCAGGGTGCTGGGGGAAACTGTAATGTAGTCAAAGAGCTTGTCTATCCTGAAGGAGCAAAAATTGATATAAGAAAGGTAATATTAGGAGATGAAACTCTATCAGTTCTTGAGATTTGGGGTGCTGAATATCAGGAAAATGATGCGCTGTTAATAAAAAAAGAAAGTGTTTCTCTTTTTAAAAACCTCTGTGAAAGAGAAAGGCTTCCATGGTCTATTATTGGAGAAGTAACAGGAGATGGAAAACTTATTGTCTATGACAGTAAAGATGATCAGATTGCTGTAAACTTTAACCTTAAAGATGTCCTAGGAGAGATTCCAAAAAAAGAATTTCAATTGCAAACAATAGAAAGAAAACTTGAGCCTCTTAATCTTCCAACAAATTTGACAATTCATGAAGCCCTTGATAGAGTTCTAAGACTTCTGTCAGTTGGGTCAAAAAGATTTTTAACAAATAAAGTAGACCGATCAGTTACAGGATTGATTGTTAGACAACAATGTGCAGGTCCTGTTCAACTTACTGTCTCTGATGTATGTGTTGTTGCTCAAAGTTATTTTGATAAAACAGGAATTGCCCATGCAATTGGTGAACAACCAATAAAGGGACTTATAAATCCTGAGGCAATGGCAAGACTTTCAGTAACTGAAGCACTTACAAACATAGTATGGGCAAAAATAACGGATATTGAAGATATAAAATGCTCTGCAAACTGGATGTGGGCAGCAAAACTTCCTGGAGAGGGTGTACGTCTTTACAGAGCAGCTCAAGCAATGGCAGAGTTAATGATAAAGCTTGGGATAGCAATTGATGGAGGGAAAGACTCCCTTTCAATGGCTGCAAAAGTAAAAAAACAAGAAGGAGTTGAAGTAGTAAAATCTCCTGGAACACTTGTAATATCAGCCTATGCTCCCTGTCCTGACATAAATAAAGTAATTACCCCCGATATAAAAGCTCCCGGTGAAAGCCTGATTCTTTTTATTGATTTAAGTAATGGAAAAAAAAGACTTGGAGGAACTGCTTTAGCTCAATGTTTCGGGCAACTAGGAAATGACTGTCCAGACTTAGAAGACCCTGAACTTCTAAAAAGAACTTTCAAAGTCGTTCAATCTTTAATTGATCAAAATCTCATACTTTCTGGACATGACCGTTCAGATGGAGGACTTATTGTAACTTTGCTTGAGATGGCTTTTTCAGGTAGTTCTGGTTTATTAATAAAAATGAAGGAAAGTCATTCTGAGCTCCCTCTTTGTCATTCTGAGCCGAAGGCGAAGAATCTCTTCCTTGTTTCCGAACTTTTCAATGAAGAACCAGGTCTTGCCATAGAAGTTGATATAAAAAAAGTTAAGAAAGTAAAAGAAATACTCAATGAAAACAACATACCCTATTACGAAATTGCAAAAACTTTACAAGAAGACAGAATCATTATTGAACATGGAAATAAAATTGTTCTTGATGAACCAATGACAAAATTAAGAGACCTCTGGGAAGAGACAAGTTATAGAATTGACCTTCTACAGGCAAATCCTGAATGTGTGCAGGAAGAAAAAAGAGTAATTTATGCAAGGGTTTCACCAAAGTACAACTTGAGCTTCATCCCAGATAAAACACCAACAATAATCCTTAGAAAAAAGGCAAAACCAGCTGTTGCGATAATTCGGGAAGAAGGAAGTAATGGAGACAGAGAGATGGCAGCAGCCTTTTATTCTGTAGGATTTGAACCCTGGGATATATGCATGCAAGATTTGATAGATAAAAAAATTTCACTTAAAAAATTTAAAGGGATTGCCTTTGTTGGAGGATTTAGTTTTGCCGATGTACTTGATTCTGCTAAAGGATGGGCAGGCTGTATCAAATTTTCCCACCTTAAAAAAGAGTTTGAAGAATTTTATATGCGATCTGATACATTCAGTCTTGGTGTTTGTAATGGATGTCAGCTTATGGCACTTCTTGGATGGATTCCATGGTATGGAATTGAGCAGATTATGCAACCTCGATTTATATGGAATAAATCAGGAAGATTTGAATCCCGTTTTGCAACAGTAAAAATTTTACCTTCACCATCAATTATGCTTCAAGGGATGGAAGGATCAGTCTTAGGAATATGGATAGCTCATGGAGAAGGAAGAGCCTATTTCCCTGATAAAGCAATACTTGATAAGGTAATTGAAAAAAATCTTGCACCACTTCGTTATGTCGATGATGATGGGAATATCACAGAAACCTACCCTTTCAATCCAAATGGTTCACCATTAGGAATTACTGCTTTATGCACTGAAGATGGTCGCCACTTAGCAATGATGCCTCATCCTGAAAGAACCTTTTTACTGTGGCAATGGGCATGGGTGCCTGAGGAATGGAAAAAATTAAAGGCTTCACCATGGATTAAACTTTTTCAAAATGCAAGATTCTGGTGTGACAGTTTATAAAGGCATATATGCCTTGGCATTAAGATACAAATCCGATCTTTCACCCCTTAAAAATCTATGATAACCTGCTATTGCTATCATGGCTGCATTGTCAGTACATAAAGCCTTTGATGGAAGAAAAATCTCCAAACCTTCTTGTTTAAGCATTCCAGCCCTTTTCCTTAGTTCGCTATTTGCAGCAACACCACCAGTAATTACAACTCTATCTATTTTTTCTGAGTCTAAAGCCCATTTTATTTTTTCAATCAACACATCTATAACTGAATCTTGAAAAGAAGCAGCGATATCTTTTTTTATTTCCTCTGAAACATTTCCTTCTTTATAATTGAGATCTTTTAGAAGAACTTTTACAGCTGTTTTTAAACCACTGAAACTGAAATCCAGACTTCCATGCAAATAGGGTCTTGGTAGATTGAATTTCTCTGGGTTACCATCCTTTGCTAAAAAATCAATTACAGGTCCACCAGGATATCCAAGTCCAAGCATTTTTGCTACTTTATCATAGGCTTCTCCAGCTGCATCGTCACGGGTTCTTCCAAGTTCTTTATATTTTCCAAAATCATCAACTCTGTAAAGACTTGTATGACCGCCTGAAACAATTAAGCATAAAAAAGGAAAATCTGGATATTTTTCTTCAAGAAAAACTGCCTGAATGTGTCCCTCGAGATGATTTACTCCGATAATAGGTTTTTCTGAAGCATAACTTAAAGCCTTGGCAAAACATAATCCTACTAATAATGATCCAATAAGACCAGGACCATTACAAACTGCTATTAACTCAATATCTTTTATGGTAACATTTGCTTCTTCTAAGGCTTTATCTGTGACATTCCAAATCCATTCAATATGTTTGCGGGAAGCTATCTCAGGCACTATTCCACCATATTTACTGTGAAACTTAATCTGGGAAGATACAATATTGCTTAAAATTTTTCTATTCTCTAAAACTGCTACAGATGTATCATCACAGGATGTATCAATACCGAGTATAATCATAAATTACATGCTTCCGTATGAGTGAAGTCCACTTAAGAATAAATTAACTCCAAGATAGGTAAACATTGTTACAAGAAAGCCAATTACTGCTATCATAGAGGTTTTCGTGCCTTTCCATCCTTTTATAAATTTAGCATGAAGGTAAAAGGCATAAACAAACCATGTTATCAATGACCATGTTTCCTTTGGGTCCCAACCCCAGTATCTACCCCATGCCTGATCTGCCCATATTGCGCCAAAAACCAATCCTCCTATCGTAAAAATAGGAAAACCAAAGGCTATTGCTTTGTAAGTAACATCTTCAAGGAATTGAGGAGTAATTTTGAAGTTTTCAAAGATTTTTATAATACGATTGCTCAGTCCCCAGAAAAGAAAAATTGTGCCAAAAAGGGCTAACCAACTAAAAAGAGATATTCCAATAGATGGATTCCCTAAAGTTGAATGAAAAATTTTGACTGATTTGGGATTTGAGGATGTGACAACATCAAGTATTACCGAAACAAACATAAAAAACATAAAACCCAAAGCTGAAGTTGAAAAAATATATTTAAAAGATTTTTTATTTTCTGTGCCCATTATTATATGAATAAGGGCAGTGATAAAACTTATTGCAAAAGCAGCATAGGCTATAAAACTCAGTGTAACATGGGCAAGTAACCAATTGCTTTTTAAAGCAGGAACAAGGGGTTGTACTTCCTTAGTAATTCCAAGCAAATCAGTAATTCCTATGGTTATTCCGGCAATAATAGAGACAAAAACTCCGAAGGTTTTGTTTTTATATTTCCATTCAATAAATAGATAGCCTAAAACAATGCACAAAACAAAGAAAACAAGACTCTCATAGAGATTTGTGATTGGAATACTTCTCATAAATGAGTGATTTATTGAATACATTTCTTTAAATCTCTGAATAAATCCGTAAATATGAATTAAAGCACCAGAAAAAATCATTCCTGTAGCAGCAAAACCTAATTTTTTATTTTTTGTAAGCATATAAACAATATAAATCGGCATTGCAATAATATAAAGAAGTCCTGCAATAGAAATTATTTGATAGCTCATGCTTTATCTCCTTTCGTTTCTTTTATTATTTCATCTATCTGTTTTTCAATCATTCCCTTTGATGTAGGGCTATAAAAGGTTATTTTATTTTTGCTTACTATCACAAAGTAATTTAGGGGTCTTAAAAATAGACATATGAAAAGTCCTACACACATTAAAATTGAGCCAATATATATAAGAGGAACTCCTGGGTCTTGCCTTACCTGTAGTCCTGTAAATTGAGCTCCCCAAAGCTCGTTAAATCTTAATCTACCATAGGGAGTCTCCCATGTTTCAGGAATTTTTGAAAGTATCCATTGTTGAGTTTGTTTTCCCTTTTCTTCAAAAACCACAAGTACAGCAGGATTTATCATATCAGTGCTCATGTTAAAAAGTCTTCCTGCTTCATCAACTCCTAAAGCAGGAGAAAAATCTATAACAAAGGCATTTACAGAGGTTTCAGGAATTTTGAATTTCTCCTCAAAATGGGCACTAATATTGTGTTCTTTACCTTTTTTATCAAAATAGGTAAATCTAAACTCAGCATGTTCTGTTGGTTGAAATCCATAACTTGCTTGATAAAATGTAATTCCTTTATATGTAAAGGGATGATTTACTTCAATGACAATGTTTTCTTTGACAGGTTGACCATTTTCAATAATTTTTAAATAACTTCTATAAGCCTTCGGTACCCCAGAATTTTCATAATATTCTACTTCAAATTTATCACATCTAACCTCAAAACCAAGTGGAATGGCTTT
The DNA here is from genome assembly GCF_029946585.1 of Thermodesulfovibrio sp. 1176. Lineage (NCBI taxonomy): Bacteria > Pseudomonadati > Nitrospirota > Thermodesulfovibrionia > Thermodesulfovibrionales > Thermodesulfovibrionaceae > Thermodesulfovibrio > Thermodesulfovibrio sp. 1176. The sequence continues at coordinate 331,319 of NZ_JARZRZ010000001.1, read as the reverse complement.
ACCTTCATCAGAAATTGCAAAATTTAGTCCAGTTCCTTCAACTATATTCATTGAACCTCTGAATCCGAAGAAAATTCCTATTAAAGCTCCAGCAAGAATAATAAGGATGCTTAAGTGGGTAAGATAAACTGCCAGTCTTGTTTTACTCCTTTTTCTTGCCTGAATTTGAACACCATCTTTGGTCTCAAAAAGATGGATTAAAAATCCTTTCTTTTTAAAGACTTCTTTTACTTTTTCAAGTATTTTATCGTTATTAATCTCTATAGTGCTTTTTATCGGCATCTTCTCCAAAATTTCTAATGGATAAGGCTTAGGGGATGTTTTAAAAGATTTTAAAAGAGAGGGGAGCCTGTCAATTGAGCATACTATTAAATTTAATGCAAACATGAAAAGCAAAAATGTAAACCACCAGCTGTGATAAAGATTATTAAGGTCAAAAAGACTAACTATTTCATAAGCTTTATGGGCAGAAGAAATAGACATAAACTTTGAAAAAAATTTAATAACAGGCTCAGGTTCGATACTTTGCGGAATAACCGTTCCAATGGCAGCACCAATAGAAATAATTATAAATAAAGCAACAGCAAGGTCAACAGAAGCAAAAAAATTCCAAACCCTATCATTCCATTTATCAATTTTACCCATCAATCCCCCTTATTTATTTTTATTTTATCCAAATATCCAAAGTAGTAATGGAATCTGTGCTGTCTTTTGAGTAATATTGGTATGTCCTGACTACATTTAAAAATATTCTTTTGCATTTTTGTCTTTTTTACTTCCTTTCTTTGTATTTATAAACCTCTTTTTATGTAATTTTGCTATTATTTTCTGTTATTTTAGAGCATCCCTTCTATGTCATTCTGAGGCACAAAGTGCCGAAGAATCCCCTCCTTATTTTAATTTTATATAAGAATTTAGACCCTTCGGCTTTGCCTCAGGGTGACAGAGAGAGGAACAGCACTACAAAGTATTAAATCCAGCGAATGACAACAGTAAGAGAAATCAAAACTATCTCTAAAATCTAAAAACACCCTCTCCTCAAGCATTAACTCTAGTTTTATTTGATTAATTTAACACAGAAGTGTTATATTTTTCTATGATTAAACTTAGCAGATTTACTTTATTTATGACTGCTTTATTAATTTTTGCCTTTCTTTCTACCAATTTTGCTTTTGCAGAAAATAAATCTATAATACTTTATTTTTTCTGGGGTGAGGGCTGTCCTCACTGTGAAAAGGAAAAGGAATTTCTTAACTCTCTAAAAAAGAAATATCCAAAATTACAAATAAAAGATTATGAAGTATGGCATAATCAGGCACCAAGGCAACTTCTATTTACAATGTCACAGTCTTACGGAATAAGTCCCTCAGGAGTGCCTGTAACATTTATCGGTGATAAAGCTTTTGTTGGATTTAATGAAGAAATTGCCAAACAAATTGAACAAACTTTAAAATACTGCCTTAAAAAAATCTGCGAAGACCCTCTATTCTATAAAAAGCATTAATTAATTCCTTAAAAAATTTTTATATCCCTCTATTTCATTGTTTGTGTTATAATGTTGCAACTGTTTTTATAAAATCTATAAAAAGGAGTGAGGGATGAGGGCAATTTTTATTACAGTAATAGTTATATTGTGTTTCTTAGCGTCATATTTTATTCCTTTAAAGGATGCAGTATCTCAGGATATTAAATCTTGTCTTAAATGTCACTCAGTCAAAACATTGAGTAAGAAATTAGAAGATGGTCAATCCCTTTCTCTCTATGTTGACGGAGCTAAATATGAAAAATCCGTTCACGGAGCCTTAGACTGCTCCTCATGCCATCCAGATATTACACTTAAAAATCATCCAAGACCTAAGAAGATTGCTAACAAAATGGTATATACAAAGGAGTTTTCAAAGCACTGCCTTAACTGTCACCCACAAAATACTTTAATGAAGCCAGAAGTCCATGGAATAGTTGTTAAAAAAGGCGAGATAGTATGTGCCCAATGTCATGGTTCCCACTATATGGGTTCAATAAAAGAATGGAAAAATAAAGCAAGCTTTAATGAATATTGTTTGTCCTGTCATAAATTTAATATTACCAAAACTCTACCAAGTAATGAAAAAATATCCTTGAAAGTCAACGAAGATGAAATTAAAAAATCTGTACATGGTAAATTTCATTGTATTGTATGCCATAGTGATTTTTCAAAGGCAAAACATCCAATTTACAATTTTAAAAATAAAGCAGAGTACAGAGCTAAGATGACTGATATCTGTACAAAATGCCATACTGATAAGGAACTCCAGAAAAATCCAGCTCATTATGCTTTGACAAAAACAGCCTCATGCATTGAATGTCACGGGTTTCACGGCGTAAAGCCTGCAAAGGTTGCAAAGGCTCTTCCAGAAAATCAGTACTGCCTTAGCTGTCACAGTAGAGCAATATCAATGAAGATGAAAAATGGTGAAACCCTTTCTGTGCAAGTCAAAGAATCAGATATTATAAATTCAGTTCATAAAAAACTTAAGTGTACAGATTGTCACAAAGAATTTTCAACAACACAGCATCCCATAAGAAGTTTTGAATCAATAAAGGATTACAGGGCAAAGGCAAAGGATATTTGCAATAACTGTCACCAAGATGCGGTCAAAAAATATGACAAAAGTATTCATGCAGAAGCATTCAAGAAAGGTGTTCCAGAAGCACCTGATTGCATTAAATGCCATGATTATCATAAAACCACATTGATTACAAAAGATAAAATTGCAAGCAATGAACTTTGTGTAAAATGTCACGGTAAAGAAGGACAAGCTTTTAAATCAAGTATTCATCATAATGCTTTAATTCAGGGTAAAAAGGACGCACCAAATTGTTCTTCCTGTCATAATTCTCATGATGTATTAGCTACTAATATTGCAAATCTTAATAACTCCTGTCTAAAATGCCATAAAGACACGAAGTCTGTTCACAATAAATGGCTATGGAATCCTCCTGTAAGACTTACAACCTTTGTTGATGTTCATTTTAATTCAGCCTCCTGTGCAGCCTGTCATACCAATGCAGATAAATCATTATCAGTTGTGCTCTTTGATAGAGCTAATAAAAAGCCTCTTACAGAAAGCGAAGTTGCGAAACTTTTAGGAATAGATGTTAAAGAAATAAAAGGAAAGATTGATTCTAATGGAGATGGAAAAGTTCAGGAAAAGGAATTATGGCAGTTTATGAGCATGATTAAAACGAAAGTAAAGGCAAATCTTTCAGGCAGGATTGATGTTTCTAATCCAAATGATGCTCATAAAATAGAAGTAAAAACCAAGGCAGTTAAAGATTGTGCTGCCTGCCATAGTTCAGGCGTTGCCTTTACAGGTAAACTGGAAATTAATAGAGAAGGAGCTAAACCAGTTAAGTTTGAACTTGAAAGAAGTGCCTTTAATTCAGCCTATGCTATACCAAATATAAAAGATTTCTATGTTTTAGGTTTAACAAAAATTAAAATTCTTGATACTCTATTCTTCCTTGCACTTTTAGCTGGAATAGCAATTCCAATAGGTCACATTACACTTAGAATTTTAACTGCACCAATTAGAAGAAAAAGAAGGGAGGGAAAATAATGAAAAAGATTTATCTTCATCCATTACCAGTAAGAATCTGGCATTGGATAAATGCAATAGGATTTATAATTTTAATCTTAACAGGTGCACAGATAAGATTTGTTGATTCAATGGGACTAATGAGCTTTGAAACAGCAGTTGACATTCACAGCTGGTTAGGATTTATATTACTTGCAAACTATTTTATATGGCTTGTGTATTATCTTTTTACAGGTAAACTATTTAAAATTTATATTCCACCTTTCTGGAGACCTGTTGAATTTATAAAAAATTCTATTAAACAGGCAAAATATTACGGATACGGAATAATGGTTGGAGACAAAAATCCTCATCATCCAACCCCTGAACATAAATTCAATCCAATGCAGCAGATTTCATATTTGATGATTATGGTATTATTGATTCCTCTTCAGATTATTACAGGACTAATGCTTTGGGATCCTCAACTTTTTAGCTTCCTAATCAGTATAATAGGAGGAATTCAGATAGCTTCACTAATTCATACTGGTTTATGGATATTTTTTACTGCTTTTATATTAGTTCATTTTTATCTTGCAACATTGGGACACACTCCAATGGCTCATATAAAAGCCATGTTTACAGGGTATGAAGAAGAACATGAAGAGCATTAATTAATAATATAATAAAAAATTGAATTGAAAGGAGGTGAGTAAAGTTGAAATCTAAAAAAGGGTTAATGGTTCTAATAGTTGCCTGCTTCTTATTTGCTATTTCCTTCGTATATGCACAACCACAGGATGTCTACAAGCTTCACTGGGAAGGAGCTAAGCTTCCACCTACAGAGTTTACACATAAAAAACATGCTGAAGATTACAAAATTGACTGTAAAGTATGCCATCACAAAGACCCAAATCCTGCTGAAAAGGTAGCAAAATGTATTTCCTGCCATGATATAGCAGAGGCAAAAAATGGTGCTCCAAAGGCAGAAACTGCCTATCATAAGAATTGTATAGACTGTCACAAAAAGGAAAATGAAGGTGGTAAAGCTGCACCAACAAAATGTAATGAATGCCACAAAAAAGGATAATTTATTTTGAAGCCGGAGTTTATACTCCGGCTTTTTATATTTTTTATATTAAAAATGGAAAAATTTAAAAAGTTCATCGGAAAACCCTTTAAATTAGAAACTATTAAAAATTCTGATTTTTTAAAAAGTTGCTCCCTTGCTTGTCAAAGTATTCCTGAAAAAATTGAGGAATTTGAAGAACTTGAATTTTTGATAAATGATATTGTTATGTGTGTTGCAGTGCTTGAAGGAAAAATAAAAAAGAATTATGCTTGTAAAGGTTAATCCTGAAAATCCCGATGATTGTAGTCCTCTTACAAAAGAAGAACTTGAGTCATTTTTAACAAAAAATGAAGAGAAACTTCTAAAGTTTTTTGAAAATATCACAGAGTAAATGCTAAAATAAAAAATCTTTTTGGAGAGGTGCCGGAGTGGCCGAACGGGCGCGACTGGAAATCGCGTGTGGGGTCTAAAAGCTCCACCGAGGGTTCGAATCCCTCCCTCTCCGTATTTTATTGTTTATTGCAGGAGGATAAAAATGAAGGTGGTAGCTTTTAATGGAAGTCCGAGGAAAAATGGTAATACTTATCATGCAATTAAAATAGTAGCTGAAGAACTTAAAAAAGAAAAAATAAAAGTTGAAATAATTCAAGTTGGTAATAAAAAAATAAGAGGATGTATTGCCTGTTATAAATGTGCTAAAAACAGAGATGAAAAATGTGTGATTAACGATGAAGTAAATGAATGGATTCAAAAAATAAAGGAATCTGACGGTATTATATTAGGTTCGCCTGTTTACTTCTCAGGAATAGCTGGTACCTTTAAATGCTTTTTGGATAGAGCCTTTTTTGTTGCATCTGTTAATGGTGGACTGTTTAGGCATAAAGTCGGAGTAGCTGTTGTAGCTGATAGACGTTCAGGTGGAGTAGCAACTTTTGACCAGCTTTTGCATTATCTACATTATACAGAAATGATTGTTCCATCATCTAATTACTGGAATGTAATCTTTGGAATGAATCCCGGAGAAGCTTTAAAAGACGAAGAAGGAATGCAGATAATGAGAATACTCGGGAAAAATATGGCATGGACATTAAAACTTCTTGAAAATGGGAAAGACAAAATAATTGAACCACAAAAAGAAGCAAAAATATTCACTAATTTTATAAGATAAAAAATTTAAACAGGATTTAATCTTTTTTCTGAAAAAAATTCAATGCATCAACTAATTGTTTCTTGTTTCCAACATAAATTATTATATCTCCCTCTTTTAAAATAAAATCAGCAGAAGGATTGAGAATCGTCTCTTGTCCTCTTTGAACAGCAATGACTGTAACTTTTGCTCTGTGTCTTATATCAAGAGACTTTAAAGAATGTCCAATTAACCAGGAGTCTTTTTCTACTAAAAAGCTATCCATATCAAGTCCTTCAAATATAACGCATTCAATTCCTGCTCTTGTTTTAGGGGTTTGAGACATTGTTAATATTTCATAACCTTCTGCTCTTATCTTTTCTATCATTTGAAGAATCTTATTTCTTGGAGTACCAAAATAGTGTAATACCCTTGCAAAAATTTCTAAGGATGTCTCAAACTCCTCTGGAATAACCTCATTAGCACCAATTCTCTTAAGTTCTTCGATTTCTGTTACAAATCTCGTTCTAACAATTATGTGAATTTTTGAATTTAATGTTTTTGCAATCTGAACAATTTTTCTTGTTGCCAGTGGATCAGATATAGCAATTACTAAAACTTTTGCTCTGTGAATTCCTAATTTATGTAAAACTTCAGGACTTGTTCCATCTCCATAATAAATAGGCTCACCCTGTTTTTTCATTTTTCTTACAGTATCTGGATTTAGTTCTAAAACAACATAGGGAATATTGATTTCTTTTAAAACTTTTGCCAGATTCCTTCCGTTAAGCCCATATCCAACAATTATTACATGATTAGATTTTCTTACAACTATCTCTGTTTCTTTTATTTTTCGAGCTTTTTCAAAGTGTTTGAAAGGCTTTTTCTGAATTAAATAATCAATAACAGAATGAGAGTATCTTATTATCAGAGGAGTAAGTAGCATTGTTATAACAGAGGCAGAAATAAAGCTTTGATAGGCATCTTCATTTAATAATCCTACTGATTTGCCAGTAAAAGCAAGGACAAAGGAAAATTCTCCTATCTGAGAAAGCGCTAATGCAGATGATAAAGATAATTTAAGAGAATTCATGAAAAAATAAACAATAAGGAGAATAATTAAAGTTTTAAAAAAGAAAATGCTTCCAACTAAAAATACTTCCTCTAAGATATGAGTTCTTATAAAATCCACATTTAATAACATTCCTACTGAGATAAAAAATATACCTGAGAAAGTTTCCTTAAAGGGTAAGATGTCAGATACAGCTTGAGCTGAATATTCGGATTCAGAAATAACCACACCAGCTAAAAATGCACCAAGTGCAAGAGAAAGTCCTAATTTTGATGTAAAAAAGGCAGTTCCAAGGCAGATAGAAATAGTTGTAATTATAAAAAGCTCTCTACTTCTTGTTTTTACAATTTCATGAAGTAGAAAAGGTACAGCTATTCTTGAAAAGATAAAAACAACGGAAAGTATAAGGAAAGCTTTTAAAATAACAGTAAGAAAATTAAACAATCCTCCACCTTCACCTGAAAGCATCTGAGTAAAAAGCATTAATGGAACTACGCAAAGGTCCTGAAAAAGAAGAATTCCAAGAGAAATCTTACCATAAGGTGAGTTTAATTCTCCTCTGTCAGAAAGAAGTTTCATCACAATAGCTGTACTGCTTAAAGCAACAATAAAACCATAAAATACTGCATTATTTAAAGTAACATCTAACAGAGAATAACTTAAAAAAGTTATCACAGCTATTGTTAAAAAAACTTGTAGGCTACCAAATAGAAAAACTTCCTTTTTTAAAGAAATCAATCTTGGAATTGAAAACTCAATTCCAATTGTAAACATAAGTAAAATAACACCTATTTCAGCTATGAGTTCAACTTCATGGGGATCTTTTATTAAACCAAGTCCATAGGGACCAATAATAGTACCTGCGATCAGAAATCCAACAATAGAGGGAATTTTAAGTTTGCCAAGAACATAGATTATTATTCCTGAAACACCGAAAATAATAATTATTGATTGAAGAAATTCATATATCATACGGCAGATTCATAGTAAATCTCTAATTTTAATCTTTAATATTTCAATGCATCTTCTTGCAAAATCCTCGTTTATCTGACCATTACTTGAGGGAAGTTCAAAGACTCTTCTTGGTAGATTAAGACTATCAAAGTTAAAACCAGATTTAATTTTAAAACGATACTTTTCAGCGTATATATCTTGAGCAATTTTTCTTAAATTACTCTCATCTAATTCATAACCTGCAAGTTTTAAACTTTTAAGAACTATTTCTGGAGTATAAATTTCTCTTCCAAAAAAGCATATTACAAGACTTGAAAGAATCTGTCTCCACTGTTCTTCATTGAGAATTTTTTCAACAATTTGTTCTGCTGTGAAATGTTTTGTCATAGCCTCTTTATCAATGGCATATCCTGCAGAGTCAAGGTGACTATGTCTTGCACCAAAAAGATATCCAATATGAGCACCATAACCTGTGTGGTATCCAGGCATTTCATTTTTGCCATAAGTTAATGCAAAATCTTTCCCTCCATATTTTGAAGAAGCATGATCAACTCCTCTGGCAATATCTTTGTAAAACTCGCTCTCTCCATACACAATTTTTCTTACTATTTCAACATAGGCATTTAAATTTCCCCATTCTGGGATAATTCCTTCTGTTTGTTTTTCACTTATTATGCCTTTTTCAAAAGCCTCTGTAACCCATGCAAGTACTACTCCTGTTGAGATTGCATCAAGTCCCATATCTTCAACAACTTCAATTAATTTTAAAATGTCCTCTGAAGATGTGATTCCAAGCATAGAGCCAAGAGCATAAATAAGTTCATAATCATAGGAAAGATAAACAGTTCTGTAAAAATAGGGTTCATCTTCATAGGGTTTTCTGAGGGCTGCTAAATGAATGCAAGCAACTGGGCAGTGACAGCAGGCAACTCTTCTTCCGAGATGTTTTTGAGCAAAAACCTCACCTGAGATATTTTCAATACCTAAAAGTTCATTAGTACGCAAATTTTTTATTGGAATTCCCTTTGAAAAACTAAGAGGCAGGACATTTGCAGGTGTACCAAGTTCATGATATTTTTTCATCTTTTCAGATTCTGAAAGCTCTCTAAGAAGTAAGGAATAAAGGTTTTTATATTCTTTAAAATCAGTTACTGAGAGGTCTCTTTTCCCTGATACAAGCAGTGCCTTAAGATTTTTACTTCCAAAAACTGTTCCAAGCCCCAATCTTCCAAAATGTCTGTAAGTTTCCAAAGTTACACAGGCAAAACTTACAAGTTTTTCTCCTGCAGGACCGATTCTCATTATAGTTCTTAATCCAGCCCCAGGTTCACGGGTTCTGATTATTCTTCCTGCTGACTCCTCTAATCCCCAAAGCGTTGTAGCATCTCTGAAAAACACTTTATCACCATGAATTGAAATGTAACAGGGTCGTTCACTTTTTCCCTTTATAACAATTGCTCCATATCCTGCCATTCTTATTGCAATGGCACTTCTACCTCCTGCATGGGATTCTCCAAGATTTCCTGTATGAGGAGACTTAAACATCGCAACGGTTTTTGATGCTATAGGAAAAAGCCCATTTAATGGACCAACAGCAAAAATTATGGGATTTTCAGGAGAAAATGGATCTGTATCAGAAGAACAATTTTCTTGTAAAAGGGCTATTGCAACTCCTGTACCACCAAGAAATTTTTCAAATAAATCGGGGCGCTCTTCTACCCAGAATTTCTTTTTTGTCAAATCAATATAAAGTATTCTTTTTAAAGGATCTGTCTTTATCATTTCCTTTTAAACTCCATTACCTTGTATGGACAATTTTTTGCACATTCTCCACATTGAATGCATATAACTGGTTTATTTGTTAAACTATTCCATCCAATTGCATCAAGAACACAGGCTTTAATACAATATCCACAACCTGTGCATTTAGATTCATTTAAAAGGACTCCACCATTTTTTCTTACTAAAAGAGCATCTTCTGGACAGGCACGAGCACAGGGTGGGTCTTCGCAACCACGACATACCCAAACTGAAAAACCTCTTGATATTCCACCTTGAGACCTTACTTTTATACAGGAACTTTCAAGTCCAACTGCTTGATGAGCCCTTCCACAGGCAAAAATACAGATTAAACATCCAACACATTTTTCACTGTCTTTAACGTAAACAGGCATAATGAAATTATAACATGTTATAATTTCAAATCAAACATGGAAAGAGAAATTTTATTGTTTTTTCATAAAACTCTATCAAGTGCTTTTTTAGACACTTTGATGGTATTTTTTACACAAAGGGGGTATCTTTTATGGCTTCCTGTTTTTTTATGGATAATTTTTAAAAATTTAAAAACAAAAAATTACAGAGGAATTGTCTGTTTAACCTTTGCTATAATTTTAGGAGTTTTTCTTTCTGATTGGTTTTCCCTTGAAATAAAAAATATTGCTCAAAGAATTAGACCCTGTCATACAGAGTATTTCAGAGAAGTTGTAGGATGCACAAACTCATACAGCTTTCCTTCGAATCATGCTACAAATTCCATGGCAGTAGCAACTATTTTAATACTTTTTTGGAAAGGGATGGCTCTTTCAAGATTGATTCCAATTTATATTTTTTCAGTGGCTCTACTTATATGCTTTTCAAGAATTTATTTAGGTCTGCATTGGCCTAATGACGTGGTTGGTGGTGCTTTCTTAGGAATTATTATTGGTTTCACTGTTTTTAAAACAACTTTTTCGATTAAGAATATTAAAGGATTTTTCTACTTTTTTCTTGTAGTTATAAGTCTTTTTAGAATCTATTTTATTCTTCATGGACCAGTTGACCTAAGCCCCGATGAAGCCCATTACTGGGAATGGTCAAGAAGGCTTGATTTAAGCTACTACTCCAAAGGTCCAATGATTGCCTATTTAATCGCCCTTTCAACATGGATTTTTGGAGATAATCCCTTTGGAGTAAGAATTCTTGCGGTTGTATGCTCCTTTTTAAGTAGTATCTTCATCTATAAAATTGCAAAAAAACTTTTTGATGAAAAAACTGGTTATTTAAGTGGTATTTTCTTTCAATTAATTCCTCTTTTTTCAACCTTTGGAGTCCTATTTACAATTGATAGTCCCTTTATTTTATTCTGGCTTGTCTCAATGTATCTTTTTTTGCTTGCCTTAGAAAAGAGAAAAATTTACTGGGTGATTCTCGGGTTCACAATAGGATTTGGGCTTCTTACAAAATATACAATGGCTTTTTTTTATGTATGCATGCTTCTTTATTTGCTAAAAGAAAAAGATTATTTCAAAAATTCATACTTATATTTATGTCTTTTTATTTCTCTGGTTGTTTTTTCTCCTGTGATAATATGGAATTTTCAGCATAATTGGGTAACCCTTAAACATACTGCTGGTCAGGCACATCTCTATGAAGGATTCAAAATCTCTTTAAAATATTTTGCAGAGTTTATAGGAAGCCAACTTATTGTTGTAACTCCGTTGGTTTTTGTTCTTGGATTGTACTTAATTATTAAGGAAAAGATTCTTCGGCACTTTGTGCCTCAGAATGACATAAAGAGGGATAAGAATGGCAGAATAATAAATATAAGATGGTTTCTTATTTCCTTTTCAATGCCTGTTTTTGTATTTTTTTTCTTAAAAAGTCTTCAAGGTAAGGTTCAGGCAAACTGGGCAATGCCAACTTATATTGCTTTTGTAATAGCAATTGCCTATGCTTATGAAAGAAAAATTTTAAAAAAAATCACATATATAGCAATTATCGTTGCAACAATTTTTACTTTTATAAACTACTCCCTGCCTTATCTAAATCTTCCTTCAAAAATAGACCCTTCAGCAAGGCTCAAAGGATGGAATGAACTGGGATTAAAAGTATCAGAGATAAAAAAATCACTTGAAAAAGAGGGTAAAGTTATTATCTTTTCTGACAGATATCAGATTTCAAGTGAGCTTGCTTTTTATGTACAAGGAAAATCCCGCGTATATTGCATTCCTATCGGAAGAAGAATGAATCAGTACGATTTATGGGAATCAATAAATGATGAATTGAAAAATGAGGAGATTCTTCGGCACTTTGTGCCTCAGAATGACATAAAGAGAGAGCAAAATGACAAAAAAAGAGTAAATCAGAATGATAAAACCTTACTCGGAAGCACAGAAGAAAGAGTTAAAATGACAGACAAGCCAGTTCATGGTATTTATGTTGTTTACGGAATAAAAGAGAATCCTCAGATAGAAGTTCTTAATGCTTTTGAAAAATGTATTCCAGAGAGTTTTACAGTTTATATAAAAGAAGTTAAAATTAGAGATTATACGATTTTTAAATGCTATAATTTTAAAGGTATGAAATTACCAAGACCAGAAAGTTATTAAGGAGGAAGGATGGATTTATCAGTAGTAATTCCTCTTTACAATGAAGAAGAAAATATAAGAGAACTTCAGAAAAAACTTACAGAAACTTTAAGTAAATTACCAATTGATTACGAAATTATCTATGTTGATGACGGAAGTACTGACAATACATTGAAATATCTTGAAGAAATTCAGCGAAAAGATCCCCATGTTGTTGTTTTAAGTTTTCGTAGAAATTTCGGACAGACAGCAGCCTTTGCAGCAGGCTTTGATTTTGCCCGTGGAGATGTGGTAATTACTATGGATGGAGATTTGCAAAATGATCCTGAGGATATTCCAAAATTTCTTGAAGCAATAAAGGATGCTGACTTAGTAAGTGGCTGGAGGAAAAAAAGAAAAGATCCCTTTTTAAGTAGAAGACTTCCATCCATGATCGCAAATTGGCTTATTGGAAAAGTTACAGGAGTAAGAATTCATGATTATGGATGCTCCCTTAAGGCATATCGTAGAGAAGTTATTAAAAATCTAAAACTTTATGGAGAAATGCACAGGTTTATTCCAGCCCTTGCAAGCTGGTATGGAGTTAAAATAAAAGAGATTGAAGTAAAACATCATCCAAGATACAAAGGAAAATCGAAATACGGAATTGGAAGAACAATTAAAGTGCTTTTGGACCTTGTTACTGTTAAATTTCTACATAGCTTTTCAACAAAGCCTATTCAATTTTTTGGACCAATCGGAGTTTTATTTATGTTTTTTGGTACAGTTATTGTGGGATATCTTGTTTTTCTTAAAATCTTCAAGGGCATTTCAATTGGCGGAAGACCTCTTTTGCTTGGTGGATTTTTTTCTGTTTTGATAGGTCTTAATTTTATTGGAATGGGACTTCTTGGCGAAATGATCGTAAGGGTTTATCATGAAACCCAGAAAAAACCCATCTATATTTTAAAGAAAATTCTGGGACCAGGAGATTGAAAAAATATATTAATTTTTTTATTCGTTTTACTGTAACTGCCTTACTGGTTTTATATCTTTTTAAAAAAATAGAAATTACGCAGTTTTTAAATGTTTTTGTTTTAATCAATCCCTTTGTTTTTTTGTTTGCCTCTCTTTTATATATTCTTTCCTCATACATATCAACACTACGATGGAAAATTTTTCTTCAGGAGAAAGATTTAAAAATTTCAACACTCTTTTCCCTTTATTTAATTGGTTCATTTTTTAATAATATTTTGCCTGGAATAATTGGAGGAGATGTTGTAAAAATTTTAATGATTAAAGAAAAAACTGGAATTAAAAAAGCTATAGCTTCTGTTTTTATGGAAAGATATACAGGACTTTTTGCGTTGTTGTTAATCAGTCTTATATTCTTTATCTTATTTTATAATAAGATTCCAAAGCAGATTTTTTTATGGATTGTTCCAGTAAGTTTTTTTGGATTTTTTGTTGGCACGGTTTGTCTAATGCTAATTTCAAAAATTAAATTTTTTCAGGAATTTAAAGATTACATTTTTAGTTATACCAAAAAACAAATTCTGAAGGGATTTTTTTATTCATTAATTGTTCAATTTATTGTGATTATTTCAGTTTATGTTATTTTCTATGGATTTAAAATTTCCATATCTTTTTTTGAATTATGCGTATTTTTGCCAATTATAATATTAATTTCTATGCTACCAATATCAGTATCAGGCATTGGAGTTAGAGAATGGTGTTTTATTTTATTTTTTGGAAAATCCTTTGGTGAGCCTCAGGTTGTAGCAGTATCTTTATTATGGTTTCTTTCTCAGGCTTTTGCTTCTACTGTTGGAGGCATAGAGTATCTAAGATTTAAGAAGCCTTTGAATGTAAAGAAGAAATAAAAATCTTTTCAAATCCCTAAGATTATTAGGAAATGGATCGGTTTTTAACTTTTCTACAACCTCTGTTTGAGTGAGTTTGTCTTCAATATTTAAGTTATACTTTTTAACGATTTCTCCTGCAATGTAAAAAACATCTTCTCTTCTTTCTCTTAACGGAAGTATTCTGAAGAAAAAAGGATCAAGAAGTTTAACAAGTGAACTTGAAAATTCACCCATTGCTACTTTTATTCTTATATCTTCTTTACCTACAAGAATAAACTTTATATCAGGAAAATCAATGGGATTAATATCTCCTACCCTATAATATTTTCTATTTTTAATCGCTTTTTCAAATTTATCTTGAAAACTTTTTGGCATACTATCAAATTCTTTTATTACTAAGGTCCCTTCACGAGCGTTTTGTAAAACTCCTTTCTTTCCCTTTTTACCAAGATATCCTTCCTTTACTCCAAAAAATTCCTCTTCAAGAGTTTCCTCTTCTATATCACAAAAAATCATAACAAAGGGTTTTTCTCTTCGAGGATTATCATCGGCTGTATGAAGAGCTGCAGCAAGAAGTCTCTTGCCTACTGCTCCTTCTCCGTAAATAAAGATATTTCTGTCTTTTGAATTTTCTTCAAATAAATTTTTAAGCATATTAGAAAAAATAGGATTTTTTGTTTCAAACTTAAATTTTTTAAGCTTGTAAAACGTCTCTGTTGAAAATCGAACTTCTTCAAGTACATCAAAATCTTTTGCAATTAAAAGAAATCTATCCATAGCATTCTGTAAAATTTCCGTTGAATCGGACTCTTTTATACGAAAATATCTTTTTGAAAGTTCAAGGAACAATTCACGATTATCAACAACGGACGGAAACATTAAAGCCTGTGCACCATAGGCAGACAAATCTGACAGCAATGCTAAATCGTAAATACTCTGTAAGATTGTACCTCTCTGAGGCACATAAGTTTTTATATTTTTTTGTCCATCTTGAGGAAATATTTTATTAAGCATATTTACAACTTCTCTAAAGGGTTTAGAAAGAATATTTCTCCTGAGAGCCTCTATATTATTTGTTCCAAAAACAGATTGTTCAAGATAAACTCTGTCTTCAAGAGGAAGTTTTATCAAAAAATTAATGATTCTTCTGTATGCGGGGAATTCATTCATCATGAAAATTAAACCAAGACAAGGTAAAAGTCCTGCAAAAAAAGCTTCATCTCGATGAATATGGGAAAACTTTTCAGATATTAAAGAAGAAATTTCTGCACTTAAAATTCCATATACCCAGAAAAATAAATCTTCTTCTTCAAGAAAAAGGTCTCTCTCAAGAATGATTTGTTCAATTTTACTGAGACCTAAATAATTAACCATCTGTGAGAAATTTGTTATTTCTATTTTGCCAGAGGGTTTATTTACTTCATGAAATATAAGATATGCAATTATAGGGTCATACTTTATGAGATAGGAAATCTTTTCACCATCTTCCTTTAAAAGCTCTCTAAATCTCGAAATTGTATGTTTAAATACAGGAAAACTCATAATATCTATTATAATAAAATATAAAAAAAAAGCAACTATGAATAAAGAAAAAAATATGTATAAAGAAAAAGATTTTGAAATAATTGTTGTTGGAGCAGGACATGCAGGTTGCGAAGCAGCAGCTGCCTGTGCAAAAATGGGACTAAGCACCGCCCTTTTTACAATTTATCTTGACACAATTGCTCAGCTAAGCTGTAATCCTGCAATTGGAGGACTTGCAAAGGGTCATCTTGTAAGAGAAATTGATGCACTCGGTGGAATTATGGCTCGTGTTACTGATATGGCTGGAATACAGTTCAGAATGCTTAATCGTTCAAAGGGTCCTGCTGTATGGTCCCTTCGTGCTCAGGCTGACAGAATTCTTTACAATGTTTCAATGAGGAAACTTCTTGAGATGCAAGACAATCTTACAATAAAACAGGCAATGGTTGAAGAAATAGTTGTTGAAAATGGGAAAGTTAAAGGAATAATTACCTCTTTGGGTGTTTTCTATGAAGCAAAAGCTGTCATAATTACCCCAGGAACATTTCTTAATGGGTTAATTCACATCGGACTTAATTCCTTTGAGGCAGGAAGAGCAGGCGAATTTCCTTCAAAAAAGCTTTCTTACTGTCTTCAGAAACTTGGTTTAAAGATGGGAAGACTTAAAACAGGAACTCCACCAAGAATTGATGCAAAAACAATTGATTTTTCAAAAACTGAAGAACAGTGGGGTGATTTTCCCCCTCCTGCATTTTCATACTCAACAGAGGAGATTACAAATCCTCAGGTTCCCTGTTACATAACATATACAAATGAAAAAACTCACGAAATTATACTCAATAACCTTGATCGTTCGCCTCTTTATAGTGGAAAAATTAAAGGAATTGGTCCCCGTTACTGCCCTTCTATTGAGGACAAAGTTGTAAAATTCAGGGAAAAACCAAGGCATCAAGTATTTCTTGAACCAGAGGGATTAAGTAGAAAGGAATACTATGCTAATGGAATATCCACATCATTGCCTTATGATGTTCAGGTTGCCTTTGTAAGAACTATTCCAGGACTGGAAAATGCTGAAATAATGAGGCCTGGATATGCTATTGAATATGATTTTGTTTATCCTACTCAGATTAAACATACACTGGAGACCAAGGCAATTGAAGGGCTTTATCTTGCAGGACAGATAAACGGAACAAGTGGATATGAAGAAGCAGCTGCGCAGGGATTAATCGCAGGAATTAATGCAGCTCTAAAAATAAAAGGACAACCACCTCTTATTCTTGGCAGGGATGAAGCCTACATAGGAGTTTTGATTGATGATCTTGTAACAAAGGGAACTCAAGAACCTTACAGAATGTTTACATCCCGTGCAGAGTTTAGACTTCTTTTAAGACATGACAATGCTGATTTAAGGCTTAGAGATTATGGATATCGTGTTGGACTCGTTGACGAAAAGACCTATGAAAAATTCATAAAAAAAAGGGATGCTCTTGAAAGGGAGATCAAAAGATTAAAGACGACAATTATAAAACCTTCAGAGGAACTCAATGAAGCCTTAAAAGAAGCTGGAACAACACCTATTGAAGAAGCCATATTTCTTGATAAAATTCTTAAAAGACCTGAAATTAACTATGAATTTATTAAAAGATTTTCACCTTCAGAGGAATCTCTCACAAAAGAAATAGAAGAACTTGTTGAAATTCATATCAAATATGAAGGTTATATTCAGAAACAATTAGAGCAGGTTGAAAGAATGAGGCAGTTTGAAGAAAAAATTATTCCCCAAGATTTTGATTTTAATCTCCCAGGTCTTTCAAAAGAAGTGATACAAAAGCTTGATGAAATTAGACCAAGAACCATAGGTCAGGCAATGAGAATTCCTGGGGTTACTCCAGCAGCAATATCTATACTAATGGTAGCTATACAGAAAGGCAATGTAAGTAAGAAGTAAACAATGAGTGATTTAAAAGATTTTATGAAATTACATTTAAAGCTTTCTAATGAGGCAGTTTACGATAAATTTCTAATCTATCTTACTGAACTTAAAAAATGGAATAAAACTTACAATCTCACCTCAATTGAAGATGAAAAAGAAATAATAGTCAAGCATTTTTTAGACTCACTCCTGTATCTTTCTTTTATTCCTGAAAAATCATTAAACATCGCAGATATAGGAAGTGGTGCAGGTTTTCCTGGTGTACCTATAGCGATTGTAAGAGAAGATTTGAAAATTTTATTAATTGAACCTTCATGGAAAAAATGTGTTTTTTTGAAAAATATAAAAAGAAAACTCGAACTTCCTAATATTGAAGTTTATCAAATGAAAGCTGAAGAAGTTGAAAAAAAATTTGACATTGTTGTCTCAAGAGCTCTATGGAGTATGAAAGAATTCATCGAAAAGTGTAAGCATTTACTTAAAGAAAACGGATATTTTTTAATAAGTAAATCCTTGAAACTGCAAGAAGAACTCAAAGAGTTACCACAAAAATACAAAGTACAAATAAAAGAATTTGACCTTCCCTTGATAAATGGCAAAAGATATATTATTAGGATTGAAAAATGCGAATCTTAGGCATTGATACATCAACAAAATATGCAGGTGTAGCAGTATTAGATGATGACAATCTTATTGCCCAATCTATTATGCAGTTTAAAGCTTCTCATTCTGAAAAGCTTCTTCCAGAGATTGCTCATATTCTTGAAATTATGAAGATTCCACTTGAAACAATTGATTATTATGCCATAACTGTTGGTCCTGGTTCTTTTACTGGTCTTAGGGTTGGAATAAGCACACTAAAAGGTTTAGCTTATGTTACAGGTAAATACATTATTCCTGTTTCTTCCCTCGAAGTAATTGCACGAAGAATAGCATTGGTTGAAAAACCAATATGTCCTATATTAGATGCGAGAAAAAAGGAAGTATATACTGCTCTTTTTAAATGGAATGAAGGGAAATTAATAAGAATCAAAAAAGATTCTGTATTATCAATTGACAAACTTGCTGAATGGATAAAAGAACAAACCATATTTACTGGTGATGGTGTATCTATTTATAAAGAGAAAATCTCGGCTTTATTTGGAACAAAAGCTATATTTATTAATTCTATTTACGGAATTCCCTCTCCTGAAATTGTAGCTACAGTAGCACAGGAAAAATTAAAAGAGGGACTTTTTATTTCTGCAAAAGAACTTGAACCTATATATTTAAGAAAATCAGAAGCAGAGATAAAATTTGGATGAATTTAAAAATAAGGGAAGCTCAGGAATCTGACCTTTTTGAAATAATGTCAATAGCCCAAGATAGTTTTACAATCCCCTGGTCTTTAAAATCTTTCTTAGAGGAATTAAGCAATCCTCAGTCTATTTTAGCTGTAGCTGAAGTAAATGGTGAAATAACAGGATATATTGTAGCAAGATCAATTCTTGATGAAGCTGAAATCCTTTCAATTGCTGTAAAATCATCATTTCGTAAACAAGGTATTGCAGCTAATTTAGTATCTTATATCCTTGAAAAGTTAAAAAATATAGTAAAAACTTGTTATTTAGAAGTTAGAATATCAAATTTACCGGCTATAAATCTCTATAAAAAATTTGGTTTTAAAATTTGTAGTTTACGGAAAAATTATTATCTTTTACCACAAGAAGATGCTTTAATTATGAAGTTGGAATTATAGAGTCTTTTATTTTATGCTTTTTTTGAAAAAACCTCTTCAATATGACTTAGTAATCCATGCAAAAGCTTCAATTCCCAAAAAGTAAGCCCTGTTCTTCCAAAAAGATGTTTAAAATTATTTATTATTCTTCTTTCAAGTTCTGTGTCATCGGGAATGTATCCTGTTTTTTTTAAGATTACATGAAGTCTTTCGTATAGTTTCTCTAATTCATCTTGGGAAATATAAAACTGTCTTTCTATGTGATAATCCCTTTTTTCTTCTTGTCGCATAAGTTCGTAGGCTACTATTAAAACTGCTTGACTTAAATTTAAAGATGGCTGAAGTTCATCTGTAGGAATGGTTATTAAATATCCGCATTTTTCAACCTCTTCATTTAACAAACCTTTATCCTCTCTACCAAAAAGAATTGCAACTTTGTTTTCTTGTGCTATCTCATAGATTCTCCTTACACCATCTCTTACATCTAATATTGCCCCTCTTTTTGAACCCCTTCTTCGAGTAGTGCCCACCACAAGGGATTTATCCTTTAAGGCTTCCTCTAATTGTTGAAAAATTTGTGCTTTTTCTAAAACATCTTCACTTCTCCATGCTATCCATCTTGCTTCTTCAGTAATATTAGATGGATTAATAAGGCAAAGATTAGTGAATCCCATATTTTTTATTGCTCTTGCAGAAGAACCAATGTTTCCGCTTTCCTTTGGTTCAACGAGAACAAAAAAAACATTATTTTTCCAATTTCTCATTAAAAGGGCTCCTCTTCCTCTGAAGATGGAATTTCTTCAAGTTCATGTAAAGTTTTGTGAAGTTCCTCCTCTGCTGTTCTTAATTTATTTTTACAAAAACGAATTAGCTCTGTTGCTCTTTTTACCTTCTCAACAAGAATATCTACATCTACTTCCTGTGATTCTATATATTTTAGTATTTCTTCAATTTCTTTAATTGCCTTAGAATAACTTAGATTCTCCATCTGTATCCTCCTTTTTTTGCACTTCACTTAATATTTTGCCTTTGTAAAGTTTAATTTCCAATTTATCTCCAATAGTTACATCTTTTGAATCTTTTAAAACCTTTCCATTTAAATAGGTTATACTGTAACCTCTTTTGAGTGTATTTTCAGGGCTTAAAATTCTCAATTTATCATCATATCCTGAGAGTTTCATATTATTTAATAAAATAATACTCTTTGATTTATGGGATAAGGTATTGAAATTAGATTTTAACTCAGAATTTGCCCTTACAAAAAATTTAGACGTAGTTGAAATAATTTTGTTATAAGAAGAATTGATTTTGATAGCTTCTTTCTTAATGCAAAGATTTGTATTCTTTTGAAATAGATGTTTGGCAATAGAAATTTTGTCCCTCTCAGCATTAATCTTACTGAAAACCTTTGTTCCCAATTTATTTAATGAGAGTTTAATATGTGAATTTATCTCCTTTAAAAGACTTTCAACAGATTTTTTTAATTTTTCTTCATAATTTTTTGTTTTTGATTTTTCTTCCTTTAATATTATCTCTGCTTTGTGATAGATTGATTTAACTAAATTTTCAATTTCTCCCTCAAAAAATCTTGCTAAATCAAGAATAAATTTGGCAACCTCGGAGGGAGTTTTAAATTTCCGATGTGCAACATAATCTGCTACAGTTTCATCTCTTGTATGTCCTATCCCTGTTAAAACAGGTATTGGCATAAGAGCAATTGCCTTTGCAATCTCATATTCATTAAAACACTGTAAGTC
The DNA here is from genome assembly GCF_029946585.1 of Thermodesulfovibrio sp. 1176. NCBI lineage: Bacteria > Pseudomonadati > Nitrospirota > Thermodesulfovibrionia > Thermodesulfovibrionales > Thermodesulfovibrionaceae > Thermodesulfovibrio > Thermodesulfovibrio sp. 1176. Next base: position 310,414 of record NZ_JARZRZ010000001.1, on the reverse strand, counting down.
AACAACTGCACCTCCACCTCTAATAATTACAACAGCATCAAATTTACTAAAAATTTCAGCACATTTCTTTAAAGCATTTACAATAGACGGTACTGCTAAATCACCCTGAACAAAAACATCAAAAAAATGTATGTGAAATTTATAACCTGAAGAATTCCCCTTGAGTATTTTAAGAAAATCCTCATATCCTGCAGCTGATTGACTCGATACAACAGCTATTCTCTGTATAATTTTTGGCATAGGAAGTAATTTGTTTTTGTCAATTAATCCCTCTTTTGTAAGTCTCTCAAGAATTTCTTTTTTTCTTAAAGCCATTTCTCCAAGAGTGTAGGAAGGATCAATCTGATTTATTTGAATTCTAAATCCATATCTTTCATGAAAAGTGGCTTTACCATAAAATAAAATTTTCATCCCTGCCTGAAGTTCTAATCCGGTTTTAATATGAAAGTTATAGACTGTCTCAATGTTACTTTCCCATACAACTGCCGATGATTGAGCGACAATTATGTCATCTTTCTTTTCAACCAACTCAATCCAGCATCGATTATTTCTGTCGATGTTTACTTTCGCTACTTCAGCAACAATCCATCTCCATTCAGCTTCAAACTGAATAAGTTCCTTTATTTCATAAAGATAATCAGAAAGAGAACTGTAAACTAAGTCTACATTAAACAATGCTTTCTGCCTCTTTGATAAGTTCTTTCATTTCCCTTACTGCTCTTTCTATACCAACTAAAACTGCACGAGATATAATGCTATGTCCTATATATAAAGCTCTTAATCCCTTGATTGAGGCAATTGGTTTTACGTTGTAATAGTTAAGTCCATGTCCAGCATTAGTTTTAAGCCCAAGACTTAATGAAAAAGAGACAGCATCTTTAATTCTAATAAGTTCTCTTTTTTGAGCTTCTCCTTTTGTCTCTGAATAATATCCTGTATGAATCTCAACCATATCTGCTCCGATTTCCTTTGAACATTCTATGTCACTTCTCGAGGGATTTATAAAAAGGCTTACTAAAATTCCAGCATCTTTAATTTTTTTTATTGCCTCTCTAAGATGATCCTTAATCTCAATTACATTTAAACCTCCCTCTGTAGTTAATTCTTCTCTTTTTTCAGGCACCAAAGTTACCATATCAGGTTTTGTAGCAATTGCTATATTTATCATCTCCTCAGTGGCAGCCATCTCTAAGTTAAGCTCACAGGGTACTATTTCTCTTAGTAATCTTAGATCTCTATCTTGAATGTGTCTTCTGTCCTCTCTTAAGTGAATTGTAATACCATCTGCTCCACCAAGGATTGCCAATGTAGCAGCCATTACTGGGTCAGGTTCAAAGGTTTTTCTTGCCTGTCTTACTGTTGCTACATGATCAACATTTACACCTAACATTAACATATGACTCCTCCTAAGAAATACTTTAATTTTAAATTCTACAACTTTTTTAATTGATCGAGCAATTTCAGAAAAATTATTTACTGAAGAATTTTCGTTCTCTTGAAAATTAAAGGTCTTTTAGGTTATAAAATAAAGATGAAAAAATTTGCTCTTATCTTAATCTTTTCTTTATTTCTAATTTTTACAACTTATTCTGTAACTTACTCAGAAGAACCACCTCAAATATTAAAACAAGATGATAAAACAGAAATAATTTTTTCAGGAAGCGATGACTTCAAATTATTGTCTGAAAAAAAAGAAAATTTTTTAAATCTAATCGAAAAGAATATTAATTTATTTTCCGAAAAACTGAAAGAAAGATTTTCAATCTGGCTTTCTCGTTCTACAAAATATATAGAAAAAATGAAGGAAATTTTAATTGAAAAGGGACTTCCTGAAGATCTGGTTTACTTACCATTAATAGAAAGCGGTTTTAATGTTCATGCCCGTTCGCCTGCAAAAGCAGTTGGACCTTGGCAGTTTATTGAAAGCACTGGTAGAAGATACGGATTAGTAATAGACTGGTGGCGAGATGAAAGAAAGGACCCAATTAAATCAACTGAAGCTGCCGCTAAATATTTAAGAGATCTTTACAAAATGTTTGGTGATTGGTCTTTAGCTCTTGCAGCATATAACGCTGGTGAGGGAAGAGTGTCCAGGGCTATAAATAAAATTGGAGAAAATGATTATTGGAATCTTTTGGGAACAAGATATTTACCAAGAGAAACAAAGGATTATGTCCCTAAATATATTGCTGCAATAACAATTGCAAAACAACCTGAAAATTTTGGTTTTGAAAATCTCAGAGAACACGAACCACTGGAATATGATGAAGTAATAATACCATCTCCAACTGACATTGATATAATTGCTAAATGTGCTGAGACTGATTCAAATACAATAAAAGAACTGAATCCTGAACTAAAAAGATGGGCTACTCCAATAAATGTAAGGGAATATATAATAAGAATTCCTGCTGGTAAAAAGGACACTTTTTTGGCAAAATTTGACAAAATACCTCCTGAAGAAAGATTTAGTTATGACACTTACATTACTCAAAAGGGTGATACGGTATACAAAATTGCTAAAAAAACGAAACTATCCGCTTTAGTTTTATATGAAATGAATGGAACCGAAGTTTTCAAAAATCTAAAACCTGGGACAAAAATTAAAGTTCCTCCAAAGGATAAATTTACTCCTTCAAAGGAGGATTTATATCAGGAAAAGAAGACTTCTAAGAAAAAGAAGCCAGTGAAAGTTTCTAAAAATAAATCAATTAAAAAAGTAAAAGAGACAAAAAGAATAAAAAATTGAAAAATGTTTGACATTAAGGACAAAGTAACAATAATTACTGGAGCCTCAAAAGGAATAGGTCTTGCTACGGCTAAAAAGTTTGCAAAAGAAGGCTCTCATTTAATGTTAATATCAAGATCTGAATTAGCATTAAAGGCAATATCTGAAACATTACAAAACCAATATAAAGTTAAAGTTATTTTTGCAAATGCTGATATTTCTAAACCTACAGAAGTCGAAAAAGCCTTTGAAATTTTCAGAAATAATTTTCAAAAACTTGATATACTTATCAATAATGCTGGAAGGGGAATTTTTAATTATATTGAAAATGGCTCTTATAATGAATGGAAAGAAATTATTGATTTAAACCTTACAGGGCTTATTCATCTTACCCATTTAGCAGTAAAAATGATGATAAAGCAGAAAAGTGGGCATATTATAAATATTTCTTCAGTGGCTGGAAAGGTCGGAATTCCGGGATGGTCTGTTTATTGTGCTACAAAGTGGGCTGTAATTGGTTTTTCAGAATCAATTCGAAAAGAGTTAATAAAACATAATATCCGTGTGACTGTTATTGAACCTGGAGTTGTAAAAACAGAATGGGGAGAAAATATGCCTGAAGATTGGATAAAACACAGATCACAGATGAATGCTTTACGTCCTGAAGATATAGCAGAAGCAATATATTATGCAGCCTGTCAACCCACAAATGTTTCTGTAAGTGAACTTTTGATTAGACCAACTGAACAAGAACGATAAAAAAATATTTTAAGGGAAAAGAAATGTTTACTCACTTTGACGAAAAAGGAAGAGCAAAAATGGTTGATGTTACAGAAAAACATGTAACAAATAGAGTAGCTGTAACTGAAGGTTTTGTCAAAATGAAACCAGAAACTTTAAAAATGATTATAAATAAAGAAATTGCAAAAGGAGATGTCTTTCAAGTTGCCCGTTTATCGGGAATAATGGCTGCTAAAATGACCCCCCATCTGATTCCACTTTGCCATCCTTTGCCGATAACTTCGGTGGAAATTGAAATTGAACCTGATATAGAGAACTCAAAGGTTAAAATAATTTCAAAGGTAAAGACTTCAGCCCAAACAGGCGTTGAAATGGAGGCATTGACTGCAACAGCAGTTACAGCACTCACTATATATGATATGTGCAAAGCAGTAGATAAAGAAATGATTATAGAAGGAATAAAACTTCTCTATAAATCTGGAGGAAAAAGCGGAGAATTTATAAGAAATCCTTAAAATTTTAAATCTTTCAGTATTTTCTTTTTCAAATCTTCAATTTTTTCTTTATGACTTCCATGCCAGTAAATTTTTCCACAGGCTTTACATTTTAAAAATTGGTTCATAGTCATTGAAATATAATCAGGTACTTCTGTAATTACCTCCTCCCTCTCTACTGTCCTCATCTCTCCATTACATACAGGACATCTTGGAGGAAGACTCAATATCTCAATTTTATTTTTCCTCAAATATGTCAAAACTTCTTTAAGCTGAAGTTCTAATTCTTCGGAACTAATCAAAAGAACATTTTTAAGAATTTTTGATTTTGCCAGTGCATTGTCTTTAGTTAACAATATTCTTTCATCCTGAAGAGAGATCTTAATGAGTTCTTTATCAGTTAAATTATTTTTGTAAAAAGTATCAAAACCAAAAAGCCTGAGCCATCGGCTCAGGCTTCCCAGCATTACATCTACAGCAAATTTAGGAATAGACTTATCTTTATTTTCTTTTCCTGAAAGCAAATCAATCTGTTATTTCTTCTACAGGATGTTCTATCTGCATTTTATAGAATTCTCCTTTAATCAGAGTATCCTTATAAAGAGGAGAGCCTGTTCCTGCAGGGATAATTCTTCCCATTATAACATTCTCTTTTAGTCCTCTTAAATCATCTATTTTACCCTCTATGGCTGCATCAGTTAAAACTCTGGTAGTCTCCTGGAAAGAAGCTGCTGATACCCATGATTCTGTTGATAGCGCAGCCTTTGTAATACCTAATAATAACGGTTTACCCTGAGCAGGTTTGCCTCCCTGTGAGACAACCCTTTCATTTTCTTCAATGAATAGGCTTCTTTCAACTTCGTCTCCTATAAGAAAAGATGTATCTCCAGGGTCTTCAATTCTAACCTTTTTCATCATCTGTCTAACTATAACTTCTATATGTTTGTCATGAATAGAAACACCCTGCAGTCTATAAACCTTCTGAATTTCATCTACCAAATATCTCTGAAGTTCAGTGGGTCCTAAAATATCTAAAATACTATGAGGATTAATAGAACCATCAATTAATGGTTCTCCTGCTTTAACCCAGTCTCCGTCATGAACAATAACATGTTTACCCTTTGGAATAATATATTCTCGGGTTTCATCTACTCCTCTAACAACTATAACTCTTGAACCTTTCTGCACACCTTTTAATTCTATTATTCCATCAATTTCACTGACAATAGCTGATTCCTTTGGTCTTCTTGCCTCAAAAAGTTCTGCAACCCTTGGAAGACCTCCTGTAATATCCTTTGTTTTTATTGTCTCTCTTGGAATTTTTGCAAGTATATCACCTGGTTCAACTTTATCACCCTTATCTACTACTAAAATAGCTCCAGCAGGAAGTAAATATCTTGCTGGTGAACCAGAAGGTAGTTTTGCAGTTTTTCCTTCTGAATCTTTTATTGTTACTCTTGGCCTGTATGTAGCTGGATAATCAATTATAATTTTATGGGAAAGACCTGTTGTAGGGTCTGTCTCTTCTTTAAAAGTGACTCCCTCTACAAGATCTCCGAGTGCAACTTTACCACCAATTTCAGTAATGATGGGAGTAGTATAGGCATCCCATTCTGCTAATCTTTGACCGGCTTCAACCTGATCACCTTCTTTAACAAGAATTTTTGCACCATAGACAAGATTATACTTCTCTCTTTCTCTTCCAGCTGCGTCAACAATTATTATCAGTGCATTACGGTTAAGAACAATTAAGGAGCCATCCTTTCTTTCAACGTAGTGTAAATTGTTAAATTTAATTGTACCTGAACCTTTTGCTTCCAAAACAGCCTGCTCAACTATTTTTGTAGCTGCACCACCTATGTGAAAGGTTCTCATTGTAAGCTGAGTACCTGGTTCACCGATTGATTGTGCTGCAATTACTCCTATCGCCTCCCCTATTTCAACAGGCTCTCCTCTTGCAAGGTCCATTCCGTAACACTTAGAACAAACTCCATATTTAGACTTACATGTAAGAACAGAACGGATTTTTACTCTGTCTATACCTGCATCAACTATCTTTTTAGCCAAAGATTGATCTATCAAAGTGTTTCTTTTAACTATAATTTCACCTGTTAAAGGATCTTTAATGTCGTCAGCAATAGTTCTTCCGTAAATTCTATCCTCAAGAGGCATTACTATCTCTCCACCTTCTATCAAAGCAGTAATATATATTCCATCTTTAGTTCCACAGTCAATCTCTGTAAGAATTATATCCTGAGCAACATCAACGAGTCTTCTTGTAAGATATCCGGCATTAGCAGTCTTTAATGCAGTGTCAGCAAGCCCTTTTCTTGCTCCATGTGTTGAGATAAAGTATTGCAAAGGTGTTAGTCCCTCTCTAAAGTTTGCTGTAATTGGAGTCTCAATAATCTCACCAGAAGGTTTTGCCATTAATCCTCTCATTCCAGCGAGCTGTCTTATCTGAGCAATACTACCTCGGGCACCTGAATCAGCCATCATAAATATACTATTAAAAGAACGTCTTTCAGCGAGTTCTTCTGGAGTAAACTCTTTACCTTCCTCAGCACCAAGTTCTTTCATCATTTCATCGGCAACTAATTCTGTTACATTAGCCCAAATATCTATAACTTTATTATATCTTTCACCTTGTGTAATCAAACCCTCTGCATACTGTCTCTGTACTTCCATAACCTGTGCTTCTGCTTCCTTTATTAATTCAGCCTTTTTTGAAGGTATATGCATATCATCAATGCAGATAGATATACCAGAAAGTGTAGCAGTCTCAAACCCTAATTTTTCTATTTTGTTCAAAAATAAAACTGTCTCTCTTTTACCATATTTTGTATGAATATACTCTATTAATTTACCAAGTTCTTTTTTAGTAAACTCCTTATTTATCATCTCAAAGGGAATACCTTTTGGAACAATTTCACTGAAAATTATTCTTCCAACAGTTGTTTCAACTAATTTTCCATTTAATTTGACCTTAATAGGTGCATGCTTTTCAACTATTCCACTCTGATAGGCAAGAATAACCTCATCAGAATCAGCAAAAATTTTACCCGCACCCTTTGCATTACTTTTTTTCTTAGTCAGGTAATATATACCCAAAACCATATCCTGTGTTGGAACAACTATTGGTTTTCCATTGGCTGGAGAAAGTAAATTCCCAACTGACATCATAAGTATTCTTGCTTCTATCTGGGATTCATAGGAAAGAGGAACATGAACAGCCATCTGGTCACCATCAAAGTCAGCATTAAAGGCAGTACATACAAGAGGATGCAGTTTTATAGCCTTACCTTCAACTAAAACAGGATCAAAGGCTTGAATACCAAGTCTGTGAAGTGTTGGAGCTCTGTTTAAAAGTACAGGATGTTCTTGAATTACTTCTTCCAAAGCATCCCATACTTCTGCCTTTTCCTGTTCAACAAGTCTTTTTGCCTGTCTAATTGTTGTAGCATATCCCTTTTCTTCAAGCTTATTAAACACAAATGGTTTGAATAACTCCAAAGCCATCATTTTTGGTAATCCGCATTGATTCATATTCAATTCTGGTCCGACAACTATAACAGATCTACCTGAATAGTCAACTCTTTTACCAAGAAGGTTCTGTCTGAATCTTCCTTGTTTACCCTTAATCATGTCACTGAGAGATTTAAGAGGTCTTCGACTTCCTGCTTTTAAAGCCTTTGAACGCTTTGTGTTGTCAAAAAGGGTATCAACAGCTTCCTGAAGCATTCTCTTTTCATTTCTGATAATTACACTCGGTGCTTTTAATTCCATTAATCTTTTTAATCTGTTATTTCTGTTGATAACTCTTCTGTAAAGATCATTCAGATCTGATGAAGCAAATCTGCCACCATCAAGAGGAACAAGGGGCCTTAACTCTGGTGGTATAACAGGAATAATATCAAGTATCATCCATTCAGGACGATTTCCTGATTTCTTAAAAGCCTCAACAACTTTCAATCTCTTTGTGAGTTTTCTTTTTATTCCATTTGATGTGGCTGTTTCAATTTTTTCTTTTAATTCCAAAGCGAGTTTATCTAAGTCGATCTTCTTTAATAACTCTCTTATTGCTTCAGCACCCATTCCAACCTTGAACCTGGGTCCGTACTCTGCAACCTTTTTCTTGTACTCCTCTTCAGTTAAAATATCCTTTTCCTTTAATGGAGTATCTCCAGGGTCAATAACAATATAGTCCTCATAGTATATAACCTTTTCAAGCTGTCTTACTGAAAGATCAAGTAACAATCCCATCTTGCTCGGGACACCTCTTACAAACCAAATGTGAGCTACTGGAGCAGCAAGCTCAATATGTCCCATTCTTTCTCTTCTTACCTTTGACTGAATAACCTCAACACCGCATTTATCACATATAACTCCCTTGTGCTTCATTCTTTTGTACTTTCCACAAAGGCATTCCCAATCTTTAATAGGACCAAAAATTCTTGCGCAGAAAAGACCATCTGGTTCGGGTTTAAAGGTCCTATAATTTATAGTTTCAGGTTTTTTAACCTCTCCATAGGACCACTCGCGTATTTTTTCAGGTGAAGCAAGTTTTATTCTTATAGCATCAAAATCTCTCTGATTTCTTGGTTTTTGAAAAAGTGAATAAATATCCTCTGTCAAGGTTTATCCCCCCAATTTTTTCTTTTTCTCCAGAAGCTCTACATCAAGGCAGAGACTCTGGAGTTCTTTTATCAATACATTAAATGATTCTGGAACTCCTGGTTCTAAAACAGGATGTCCCTTTACTATTGCTTCGTACATTCTTGTTCTACCCGTTATATCATCACTCTTTACAGTTAGAAATTCTTGCAATGTATAAGCAGCTCCATAGGCTTCCAATGCCCAAACTTCCATTTCTCCAAGTCTCTGACCTCCAAATTGGGCTTTACCACCAAGGGGCTGTTGAGTAACTAAGGAGTAAGGACCTATAGAACGAGCATGAATTTTATCGGCAACAAGATGATGAAGCTTAAGCATATACATATAACCTACTGTAACAGGTCTTTCAAAGGGCTCCCCTGTTCTTCCATCATATAATGTTACCTGTCCTGTAGTAGGCAAATTAGCTTTCTGAAGAAGTTGTTTTATTTCATTTTCTTTCACTCCCTCGAAAACAGGGCTTGCTACATAGAAACCTAAGGCTTTAGCAGCTAAACCAAGATGAGTTTCCAAAATCTGTCCTACATTCATTCTTGAAGGAACACCTAATGGGTTAAGTACTATGTCAACAGGTGTACCATCTTCAAGATAGGGCATATCCTCTTCTGGTAGTATCATAGAGACTACACCTTTGTTTCCATGTCGTCCTGCCATTTTATCGCCTACCTGAATTTTTCTCTTCATTGCAATATAAACCTTTACAAGCTGATTAACTCCTGGTGGAAGCTCATCTCCCTTACGAATTCTTTCAATTTTTTCACTATATTTAGCATGAATCTGCTTAATATTTTGCTCAACTTCTCTGTTAACTCTGTTTATCTCCGCCTTTACATCAGGGTCTTCAACTTTTATTTTCATTAATTGGTTTACATCAAGTAGATTGGCAACTTTATCTGAAATTTTCTCTCCCTTTTTACATAAAACTTTTCCATCCTTAGGATTTTTTACATCTTCTAAGACAACTTTATCTTTGAGAATTTTTCTTATTCTGCTTGCTTTGGTCTCCTTAAGTATTCTTATTTCATCATCTCTATCTCTCTCTATGGCTTTAATTTCTTCTTCTTCAATTGCCTTTGCTCTTCTACTTTTTTCCTTTCCTTTTCTTGTTAAAATTTTTACATCTATAACAACACCTTCAATTCCAGGGGGCACATAAAGACAGCTTTCTTTAACATCTTCAGCTTTTTCTCCAAAAATTGCATAAAGTAATTTTTCCTCTGGAGTGAGAACCCTTTCTCCCTTTGGAGTAACTTTACCTACAAGAATATCTCCTGCCTTTACTTTAGCTCCAATTCTTATAATTCCATCTTCATCAAGATTTTTAAGAAGCTCTTCATTTACATTTGGAATTTCTCTTGTTATCTCCTCAGGTCCAAGCTTTGTGTCTCTGCATTCAACTTCAAATTCATCTATATGAATAGAAGTATAAACATCTTCTTTTACTAATCTCTCACTGATAAGAATAGCATCTTCAAAGTTATAACCACCCCATGGCATAAAAGCAACAAGGACATTTCTTCCTAAAGCAAGCTCTCCTTTATCCATAGAAGGCCCATCAGCTAAAATAGTGCCTCTTTCAACAAACTGTCCAACTTTTACAATAGGTTTTTGAGTCATGCATGTTCCTTGATTAGATTTGTGGTATTTGATTAATTTATAAATGTCAACACCACCACCTTCTTCTGTGACTCTAACTACAATTCTTGTGGCATCAACACTTTCAACAATTCCAGCTCTTTTTGCAACGACAAGCCAGCCAGAATCTCTTGCTGCATATAATTCCATACCAGTACCTACTATTGGAGCCTCTGTCTGTATTAGAGGAACAGCCTGTCTCTGCATGTTAGAACCCATCAAGGCTCTGTTAGCATCATCATTTTCAAGAAATGGGATTAGAGAAGCTGATACACTGACAATCTGTTTTGGTGATACATCCATGTACTGAACTTCCTGGGGAGAAACCATTTTAAAGTCTCCCTTTACCCGTGCAGAAACAGACTCACCAATTATATTTCCCTCTGAATCCACAGGCGTTGTAGCTTCTGCAATAACATAATTTTCGCTTTCAAGGGCACTTAAATAATGAACTTCATTGGTTACTTTACCATCAACAACTTTTCTATAAGGTGATTCTATGAAACCATAATCATTTATTCTTGCATAGGTTGCCAATGATGTTATAAGTCCAATGTTCGGACCTTCTGGAGTTTCAATAGGACAAATTCTTCCATAATGGGTTGGATGAACATCTCTTACTTCAAAACCAGCTCTTTCACGAGTTAATCCTCCAGGACCAAGGGCGCTTAATCTTCTTTTATGGGTAATCTCACTCAATGGATTAGTCTGATCCATAAACTGACTCAACTGGCTTGAGCTAAAAAACTCCTTTACAGCTGCCATAACAGGTTTTGTATTTATAAGGTCGTGGGGCATAGCATTTTCTATTTCAGTAATTGTCATTTTTTCTCTTATAGCCCTCTCCATTCTAACCAATCCAATTCTGAATTGATTTTCAAGTAACTCACCAACACCTCTTACTCTCCTATTACCAAGATGGTCTATATCATCAATTTCACCTTTACCTGTTCTAAGATTAAGTAAGTATTTTACTATTTCTATGATATCTCTATCAGTAAGAACTCTCACATCAAGAGGAATATCTAATCCCAATTTTTGATTTAGCTTCAATCTTCCCACTACTGATAAATCATATCTTTTAGGATCAAAAAATAATCCGTAGAAAAGCTCCTCAGCAGCTTCTTCTGTTGCTGGCTCACCGGGTCTTAATTTTTTATAAATTTCTCTTAATGCATGGGACTTATTTTCTACTTTATCTGTAAGAAGGGTTTCTCTAAGTGAAGGGAGATAGTTAACATTGTCAATGAAAAGTAGATGAAGTTTTTCTATTTTAGCTGCTAATATTCTATAGAAAGCCTCCTCTGTAATCTCTTTATTGCTGTCTATGATAACTTCACCTGTTTCTGGATCAACTATATCTGAAAGAGTTATTCGTCCGATTATTTCACTTTTTGAAATAGGAATCTCAGTTATTCCCATTTCTTTCATTTTCTTAAGAGCATATTTTGTAATTTTACTACCCTCTTTAACAAGAAGGTCTTTGCCATCAGGGCTATATATATCAGTCTTTGTTCTTATTCCTGCAAGAATGTCGCTTACTACTCTTGTGTATGTGTTTTCATCTTTAATTCTTATTTCTTCTATTGGATAAAATGTTTTAAGTAAATCTTCATTTGTATACCCCAGAGCCTTTAAAACAATTGTGGCTGGTAATTTTTTTCTTTTATCAATTCGAACATAGAGAAGGTCCTTAGAGTCAAATTCAAAATCAAGCCAAGACCCTCTAACAGGTATAACTCTTGCTGTGTATAAAAATCTTCCGCTTATCCTGCTTTTACTCTTATCAGGAGCAAAATAAACACCAGGAGAACGATGTAATTGGCTTACAACAACTCTTTCTACACCATTTATGATAAAGCTACCTGTCTCTGTCATCATCGGGAGATCGCCAAGAAATACTTCCTGTTCTCTTGATTCCTTGAGAAACTTATTACCCTCTTCATCTTTGTCCCATATATTCAACCTTACTTTCATTTTTATTGGAACTGAATAAGTAAGTCCCTTAACCATACATTCATGAGGAGTAAGCTTAGGTTCTCCTACTGTATAAGATAAAAATTCAATTGTAGTAGTTCCATTATAATCACTAATTGGAAAAACACTTTGTAAAGCAGATTGAAGTCCCATTTCTATTCTGTCATCGGGATGAACATCCTTTTGAAGAAAATTTTCAAAAGATTTTCTTTGAAATTCAAGAAGATAAGGTACCTCCACAAGGGGAGGTACCTTTCCAAAGTTTATTCTCTCTCTTAAAGGCTTTATCATGGTTCTCCTTCTTTTTAAATTTTTTACTGTATTTCTACAGTTGCACCTTCTGCTTCAAGTTTTGACTTGATTGTTTCAGCTTCCTCTTTAGATACACCTGTTTTTACTGGTTTCGGAGCACCATCAACTAAATCTTTAGCTTCCTTAAGTCCTAATCCTGTAAGTTCTCTTACAACCTTGATTACCTGAATTTTCTTGTCTCCAGCTGCCTTTAAAATTACATCAAAACTTGTTTTTTCTTCAACTGCTGGTGCTGCTTGAGCCGCTGCTGGTGCACCCGCTACTGCTGCGACTGCAACAGGTGCTGCAGCTGTTACGCCATATCTTTCTTCGAATTCTTTAATAAACTGGCTTAACTCTAAAATGGTAAGATTATCAAAAAATTGAAAAACCTCTTCTTTTGTAATTGCCATTATTCCTTCCTCCCTTTATTGTGCTTTTTTATTTTTTAATGCTTCTAATGCGTAAAGTAATTTCAAATTAACTGCCTGAAGTGCAGATGCCATCTTGTTAAGTGGTGATATAATACCACCAGCAAGCATACCAAGCAGTACAGATTTTGAAGGTAACTTTGAAATTTCTTTAAGTTCTTCAGGAGAATATACTTTGCCCTCAACTACACCATGTTTTAATTTAAATTTCTCATTCTTTTCAGAATATTCAATTGTTTTTTTGACAGCAACAACAGGATCATCATATCCAAAAACAACTCCTGTACATCCCTTTAAAGAGTCTTTTAAATTTTCTTTAAAGGGGGCATCTCCCAAGGCTATCCTGAAAAGAGTGTTCTTACATACCTTGTACTCTGCTCCACTTTCTTTCATTAAATGTCTTAACTCAGATATTTCAGCAACAGAAAGTCCTTGAAAATCAGTCAAAATAAATGATTTGGATTTTGATAGCCTTGCAACAAGTTCTTCAACTCTTTTTTTCTTTGTTTCTTTTGTGGTACTCAGATTATACCTCCTTTCTTGGACAGCAGTGCATTTGAAGGAATATAAATCATCTTATCTCCCAATCTCGGCAGGCGGCTTCCCCATTAAGCCCCTATGGCACCTGCTGTCTCAGATTATTATTAACAGGCAAAGCCTGTTTTAAAGTTTCAATTTAGATATGTCTATCTTCAAGCCCGGTCCCATAGTTGAAGATAAAGCAACTTTCTTAATATATTTACCCTTTGATGTTGGTGGTTTAGCTTTAACAATTGATTTCAAAACAGCAATTGCATTTTCAACAAGTTTTTCAGTTTCAAAGGAAAGCTTACCAATTGGGACATGAACAACACCGCCTTTATCATTTCTGTATTCAATTTTTCCTGCCTTTGCTTCTTTAACTGCTTTGGCAATATCAAAGGTAACTGTACCAAGTTTAGGATTTGGCATTAAACCCCTTGGACCCAAAATTTTTCCAAGCTTACCAACTTGTCCCATCATATCAGGAGTTGCAATAGTTCTATCAAATTCAAGCCAACCCTTTTGAATTTTCTCTATTAAATCTTCTGCTCCAATATAATCAGCACCTGCTTCTCTTGCTTCTTTTTCTTTTTCACCCTTAGCAAAAACCAAAACTCTTACTTCCTTACCTGTTCCATGAGGTAAAACTACACTATTTCTTACAACCTGATCTGATTTTCTCGGATCAATTCCTAAGTTTATTGCCATCTCAACTGTTTCATTAAATTTTGTAAAACTGTTTTCCTTTAAAATATTAATTGCTTCTTCTAATGTATATTCTTTTTGTAAATCAAGTTTTTCTTTAACTGCTTCCAATTTCTTTCCCATCTGTTTTTACCCCCTTATCTCAACACCCATACTTTTTGCTGTACCAATTACCATTTTCATTGCTGATTCTAAGGATTTTGTATTTAAATCTGGTAATTTTGTTTTTGCAATCTCTTCAACCTGTTTCATTGTTAAAGAACCTACCTTTTCCTTACCTGTTGCGCCAGAACCCTTTATAATTCCAGCAGCCTTTTTAATAAGTTCACTTGTAGGAGGTGTTTTTAGTATAAAAGTAAAAGTCCTATCTTTGTAGATAGTCAATACAACAGGAATGAGAGTATCACCCATGTTTTGCGTTTGTGCATTAAACTGTTTACAAAATTCCATAATATTAATACCGTGGGGACCGAGTGCTGGTCCAACAGGTGGTGCAGGGTTTGCTTTACCTGCAGGAATGACAAGTTTTACCTGTGCTGTTACTTCCTTTTTTGCCATAAATTTATTCCTCCTTTAAACCTTTTCAACCTGTGAAAAAGAGAGTTCTACAGGTGTTTGTCTACCAAATATACTTACCATCACTTTTATCCTTTCATGTTCAGAGTCAACTTCATCTATAAAGCCCGTAAAGTTTGTAAATGGACCGTCAATAATTCTAACTGTTTCTCCTTTTTCAAAATGAGCTTTTATCTGTGGTGCCTTGCCTTTTTCTAATTGTTGCAAAATCATCTCTACTTCTTCTTCAGGAATAGGTGCAGGCTTCTTGCCTCCTATAAATCCTGTTACTCTTTGAGTAGTTCGAACAAGATGCCATGTATCTTCATTAAGCTCCATTTCTACTAAAATATAACCAGGATAAAACTTCTTTTCTGATTCTTTCTTTTTTTTTCCTTTTACCTCAATAATTTTTTCCGTAGGAATAAGTATTCTTGAAATTTTATCTTCCAATCCTTTTGTTTTTGCTCTCTCTTGAATAGATGATTTAACCTTTTCTTCAAATCCTGACATTGTATGAATTACATACCACTGTTTTGCCATTCCATCACCCAATAAACATGCTTATAAATCTTGATAATACAAAATCTATTAATCCAAGAAAAAAGGAAATTATAATAACTGTTACAATAACAACCCATGTAGAAGCTACTATTTCATCCTTTTTGGGATAATTAACCTTTTTTGCTTCTATTTTTACCTCTTGGAAAAAATTTTTAATTTTCCCTATCATTTTTCACCTCAAAAAATATACAAAACAGGCCAGGAGGGATTCGAACCCCCATCCCCCGGATTTGGAGTCCGGTGCTCTAGCCGTTAGAGCTACTGGCCTATTAAGCTTTTGTTTCTTTATGTACAGTATGCTTTTTACAAAATTTACAATATTTTCTTAACTGTAATTTATCTGGTGTAGTCTTCTTATTTTTTGTTGTAGAATAATTCTTAGATTTACAATCAGTACACTGAAGCAGTATAATGTCTCTCATATTTTACTCCAACACCTCTGTAACTACACCTGCTCCTACTGTCCTTCCACCTTCCCTTATAGCAAACCTTAATCCCTCTTCCATCGCTATCGGCGCTATCAACTCTACACTCAAATTCACATTGTCTCCAGGCATTACCATCTCTACCCCATCAGGTAACTTTATCACTCCTGTTACATCCGTTGTCCTAAAATAAAACTGTGGCCTATATCCATTGAAAAAAGGTGTATGCCTCCCACCTTCCTCCTTCGTCAATACATATACCTCTGCCTTAAACTTTGTATGCGGTGTTATACTCCCAGGCTTTGCTAATACCATCCCTCTCTCTACTTCATCCTTACCTATTCCCCTTAACAGCACTCCTATGTTGTCTCCTGCCCTTCCTTCATCCAGTATCTTCCTAAACATCTCTACTCCTGTTGCCACTGTCTTCCTCGTCTCCCTCAACCCCACTATCTCTACTTCATCTCCTACCTTTATTATTCCCCTCTCTACTCTCCCTGTTACTACTGTTCCCCTTCCAGATATGCTAAATACATCCTCTATAGGCATCAAAAATGGCTTGTCTATAGGCCTTTCTGGCTCAGGTATATAACTGTCTAATGCATCAAGTAATTCCTGTATCGACTTATACTCCTCTGCATTAGGATCATTACTGCTACTCTCCAATGCCTTCAATGCTGAACCCCTCACTACTGGTATCTCATCCCCAGGAAATCCATACTTGCTCAATAACTCCCTTACCTCAAGCTCTACTAAATCCAATAACTCAGGATCATCTACCATGTCAACCTTATTCATAAATACTACTATATATGGTACTCCTACCTGCCTGGCTAATAATATATGCTCCCTCGTCTGCGGCATCGGTCCATCATTGGCTGCAACTACCAATATAGCACCATCCATCTGCGCAGCACCTGTTATCATGTTCTTGATATAGTCCGCATGACCAGGACAGTCTACATGCGCATAATGACGCTTATCTGTCTCATACTCTACATGTGCTGTGTTTATCGTTATCCCTCTCGCCTTCTCCTCTGGTGCATTGTCTATTTGGTCATAACTCTTATACTGTGCCATTCCCTTTAAATTCAAATACTTCGTTATCGATGCTGTCAATGTGGTCTTTCCATGATCAATATGCCCAATTGTGCCTACGTTTACATGGGGCTTCTTCCTCTCAAATTTTGCCTTTCCCATCTCTTCCTCCTTTAATTTCTCCTAAAACTTTTATTTAGCATTTCCCAAAGCCCATGACCGGGATCGAACCGGTGACCTCGTCCTTACCAAGGACGTGCTCTGCCGACTGAGCTACATGGGCATAAAAAAGCGGGAAACGGGATTTGAACCCGCGACCCTCAGCTTGGAAGGCTGACGCTCTACCGCTGAGCTATTCCCGCAAATATGGAGGGGGAAGGATTCGAACCTTCGTAGGCTGACGCCAACAGGTTTACAGCCTGTCCCCTTTGGCCACTCGGGTACCCCTCCGAATGTAATATTATAATTTTTTCTTTTCAAGTAATTCAAGCCACCGAAGGGATTCGAACCCCCGACCCGCTGATTACAAATCAGCTGCTCTACCCGCTGAGCTACGGTGGCACTCTATAACTTTAACTTTATAATATAAGAACTTTTAAAGTTTATTGTCAACTTTTATAAAAAACTGTATAATATTTTAACAAAAATATTAACTGGAGGTAAAGAATGAATACTAAAGTAAAGGAAATAATGAACATTAAACTGGAAACAATAAAACCAGATGCATCTGTTTATGATGCTATTGAAAAACTTGTTGACAAAAGAATGAGATCTTTAATTGTACTTCCCAAAAATGAAAATGATGTATATGGAGTTATTACAGTAAGAGATATTGTTTTTAAAGTAATTGCCAAAAATTTAGATCCTAAAAAAATTAAAATTGAAGAAATCGCATCAAAACCTGTTATAAGTATTGATAAAGAAACCGAGCTTGAACATCTTATAAGATTGATGGAAAAATTCAATATTGCGAGAGTCTTTGTTCACGAAGGAAAAGAGATTATAGGAGTTGTATCTCTTTTAGATGTCTTATCAGCTTCTTTAGTAGCAAAAGCAAGGAGCAAGTAAATGTTTGACAAAATTATATCAAGTGGTAAATTAGAAAAAAAGGTTATTGAAAGTATTAAAATTCATTTAAAAACCCTTTGTTCTGCTGCAGAATGCTTTAGACAGGCTATCTCATCAGCAGATAAAGAGTCTACATTCTGTGTAGCCCAACTTGAAAGAGAAGCAGATACAATCAGAAGAGAAATAATAACAACAATTCATCAGGGAGCCTTTCTTCCATTTATAAGACCTAATATATGCAGATTCATAGAGATTGTTGACGAAGCCTTTGATACCTTAGAAGACGCAGCCTTTGAATTTAGATATGTTAATAATGAACTTTTCAAGATAATAGAACCTGAATGTTCAAGAATTGCAAAAATTAATTCTGAAATGTGTGAAATACTTTCATTAGCCTTTGAGGCATTAATAGACAAAGGAGATCTTAAAGAAAAAAATTTAGCAATAAGAATATGCGAAAAACAGATTGATGACCTGAAATTTGATATTATAGAAAAATTAAGAAAAATAGAAATTCAGAACTTCTGGGATGGCAAAATTATTAGCGACTTTGTGGATT
Organism: Thermodesulfovibrio sp. 1176; assembly: GCF_029946585.1. NCBI lineage: Bacteria > Pseudomonadati > Nitrospirota > Thermodesulfovibrionia > Thermodesulfovibrionales > Thermodesulfovibrionaceae > Thermodesulfovibrio > Thermodesulfovibrio sp. 1176. The sequence goes on along the minus strand of NZ_JARZRZ010000001.1, from coordinate 292,007 downwards.
ATTTAACAAGATTAAGCGATTTATTAGAAGATGCCAGTGATTACCTTTATATAATTGAAATAAGCCTAAAATAAAAAATTACATTCTCTCAGACACTTTGTGTCTTTAAATTAAAAAAAATTATATTACAGGAACAGAAATGATAGAAATTGCAGTTGCCACGAGTTTTTTAATTGCCTTCGGTATAGGCTCCAATGATGCTTCAAATGCTCTTAGTATCTGTGTAGGTGCAGGAATAATCAGACTCAGAAGAGCTATTCTGCTTTTTGGTGGTCTTGTATTTCTTGGAATAATGCTTCAGGGAAGTCAGGTAATGAAAACAGTTGGCAAAAATCTTGTAGATGTAAATATTACAATTATTATAGTTGCTATGACTGTGTCTGCATCTTTAATAATATTCTCAAACTGGCGCAAACTTCCGCTTTCAACTCATCAGGTTATAATTGGAAGCCTAATTGGTTCTGCTCTGGCAGCAGGTGTTAATGTAAATTTTAATTCATTCTTAAAAATCGTTATTTCCTGGGTAATATCTCCCTTTGTAGCCGTCGGATTTTCCTATTTGTTTTATAAAATTATCGAAAAAATCCTTTCAAAGTTTTCATTCTTTCAGATTGAAAAAATTCTGAGAATTCTATTGCTTTTAAGTGGCTTTTTAATTTCCTACAATACAGGTGCAAATGAACTTGCAACTGTGCTCGGACCTGTCATTCATTCTAATATTGGAATAGATAAAATTTATTTATTCTTAATTGGTTCACTCATGGTTTTTATGGGTGCAATTCTATTAAGTCACCGGGTTATTGAAACTGTTGGAAAAGGTATAACAACATTAGACCCCTTTTCAGGCTTTGCTGCTCAGTTTGGTGCAGGATGTTGTGTTTTATTTTTTACCTTCTTGGGAATGCCTATTTCCACTACTTATTGCATAATAGGTGGAATTACAGGCGTTGGTCTTACAAAGGGAATTAAAACAGTGAAATTATCTCTTCTAAGAAAAATTGCCTTAAATTTTATAACTACACCTTCAATTGCCTTTGTTATCTCTTATATTGTTCTTAAACTAATTTATTCCTAAATATTCCTTTATCTTGGCTACAGCTTCTGGAATTGCGGACTCTACTTTCGGAGTTAACTGTCTACTTAAAGTTTCAACATTCTCAACTTCAATACCAATGATTTTTATTTCCTTTGGCATTTCATCAGGAAAAAGAGAGTAGCCAATTCTCAATATTTCAAAAACTGAAAGATTATGAGTTCCGCTTGCATATATATTTCCCCAATAATCAGTGTTAAATTCTAAGATACTTCCAGGCTCAGCCCCTGATTTAACTCCATCAACAATTACTGCTTTATCATAACCAAGGATTGAATCAATAATTTGAAAACTTATGTTTAAAAGTGAGACAGTGTCAACAACTCCGTCAAGATACTCTATAATTTTAAGTCCTACACCATCATCAGTAAAATTAGGATTTCCAATACCAACAACTATTTTTTTCATTTTACCCCATAAGAATTAATAATAAGATAGCGGGGGACAAAGCCCCCGCTTGAAAGATTGTTTTAGGTTATTTCAAAATTTCTAAGACTTTTTACAAGTTCACCATGGTGGTCAATGATATCAATTCTTACTGGAATTCTTCCAGGAAGTGTATGAGTTGAACAGGCAAAGCAGAGGTCGTAAGGTCTATAGGCAATTTCAACAAGATTAAGAATTCCTTCATCAACCTTACCATTCTTAATGAAGTTTTGCGCTGCCCTCTTTACTGCTATATTCATTGGACCTTTGTTGTGAGTTGTTGCAACAATTAGGTTTGCATCGGTAACTATACCTTTATCATCTGTTTTATAATGATGGATCAATACACCTCTTGCTGCTTCAACAATTCCAACTCCCTCACCAACTGGAGTTCCAAGCTCCTGACGAACATTAGGATCAGTAATACTTTCATCAGATGCTATCTGTTTTACTTTCTCTGCTGCATGCATAAGCTCTATTGCTCTTGCCCAGTGATAGGCAAGTGTATTGTGAACAGGTTTTCCACCAAATGCAGCAACCATCTTTTCGTAGGCTTCTTGTGCCAAAGGAGTGTCAAAACCACTTGCAACATTAAATCTTGGGAGAGGTCCTACACTGTAAATACTTGTTCCATCTCCATCAACAAGACCTGTCCAGCCAATTTTCTTTAAATAAGGAGCTTTCTGATAACTCCATGGTAAAGTTCTCTCAGCAATATAATCGAGATACTGTATTCCCTTAAATCTACCTATTTCGTTTCCTTTGGTATCAACGATTTTTTGTGTTCCATCGTAATAGGTAACTTTATCGTTTTCATCAACTGTTCCTATGTAATTTGTTACTACTTTGTATACATCTCCTGTCACAAGAGCCATATATTCTTTGTTTTGTAATACAACCTTATCAAAAACATCTAAGGTTAATTTTGCAAGTTCAATACAATCATCAGCACATTTAAGAATCTCCTGTCTTTCTTCTTCTGTAATTCTCTTTGCCCAGCCACCTGGCAGTGCTGTAACTGGATGGCTTGTTCTTCCACCAGTTATTTCAAAAATTCTAACTGCTGAAAATCTTTTCTTTAAAACAAGTTTACCAACATCTGCACCTACTTTTAAAATCAGACCTATAAGGTTTCTTTCAGCAGGTGAAGCTGTTGGACCACAAACAAAATCTGGAAAACCAAGGGCATAAAGAATTCCTGTATGATCTTCTACATAATGGGCATTATAAAAAAGTTCTCTAATTTTCTTTGCTGTTGGAGTTGGTTCAACCCCATAAACTCCGTCTGCAGCCTTCACTGAGGCTGTATAATGTACACCCCTTCAAACTCCGCAAATTGTTTGAACTGTTCTGGGAACCTCTTCAATAGGCATTCCAATAAGAAATTTTTCATAACCCATAAACTCAACTACTTGTAAGAATGCATTTTCAACATTTCCTTGTTCATCAAGGAATATAGTTATTTTTCCGTGGCCTTCAAGCCTTGTCATCGGATTAATTTCAATTTTCTTCATTCCCTTTCCCCCCTTCTGGGTTATTTTTTTTATTATATCTATCAAGCCCATTTTTTATCTCTTTATTTTTTTGCCAAGGAAAGAACTCGGTAATGTATATCTATAAAACAGATGTACTGGATCAGGAATCTGGTCAACAAGCTCTTCATTGTCAAGCATACTTGCAATAGCACTTATAGCTCTTAAACCAAAATCTTTTACTCCTGGAATTGGTCCACCACATCCTCTACATGGTACATTTGCAGAAGGACATTTTGATCCACAGTCTCCCTGAGTTACAGGACCGAGACAGAGATATCCTTCTTCAAGAAGACAGCCATCTTCACTTGGGGGTCCGTCAATGGTTCTTTTTACTGTAGTCGCGAATTTCTTTGACTTACCCTGTAAAACAGGATTTCTATTACAGACCTCACATACTGCTTTGCCCATAGTAATCCATGAACCTGAAGGTGGAAGCTGACCTGAAAGTAATGCCATAAATGCCTTTCCTATATGTTCATGATAGGGAGGGCATCCACCTACATAATAATCTACCTTTACAACTTGATCAAGAGGTCTTGCATCCATTAAGGAAGGTAAGGTTAATTCATACTTCCCATCAACAACAACAGTTGTCTGAGGAAGTATTTTTTCTGGATTGTCTGTACTAAATGTGTTTATATATGCTTTATCAAGTAATTGCTCTGTAGTATGTAAGTTTACAAGTCCCTTGATTCCACCACAGGATGCACATATTCCAAAAGCTATGAGAACTTTACATTTTTGTCTCATTACCTTTACTATATGTTCATGTTCAGAGTTTCTTACATTACCAGAAACTAATCCTACATCAATTGAACCATCAGGCATTGCTTCAAGATCTTTATATTTTGCGTCTGCCACTGTTGGTGCCCAAAATACTATATCTAATTGTAAAGCAACATCTACCAATGTCTCAGACAAATCTACAACCGCAATATCACAACCACCGCAACCACCAGCAAGATAGTATGCAAGTTTAGGTTTGCTCATTGTGCTCCTCCTTTCAATGGATTTGGTCCAAGTTCTCTAATTTTAGCATCAAAAGCTGTCATAGATTCAGCAAACTTCTTTCCTTCACTTCCTGAAATCCATTCAAGCTGAATTCTATCTGGTTCTACTCCAAGCTCTGTAGCAACTCTTTTAAAGAGATTAAACCTTCTTATAGCTTTGTAATTACCTTCTTTGTAATGACAGTCACCAAAGTGGCACCCACCTATAAAAACTCCGTCTGCCCCTCTTATAAGGGCCTCTGCTATAAATTCTGGTTCCACTCTTCCACTACAGGGCACTCTTACTATATGCACTGTAGGAGGATAACTATAACGAAGACTTCCTGCCAGGTCTGCCCCTGCATATGTACACCAATGGCAGGCAATAACAATAAGCCTTGGCTCCCATGCCATCTTAATTCCCTCCTTTTATCTTAGTTATTACTCCATTCAAAGGTATGCTTGCCATAGCAGTTGCTTTTTCCACCTCTGCTCCTAATGCTATGGCTGTAAGCTGTGCGAGATGAAGAGCTGGAATTTTATAATTAAGCTTTTTCTGCTCTATAAGAAGTGCCTGACCAGCATCAAACTGAAGAAGACAGGAACTACAGCCTATTACAGCTAAATCCGGATCAAGTTCTTCTTTTATAACATCGAGTTTCTTTTTGAAAAGGGCAAGAGATTTTTCAGGTGCATTTGATCTTAAAGCACCCATTCCACAGCAGTCTGTTATTGTGCTATAGTGGGGGGCAACTCCTCCCATTATTTCACAAATTTCTCTTAATCTCTTTGGGAAAAAGGTGTTATCCTCTCCTGATGGAAATGCTTTGCTTGGCCAAAGATTGTGACATCCTGTCTGAACAGCACATTTTAAACCATTTAGGTTATATTTTATTTTCTGTTTTAATGTATCAAGTCCTATTTTTTCATAAATAAAATTAATAACATTCCACACCTTTACAGTTCCATCATATTTTCTTCCTACCTTTGCTAAAATCTTGTCAACTTGCTCTTTAATTTCAGGATGTTTTTTAAGATAGTAATTAGCCTCATTTTGAACTCCATAACAGGAACCGCAACCTGTAAGCATATCTACACCTTTTTCTTCTGCAATACTTAAATTCCATGCTGAGGCAACTGCCCATTCTAATAGCCCTAATGATGGCATTGTTCCATAGGCAGGACAACAGGTTGCACCTTCTAATTCTACAATTTCAACTCCTAACTCTTTTAAAAGAAACCTCATTGAATACTCTATATCTGGCCTATTAAAAGGTATGTTACATCCAAGAAAAATTCCTATTTTTTGCATTTCTTTCCTCCTTAATCAAGTGGGAATGGTGCTATTTCTTCCAGGATTGTCTGTCTTAACAATTCCTGGTACTTTTTTCTAAATTCATCAAAACTTAATGCTGTTGGTGGTTTCTCTGGCAATCCTACTTTCTTTCTTCTTTCTTCAAATCCCTTTGGAAATACTGCATGTCCAAATCTGTAAAGATTTCTTAATCCTTCATATGTATTTGCAGGACATGCTTCAACCTTTACTGCAGCTCTTCTTACTGCCTGAATTACTTCGTATGGTTTTATATCCATTGGACATATCTCAACACATCTGTTACAGGACTGGCAGCCCCAAACTGAAGAGTCCTCAAGTAAAATATCTCTTAAACCTAAATTAGCAGCATGAACTATTCTTTTAATAAAAAATTCTAATCCTGCTAATGCCATTGGGCATGTAGCTCCACATTTTCCGCACTGTATACATTCTCTAAGCTCATCAGCTCCCAAAGCTATGAGTTCTTTTACAAAACTTTCATCGCCCTGTGTAAGGTCAATTACATTTACGCCACCCTCTTCCATATTTATCCTCCTTTATTTTATTTTTAAGCTTCTGTTAATGCTTCAATCTGTGCCATAATCTGGTCGGTTGTAAATCCATGGAATGTAATAGCTCTTGATGGACATGCAGATGCACAGACACCACAACCAGCACAGAGCGCTGGTTCTATGTATGCTTTTTCTTTTCCTTTGTATTCTACTATTCTTATAGCTGTGTAAGGACAAAGAGGAACACAAACACCGCAACTACTACATTTATCCCTGTCTACCTCTGAAATAATAGCTTCAAACTTAATCTTTCCAGGTATTACAAGTGCTGCTGTAGCTGATGCTGCTGCACGGGCTTGTGCTATTGACTCTGGAATGTCCTTTGGTCCCTGAACACATCCTGCAATAAACACACCTCTTGCTTGAGTCTCGACAGGATATAGTTTTGTATGGACCTCTCTTAAGAAACCTTCTCTACCGCATGTAGCAGTAAACATGCTTCCCAATTCTTCAACTCCATCAGGTGGCTCAATAGCTGTTGCAAGAACGACAAGATCAGCTTCAAGCTCAACAGGTGAGCAAAGGTCAACATCAAATCCTCTTACTCTTAATTTTCCATTCGGTTTTACATCAACTGATGAAACTCTTCCTCCTCTAATTATCTTTGCGCCAAGCTCTCTTGTATAAACATAGAATTCTTCAAAATCTTTACCTGCTGTTCTTACATCTATAAAGAATAGATAAAGTTTAATGTCTGGATATTTTTCTTTAAGGATTCTTGCATGCTTAAGCATATACATACAACAAACTTTTGAACAGTAAGGATGATATCTCTCATCTCTGCTTCCAACACAAGAAATCATAGCAATTGTCTTTGGTTTTGTTCCATCTGATGGTCTCTTTAATTCACCACCAGTTGGTCCTGTTGCAGAGAGTATCCTTTCAAATTCCATAGAGGTTATAACATCTGGGCTGTGAGGAGAATATTCTTTGAAGTAATGTTTAGGCATTGGCTTGAATCCAGTGGCAATTATAACTGCTCCTACTCTAATATTCATATATTCATCTTTATCATCAAATTTTATGGCATCTGCTGGACATCCCTGTATTCCTTTTGGTGGAATACCTTTTTTACATATTTCACAAGCGGGTTTACCTGTCTTTTTTATTGATTTGAAGTATAAACAATTTGGTTCATCTATAACTGCCTTTTTTGGAACAGCCTGTGGATACTCTATATAAGCTGCTCTTCTCTGATCTAAACCGAAATTATATTCATTTGGAACTCTTGCTGGACATATTTCAGTACACACACCACAGCCTATACACTTATCCCAATCAATATATTTTGCCTTTTTCTTTATACGGATATCGAAATTACCTACGTATCCTTTAACATCATCTACTTCTGCATAGGTAATAAGTTCAATATTTGGATGCTGGGCGACCTCGCCCGTCTTAGGTGTGAGTATTCAAGCAGAGCAATCCATTGTTGGGAAGGTTTTGTCAATTTTTGACATATTCCCACCAATGGATGGCTGTTTTTCAACAAGATATACTTTAAGACCCATATTTGCAAGATCTAAAGCTGCAAACATACCTGCAATACCACCGCCTATAACTAAAACTGATTTTTCCATGTCTTCATAACGATCTTCAAGAGGTTCATTAAGTCTTACTTTGGCTATAGCACTTTTTAAAAGTCTTTTTGCTTTTTCAAGTGCTCCTTCTTTGTTATGCCAGTGTGGCCAGCTATCCTGATCTCTAATATTTGCCATTTCAAAAAGATAACCATTGAGTCCTGCGTCCTCAATGGCTTTTTTAAATATAGGACCGTGAGTTCTTGGAGTACATGCTGCAACTACTACACGGTCTACATTACCACTTTTGATATCCTGTTTAATTATATCTTGGCCAGGATCGGAGCACATAAATACATAATTTTTTACTACAGCTACATCTGGTAGAGTTTCTACATACTTTTTAAGCTCTTCAATGTCAATGGCGCCCTTGATGTTTTCTCCACAGTGACACAGATAAACCCCTACTTTTGCCATTTTAAGCCCTCCTTTGAATGGATTTTTAAATGTGGTTTACCCTTTTTACCATTTTTTGAAAAATTTGTCAAGAGGTATTTTTCAGTATTTACAACATGTTGATTTTTTTTAATTTTTTATGCTATCGTTTTTTTCATAGCCGGTGTGGTGGAACGGCAGACGCGGCGGACTCAAAATCCGCTGGGAGCAATCCCGTGTGGGTTCAAATCCCACCACCGGCATTTAAATACAGTTTCCTCTCTATCAAAATTGATTATGGGGTGAAATGGAAGAATTTTTAGAAGTTGTAGATAAGGATGGACGTATCATATCAATAGCACCAAGAAGTATTATCCATGGAAATCCTTCAATGCTTCATAGAGTTGTCCATATATTGGTTTTTAATTCAAAGGGAGAAATTCTTTTACAAAAAAGATCTAATAATAAAGATGTTGCACCTGGTAAGTGGGATACCTCAGTTGGTGGGCATATAATGCCCGGAGAAGATATAGTAAACGCAGCTAAAAGGGAAATGTATGAAGAACTTGGTGTGGAAGCACAAAATCTTCAATTTTTGTATACCTATATACATTCAAATAATTACGAAAGTGAACTTGTTTACACTTACTGGACAGTTCATGAAGGTCCTTTTAATTTTAATCGGGAAGAAATCGAAGAAGTCTCTTTTTGGAGCATAGAAAAAATAAACAATGCTCTAAGTTTAGGACTTTTTAGTGATAATTTCAAACAAGAGTTTTTCAGATATATACATACTTTTGCCAATACTCCATTTTGGTTTAATAACTTTATATCAAAAATAAATGGGGCTCCTTCCATGAAAGAGACCCCTAATTTTTAAACCCAAATTACGCAAATATATGTAGAGTAATTTGGGGCTTCGCCCCAAATCCCAAATTCGAGATCACCCAAAAGGTGAATTAAAATAAGGAAAAATCTCAAAGGGGCTTTGCTCCTTTAAAACCTCCAAAAAATAAAAACAAACTTTTTTAAAAGGGAGTTTGAGGGACTTTGTCCCTCAAAGATTTATCAATATTAACCTGAATTACCTTGCGTAATTCAGGTTAAAGAATTTCTAAAGCTGAAAAGAAATAAGGAATTTCATAGGAAGCTGACTGAGGTGAATCAGAGCCATGTACTGCATTCCTTTCAATGTTTTCTGCAAAATCCTTTCTTATTGTTCCCTCTTCTGCTTGAGCAGGATTTGTTGCTCCCATAATTTTTCTAACTTTTGCTATTGCATCCTCACCCTCTAAAACCATTACAACACAGGGACCCTCAGACATAAAATCTGTAAGAGATTCGTAAAAGGGTCTATCTTTGTGAACAACATAAAATCCCATTGCCTGTTCCTTTGTCATCTTGAGCTTTTTAAGGGCTGCAACTCTTAAACCATTCTTCTCAAATCTTGAAATTATCTCTCCGATAAGGTTTTTCTTTACTGCATCTGGTTTAATTATAACTAATGTTTTTTCCATTATATCTTTCCCTCCTCCTTAAGAATTTTAATCATGTTGTTTACCTCTTCTGTAGAATTTGCAAAGGCTTGTTTTTCTTCATCTGTAAGCTCAATCTCAATTATTTTTTCAAGTCCCTGTCTTCCAAGAATAACAGGAACACCATTGAATACATCCTTTGCTCCATATTCACCATCAAGATAAACAGAACATGGAAGAATTCTTTTTTCATCAAGAATTATTGCTTTAACCATTTCAAAGGTTGACTGAGCTGGAGCATAATAGGCAGAGCCTGTTTTAAGAAGAGATACAATTTCAGCACCACCTTCGCGTGTACGTTGAACAAGGGCTTCTATTTTTTCCTTTGAAAGCCATTTTGAAAGAGGAATTCCCTTTACGGTGGTAAATCTTACAAGAGGAACCATATAAAGTCCATGACCACCAAGAACAAGGGTTTCAATGTCCTTAGGTGCAACTCCAAGCTCCATTGATATAAATGTTTTGAACCTTGATGAGTCAAGAATACCTCCCATTCCAAGAACTCTTTGTCTCCCCACTTTGGATATTGCAAGAGTTAAATAAGCCATTACATCCATTGGATTCGTGACTACTATATAAATTGCATCTGGGCATTGAGGTGCGAGCTTTTTTACAATACCTCCTACAATATCTGCATTAGCCATCAATAAATCCTTTCTTCTCATACCAGGTTTTCTTGCTAATCCAGCTGTAATTACAACAATGTCAGAGCCAGCAAGGTCATCAAGATTGTTTGTTCCTATGATATTTGCTTTGATTCCCAATACTGCGGTATTTTGTAAGATGTCAAGGGCTTTACCCTGTGGCATTCCTTCTACAATGTCAAAGATTACGACATCACATAAACCACTATTTACAACAAATAAAGCAAGGGTAGCTCCAACATTTCCTGCTCCTACAATACCTATTTTTTTTCTCATTTTGATTCCTCCTTAATTTTTTCTATATCACCCAAATTTTCCACATTTAAAACTTTAACAGAAGAGTCAATTCTTCTTATAAGACCTGAAAGCACCTTATTAGGACCAATTTCAATGAACGTGTCAACTCCCTTTGAAATCATGTATTTTACACAATCCTGCCATCTTACAGGACTATAAAGCTGTCTTATTAAGGCATTCATAATATCCTGGGGATCATGAATTTCCTCTGCAAGTGCATTACTTACAATAGGAATTTTTGAATTATTAAATTTAAAGCCCTTCAAATACTCCTCAAACTCCTTTGCCACTTCTTTCATAAGCATACAATGGGAAGGAATACTTACCTGAAGAGGAACAACCTTTTTAGCACCTTTTTGTTTTGCGAGCTCAGAAGCCCTTTTAACCCCCTCTGCTTCCCCAGATATGACAATCTGTCCAGGACAATTAAGATTTGCAAGGTCAACATAAAAATCAGTAATACTCTTACAAATTTCTTTCAGAGTATCTTCATCAAGCCCTAAAACTGCAGCCATTGCACCTTTGCCCTCTGGTTGAGCCTTCTGCATAAGTTGTCCTCTTTTCCTTGTAATCTTTACTGCATCTTCAAAAGAAAAAACCTCTCCGCATAAAGCTGAGGTGTATTCTCCAAGAGAATGTCCAGCGGTATAAGAGGGCATTATTGATTCTGAAAGAACTTCCCTTAGCAATGCATAGGAGATGGTAAGTATGGCTGGTTGAGTATTTTCTGTTTTATTTAACTCAGCATCAGGTCCTTCAAAACACAACTTTGCTATGTCAAAACCAACGATATTACTTGCTTTTTCAAACAAATCCTTTGCACAATCAATCAAATCCTTACCCATTCCAACATACTGAGAACCCTGACCTGGAAAAACAAAAGCTATCATTCAGAAACTCCTTCTTTGAGTTTTTTTATCATTAAAGGTATTATTTCCTTTAAATCACCAACAATTCCATAGGTTGCCACATTAAATATGGGTGCATTTGGATCCTTATTTATTGCAACAATTATATCAGATGATTGCATTCCTACAAGATGTTGAACTGCACCTGAAATACCACAGGCAATATAAAGTTTTGGACATACTGTTTTACCTGTCTGTCCTACCTGATGGGCATAGGGAATCCATCCTTCGTCAACTGCTGCACGGGAAGCTCCAACAGTTCCACCAAGAAGATTTGCAAGTTCCCATAGCAAAGTGAAATTCTCTGGCGAACCAAGTCCTCTACCGCCTGATACTATAACTTTTGCATCCTGTAAATTTACTTTACAGAAGGAGCTATCGTGAATCCTTTCAAGAATTTTTACTCTTCCTTTAGATTCAAGGGGTTCAATTTTTATTATTTCACCTTTTTTATTTGGAGCATACTCACCCCTTTTCATAACACGAGGCCTTACTGTTGCAATTTGGGGTCTGCTTGTTGGAGAAACAATTGTTGCCATAATATTTCCTCCAAAGGCTGGACGAATCTGAAGAAGATTTCCTGTTTCTTTATCAATTTCAAGCCCTGTACAGTCTGCTGTTAACCCTACCCTTAATCTTGCAGCAACTCTTGGTATAAAAGAACGACCTATGGCAGTTGCACCTGCAAGAAGAATTTCAGGCTTGTGTTGATTTATCAAGTTTACAAGTGTTTTAGCATATAATTCATCATCTAAATAACCATACTGAGATGCATCTGTATAGTAAACTTTGTCAGCACCCCATTTAATAAGCTCCTCTACTTCTGGGGATTCTCCAAATAAGACAGCAGAAAGCTCTGTTTGAAGTTCATGAGCAAGCTTTCTTCCAATGCCAAGTAATTCATAGGCTACAGAAGCTATCCTGCCCTGTGATTGTTCAGCAAAGATCCACACACCTCTGAAATTTTCCTCTTTTTCTCCCTCTCTTGCTCTTTCGTCAATTATTGCAGACTCTGGACAGCTCTCTACACAGGCACCACAAAGGGTGCAGGCTTCTGTAATGAAAGCTTTATCTTCTTTGATTATTATTGCACCAAAGGGACATAGATTTAAACAGTTTCCACATCCTGTACATTTTTCTATGTCAATTCTTATAAGCATCCTAACCTCCTTAACTCCTTAAGAAGTGTATTGACCTGCTCTTCAGGTGTTCCTTCAAGAATTCTACGTTCACCTCTTGGTGGAGGTGCGAATATGTTTTTGACCATTGTGGGCGAACCCTTAAGTCCTATTTTGTCTTCTTCTGCTTCAATATCATCGGCATTCCATCTTGGAATAACTGCTTTTTTTGCTGCCATTTTACCTCTTATTGAAGGTGGACGAGGGTTGTTTAACTCCTTTACAACAGTTATCAATGCTGGTAGGGAAAGCCATATTTTTTCATAACAGTCATCCATAAGTCTTTCAATAATCATTTCTGAAGGTTCTATTTTATCAATTCTTCTTACATAGGAAACATGAGGAATATCAAGAAATTCAGCCATTTCCGGTCCTACTTGTGCAGTGTCTCCATCAATTGCCTGTTTCCCGCAAATTATTAAATCAAAACCTATCTTTTTTGCTGCAAGGGAAAGGGTATAAGCAGTTGCCCATGTATCAGCTCCAGCAAACCGTCTGTCTGTAAGTAAAACAGCATCATCAACTCCCATTGATATTGCCTCCCTTAGTACCTCCTCTGCCTGTGGCGGCCCCATTGTTATAACTGTAACCTTACCTGAAGTGGCTTCTTTAATCTGAAGTGCTGCCTCTACAGCATGCAAATCATAGGGATTCATTATACTTGGAACACCTTCTCTTATAAGAGTGTTTGTTTTGGGATCAATTCTTACTTCTGTAACATCTGGAACCTGTTTGACGCAAACTATAATTCTCATTATAACCTCCAACCATTTTTTGGCAGAAAACCCTCTGCCTGAAAATTTGTAAATTTAAATTATACTTTATAAACAAAAACTTATTCAAATCATATTGATTTTCAGAGCACTTAAAAGGACATTCAATAAAAGTTATAATTTTCCTGACCTAATAATTGAGATTATTAGCCAAACTCCAAGAAAAAATGCCACTACACCAGTTATAAGACCAAAAATTGAAATCCCATTCATTAAAGGTTTTACCTCTGCAGCATGCATTATTGCCGAACTAAGAATCATGGCACTTACAATAAGACTAAAGGATATTTTATTACTTGATTTTTCAATGTCTTTCAAAAATTCGGGCATATTTACATGAAACATTTTTACTGTTATATCATCCCTTACAGCCTTACTTAGTAACATCTTGAATTGAAAAGGTATATTTTCAACAGCATTCTTAAACTCTTTGAAAATCGTTAAAAATTTTTTTATGTAAAAATCAGGGCTGAACCTTCTTGCAATTATATTCTCAGCGTATGGTTTAAGCATCTCAATTATTGATGTTTGTGGAGAAAGTTCTCTTGCTAGTCCATCAAGCATTATTAAAACCTTGTCAATTAACAAAAGTTCTGGAAGAAATCTTAATTTATGTTTTAAACTAACCTTCATAATTGACTCTATAAATTCAGAAATTTTAATCTCCTCAAAAGATGAAGAATAAAGGGGATAGAGAATGTCTTCAATGTCTTCCTTAAGTTCTCTTTTAAGCTTATGCATATCAATGTTATCTGGAATTATTCCAAGTTTTAAATAATTGTCAAGCAGAAGATCAAAATCCTGCTTAATAATTGCCAGTGCAATATTAGCATAGGATTCTTGAAATTCCTCATCAATTTTCCCTACTATACCAAAATCAACCATTACTATTCTTCCATCTTCTGTTACAATAAGATTTCCAGGATGGGGATCACCATGGAAAAAACCGTGTTCAAAAATCTGGATAAAATATATATCAATAATTGTTTTAAAAATCTTCTTAACATTTAAACCCATCTGAGTTAGTGCTTCAATATTATCAATTCTTACTCCTTCGACCTTCTCCATAACTAAAATTCTCTCTTTCGTGTAGTCTTTATATATAACAGGAATATAAATTTTTTCGTTTTCCTTAAAATTTTCTTTAAAGATCATCGCATTTCTTGCTTCTCTGCGGAAATCGAGTTCTCGTAAGATAGATCTTGAAAATTCATTTACTATTCCCACAGGATCGAAAATTCTACTTTCGGGAATATGTTTTTCCATAAGCCTTGCAAGAGTATTAAGTATCTTAATATCAATTAAAATCTGTTCTTTAATTCCAGGCCTTCTAACCTTAACTATAACCTTTTCCCCATTCAGTAAAACAGCTTCGTGAACTTGAGCAATTGAAGCTGAACCAATAGGGATAGGATTGAAACTTTTGAAAATTTTATCAGGAGTTAATCCCAACTCTTTTTCAACGGTTTTATTAACATCATCAATGCTAAAGGGGGGTACTTTATCTTGAAGTTTTTTGAATTCTTTTATATTTTCACTGCCTATAATATCAGGTCTTGAAGCAAGAAGCTGTCCTAATTTTATAAAAGTAGGACCTAACTCCTCAAAGGCCATTCTCAATCTTTCTGAAATTGAAAGTGTAGGCTGAGTAGTCCATCTACCAAATTTATGAAATCTTCTCTTAATAGCAATAAATTTACCAAGATTAAGCTGATCAATTATTTGTCCAAAGCCGTGTTTTATAAAAATATTAAGAATTTCTTGAACTCTTTTAGCAGAAAGATAGGTCTGTTTAAATTTAAAAATATCCATTATAAAGGTATTATAACAAAATCCCATAGTTCAAACCTTCTATGCTATAATACTTTTCATGGGTAAAAAAAGAGGATATTTTGGACAGTATGGAGGTTGTTTTGTTCCTGAAACTCTAATGCCAGCCTTAGAAGAACTGGAAAGGGCTTTCTATAGAGCAAAAAGGGATAAAAAATTTAATGAAGAATTTGAATCTCTTCTTAAAGAGTATGTAGGTAGACCTACTCCACTTTATTTTGCTAAAAGACTCACTGAACATCTTGGGGGAGCAAAAATATATCTAAAAAGAGAAGACCTTGCCCACACTGGAGCCCATAAAATTAACAATGCTCTCGGACAGGCTTTATTAGCTAAAAAATTAATGGGGAAGGAAAGAATTATTGCTGAAACTGGAGCTGGTCAACATGGCGTAGCAACTGCTACAGGTGCTGCACTTGTAGGACTTAGCTGTGATATATACATGGGAACAGAAGATATTAGAAGACAAAAGCTCAATGTCTTCAGGATGAATCTTCTTGGTACAAGGGTTATTCCTGTTGATACAGGTTCAAAAACTTTAAAAGATGCTATTAATGAAGCTCTTAGGGACTGGACCACAAATGTAAGAACAACCCATTATGTTTTAGGTACTGTCTTTGGACCTCATCCATATCCTCTTCTTGTAAGATTTTTTCAAAGTGTAATTGGTAAAGAAACAAAGAAACAGATACTTCAAAAGGAAAAAAAACTTCCTAATATCCTAATTGCCTGCGTTGGCGGAGGTAGTAATGCAATAGGACTTTTCAGTGCCTTTTTGAAAGATAATGTAGAAATGATTGGCGTTGAAGCAGGAGGGAAAGGAATCCAATCTGGACTTCACGCTGCAAGATTTGCAGGTGGAGCAAAGGGAATTTTTCAGGGTTGTCTTAGCTATGTTTTGGAAAATGAAGATGGAAATATTCTTGAAACTCATTCTGTTTCAGCAGGACTTGATTATGCCTCTGTTGGTCCTGAACATGCCTATCTCAGAGACAAAGGAAGGGTTAAATACACCTATGCAACTGATGATGAAGCATTACATGCCTTTGAACTTTTAAGTAGACTTGAAGGAATTATTCCTGCCTTAGAGTCTGCCCACGCTGTCGCAGAAGCAATAAAAATTGCCCCAAAGATGTCAAAGGATTCAATTATTATTGTAAACCTCTCAGGAAGAGGGGACAAAGATGTTCAAGAAGTAGCAAGAATCAAAAGACTTTCTCTTTAAGAGGTGGAGTTTGAAAGGTTTTTCTGTTAGAGAGAAACTTGAGGAACTGAAAAAAATTGGCAAAAAGGCATTTATTCCATATATTATGGCAGGGGACCCCGACCTTCAAACAACTGCCAAAAGGCTTAAACTTCTAAGTGATGCAGGAGCTGATATTATAGAGCTTGGAGTCCCTTTTACAGATCCTCTTGCTGATGGTCCTACAATACAAAGAGCAGCTGAAAGAGCATTAAAATCTGGAACAACTTTAAGAAAAATTTTGAACTTTCTTAATGAATTTAAAAATAGCATCCATACCCCCATTATTCTTATGACCTATTTGAATCCTGTTTTCTGCTATGGTATTGAAAAATTTTTCCAGAACGCAAAGGATGCAAAAGTTGCAGGAGTTATTTTCCCAGACTTAACTGTTGAAGAATCATCGGAATACAGATCCCTTGCAAAAAAATATGGTATTGACATAATTTTTCTTGTAGCACCAACATCAACTCCAGAAAGAGTAAAAAAAATTGTTAATGCATCTACTGGCTTTGTTTACTATGTCTCAATAACAGGAATAACGGGTACAGAACTCAGACTTGATAAAAAATTCAGAGAACACATAAATTTTGTAAAAAGCTTTGGTAACCCTGTATGCATTGGATTCGGAGTAAGTAAGCCTGAGGAGGCTAAGTATGTTGCTCAGTTTGCTGACGGAGTAATCGTGGGAAGTGCTATTGTTAAAAAATTTCATGAAAAACCTGAAGAAGTTTTAAACTTTATAAAATCTTTAAGAGAGGCAATATAAAATGGCATGGTTTAAAAGAAAAGAACCACCCTTAGAAAAAAAAGTAAAAATTCCCGAAGGATTATGGGTTAAATGTGAAAATTGTAAAGAAATTATTTACCGTAAAGAACTGGAAAATAATTTTAAAGTATGCCCAAAGTGTAAATATCATTTTAGAATTTCAGCAAAGGAAAGAATTACTCTTATAACAGATTCAGGAAGCTTTAACGAATTAGACCCTGATCTTACAAGCCCTGATCCTCTTGGCTTCAAAGACACTATTCCCTATAAGGATAGATTAAAGGAAAATGAGAAAAAATCAGGTATTAAAGAGGCTGCTATTTATGGAGATGCAAAAATTAACGGAAGAGATGTAGTTATTGCTGTTCTTGATTTTTCCTTTATGGGTGGAAGCATGGGAACAGTTGTCGGAGAAAAAGTAACAAAAGCTACTGAAAGAGCAATACAGCGAAGAGTTCCTTTGATCATTGTGTCATCTTCAGGGGGAGCAAGAATGCAGGAAGGAATGTTTTCCCTCATGCAGATGGCAAAGACATCTCAGGCTATAGGAAGATTAAAAGAAGAAGGTTTATTATATATTTCTGTTTTAGCAGATCCAACTTTTGGTGGCGTTACAGCATCCTTTGCAATGCTCGGGGATATAATTATTGCAGAACCTCGTAGTCTTATAGGTTTTGCTGGACCAAGAGTAATTCAGGAAACAATAAAACAACAATTGCCCGAGGGTTTTCAAAGGGCTGAATTTCTCCTTGAACATGGAATGGTTGACATCGTTGTAGACAGAAAAGAATTAAAAAACACTATAGCTAAAATTATTGACATTTTAATGCCTTTACCAAAAGAGCATGTATGAAGTTTTAATAAATGAACTCTATAAAAGAAGAACAAAGGGTATCAAGTTAGGAGTTGAAAGAGTTTTTTCAGTACTTGAAACATTTGATAATCCCCATAGAGGGTTCAAATCAGTTCATATTGCTGGCACAAATGGCAAGGGTTCTACATCTAAAATAATTTATCATCTTTTAAGGGCTCACGGATTAAATACAGGGCTTTTCACATCTCCTCATCTTACAAGATTTACAGAAAGAATAATCGTTAATGATAGAGAAATAACAGAAGATGAAGTTGTAAGATTAATCGAGAAAATCAAACCCTTTGGCGAGGAACTTACCTTTTTTGAATTTATAACAGTGCTGGCTTTTCTTTATTTCGCAGAAGCAGGAATTGAATATGGGGTACTTGAAACAGGAATGGGTGGAAGATTAGATGCTACAAATGTTGTTGTACCAGAAGTTTCAGTAATTACAACCATCGGACTTGATCATCAAGAATTTCTTGGCAGTGACATTAAATCTATTGCTAAAGAAAAAGCAGGAATTATAAAAAAAGGAGTTCCTGTTGTTTCATCTAAGCAGGCTTCAGAAGCAGAAGAGGTAATTAGAAAAAAAGCAGAAGAATCAGGTTCAGAACTTTTTATCTACGGTAAAGATTTCTCAGCTGAACTAAAATCAATGAGTATAAAAGGCATCAATTTTATTTTTAGCTCAGCCTCAAACCTTCAGACTTCAGAGTTATTCTTACCTCTTATAGGATTTCATCAACTTGAAAATGTAGCAGTTGCTATGCAGGCCTTTATGACCATATATCCTAATTGGGATGAAAATTATATTAGAGAAGGACTTAAAAATGTTACTATTCCTGGTAGACTTGAAATAATATCAGAAGAACCTCTCATAATCTTTGATATCGCCCATAATCCTCAGGCTGCTCAAACATTAATAAAATCTTTGAAAATCATTACTGATAAAAAACCCGTTTTAGTTTTTGGAATAATGAGAGACAAAGATGTAGGCGGTTTTATTAAATCCTTTGAAAATTACGCAAACAAAATTATATTTACTGTCCCAAACTATGAAAGAGCTTTAAAGTATGATGAACTTTCAGAACGATTAAATGGTTATTCATTAAATCTATCCTATATTTCAGATCCTGTTGAGGCTTTTAAAGAAGGTGTTTCTGTCTGTAAAAAAAATCCAAATCTCTATCTTTTATGTACTGGTTCAGTTTATTTAGTTGGAGAATTAAAAGAATTTCTCGGCGAAAAAACATCCCATAGAAGGCTTGGTGAAGTTTTATGAAATTAAAAGTCCCTTTATTTTTATTTATTATTTTTCTGCCAATTTATGCCTTTGCTTTAGAAATAACATCTGATACACTTGAAAGCTTTGAAGAAGAGCAAAAATATGTAGCAATAGGAAATGTAAAAATTCAAAATGAAAAATTCATACTAAAAGCCCAAAAAGCAATCTACTATGAAAAAACTAACGAAGTTGAAGCCTTTGGAGATATGTATTATGAAGATGATGAAATAACAGCATGGGCAGAGGAAGGGAAAATAAATATAGAACAAAAAACAGGATTTTTGAAAAAATCTTTGATTCACATAAAAAAACAGGATATATGGATTACTGCCGATGAAATAGAAAGATTAAGCGAAATAAAATACAAGGCAAAAAAAGCCACTTTTTCAACCTGTGAGCCTGAACCAGACAAGGCTCAACCGTGGTGTTTTACAGGAGAAAGTGTTGATTTAATAGTTGATGATACTTTGATATCTAAAGCTACAACATTCAAGGTAAAAAATATTCCCCTTGCTTTTTCACCTATTTTCTGGGGTCCTGGAGGAAACACAAAAAAATCCGGATTTCTTCCATTAAAAATTGGAAACTCAAACATAAGAGGTTTCCAGTTTTCTCCTGCCTATTATCTTGTTATAGATAGCAATAAGGATGCAACCTTATATCTGGACTATTTTTCAAAGGCAGGTCTTGGGAAGGGAATTGAATATAGATATATGGATTTCAATACTAAAGGGATGTGGTATGCCTATCAAATTAATGATAGGATTCTCGATAAAAACTATCAAGAACTTCGAGCAATACATCTTCAAAAATTAAAAAACTTTGACCTTCTTATTGATTTGAATTATGTAAATAAAAATGACTTTTACAGACAATACGGAGATGTTCGCTCAGTTAATGTGACCTATCTTTTTAAGGAATTTGGAAAAGACCTTCAGGCAAGATATGATAGATTCTTACAGTCTTCTATGGAAGTATCTGTTCCTCTTGTTCAGTCAAGATTTTATTTGTTGGGACAGGGATGGAAGGATTTAAAAAATGATGGAATGAGTCCACCACTTAAAGCAGAACTTGGTTATATTGTCTATCCCTATAAAATCGGACCCTTTAATGCCAATTTTAACATAAATTTAGCAGAGTTTTATAAAGAAGACGGTCTTAATGGGCAAAGAGTTGAGATAAATCCAGAAATAACTCATAATTTTGGAGATGTTGTTAAGCTCACACAAAATTTAAATGCAAAAGTTATATTTTATAATCTTGAAAAAACCACACCCTATAAAGATGTATCTCATAGAGAAATGATTCAATATAATGCAAAGGCTTTTATGCTACTTTATAAAAAGGAGAGTGATTTTAGTCATTTAATCGAACCCTTTGTAGAAGGAGTTTTTATTGGTGTAAATGGAAAACCACCAATTTTAAAAGATGCTGAAATACTTGATGATACAGGATTAATAAGAGCAGGAGTTTACAATAAATTGCAATTTAAGAGTCTCACCATTGAGGGAAGAATAGCACAGGTTTATGATTTTAGAGCAAAAAATGAATGGGATAAAATGTATCCTATTTTAATAGAAGGAAGAGCATCTTTCTGGAAAATAAGTTTTGGCTTTGATACCTATCAAAATATTTCTAAAAAAAGAATGGAACGTTTTAATAGCTGGATAGGATTTTCTCCTGATGAAACAACTTCTATTTCATTTAGTCAAAGATATACAAGAGATGAAGCCCTTTCTCCTGCCTATTTATGGGCTCCTACATTAAGAAACCAGTATGATTTCTATGAAAATGAAGAAGGAATAAAAACATATGCTTTTTCTTTAGCAAAAAAAATATCTGAAAAATGGTCGTTTAATACAAATATAAATTACGATGCAAAGGGTGCTGGTTTAAGGGACAGTACTTTAAATATAAGATATGCTGAAAAATGCTGGGCAGCAAATATTTCCTTATCAAGAAAACCTGTTGAAAGACATGGTAAAGAGACATCTGACTTTAGTTTCCTTGTAATTTTTGAATTAAAAGGAATAGGAGCAATTAAACTTCTATGAATGTAGTACTGATTTTCAATAAGCCAAAGGGTTTTACAAGTCAATATGCTGTTACAAAAGTAAAAAGGATTTTAAAATGTAAAAAAGCAGGTCATGCTGGCAGTCTTGATCCAATCGCAACAGGTATTTTGCTTGTTTGTATTAATGAGGCTACAAAAATTACACCTCTTCTTATGGAACTTGAAAAGGAGTATCTTTTTAAAGCAAAATTTGGGATATCAACAGACACCTATGATGCTGATGGCAATGTTACAAAGGTGATAGAGAATTTTGAACTTAAAAAAGAGGAAATAGAGCAAATTTTAACGAAATATAAAGGTGAAATAATGCAAACTCCTCCAATGTATTCAGCAGTAAAGATTGACGGCACTCCCCTTTATAGACTTGCAAGAAAGGGAATTGAGGTAGAAAGAAAGCCTAAAAAGGTTATTATTCATTCCATTAAAATTGAAGAGTTTAAACCACCCTTTGTATCATTCCGAGTAGTATGTAGTAAAGGAACATATGTAAGAGCTCTTTGCAATGACATAGGTGAAGAATTAGGAATAGGAGCCCATATTGTTGAACTTGAAAGAACAAGAATAGGAAACTTTAAAGTTGAAGAATCCATTGATTTAGAGGAATTGAAAAAAATAAAAGAAAAGGCAATTTCAGATGCTTTTTTAACAATAGATAAAGCTTTATATTTCATTCCTTCTGTCATAATAGGTGATGCTCTTGTTAGAAAATTTTTAAATGGAAATTCAGTAAAAATTCCCTCTGGAATTGTTCCAGCAGGATGGGTAAAGGTTAAGGATAAAACAGGAAAAATTCTTGGCATAGGCTTTGGAAATGGCGTAATTATAAAACCTGAAAGAATTATATGGGAGGAAGAATTATGATAGAGAGATATACAAGAAAAGAAATGGGTCATATATGGAGCATGGAGAACAAATTCAGAAAATGGCTTGAAGTTGAAATTGCTGTATGTGAAGCATGGGCAGAACTTGGAAAAATCCCTCAAGATGCCTTAGAAGAAATTAAAGCAAAGGCAGACTTTGACTTAAAAAGAATTGATGAAATTGAAGCAATGGTTAAACACGATGTTATAGCCTTTTTAACAGCTGTTGCAGAAAAGGTTGGTCCTTCATCCCGTTACATCCACATGGGACTTACATCAAGTGATGTAGTGGATACAGCTTTAGCATTACAGATGAAAGAAGCAGGAGATCTTATAATGAAAGACCTTATTGAATTTAAAGAACTTCTTCGTGAAAAGGCTTTTCAATATAAAAACACTATATGTATGGGAAGAAGTCATGGTGTTCATGCAGAACCAACAAGTTTTGGTCTAAGATTTGCCTTATGGTATGAAGAAACAAAAAGAAACATGGAAAGACTAAGACAAGCTACAGAAAGAATCAGTGTTGGTAAAATATCTGGTGCTGTTGGAACTTTTTCAAATATTCCACCAGAAATTGAAGAAATTGCTCTGAAGAAGCTTGGACTTAAACCAGAGCCTGTGGCAACACAGGTTGTCCAGAGAGACAGACACACCGAATTTTTAAGTTGTCTTGCCCTCATTGCTGCAATGGTTGAAAAAATAGCTATTGAAATAAGACATCTTCAAAGAACAGAAGTCCTCGAAGCAGAAGAACCCTTTACAAAGGGGCAGAAAGGTTCCTCAGCAATGCCTCATAAAAGAAATCCTGTTGGATGCGAAAATTTATCAGGACTAAGCAGACTTGTCCGAAGTAATGCCTTTGCAAGTTTTGAAAATGTGGCACTATGGCATGACAGAGACATCTCTCATTCTTCCGTTGAAAGAATCATTATACCTGACAACTGCATATTAGTAGATTACATGCTTAACAGGCTTTATGGAATAATAAAGGACCTTGTTGTATATCCTGAAAGAATGCTTAAAAATATAGAACTTAGCTATGGACTTTATAATTCTCAAAGAGTACTTCTTGCTCTCATTGAAAAGGGACTTACTCGTGAAGAAGCATATAAAATCACTCAAACAAATGCAATGCGTAGCTGGCAGGAAGGTGTACCCTTTATAAATTTACTTCTTAATGACAATGAAATAAGAAAATATCTCACCGAAGATGAAATAAAAAGCATTTTTGATTTAAACTATTACACAAGAAATGTAGATTATATTTATGAAAGAGTTTTTGGAGATAGATAAAAACTTATTTTAAGGAGGCTCTCTATGAGTAGAGATGTTACAAAAATCAGAAACATTGCTGTTGTTGCCCATGCAGGTGCAGGTAATACTAAACTTGCAGAACAAATACTTTTTAAAACAGGGTTGATTGACAGGGTGACTACTGGTGAGTCTACCGGCAAGGTTATTGACTATGAACCAGAAGAACTTATGAGAAATATGACACTAAGTTCCAAAGTTGCATACTGCGACTACAAAAATTATAGAATCAATATAATTGATACACCTGGCTTTGTTAATTTTCTTGAAGATACAAAAAGCATTTTAAGAATTGTCGATGGTGCGGTTGTCATAGTTAGCGCAATTTCAGGGGTAAAGGCAGAAACAGAAAGAATATGGAAATACTGCGATGACTATGACCTTCCAAGAGTTGTTTTTGTAAATAAACTTGATAAAGAGAATGCTTCCTTTCAGAGAGCAGTGGCAGAAATTGAAAAAATCTTTGGACAGGAAGCAATTCCTCTTACACTACCAATTGGAGAAGGTCCTGGACTAAAGGGAGTTGTTGATTTAATCTCATTGAAAGCATACATTTATGATGGGAATTCTCTGAAGGAAACATCAATTCCTACTGAACTTTCTTCTTCTGTGGAAGAATACAGGAAAAAATTTGTTGAAAAAATTGCTGAACTTGATGACAGCCTCCTTGAAAAATATCTTGAAGGTGGAGATCTTACAGAAGAAGAATTAAGAAAGGGACTTCATGATGCATCCCTTGCAAGAAGATTTATTCCTGTGTTGGCAGGTTCAGCTCTCCTTGGAATTGGAATAGAAGCATTGCTTGACAGCATAATCCTATGTCTTCCCGATCCTGTAGAAAGGGCAAATATCTATCCAATAAAAGGAACTAATCCAAAAGACGGTTCTGAGATAATTAGAAAGCCCTCTGAATCTGAACCCCTTTCAGCCTATGTTTTCAAAACTACCATTGATCCCTTTGCAGGGAAAATATCTTACATAAGAGTATTTTCAGGAATTTTTAAAGCAGACTCCACAGTTCTTAATCCTAATATAGGTTCAAAAGAAAGAATTGGTCAGATTTACTATGTACTTGGTAAAAATCAAACACCCTGTCAGAAAGCAGGTCCCGGTGAAATTGTTGCAACAGTTAAATTAAAGGATACTCTTACAGGACACACCCTCTGTGATGAAGCAAATCCTATAATTTTACCAGAGGTGAGATTCTCTGAACCTCTTATTTCCTATGCAATTGCACCAAAAACCAGAGGAGATGAAGAAAAAGTAAGTGCAGGACTTCATAAATTACTTGAAGAAGACCCTACTCTTAGATTTTCAAGGGATGAAGAATCAAAGGATATGATTTTAAGTGGAATGGGACAGGTTCACATTGAAGTTGCTTTAGAGAAACTTAAGAGAAAATTCGGAGTTGAAGTAAATCTTATGGCTCCGAAGGTTCCTTACAGAGAGACAATCAGAGCAACTGCAAGAGCACAGGGTAAGTATAAAAAACAATCTGGTGGAAGAGGGCAGTATGGAGACTGCTGGATTGAGATTGAACCGCTTCCAAGGGGTGAAGGATATCAATTTGTTGATAAAATAGTAGGTGGAGTAATACCTCAGCAGTATCGCCCTGCTGTTGAAAAGGGTATTCTTGAGACAATGAAAGAGGGTATTTTGGCTTATTATCCAATAATTGACATAAAGGTCACTCTTTATGATGGAACATATCATCCAGTTGATTCCTCAGAAATGGCATTCAAAATTGCAGGAGCTTTAGCTTTAAAGAAGGCTTTCATGGATGCAAAACCTGTTTTGCTTGAACCAATAATGAAAACAGAAATTATTGTTCCCGATGAAACTCTTGGTACAATAATTGGAGATTTAAATGCCCGTAGAGGAAAGGTCCAGGGAGTGGAGCCACAGGCAGGTGGAAATCAAAAAATAATTGCCCTTGTTCCAATGGCTGAAATGCTTACATATGCCAATCAGCTTCATAGTATGACCTCTGGTAGAGGAATTTACTCAATGGAGTTTTCCCATTATGAGGAAGTTCCATCTCATATAGCTCAAAAAATAATTGAACAAAGACAGAAAGAACGTCAGGCAAAGGCAGAGGAGTAGTAATAGATATGTATTTCAAGGGAATACCTTCTTTTTCTGTCATTCTGAGGGGCTCGATGCCCCGAGGAATCTCTCGGAATAAGGAGGAGATTCTTCGCCTTTGGCTCAGAATGACAAAAAAAGAGGAACAGAATGACAAAAAAAGAGGAACAGAATGACATGGAAAACCTCAGAATGAGGAGAAAAGAGACTTCAGAGGTTATCATCACAAAACAAAAGAGCGACAAATAAAGGTATAGGAACAATGAAAAAGCCATGGGGTGGAAGATTTAAGGAAAAAACAGCAAAAACACTGGAAAAATTCTCAGAGTCAGTATCCTTTGACCAGAGATTATGGCAGGAAGATATTGAAGGAAGTATTGTCCATGCAAAGATGCTTAATAAACAAGGAATAATAAATGATAAAGAGTTCAAGTTAATATCAAAGGGGCTTAAAGAAATAGCAAAGGAAATAGCGGAGGGAAAATTTCAGTTTAAAACAGAGCTTGAAGATGTTCACATGAACATTGAAAAAGCACTTATTGAGAAAATAGGTTCAGCAGGTGCTCGTCTACATACAGCCCGTTCAAGAAATGATCAGGTTGCAACTGATCTGAGGCTATATTTAAGAAAAAAAGTTACTGAAATCAATGGACTTCTTACAGAGTTTGAAAAAACAATTATTAATATTGCACAAAAACATATTGATATAATCATGCCCGGATATACACATATGCAGAAAGCTCAGCCTGTGCTTCTTGCTCATCATCTTTTAGCCTATGCATGGATGTTTGAAAGAGACAGAAGTAGACTCACAGAGGCTTTAAAGAGAATAAATCAATGTCCCCTTGGAGCCTGTGCAATAGCAGGAACGTCACTTCCAATTGACAGAGACTACACAGCTAAAGAACTTGGAATGGAAAGAGTAATCCCAAACAGTATGGATGCTGTCTCTGACAGAGATTTTGTTCTTGATGTTCTTTACTGTGGAGCAATGATAATGATGCATCTTAGTAGACTCTCTGAAGAACTCATAATATGGTCAACTGATGAATTTGGATACATAGAGCTTCCTGATAAATTTTCAACGGGTTCAAGTATGATGCCTCAGAAAAAAAATCCTGACTCAGCTGAACTCATAAGAGGAAAAACAGGAAGAGTTTATGGGAATCTTATTTCTCTTTTAACAACAATGAAAGCTCTTCCTTTAACTTACAACAGAGATATGCAGGAAGACAAAGAGCCAGTTTTTGATACCTGCGATACAGTTATTATGAGCCTTAAAATTATGATAGAAATGCTTCCTCAGGTAAAATTCAACGTTGATAAAATGAAAGCATCGCTAAAAACAGGGTTTCTTACAGCAACAGACCTTGCAGAATATCTTGTAAAAAAAGGAGTCCCTTTCAGGATTGCCCATGAAATTGTAGGCAAAATTGTACTTTACTGTATTGAAAAAGGTAAAAATCTTTCAGAACTTGAAATAAAAGAATTCAAAAAATTCTCAGATAAAATTGATGAAAATGTTTATGAAATTTTAACTCCGGAAGGCTCAATAACTGCAAAACAATCCTATGGAAGCACCGCAAAGAAGTTTGTGAAAGAACAAATAATAATACTAAAAAAATCATTAGGAATGAAATGAAAACATATAAAATTAAGCCTCAGCGAAGAATCTCATCCATCTACAATCAAGGAGGAACCCCTTCGGCAAAGCCTCAGGTTGACAGAAGGAATAGTCATTCCTTCGAAGAGTCTATCCTGAGTAAACTCAAAGGACTCAAGACAAGGGCACCCAAAAAGGCTCACGACTTTTTGGAGACCCCGACAGCATCTAATCAACCTTTCTGTCATTCAAAGCCTCCTATATATCATTCTGAGCCATCTCTGTATCATTCTGATTCGCCTTTATGTCATTCTGAGCCGAAGGCGAAGAATCTCCTCCTTATTATCGTTTTACTTTTACTCTTTCTTTCTGGATGTGGGAAGAAAATGGATCCCACCATTGAAGATTATCTTCAACCAGAGCCTGTTCAAAAAATTACAATTAATGCTTATTATGATAAAATTCAGGTTTCCTGGAGTTATCCAGAAAAAAATAAATCTAAACTTGGAAGTTTTCTGTTAGAGAGGCTAAATAATGGTCAGGTAAAATCTCTTGGATTTTTTAGCCCAGAAGAAACTTCCTTTGAAGATAAAGAATTTGCTTTCGGTGAAACATATAAATACAGAATTTTTGCAATAAACAAAAAAGGAATTTACAGCAAACCTATAGAAAATTCTATAACTACCAAAAAACTTCCAGAAGTTACGGGGCTACAATATAAAATTACCCATGATGGAGTTTTACTTTCATGGAAATCAGAAAACTCTGTAATGTATAACATTTACAAAATAAAAAAAGAAGGTAGTGCCTCAAAAATTGGTTTTACAGAAAAAAACTATTTCTTAGTTGAAGAAACTTTCAAAAATCTTCTTAAGCCTACAGATTCGAACCTAAAGTCTCAATTTTTAATTTATTTTGTTACTCCATACATATCTGAGCCTAATATCTACATTGAAGGCAAAGGAACTGAAATTAAAGTCCCTCTTTATGATTTTATTCCATCCAAACCAGAAGAAGTGTTCTTTACAGTAAATGAGAATGGTGTTTACATATCATGGAAAGAAGTTCCTGAGAAATGGGTTAATATATACAAAGTTTATAGGAAAATAGAAGTTGATTCGGATTTTATATTAATTGGGGAAACAATGATTCCTTTATTTTTTGATGCTGAGTATAATATTAATAACTTAAAAAAGCCTATTTTTTATAAAATTTCCTCTGAAGGTCCTTTACAAGAAAGTGAACCAGTAGAAATAAAAGTGGAGGTAAGTCATGGATAGAATTCTTCTTGGCCATGGAAGTGGTGGGAAATTAATGCATGACCTTATAAAAAAATATATTGCTCCTGTGTTTGAGCTTCCCACCCTCATGGATTCAGCAATAGTTAATATTAATCATTCAGGTAAAATAGCCATAACTACTGATTCCTATACAGTTTCACCGATTTTTTTCCCTGGCGGTGATATTGGTGACCTTGCAATAAATGGAACTGTGAATGATCTTTCGGTTGTCGGTGCTATACCTCTTTATTTAACAGTAGGATTTATTCTTGAAGAAGGCTTCCAAATTTCTGATTTTGAAAGAATTTTGAAAAGTATATCTAAATCAGCAAAGGAAGCAAATATAAAAATAGTTGCAGGAGATACAAAGGTTGTTGATAAAGGAAAAGGAGATGGAATTTTTATAAATACTTCAGGAATTGGTATAGTACCAGATGGAGTTGAGCTTTCACCTTTAAAAATAGAAGTAGGAGATAAGGTTTTGATAAGTGGTTCAATTGGAAATCATGGAATTGCTGTTATGGCAGAAAGAAATGGTTTTACCTTTGAACCTCCTGTGCTAAGTGATACAAGACCATTAAACGGAATTATAAATGAAATAATGAAAAATTTTGCTTCAGCAATAAAAATAATGCGAGACCCAACCCGTGGAGGAGTTGCCACAACATTGAAAGAGCTTGCTGTGGATTCAGGAAAAGATATAACAATTTACGAAAATTCAATTCCAGTCCATGATACTGTCAAAGGAGCATGTGACCTTTTAGGACTTGACCCTCTATATGTTGCCAATGAAGGAATTTTTGTTGCAATAGTAGAATCTCAAAAAGCAGAAGAAATATTAGAATTAATAAAAAAACACCCCTTTGGGAAAGAATCTGCTATAATTGGAGAGATAACAGGAGGTGGAGGCAAAGTTTTACTTAAAACATCTATTGGAGGAACAAGATTGGTTGACATGCTTCCGGGAGAACAGTTACCAAGAATATGTTAAATTTAAGGAGATAAAGATGTTCAGGTTTATTCAAAATTATTCAAAATTGGTAAAAATTGCTGTTTTTCTTACTTTAATAACAACTTTATTATTTCAGTCTATCTTAGATTTTTCTAAAGAAGGAGAACCTTCCGCTTTGCCTCTCCCTCTTGTCTCTTTGGCATTTGCAGAAGAAAACAAATTCTTTGTTGACAAAGTGGTAGCGGTAGTAAATAAAGAAGTTATTACATGGAGTGAGCTTTATAAATTCATGGAATTCACCTTTAAAGATGAGTTAAAGGCATTAAATCCTGATGAAAAATTTAAATATTTTAAAAACCATGAACAGGAATTCCTTGAAAAATTAATTGATACAAAGCTTCAAATTGATGAAGCAGAAAGATATGGAATTTTTGTTGCTGAAAGTGAAATTGAGGGTGCTATCAAAGACATAAAGAACAAATATAACCTCACTGATGAAGCCTTCATAGAAACACTTAAAAAAGAAGGAATGACTCTAAATGATTACAGAAAAATGCTTAGGGAACAAATATTAATTGGTAGAGCATTAAATTCATTGGTAAGAAGCAAGATTATTATTACTGAAAAAGAGGTAAATAATTATATTGCTTCCCATCCAGAATTATCCTGTGATGAAGAAGGTTATTATGTAAGTCAAATATTCGTCAAGGCCAGGGAAAAAGAAGATGAAATGAAAAATATAATCAATGAAATTTTAAAAAGACTCATACAAGGTGAGTCCTTCAGCAAAGTGGCTTCTCAATTTAGTGAAGATGTTTCATCAAAATCAGGTGGTTCAATTGGACTTCTTAAGACAAGTGAGATTTCACCAGAACTTTTAAATCTCTTTTCAAAAATGAACATAGGTCAAATTAGTGAACCTATGATGACAGCAAATGGTATATACATTTTTAAACTTGATGGAAAATGTTTTAAAAGGGACTCAGAAGCTTTAAAAAACTATGTTCGAGCTCTGCTTGAAGAGGAAAAATTTAAGAAGGGTTATAAACTTTGGGTACGAAGTCTTAGACAAAAGGCATACATAGAGATTATGGATTAATATATGCTCGAAAGATTACAGAAAATATTATCAGAATATGGAATTGCATCCCGCAGAAAGGCAGAAGAATTAATTAAAGAGGGAAGAGTCACTGTAAACGGTCAAATTGCTCAACTTGGACAGAAAGCAGATCCTGAAAAAGATTATATTAAGGTTGACGGGAAGCTTCTTATAAAACCAGAGCCTAAAGTTTATTATGCTTTCTATAAACCAAGAAAAGTAATAACTTCCCTGATTGATCCCCAGGGAAGACCAACAATAAAAGATTTTATTAAAGGTATAAAGTTCAGAGTTTATCCAGTTGGTCGTCTTGATTTTGACTCAGAAGGACTACTTCTTCTTACCAATGATGGAGAACTTGCTTATCATGTTATGCATCCAAGTTCAGAAGTTGAAAAAACTTATCTTGTAAAGGTTGATGGTATCATTGAGTCAGAGACAATTGAAAAATTAAAAAAGGGTATAAAAATTGATGGTAAACTAGCTATACCAGTAAGCGTTAATCTTGTAAGAAAACTTAAAGCAAACTCATGGATAAGAATAACTCTTCATGAGGGGAGAAAAAGACAGATTCGTAAGATGCTTGAAAGAGTTGGTCATCCTGTAATAAGACTTATAAGAATCGCCATTGATGGAGTAAAATTGGGAGAACTAAAGCCAGGACAGTATAGATCCCTTACAAAGGAGGAAATAGAGGCTTTACATAAGAAGGTAAAAAGAATAGATAAAACAAAGTAAAAGGAGGATATCATGAAGTTTTTTGGGAAGTTATTATTAATTATTTTAGCTTTTATAATTTTATGGACCTCTCCATCTTATTGCAAAGAACCTTACAAAATTGGAGCTATTTTTTCAGTAACAGGTGCAGCCTCCTTTCTTGGTGAACCAGAAAAAAATACTGTGCTAATGCTTGTAGAACAGATTAATAAAGCTGGTGGCATTAATGGTCATCCCCTTGAAGTAATAATTGAAGATTCAAAAAGTGATGAAACTCAGGCTGTGCTTGCAGCTAAAAAATTAATTGAAAAAGACAAAGTCCTTGCCATTATTGGACCATCTACTACAGGAGAATCAATGGCAGTAATTCCTATTACAACATCTGCTCAAACTCCTCTTATTTCAGTTGCTGCTGGAGCAAGTATAACCCAACCTGTAAAAGAAAGATACTGGGTATTCAAAACTGCCCAGTATGATACAAGTGCAGTAGAGGCAATTTATACATACATGAAAAAGACGGGTATAAAAAAAGTTGGCATAATAACAATAACAACAAGTTTCGGTGATGCAGGTAGAAAAGCCCTTCTTGAATTAGCTCCAAAATTTGGCATATCTGTTGTAGCTGATGAAAGATATGGTCCTAAAGATACAGATATGACAACCCAGCTTGTAAAAATAAAATCTGCTGGAGCTCAAGCAGTTATAAACTGGTCTGTTGGACCTGGACAGGTCATAGTTACAAAAAACTGGCACGCCCTTAAAATGGGAATCCCTCTATTTCAGAGTCATGGATGGGGTAGCAAGAAAAATATTGAATTAGCAGGTAAGGCTGCAGAAGGAGTAATTGCTCCTCTTGGCAGACTTGTTATTTGGGATAAACTTCCTGATAAACATCCTCAAAAAGCTCTTTTGAAAAAATATGTTACTGATTATGAAGCTCGTTATAAGAGTGAACCAGGCACCTTTGGTGGCCATGCCTATGATGCATTGATGATTGTAGTAGATGCCCTGAAAAATGCAGGACCTGATAAGAAAAAAATCAGAGATTACATTGAAAATAAAATTAAAAACTGGCCTGGCACAGGAGGTATTTTTAATATGTCTCCTAATGACCACTGTGGACTTGATATGACAGCCTTTGAGATGGTTATTGTAAAAAATGGTGACTGGGAAATATTAAAATAATTACTTAAATGAGTTTATTACTACAATTTCTCTTTTCAGGACTTACAACAGGTTCTGTTTATGCTTTGGTTGGAATAGGATTTAATATAGTCTACAATTCCACCTCTATTCTGAATCTCGCTCAGGGAGAATTTGTTGTTATTGGCGGACTTATGATGTGGTTTTTTCTTGAAGGAATGAATTTACCCTTTGCCACTTCTGTAGCGCTAACTTTAACTGTAGCAGCTACTGTAGCTTTACTCATGGAGAGGCTTACTATTAAGCCTCTCCTTAAAAAAGGTGACCTCCTTCTTATGATAATGGTTACCATTGCTGTATCTATTCTAATTAGAGGACTTCTAATGTTTAAATTTGGTAAAGATCCTTACACATATCCACCTTTCACAGAGGGAGAACCATTAGTTATTTATGGCGCTGTCATAACCCAGCAGACTCTTTGGGTTATAGGAATTACTGCATTAAGTATTGTCATTCTTTATCTTTTCTTTAATAAAACAATGCTTGGACGAGCTATGAAAGCCTGTTCCCTTGATATAAAAGCAGCAAGGCTGATGGGGATTAATGTTTCAAACATGGTTATGCTCTCATTTATTATAAGTGGTCTTATTGGTGCAATTGGAGGAATAGCAATAACTCCTATATCACTTATGGAGTATGATAAAGGTGCTATGCTTTCTGTTAAAGGATTCTGTGCTGCTATAATGGGAGGACTTGGAAGAGGAAGAGGTGCAGTTGTTGGTGGATTTACTCTTGGAATACTGGAATCATTCACTGCAGGATATATTCATTCTGGCTTTAAAGATGCTGTAGCTCTTTTGATTATGCTGTTCATTCTCTTTTTTAGACCTGCTGGAATTTTTGGTAAAACTGAAACATTAAGATTAAGAAAATTTTAATATGGGTAAAGGTAATATACTTAGTCTTTTAATTTTAACTTTAGTAATTATTATATTCCCGATAGTAATCAAAGATACTTATCTTCATACAATAGGAATTTTTGCAGGGATAAATGCTTTAGTAGCAATTGGACTCACAATACTCATGGGATATGCTGGGCAAATATCTCTTGGACAGGCTGCTTTTTATGGAATCGGAGCTTATATTTCAGCTATATTGAGTTTGCATTTTGGACTACCCGTTATATTAAGCATTTTTTTAGCCCTTTTGGTTTCATCGACTGCTGCCATAATTCTTGCAATCCCTGCATTAAGACTTAAAGGACATTATCTGGCAGTTGCTACATTGGGATTTGGGGAGATAATCCATATTATACTTCATGAATGGGGACCAGGAGGACCTTCTGGTTTTGGAGATATTCCTAAAATGAATCTTTTTGGATATACCTTTACATCAACAAATGATTATTTTTATCTTGTCTGGATGTGTGTCGTAGTAATCATGATTTTCTCTTTAAATCTTATTAATTCTATGACAGGGAAAGCTCTTCAAGCTATGCATGGAAGTGAAATAGCAACTCAAACTGCTGGCATTAATTTGACAAAGCTAAAAATAAAAGTTTTTATCTTAAGTTCTATATATGCATCTTTAGCAGGAGCAATGTATGCCCATTATGTAACATTTTTAAGTCCGAGTAGTTTTTCACTTTTTCATTCTGTTTTGTTTTTGATGATGGTAGTAATTGGTGGAATATCTAACATATGGGGAGGTATAGTAGGTGCTCTTATTATAACAATTCTTCCAGAAGTATTAAGGGGATTTAAAGAGTTCGACATACTCCTTTATGGATTAATTTTAACACTATTTCTTCTTTTTATGAGAAAAGGCTTAGTACCCATGACTATAGACACATACAAAAGATGGATTCACAGATAACAATTAAAATAAAAAATATATCGAAAAGTTTTGGTGGACTTAAAGCTCTTGAAAATGTTAGTTTTTCAGTTAAAACTGGTCAAATCCATGCTCTTATTGGTCCAAATGGTGCGGGAAAAACAACTTTAATGAATATTATAAGTGGTTTAGAAACAGCGGATTCTGGAGAAATAATCTTTAATGATAAACCTATTAATAAACTTCCACCTGAGAAAAGAACAAAAATAGGCATTGCAAGAACCTTTCAAAATCTTGAATTATTTGGAGAAATGACAGTTTTAGAAAATGTTATGGTGGGAATGTATTTAAAATATGAAACAGGATTTATAAAATCTGGATTAATGTTAAACAGTGTTAGGAAAGTCCAAAAAGATATAATTACCAAAAGCCTTAATATACTTGATTATGTTGGACTTAATCATAGAAAAAACGAATATGCTAAAAATTTACCCGTAGGAGAACAAAGACTTCTTGAGATTGCAAGAGCTATTGCAGCAGATCCCATATTAATGCTTCTTGATGAACCAGCTGCAGGACTTAATATTAGAGAAACTAAAAATTTAAGCATTCTTATAAAAAATTTAAAAGAAGAAAAACAAATCACCTTACTCATTGTTGAACATGATATGGAACTGATTATGGGTATAAGTGATACAATAACTGTTCTAAACTTTGGAAAAGTTATTGCAGAGGGTGATCCCTTATCTATTCAGAAAAATCCTGATGTAATTACTGCCTATCTTGGTGAGGAAGATTGAATGCTTATACTTAAAAACATAGATGTTTATTATGGAAAACTTTACACGCTGAAAAAAATCTCTCTTCATATAAAAAAAGGCGAAATAGTAGCTTTAATTGGAAGTAATGGAGCAGGTAAAACCACTTTGCTTTCAACTATTTCAGGGCTTATCAAACCTTCTTCTGGAAGCATTATATACGAAGAAAGGGATATAACAAAAGAATCTACTGAAAATATTGTTAAAATGGGAATATCACAGGTTCCAGAAGGGCGTTTGATTTTTAAAACTCTTACAGTAGAGGAAAATCTTTTAATTGGAGGATATAGTAAATATAGTTTAAAAAAAAGAAAGGAAATTAAAGAGGAACTCGATAAAATTTATCATTTATTTCCAAAACTTAAGGAAAGAAAAAAACAACTTGCTGGGACTCTGTCTGGTGGAGAACAACAAATGCTTGCAATTGGAAGAGCCTTAATGTCAAAACCCAAACTTATTCTTCTTGATGAACCAAGTATGGGACTTGCTCCGAATATTATAAAGGAAGTTTTTCAGCATATTGTAGAGTTAAAAAGACTTTACGGGCTTACAGTTCTCCTTGTAGAACAAAACGCAAGAAGTGCTTTAAAAATAGCAAACAGAGGATATGTTATTGAAACTGGAAGAATTATTTTAGAAGGAACTGCCGAGGATTTGCTTTCTAACAAAGATGTGCAGAGAGCCTATCTTGGCAGAGACCTTGATGCAGAATTAAGAATTTAAAGGAGGTTACTATGATATGGGATAAAGAAAAAGAATGCATTGACAGAGAAGACCTTAAACAACTTCAACTTGAAAGGCTTCAATCAACTATCCACAGAGTTTACAGAAATGTGCCTTTTTACAGAAGAATGTTTGACAAACAAGGAATAGACCCTGATTCTTTCAGCAGTATTGAAGATATAAAAAAAATTCCCTTCACAACTAAAAATGATTTGAGAGAGAATTATCCCTATGGATTATTTGCTGTTCCATTAAGAGAGGTAGTAAGGATTCACACCTCTTCTGGTACGACTGGTATGCCTATTGTTGTTGGATATACAAGAGGTGATCTTAAAATATGGTCTGAACTTGTTGCACGGGTCCTTTCAGCTGGAGGAATTACAAAGGATGATGTAATACAAATTGCCTTTAACTATGGACTTTTTACAGGTGCCTTTGGTTTTCATTATGGAGCAGAAAAAATAGGAGCCTCAGTTATTCCCATATCAATTGAAAATCCTAAAAAACAAATAAAAATAATGCAGGACTATAAAACCACAGCCCTCATATCTACTCCATCTTATGCCCTTTTAATCGCCAATACAATACTTGAAATAGACATAAATCCTAATTCTCTATCCCTTAAATTCGGACTTTTTGGAGCTGAACCCTGGTCAGAAAGAATGCGTAAGGAAATTGAAGAAAAACTTAAAATAACAGCGACAGATAATTATGGATTAAGTGAAGTTATGGGACCTGGTGTAGCTGGAGAATGTTTGGAAAAAAACGGATTACACATAAATGAAGACCATTTTCTATTTGAAATAATAGATCCTCATACTCTTGAACCATTGGAAGAAGGGCAAACAGGGGAACTTGTTATAACAACTCTTACAAAAGAAGCGTTTCCTGTATTGAGATTTAGAACTGGTGACTTAACAAGATTTTTACCAGGACAATGTCCCTGTGGAAGAACCTTTAGAAGG
Organism: Thermodesulfovibrio sp. 1176; assembly: GCF_029946585.1. Lineage (NCBI taxonomy): Bacteria > Pseudomonadati > Nitrospirota > Thermodesulfovibrionia > Thermodesulfovibrionales > Thermodesulfovibrionaceae > Thermodesulfovibrio > Thermodesulfovibrio sp. 1176. Next base: position 255,338 of record NZ_JARZRZ010000001.1, on the reverse strand, counting down.
ATTGATCGGATTATGGGAAGAACAGACGATATGATAATTATAAGAGGTTTAAAAATTTTTCCCTCTCAGATAGAAGCTATTTTATATGAAATAGAAGGTAAACAACCAAATTATCAGATTATACTTGAAAGACAATCAGGAGTTGACAACATCACAATTTTACTTGAAGTAACAGAAGATATATTTTCCGATGTAATGAAGGAACAAAGCCAATTAATAAATATACTTAAAGATAGGCTTTCATCGGAATTTGGTTTATCCTTTAATGTAAAGCTCGCAGAAAAACGTTCCTTAGAAAAAGTAGATGGAAAATTAAAAAGAGTAATTGACAAGAGAAATTAGTTAAAAGCGCAATGCTCAAAGAAATATTTATTTTTAAGAACATTAATCAAAAAGATATAGAAATTCTACAAAGGAATCTAATTTCTTTCAAAACCAAAAAAAGAGATTTTATCTTTCATGAAGGACAAAAACCCGATTGGCTTTACATCCTCTTGAAAGGAAAAATAAAAATCTCAAAAATTGCCACAGATGGCAGAGAAGTAGTCCTTGAAATAATTAATGCACCTGATGTTTTTGGTGCTCTTGCAGTTATAAAAAACTTTCCCTATCCAGCAAATGCTATTGCCATGGAAGATTGTGAAATAGGAAAAATAAAAAGTAATATTTTTTTGCAGGTTCTGAAAGAATATCCCGAACTACACTCTGAAATTCTTCATCACGTAACAATGAGACTTAAATCAGGAATTGAAAATCTTCAGAAGATTGCCTTAGAGAATGTTTCTGCAAGAATTGCCTATCAGTTGCTTAAACTCGCAAATAAATATGGAGAGAAAACAAATGATGGAATTTTAATAAATTTAAAAATTACAAAACAGGAACTTGCTGAGTTAAGTGGAACAACAACAGAAACAGCAATCAGAATTATAAGTAAACTTAAACGATTAGGCTATATAACTGAACAAAATCGCAAAATTTTAATCAAGGACATCAGAGCCCTATCATCTCTCTTTAGCTAATTCTTTAAAATAATTATCCCAAAATTATCAATTTCACTTTACAACTTTCTTAAAAATACTAAGTTATATGTTAATAATTTTAACTTTTGAAAACCCTTGAAAAATCTAATGGAGCTGAGGGGAGTCGAACCCCCGACCTCTTGAATGCCATTCAAGCGCTCTCCCAACTGAGCTACAGCCCCGACTTATAAAATTAACATATTTATATATTTATTTGTCAATTAATATTAATTTTTCTATCTCTTTTGAGTTATAATTTAGAAAATAAAGCTGAGGGGTTTTTTATGGCGAAATTGTATATTTTCTTAATACTTATTTTTATAACAATTATTGGTTTATTTGCGGTTGAAAATAAGGAATCTATTATTTTAAAAATACCTTTTAGCTCTTACTATGAAATGTCTAAAATAGCCCTAATTCTGATTTCCGTCAGTTTCGGTGCTTTTTTTATTTTTATTGTTTTTTTTATAAGGGATACAGTTGGACTTATCAATAAAATTCAAACACAAAAAAGGCAGAAAAGAGAAGAAAAAATCAAAGAATATTATGCAAAGGCACTTAATGCAATTATGCGTGATAAAACTTCAGAAGCAAAAGAAGCTTTACAGGAAATATTAAACGAAGAACCAGAACATATTGATGCACTTATTAGATTGGGAGATATCGCAATAAAAGAAGAAGATTTCAAAACAGCCCTTAAATATTATAAAAAAGCCTATGAATTCGATCCCAAAAATATCATACCCCTTCTTTCACTTGAAGATATGATGGAAAAAATGAATGATAATGAGCTCGCATTAAAATATATAGATCAGATTTTAAGCATAGAGCCAGATAATTTATTAGCCCATTATAAAATGAGAAACATTCTTGAAAAAATGGAAAAATGGGAAGAGTTAATAAATATTCAGAAAAAAATTATTAAAATGGTATCTAATTCAAAAAAGTTGGAGGAAGAAAACAAATTAATTGGATATTCCTATGAATACGGAAGAGTAAACCTTGAACAAGGAAACTTAGAAAATGCTGAAAGAATTTTTTCAACTTTAATCAAATCCCATCCAAATTTTATTCCTTCCTATTTAGGCATGGTTGAAGTTTTAATCTCAAAGGGTGAATTAGAAGAGGCTATAAATTTAATTGAAAAAGCCTATTTTGAACATAAATCAAAAATTTTACTCATTAGACTTGAAGACTTACTTATAAGCATTGGCGATCCAAAAAGATTAATTCAGTCTTACATCAAAGCTATAAATGAATCTCCAAATGATAATGAACTTAAAATGCTACTTGGCAGATTATATTATCGTTTAGAAATGATTGATGATGCAATGGATATTTTAGACTCAATAGATACTGCTGTATATACAAACCCTAAACTTTATTGCATTAAAGGGTATCTTTATCTGAGAAGAAATCAAACTTTAAAAGCCCTCTCTTCATTTAAGGAATTATGCCCTGAAAACAGGATTTCCTCTATAAATTATAGTTGCAAAGTTTGCAAATCTCAATTTGAAGAATGGACAGGAAGATGTTCCAAATGTGGTGACTGGAATAGTTTTCAAGTAGATTTTAGAGGTTGTGAACTCATAAAATGATTTTTTCCTTTTTAAAAAAAAGAAGAAAAATAGTATTAGATACAAGTATTTTTGTAAATCCAGACGTAAGAAGTCCTTTCGGAAAAACTCCTGAAGAAGCTATAAATGAATTCTTAAATCTGGCGAAAAAAAGTCCATCTTTTGACTTTTATATGCCTTCTTCTGTAGTTAAAGAATTGTTTTATTTTATCGATGAAAAAAAACTTTCGAGGGACTTTTATTATCTAATAAGAATTAAATCACCTGATAAACATAGGATTTTATGTCCTGCTATATTTTTTTATGAACTTGTAGAGGAAATGAGAATAAGAATAAACAAAGGATTAAGATCTGCAGAACACGCAGTAAAGACCGTATCCCAAAAGGGCATTGAGGATACTATTAAAGATTTAAGAAAAAAATACAGAGAAGCTTTAAGAGAAGGAATTATCGACAGTAAAGAAGATGTTGATTTGATATTTTTATCTTTAGAAATAAAAGCAACTTTGATAACAGGTGATCAGGGACTTATTAAATGGGCTGACAAACTTGGTATAGAATGGATTATTCCCGAAAAATTTAAAGAATTTTTAATTTCTTCAATTAGGTAAAGAACCTACAAAAATTTGACTTTTTATAAAAATTTTCTGCCAATATAAATTAATGGATATATTTGAAAAAATAGCTGAAGAAAAAATTCGTGAAGCAATGGAACAGGGACTTTTTGATGACCTTCCAAACAAGGGAAAACCTCTGAAACTTGAAGACCTTAGCTGGGTACCTGAAGATTTAAGACTTGCTTATAAAATTCTTAAAAATGCAGGATGTATTCCTCCTGAGATGGAAATAAGAAAAGAAATAATAGATTTAAAGGAGCTTTTAAAAACAATAGATGATGACGAAGTAAGAATCAGAAAAATAAGAGAACTTAATTTTAAAATACTTAAACTCAATATTGGCAGAAAAACTCCCTTTTATCTTGAAGATTTTCCTGAATATGAAGAAAAAATAATTAAAAAATTTATCGGATGACGGAGAGGGAGGGATTCGAACCCTCGGTGAGTGTAAACCCACAGCGGTTTTCGAGACCGCCCCAATCGTCCACTCTGGCACCTCTCCAATAAAATTATAATACCACATAGAAGGAATTTTCTTCGCTATAAGGAGAATGTCCATATTATTAAGTTCTTAATTCCTTCCGATGAAACCTTAAGAGAATTTTTCAATTTTACGAACTCTCTCTGATACAATAAAAAAATGGAAAAAGTAGTTGTGGCAATGAGCGGAGGAGTTGATTCAGCTACTGTAGCCTATTTGCTACTTAAAGATAAAAGGGCTGTTGAAGGAGTATATTTTGTTCTTTATGATGACCCTGCCAATATTGAGCTTGCAAAGGAATCGGCAAAATTTCTCAATATCAAAATTCACATTGAAGACTTAAGAGAATCCTTCAAAAGCTATGTTGTAAATCCATTTTTTGAAGGTTACAAAAGTGGTTTAACGCCAAACCCTTGTATTCTTTGTAACAAATACATAAAATTTCCTGCCCTAAAAAATATAGCTGACAGATTAAATGCAAAATATTTTGCTACAGGACATTATGCAAGGATTTTAAGAAAAAATAAAAATTGCTATCTTGCAAAAGGAATTGACAGAAAAAAAGACCAGTCCTATTTTCTTTATGGAATAAAAAGGGATTTTCTTAAACAATTAATTTTTCCTATCGGAGAATATACAAAAGAACAGGTAAAGGAAATTGCTGAAAAAGCCAATATTCCTTCAAAGTCAGCAGAGGAAAGCGCAGAAGTTTGTTTTCTTAAAGAAAAAAGATACTATGAAATGCTTAAAACCTCATCCTATGGACCGATTATTTCCCTCTCAACAGGTAAAATTATTGGTCAACATAGAGGCATTCATCTTTATACAATAGGTCAGAGAAAAAGAATCGGTATTGCCTCGCCATATCCATTATACGTTGTAAAAATAGACCCAAACATTAATGCTATTTATGTGGATGGGAAAGATAAGGTTTTTATAAGAGAATTTTATGTGGAAGAACTAAATTGGCTTTATGATATAGAAAGCGATTTCAGATGTGAAGTTAAAATTCGTTATGCCATGAATCCTGAAAAAGCTACCGTCACTGTAATGGATAAAAAAGCTAAGGTTGTTTTTGACGAGCCTCAATTTGCACCAACACCCGGTCAGAGTGCTGTATTTTACAAAGATGATATAGTTTTAGGAGGAGGAATTATTAAGGAGACAGTGCAAGATTTTTAAGGGCTTTGGTTTCATCAATTCCAAACATAATGTTCATATTTTGTACAGCCTGTCCTGAAGCTCCCTTTACAAGGTTGTCTATTGCAGAGATAAGAATTAATCTCTTAGTTCTTGGATTACATACTGCCCCAATATAACAATAATTTGTTCCCTTTACATACTTAATACTTGGGACTTCACCCTCTGGCATAATTTGAATAAAGGGTTCATTCCCGTATTGTTCTATAAGTATTTCTATAGCATTTGCTGTTTTTAACTCTTTGTTCAGATTAGCATATATTGTTGAAAGAATCCCTCTGTTAAGAGGCAATAAATGGGTTGTAAAATCTATGGTTAATGAACTACCAGCAGCATAACTTAACTCCTGTTCAATCTCGGGGGTGTGTCTGTGTTTTGCCACATTGTATGCTCTAAAATCCTCATTTACTTCGCAGTAACTGAGAGCAATTTCAGCTTTTCTACCTGCTCCCGAGACTCCTGAACAGGAATTAGCAATAATAGTATGGGTATCTATCAAATTTCCTTTTAAAAAAGGATAAAGAGGAAGAATAACACTTGTTGGATAACAGCCAGGATTGGCTATAAGTTTTGCCTCTTTTATTCTATCTCTGTATATTTCAGGTAAACCATAAACTGCTTCTTTTAAAAGAGAGGGATAAAGATGTTCAGTTTTATACCACAATGAGTAGGCTTTTGCATCTTTTATTCTAAAATCTGCAGAAAGGTCTATTACTTTTTTACCATATTGAACAAGTTCTGAAGCTACTTGTTGAGATTTACCATGAGGAAGAGCAAGAAAATAAACATCAGCCCTGTCTTTTATAGCATCTACATTCAGATTTTCAAATTTTAAATCTTTATAAATAAAAAAAGCAGGGAAAAGGCTATTAACTGCCATCCCTGCTGATTTTTCAGAAGTTACTCCAACTACATTTACTTCATTGTGTCCTGCAAGGATCCTTAAAAGTTCTGCCCCTGTATAACCGCTTCCACCGCATATAAAAACTTTGAGCATTTTATCTCTTAGAGAACTGGAATCTCTTTCTTGCCTTTGGCTGACCGTATTTCTTTCTTTCTACTTCTCTTGGATCTCTGGTAAGAAGTCCTTCTTTTTTTAGTTTTGGCTTCAGATCAGGGTTGATACTTACAAGAGCTCTTGCAATTCCATGCCTTATCGCTCCAGCCTGCCCGCTTAATCCTCCACCGGTAACATTTACAATCGCATCGTATTTACCTGTCACACCAGCTACTTGAAAGGGTTGCATAAGAATCATTCTTAATGTTTCTCTCGGGAAATACTCTTCAATTGGCTTATTATTTACTGTAATTTTACCTGAACCGGGCAATAAAATAACTCTTGCAATTGATCTTTTTCTTCTTCCTGTGGCTAAATTCTCAGACATTACTTTCACCTCAAACTTTAATTTATTTTAAGAGGTTCAGGTTTCTGTGCAATGTGAGGATGATCTGAACCTCTGTAAACTTTTAATTTTTTTATCATCTTTCTTCCTAATCTTGTCTTGGGAAGCATTCCCCACACAGCATCAACAATAACTTCCTCTGGTTTTTTTTCTAATCTTTCTTTAAGAGTTTCTGCCTTTAGATTGCCGATATAACCAGTGTGATGATAATAAACTTTTTGATTTAATTTTTTCCCTGTTACTCTAATTTTTTCAGCATTCACAACCACAACAAAATCTCCATTATCTACGTTTGGAGTATAGTTGGGTTTGTTTTTACCCATTAATATTTTTGCAATTCTTGAAGCAAACCTTCCAAGAGTCTGGCCCTTAGCATCTAAAATCCACCACTTTCTGTTTACATCTTCTTTTTTAACAAAGACTGTTTTCATTTTTATACCCCACCTCAAATTAATTTATCAGTTAGACTTAAAATTATAAATTACCTTAAAATCTCTTACTTTGTCAAATTTTAAATCACTAAAATTTGTCAATATTTTTCATCTTTTTAATCTAACAATTATATCAGCAAAATTAAAAGGGCAATATATTCTCTTATTGCCTTTGCTGAATTTACAAAGGAACTAAATTTAGGTAAAAAACTGTATACTGTATAGTGTCCATCTCTTTTAAAATCAACTGGATATGGCACCACCTCAAATCCTTTATCATTAAAAAATATAACTGCCCTTTTCATATGATAGCCAGAAGTAACAAGTATAATTTTTCTGAAATCTTTTTCCTTACAAATTTTAGCTACATACTTAGCATTTTCTGATGTATCTCTGCTTTTGCTCTCTTCTATTATGAATTTTTCATTAACTCCCAATTCCTTTAAAATCCTTGCCATTATCTTAACTTCACCTGTTTTACCTTCTGTATTCCCTCCTGAAAGAATTATGGGAGTTTTTATTTTCTTATACAACATATACCCTTCTAACAGGCGATTAACAGTATCCTCTTTTAAAGAGCCAGAATTGTAAACACCTCCTCCAAGAATAATAATTACATCACCTTTTAATTCCGAAGGTTGAAAATAGAATTTTTCTAAAGGTGTAATTAAAAAATCTTTTACTGGTTCAATTGAAATTGAATAAATAAAAAAAGCCATAAAAATTGATATAAAACGCAATAATTTATGCTTTTTCACTAAAATAAAAATCATAAGAAATATAACTATAAAAAACCCAGGAGGCAAAATAAGTGAAGTGGCTAATTTTTTGAGAAAAAACATAAAATAAATATATCATAAAATAATTTCTTTCAAAAAACTAATTTATAGGGAGACGAAGGGATGGAAATAATAAGAGTACCTAAAATGATGAGAGAGATAACCAAAAATTTAAAAATAAAAAGCAAGACTATTGGTTTTGTTCCTACAATGGGAGCTCTCCATGAAGGACATTTGTCTTTAATAAAAAGGGCAAAGGAAGAAAATGATATTACTGTAGTAAGTATTTTTGTAAATCCTATCCAGTTTGCTCCTGGTGAAGATTATGAAAAATATCCTCGTGATATTGATAAAGACTGCGAAAAACTAAAAAATATAGAAATAGACTATTTATTTTTACCTGATGTTAATTCTTTATATCCTAATGGTTACAGTACCTATATTAATGTTGAAAATCTAAGTGATAAATTATGTGGGAAGTTCAGACCGGGTCATTTTCGTGGAGTTGCAACCATTGTTTGTAAACTTTTCAACATAGTAAATCCAAATAGAGCCTATTTCGGTCAAAAAGACTATCAACAAACTTTAATTATAAAAAAAATGGTAGAAGATTTAAACATTGATGTGGAAATCATAGTATGTCCTACTATAAGGGATCAGGATGGATTAGCAATGAGTTCAAGAAACAGTTATTTGAATGAAATTGAAAGAAAATCTGCCACAGTTATATATAAATGTCTAAAAGAGGGAGAAAAACTTTTAAAAGCAAAAATTAATCCATTAGAGGTTTCCGAGAGAATTCAAAATCTTTTGAAAAAAGAACCTCTTATAAAAGAAATTCAGTATGCTGGGGTTTTCGATCCCTTTACTCTTAATGAATTAAAAGAATTGAAAGATGTCTGTTTAATTGCTATTGCAGTTAAAATTGGAGACACAAGACTTATAGATAATTTATTAGTTAATCTTTAAATGTTTCCTTAATCTTTATGAAATCTGAAATATTATTTATGAAAAGATCAAAAATATCAGGATCAAAATGAGTACCTCTGCCATTTTTCATGATATTTAAAGTAGATTCAACACTGAAGGCAGGTCTATATACTCTATCTGAGGTCATTGCATCAAAAACATCACATATTGCAACAATTCTTGCATAAAGATGAATATCCTTTCCTTTAAGTCCATAAGGATATCCTGTCCCATCCCATTTTTCATGATGCTGTTCTGCTATTATTCTCCCAGCTTTTAAAGTTAAAAATCTTGGGTCGGATTCTAAAATTTTTGCTCCAATAGTTGTGTGAAGTTTTATTATTTCAAACTCTTCTGGTGTAAGAGGACCAGGTTTTTTTAAAATATTATCTGGTATCCCTATTTTACCTACATCATGTAAAGGAGCAGCATAAAGAAGAAGGGCTTGCTCTTCCTCAGACAATCCATATAACTTTCCTAATAGCTGAGCATAGAAACTTATTCTTTTAATATGGGCGCCTGTTTCTTCATCTCTAAATTCAGAAATCATACCAAACTTAATAACCATTTCATATTCAGCTTCCCTTGCAAGTTCTAAAGCTATTCTTAATTCCTGAGTCTTTTTCATTACCTCTTTTTGAAGGACCTCATTTATGTCTTTAATTAAATCATTGTATTTTTTTACTTTGAGATTATTCATAATTCTTAATTTAAGTTCTTCGGAATCAAAGGGTTTCCCAATAAAATCTGAAGCACCCATGTTCAAAGCTCTTTTTCTTTCATTTTCATCACCTGACAGAATAATTACAGGAATCAGAGAAGTCTGAGGGTCAGATTTTAAGTACTCTAAAACTTCCATACCTGACATTTTTGGCATTCTAATATCAAGCACAATAACATCAGGACTCTGTTTTTTAAGAATTTCCATTGCTTCTAATCCATCTGAGGCTGTAAGGACAATGATGTTGGGTACATTTGAAAAAATTGCACTGATTAATTCAAGATTAACCTCTTCATCGTCAACCACTAATATTGTAGAGACTTCCTCAAACATTGTATGATATATTAGCATAAATGATAGCATTAATCCAAAGAGTAAGTAAAGCAGATGTAAAAGTTAATGGCAAAATTATATCAGAAATTAAAAAAGGTATTGTTGTATTTTTAGGAATTGAGAGAGGAGATAATAAAAAGGACATAGATTATATTGTTAAAAAAATTATAAACTTGAGAATTTTTGAAGACTCCCGTGGAAAAATGAATCTTTCAGTTGTAGATGTAAATGGAGAAATACTAATTGTATCAGAATTTACTCTTGCGGGAGACTGTAGTCGAGGAAACAGACCTTCCTTTGATAAAGCAATGCCTCCAGAGGAAGCAGAAAAAATATATGTAGAATTTATTGAATCTTTAAAAGAAAAAGGAGTTCCAGTAAAAGAGGGAATATTCAGAAAATTTATGCATGTCTGCCTTATCAATGAAGGACCTGTAACTTTTATTATAAATTCGAGGTGAGACATGTTTGATAAATTTAAAGAAAATCCCTATTTCAAAGAAGTTTCAAATTTTTTAATATCAAAAAAACTCTTTCATAATTCCTATCTGGTCGGAGGGACGATTAGAGATTTACTTCTTAAAAAAGAAATAAAAGATTTAGATTTTGCAATTAATGCTGAGACTATTGAACTTGCAAGGGAGTTTTCAAAAACAGTTGGAGGAAGTTTTGTTTTACTTGATGAAAATTTTTCAATTGGTAGAGTTGTAAAAGACAATGTAACTATAGATTTTTCTCAATTAAGAGGAGATTCAATTGAAACTGATTTAAGTGAGAGAGACTTCACTATAAATGCAATGGCTGTTCCCTTATCTATGGATAAAATTATTGATCCCTTTGAGGGAATGAGAGATATAAAAAATAAAATAATAAGGATGGTAAATGAAGAAAATCTTAAGACAGACCCACTCAGAGTACTGAGAGCTTATAGATTTCATGCTACATTAGAATTCGAAATTGAAGAAAAAACAAGGGAGGCTTTAAAAAAATATGCCCCTTTAATGAAAATTACAGCAAAAGAAAGAGTAAAGGAAGAACTCTGGAAGATTTTTTCTGTTGAAAGAAGCTATAAAACCGTAAAATTAATCATAGAAGATGATATCTTTAGAAGTATATTCAAAACTTCAGATTATCTGCCGTTAAAACCTCATATAGAAGCTTTAAAGATAGCAGAAGAACTGTTAATTAATTCAAAAAGAGAGATAAAACATTTAAACTGTTTTAAATTTGTAACTTTGTTTGATTTTCATTCCTCAGATTTATTAAAAAATATTAAACCTTCGAGGAAAGAACAAAAATTTTGCGAAGCTTTAATTAAAGCTGGCACAAGAATAAAAAAAATTGAAACTTTGCTTGACAAAGTTAGATTTATCAAAGATTTTGAGCATATTCTACAACCTGCCCTGATATACGGAATGAGCAAAGATCCTCTTGGTACTTCAAGAAAATGGTTCTATGAAGAGATTGAGGACTTTTATAAAAAGGTTTATTTAAGAAACAAGAAAAAACTCCCGCTAATAAAGGGTGATGATCTTATTAATCTTGGATTTGAACCATCTCCTCTAATAGGGGAGATATTACAAAGAATAGAAATCCTTATATTAGCAGGTAAAATTTCTACAAAGGAACAGGCAGTAGAAGAAATAAAGAAACATTATTTCAAAAAAGATCTTTAAAAGTCTATAAATTAAAATATCAGAGGAAGGCTAAATCCTTCCTCTGATGTTTTTAGCAATCCGATATAAGAGTTAATTACTTACTATCTTGCTGCCCTCTTTAACTCATAACCCGGAGCATTTATAAATCTCATTCTTTCTGGCCACATGGGTCTTACGTCAAACTCTTCACGACATCTTTCGGTATGGTTTTTGAAATAAAAAATAATTTCATACTCTCCAGTATTAGGATTAATCGGAGAGGTAACAACTTCGTTCGGATTAGCATGACATTCAATAGCTATCAGATCAAATACTTCACCTGACTTACCACCAATCATTGCACCACTGGGAAGACGAGCAGGAGAACCATCTGGTGCAGTTATTTTTCCTTTAACATGAATATGACTTAATCCTGGATGATTAGTAAGTGAAGGGTCATGGGCTAATACAAAGCTTACTGAGAATACTACTAAGGCAATAATTACCAATAGGGTTAAAGAAATACTAAATTTTACTTTCATTTTTCCTCCTTGTTTTTGCTTTTCATTTTTTACTTTTTGTAGATCAAAAATTCTTACTTCTATAAATTCAATATCTCAAAACTTTTTGCTCTTCATCTAAAGGGGGTAACAATAAAATCAATGTTTCTGAATTCCCTGCTCTTTGAAATCTGGGTGGCTGTTAAGTTAATGTTTCTGAATTCCCTGCTCTTTGAAATCTGGATGGCTGTTAAGTTAATGTTTCTGAATTCTCTGCTCTTTGAAATCTGGGTGGCTGTTAAGTTAATGTTTCTGAATTCTCTGCTCTTTGAAATCTGGGTGGCTGTTAAGTTAATGTTTCTGAATTCCCTGCTCTTAACAGTTGGTTTAGGTTTTTCCTTTGGAATGTTTTCATTAACCTTAGGTGGTGCATTATTCAGTGGTGACTTGTTAATCGGTGTTTGCCCATAGATGTCTGCAGTAATAAAAACTGTGAAAAAGAACAGCATAATTAAAATAAAAAGTATCCTTTTCAATATTCACCTCCTCTTTTTTTATTTTTCACTTAATTGAAATATTAATTTTTTATTAAGTAATGCTTAGGCTCAAATTTGTTCAAAAAATTTTTATTCTGACAATTCTCTAATCAATCTTTGAAAACTGTCAAATTTTACCATTTTATTATTCATTTTTCATATAAGAATTTTTCTCTTATATTGACAAAAAAATTTCTTTCCAATATAATGTCTATATGGCAACCGTTAGCCGTTTAAAATTTCTTAAATCTATTGGAAAAGTTTTATAAAAATATGTTTAACTATTTTTGAAACTTAAAAACTTACGGAGTTTTATATAAAGAGGCTTTGCCTCAGTAAATATGAATGCAGGAGGATTTTATGACTTACTCAAAACCAAGGGATCAAAAGGATGTTATGCAACTTGTAAAGGATTACAATGTTAAATTTGTAAGACTCTGGTTTACTGATATTCTCGGACAGTTAAAAAGTTTTGCCGTGCCGGTGGAAGAACTTGAAGTAGCCTTTTCAGAAGGTATGGGTTTTGATGGTTCTTCAATTCATGGATTTGCAAGAATTGATGAATCAGATATGATTGCAAGACCTGACCCAACTACCTTTGCAATACTTCCTTGGAGGCCAAAAGAAAGCCCTGTTGCAAGAATGTTTTGTGATATCTATGAGCCTGATGGAACTCCATACAAAGGAGATCCAAGATACATACTCAAGCTAAATCTTGAAAAGGCTTCTAAAAAAGGGTATACCTTCTATCTCGGACCAGAACTTGAGTTTTTCTATTTCAAAAACGATAAAGGCACAGAGACTCTTGATGAAGGTGGATATTTTGATTATCCATTAGATGCTGCAGAAGACCTTAGAAGAGACACTATTTTAGCTTTAGAACAAATGGGCATTAAGGTAGAGTATTCCCATCATGAAGTTGCACCTTCTCAACATGAAATAGATTTAAGATATGCTGAAGCTCTTGAGATGGCTGATATTGTAATGACCTATAGAGTTGTAGTAAAAGAGATTGCAAAACAGCACGGAGTTTATGCTACCTTTATGCCAAAACCCCTTTTTGGGGAAAATGGAAGTGGAATGCATACCCATCAGTCATTATTTAAAGGTGATAAAAATGCATTCTTTGATCCAAAAGACAAGTACTATCTATCAGATGTTGCAAAAAGTTACATAGCAGGACTTTTAACTCATATAAAAGAGATTACCCTTGTTTTAAATCAATGGGTTAATTCCTATAAAAGATTAGTCCCTGGCTATGAAGCTCCTGTCTATATATGTTGGGCAAGAAGAAACAGATCTGCTCTTATAAGAGTGCCCCTCTATAAACCTGGGAAAGAAAAGGCAACAAGAATTGAACTAAGAAGTCCAGACCCTGCGTGTAATCCCTATCTTGCCTTTGCATGTATGCTTAATGCTGGATTAACTGGAGTTGAAAAGAATTATAAACTTCCTGAACCCATTGAAAAAGATGTCTATCATCTTGATCCAGAAGAAAGAAAAGCTTTGGGGATAGACAATCTTCCAGGAAGTTTAATTGAAGCCATTGAATATGCCGAAAAAAGTGAAATACTTAGAGAAACCTTAGGAGATCACATATACACAAATCTTATTGAAAGCAAGAAAAAGGAATGGGATGACTACCGTATAAGAATATTCCCCTATGAATTAGAAAGATATTTACCGATTCTTTAATCTAAGAGGGCGGAGGCTCCGCCCTCTATAAAAAATTTTTAAGGTTCATAAAGAATTTTGATTTCACTATCCTTAGGAATTCTGACTTTTTTGTCTGAAAGAAATATTACACCTTCAACTGAAAAATAGGTTCCCTTTTTTATTTTTAGCCAATTATCATCTTCATTCAAATCTCTTTTTAATTTTTCCATATCAATGAGTTTTCCATTCCAGCAAGCCCATAACCTAACCTTACCTTTTTCATTTAAAAGATGACTTGTATTTTTTATTATATGACCATCTGTATCGAATATATCACTAATGTTAGCTTTATCTCTTCTCAATACAACATAACTAAACTTTAGATAATTAATCTGTAATCCAACAGAACTTAAAAAAACCAGATATTCAGGAGGAGACCATTTTCTTTCCTCATAGCACCAGTTTTTTGCCTTAAGCGCTGAACAAGGCAAATTATTAAGACAGGGACTATAGGGATAAAAATTAAGTTTTTCTATTAAGTTATCTCTTATTCCATGAAGCCTCATTGATGCTTTTTTTGTACCTGGTTCAATTAAAATCAAAGTAAGATCAGGATTTTTATATGTAAAAGGTTTAATAAGATTTATAAATTCATCTATGTTAATCCCTCTTTTATCAAAAATTTCACCTAAGGAATTAGAAAAGATAATAATATCGGGCTTGATATCTCTTAAAGTTTTATAAAGAGAAAGATCAAGTAAATCACCTTTTATAAATTCAGCTTTAATAGATACTTTTTCAGGTTTAGTTTTTTGAACTATTTTTTCTCCTATTTTTAAAGCCTTTTCTTCTGAATCAATTCCTGCATATCTGATATGATTTATCCTTAATTTTCCCTCCTCTATTAAATCAAAAATGGGAACTACTGCAGGTGATGGTCCGCATCCTAAATCTATTATTCGTAATTCATTCTTTTTTAAAAACTTATTATGCATTGCTAATTCTTTAAAAATATTATAAATTTTCGATAAATTAACAGGTACAAAGTATATAAGATAACCTGTAAGCACTTCTTTAGAATTCATATAATCAGCGGGTCTTTCAGCTTCGAGATTGGTAAACAAATCAGAAACTTTTAATATAAGATTTTTTATTTGTTGTTTTGTTGGTACTTTATTTGGAAAGGCTAAATTAAAAAATAAATTGTAATGTTTTGTCACTTTAAAATCATTTTTCTAATACAAATTGGGGAGGCATAGACCTCCCCTCTTTTAATTAAAAAAATAAGAATTATTTCACAGAGTCTTTTAAAGATTTACCTGCTGTAAATTTAGGAACTTTTGTTGCAGGAATTTTAATCTCCTGACCTGTTCTTGGATTTCTTCCTTTTCTGGCTTTTCTCTTTGTTACATAAAAGCTTCCAAATCCAACAAGTGTAACCTTATCTCCTTTTTTAAGAGCTTCTTTAATTGCTTCAATTGTAGCATCAAGAGCTTTTGCTGCTTCAGCCTTTGTTAACTGCGCTTTACTTGCTACCTTGCTGATTAAATCTGCCTTTGTCATGATAATGACCTCCTTTTAAAGAATAATTTTTTACTTTGAAGTAAACAATACCAAATTTTACAAAGATTGTCAAGAGTTTTTTTTATTTTTAATTAAAAAAATTGAACTAAAATTTAGTTGACTGAAAATAAAAGATAATTTTAAAATAATATTTCTAAGCAAATATTGGGGGTTTTAATAAAAATATGGCAGAAAAGATTTTAAAATTAGGATTACCAAAGGGAAGTCTTCAAGAATCCACATTGAAACTTTTTAAAAAAGCAGGTTTTAATGTACATGTATCACACAGGTCTTACTATCCTGTAATCGATGATGAAGAAATATCTTGTATGCTTTTACGGGCACAGGAAATTCCCATATATGTAGAAGAAGGTTATCTTGACTGCGGGCTTACTGGATATGATTGGTTACTTGAACAAAATGTTGATGTTGTAGAAGTTGCTGAGTTGAAATATGCAAAAGAGGGGTTTAGACCCGTTAGATGGGTCATAGCTGTTCCAGAAGACTCTCCTATAAAGAAAATTGAAGACTTACAGGGCAAGAGAATTGCTACAGAATTAGTGGGATACACCAAGAGATATCTAAAAAATAAGGGAATAAAAGCAGAAGTTTACTTTTCATGGGGTGCTACAGAAGTCAAACCTCCTTATCTTGCCGATGCAATTGTAGATTTAACGGAGACAGGAACATCTTTAAGGGCTAACAAACTTCGTGTAATTGAAGTTATACTTGAGTCAACAACCCGTTTTATTTCAAACAGAAATTCATGGAGAGATCCCTGGAAAAAAAAGAAAATGGAAAACATCGCAATACTTCTTAAGGGTGCTCTTTTAGCAGAAGAAAAAGTGGGGCTTAAAATGAATGTTCCTAAAGAATCTCTAAAGAGAGTATTGAGCTTACTTAATTCTTTACATTCTCCAACAATATCCCAACTTTATGATGAAAATTGGTATGCCTTAGAGGTTATAATAGATGAGAAAAAAGTAAGAGAAATTCTACCAAAACTTAAAGATGCTGGAGCATCTGGTTTTGTAGAGTATCCACTTAATAAAGTAATTCCATAACGGAGGTGATTTATAATGTACGCAGTCATAGAAACAAAAGGAAAACAATTTAAAGTAAAAGAAGGAGACATATTAAAAATTGACAAACTAAATTTAAATCCAGGAGATGAAGTAATTTTTGAGAAAGTATTACTTTTTAAATCTTCAGAAAGCATCAAAGTAGGTAATCCCTATATTGAGGGGATGAAAGTTAAAGCTCAAGTAATTGAAACAAAAAAGGATGACAAAATTCTTGTTTACAGACCACCATCAAAAAAAGCTATTCACAAACTAAAGGGACACAGACAAATTTTTACTAAAGTAAAAATTAAGGAAATTGTTTAAAAAATTTAAGAAACAAGGAGGAATAAAATGGCACATAAAAAAGGAGTAGGAAGTTCTCGAAATGGTAGAGACAGTAAAGCAAAAAGATTGGGTGTTAAGAGATTTGGTGGGCAGTTTGTTAAAGCAGGTAACATATTGGTTAGACAAAGGGGAACAAAGTTTCATCCCGGAGCCAATGTAGGTGTAGGCTCTGATTACACACTTTTTGCATTAATTGACGGGGTTGTTAAATTTGAAAGAAAAGACAAAGAAAGACTTAAAGTAAGCGTTTATCCAGTTACTCAACCTACCCAATAAATAAAAATCAGCGGGGTGGAAAGTCCACCCCTTTCTTCTATATGAAATTCGTTGACTATGTAAAAATATATGTAAAAGCAGGCGATGGTGGAAGAGGCTGTATAAGCTTTCGCAGAGAAAAATATGTACCTAAGGGCGGACCTGATGGTGGTGACGGTGGAAAAGGCGGTGATGTTATAATAAGAGCTTCTTCAGAACTTCATACTCTCCTTGATCACAAGTATCAGAAGACATATAAAGCTAAGCGTGGTGAACACGGAAAAGGTAGTAACATGAAAGGTAAGGATGGTGAAGACCTTATAATTAAAGTTCCTATTGGTACAGTTGTTAAAGATGCTGATTCAGAAGAAATACTTATAGACCTTAATCAAGATGGCAAAGAGTTTATAGTAGCCAGAGGAGGCAAAGGAGGTCTTGGAAACGCCCATTTTGCAACTCCTACAAATCAAGCTCCAAGATATGCTCAACCAGGACAAAAAGGTGAAGAAAAATGGATAATTCTTGAACTTAAACTTCTTGCTGATGTTGGACTCATAGGTCTTCCAAATGCTGGAAAATCAACTTTAATATCAATAATAAGTTCTGCTCGTCCAAAAATTGCTGATTATCCTTTTACTACTCTTACTCCTGTTTTAGGTGTAGTAAAATATAAAGACTACCAAAGCTTTGTTGTTGCCGATATTCCTGGATTAATTGAAGGAGCCCATAAAGGTGCTGGATTAGGGCATCAATTTTTAAGACATGTAGAAAGAACCTCTTTAATTCTCCATCTCGTAGATGTATCAGATTATCTTCAATCAGACCCTGTAGAGGATTTTGAAAAGATCCAAAAGGAACTTGAACTTTATAACCCTAAACTTATAAATAAACCCTTTGCTGTTGTGGGAACAAAAATTGATATAGCCTACGAAGGGAAAAGGCTTAAGAGGCTGAAAGATTACTGTAAAGAAAAAAGGATTGATTTTTTCCCAATAAGTGCAGTAAAAAAAGAAGGAATCGATAAATTATTAGAATATCTTTCAGAGAAAGTGAGTAATAAAAAATGAGAGTAGTAGTAAAAATAGGGAGCAATCTTTTAACAGACAAAGCTGGTCGAATTAATCAGAGAAGAATTCATTTCCTTGCAAAAGAAATATCAGAGTTGACTGATCGTTCAATAGAAATTGTAATGGTTTCATCTGGGGCAATTGCGTCAGGGCTTCGAAAACTCGGACTAAAAAATAAGCCAAAGGAAATAAGAAAAAAACAAGCAACAGCCGCAGTAGGTCAACCTCTTTTAATGTGGATGTATGAAAAGTATTTTTTACAATATGGGAAACACATAGCTCAGATTCTTCTTACAAGAGATGATTTAAGTGACAGGATTAGATATATAAATGCAAAAAATACGATTCTAACACTCCTTGAGATGAAAGTGATTCCAATAATAAATGAAAATGATACTGTTGCCACTGATGAAATAAAATTTGGTGATAATGACCAGCTTGCAGCCTTGGTTTCCGGACTTATCGAGGCTAATCATTTAATAATTCTATCTGATGTTGAAGGACTCTACACATCAGATCCTAAAAAAGACCCAGATGCAAAGATAATCAGGCATGTCAAAGAATTTTCAAAGGAGATTGAAAATATTGCAAAACCAACTTCAACAGGATATGGAACAGGAGGAATGTACTCTAAAGTAATTGCTGCAAAAAAAGCAACTTCCTTTGGTGTACCTGTTCATATTGTAAGTGGAAGAAAATACGGAAATATAAAAGCAGTATTAGAAGGTAAGAGTATTGGTACCTACTTTGAAGCAATAAGTCACAGAGTAACCTCTCGCAAGGGCTGGATAGCCTATGCAACAAGGTCAAAGGGGAATTTATATATTGACAGCGGTGCTGTAAAGGCATTAATACAAAATGGAAAAAGTCTTTTACCTTCAGGAATAAAGAAAGTTGAAGGTGATTTTGATATAGGAGATGCAGTCTATTGCATTGATGAAAATGGTCAAAGAATTGCAAAAGGATTAGTTAATTACTCCTCCTGTGAAATCAGGTTAATAAAAGGGAAAAAATCCTCTGATATAAATAAAATTTTAGGTTACAAATATTCCGATGAAATTATTCACAGAGATAATCTTGTTATTTTAATATGATTTTTGATAGTATTAAAATAATTGGAGGAGCATTATGGAATGGGAAAAAATAGCAGAAAGAATAAGAGATTTAATTCTTGGAGAAATAAAGGAAGAATTTAAAGATTTTAAAAACACTGTTACAGGACAACTTGCAGGATTTCAGATAGCAATAGAATCAATGAATGCAAGAATGACAGCAATAGAAAACAGAATGACAGCGATGGAAAATCGTCAGATTAATATTGAAAATGAATTAAGACAAATAAGAAAATCTATTGATGATACTAACAAACGCATTGATGATACTAACAAACGCATTGATGATACTAATAAACGCATTGATGATTTAGATTGGAAACTAAGCACAAGAATTGATAATTTAAACTCTCAACTGAGTGCAAGAATTGACGAGACAAATCAAAGAATTGATCAACTCTATATCGAAATATCCTCAATCAAAACAGAACTAAAAAAAGCTCTTTCTCAAAAAGAAGTAATTGACGATGTTTTAATAAGAATTCAAAGACTTGAAGATAAAGTTCTTACGCCAGCTTAAAAAATTGATTCAATCTCCTTAATGCGAAAATTTTTTCAGTTCTGCCTATTTTAGATTCTTCAATTGTTTTTCTTAAAACATCAACGGTCTTATCGTAAAGCTTTCTATCGACAGGATAAGGTATTCTATCTTTACCACCATGGGCAAAACTATAACGGGCAGGGTCTTTAAAACTAATAGGTGTTCCATAAAGAAGTTCCGATGTCAAAGCTAAAGCTCTAAGGGTTTTTGCTCCTACCCCTTTAATTTCTAGTAATGACTCAAAATTACAAGGTTGTTTTTCATAGGTTTTGATTAAAATTTTGTAGATATTTTCTGGCGTTATATCTTCCAATGTTAAAAAATGTCTTTTCGGCATAATAAGTTCTTTAACCTTTTTAATCTCTTTTAAAGTTTTTTCAGGTTTCTCACAGGAAAGCGATACAGATTTTTCCCTTAAAGAAGATGATTCAATAGCTGTAAAATTCAAAGCCTCTGTTTTTAAATCACAACATACAGCAGTATGCGGTTCTTCAACAAAGCTTTTAAGATTATAACTTAACCAATGATATCTTCTTGCTACACAAAGATTACTATTCATTCCCTGCTGTATTACGCACCAATCTCCTTCATCGGTAAATATGATAGTATGATGATATAAATTAAATCCATCCTGAACTGCTACATTATCTACCTTTGCCGAAAGTCTACTTGCATAAATAAAGGGGGTTGGATCAAAACAAAAGGATTCGGCGTAATTTAGTATTTCCTGAGGAGTCTGTAAGGCAGTATTTGCCTTGCCCCCAGCAACAAAGACTCCGAATTCCTTTTTTTTATCCTTCAAAGCTTCTTTAATTGCTGCTGTGACAGTTGTGGTTAGTCCGCTACTATGCCAATCAAATCCAAGCAAACACCCAAAAGCCTGAAACCAGAATGGATCAGACATTCTTCGCAAAATTTCTTTTTTACCAAATTCAATAATCATGATTTCTACAAATGATTCTGCAAGGGCTTTCATTCTGCTGAAGAGCCATCTTGGAGCTTTACCATTATGGAGTGGAAGTTCAGCAATACCTGTCTTTTGCATGAAATATTTTAACCTGAAAGAATAAGAAGTATCAAAATGTTATAATTTAAAACTATGGGTAAAATTAAAATGACTATTGAATATGATGGAACAAATTACAACGGTTGGCAAAGACAAAAAAAAGGAAAAAGTATTCAGGCAACCATTGAAGAGGTTCTATCAAAAATCCTAAAATCAGATATCAAAATCCGAGGTTCAGGAAGAACAGATGCAGGAGTCCATGCCCTCGGACAGGTTGCTACATTCAGCTTTGATTTAAAATTTTCCCTTGATATTTTAAAAAAAGCTATAAATGTTAATCTTCCTCCAGATATTAGAATTGTTGATTTAGAAGAGGTGGATGAAAATTTTCATCCTCAATATGATGTTAAGAAAAAATCCTATATTTATTATCTTTGCATTGATGAGGATTGTTCATGTTTTCTTAAAAGATATGTATGGCATTATCCAATAAAACTTGATTTATCAATTATGAATCAGGCAAAGGAAATTTTGATTGGTACCATGAATTTTCAATCTTTTTCTGGGAGTACCGATGTTAAAGACAAGGTCAGAACTGTTTATCAAATAAATTTAGAATTTTTAAACAAATTCTCCTTTATGGATATGGATTTAAATGGTTCATTTATAAAATTTAGAATACAAGCAGATGGATTCTTAAAATATATGGCAAGAAATATTGTAGGATGTTTAATTGAAATAGGAAGAGGTGGTTTAACAATAGAGGCTGTTAAAAAAGCTATAAAAAAAGGGGAGAGGCCAAATCCATTAAGAACAGCCCCTCCCCAAGGACTTTTTTTAGAGAGAATTATTTATTAACCCTCTTCCCCTTCAAATTTTTCTGAGATTTCTATTTTTTCCTGACAATCTCTACAATAAATTGCAAAGGGAAGAATTTTCAGTCTTTGCTCAGAAATCTCATCCCCGCACATCTCACATATTCCATATGTACCTTCTTCAAGTTTTCTCAATGCCTCTTCTATTTTTTTTAAAATGTCTCTGTGGGTACTTAATTGTTTCAAGCTAATGTCTTCTGATATATCAATGGCACTTAAATCTGCATCATCCATAACAGCTTCGACAATTTGTCTTTTCTCACCGGTTTGAAACTTTTTCATCTCTTCTCTGTCTTCTTGTATAATCTGTTCTTTCATTTTATTTAGCATTTTTTTTAGTCTATCTTTTCTTTCATCATCAATTTTCATTTATTTAGACCTCCATAATCTCTTTCTCTTTTTGCTCAAGGATTTTATCTATTTTTTCAATGAAAGAATTTGTTATCTTTTGAATTTCATCCTGAATTCTTCTTGAGTCATCCTCACTTAATTTTTTATCCTTTTCAGCTTTTTTTATTTCCTCAATAATATCTCTTCTTATATTTCTAACTGCAACTCTTGCTTCCTCAGCTCTTTTTCTTACTACTTTTACAAGCTGTTTTCTTCTTTCTTCTGTAAGGGGAGGAATATTAATTTTTATGGTTTTACCATCATTTATAGGTGTAAGTCCGAGATCTGATTTCATTATAGCCCTTTCTATTTCTCCTACCATCTTTTGTTCCCAAGGTTGGATTGTAATTGTTCTTGGTTCAGGAATTCCTAATGTAGCAACCTGATTTAGAGGGACAAGGCTTCCATAATAATCAACTCTTATGTTATCAAGAATGGAAAGAGAAGCCCTACCAGTTCTAAAAGTAGCTAAATCTTTTTTAAAAACTTCAACTGCATTATTCATTTTTTCATTAGCTTTCTTCTTGAACTCCTGCATCATCTTTCACCTCTCTTAAAACAATGCTTCCTATTCTTTTACCTAACAAAATTTTCTTTAAATTATCTTCTTTACGAATGTTGAACACTATTATTGGAAGATTATTATCCATGCATAGCGTAATCGCTGTAGAATCCATAACTTTTAATGAATATCTTATCACATCCATATAAGTAAGTGTATCAAACTTTTTTGCCTTTGAATCTTTTATAGGATCTGAGGAATAAATTCCATCAACTTTAGTGCCTTTAAGTATAACATTAGCACCAATTTCAATTGCCCTTAAGGCAGCAGCTGTATCAGTTGTAAAATAAGGATTTCCTGTGCCCGCTGCAAAAATAACAACTCTACCCTTTTCAAGATGTCTAATTGCCTTTCTTCTTATATATGGCTCAGCGAGCTCTCTCATTTCAATAGCTGATTGTACTCTTGTGTTTACTCCTATTTTTTCAAGGGCATTCTGAAGAGCAAGAGCATTTATCACTGTAGCAAGCATTCCCATATAATCTGCTGTTGCTCTTTCTATGCCCTGTTCTGCTGCCTCAACTCCTCTAAATATATTACCTCCTCCTATTACTACCGCTATTTGCGTTCCTAATTCATAGGCTTTTTTAACTTCATTAGCCATATAACTAACTGTATCAGGGTCAATTCCATAACCCCTGTCACCCATAAGGGCTTCTCCACTTAGTTTCAGGAGAATCCTATCATAAAATTTTTTATTCACTCTGTCCTACCTGAAAACGAACAAATCTTCTTATAACTATGTTTTCACCAAATTTAGCGAGTTTTTCAGTAATTAAATCCTGAATTTTTTTCTCAGGCTCTCTAATAAAGGGTTGGTTTAGTAAGCACATCTCTTCAAAGAATTTTTCTAGTTTTCCTTCTATAATTTTTTCAATAACCTGTGGAGGTTTGTTCCCTGTAATCTGAGCTTTATATATTTCTTTTTCTTTTTCAATTATTTCCTGAGGTATATCTTCTTTGCTTATATATTGAGGATTAGCTGCTGCTATATGCATAGCAATGTCCTTTGCAAGCTGACGAAACTCTTCATTTCTTGCTACAAAATCTGTTTCACAGTTTAGCTCTAAGAGTACACCTATTTTATCCATATGAATATAAGAAGTTATTATACCCTCTGTTGCAGTTCTTCCTGCTTTTTTCTGAGCTGTTGCAAGCCCTTTTTGTCTAAGATATTCTATTGCTTTATTAAAATCTCCCCCTGAGTCTTCAAGGGCTTTTTTACACTCCATCATTCCTGCACCTGTCTTTTCTCTAAGTTCTTTGACCATTTGAGCAGATATTGCCATATGATTTCCTCCTTTTTACTGTTCTATGTATTCATCCATTGATTTCTGATACTCCTCTTCCTGGAGTATTTTTTCTTTTATTGCTGCTTTTTCAGCCTCTTCCTCAAGTTTTTTAATCAGAATTTCTTTGCCCTCTAAAACAGCATCTGCCATCTTAGAAGTTATAAGCTTAATTGCTCTTATAGCATCATCATTACCAGGTATTACATAATCAACAAGGTCAGGATCACAGTTTGTATCAACAATTGCTACTATGGGAATTCCAAGTTTTATTGCCTCTGCAACAGCGATCCTTTCTTTCTTTATATCAACAATAAATATAGCCTTAGGTAGTTCCATCATATCTTTTATTCCTATTAGATTGACTTCAAGTTTCTGTCTTTCTTTTTCAAGTTTGGCAATTTCTTTTTTGGTGTGAAGATATAAAGTTCCGTCTTCTTTCATCTGTTCAATTCTCTGCCATTTTTCAACACTTTTTCTAACTGTGGAAAAATTAGTTAACATTCCTCCAAGCCAACGGTTGTTAATATAATATACTCCTGCTCTTTTTGCCTCCTCAGCTATTGCTTCTTGAGCTTGTTTTTTTGTTCCAACAAAAAGAATTCCATTTCCCTGAGATGCTACACTTTTAATAAATTCATAGGCTTCCTCAATTCCTTTAACTGTCTTTTGCAGGTCAATTATGTGAATCCCGTTTCTTTCAGCAAAAATATACTTTTTCATTTTGGGATTCCAGCGTTTGACTTGATGACCAAAGTGAGCACCTGCTTCAAGAAGTTCTTTCATTGTAACTACTGCCATAAAAAGCCTCCTTAATTGGTTTTTCCTCTGCCCTTTTCCCTAAACCTCAAAGAGGACCATCGGGAAATTTTTAGGGCATGTGTTTTAAAGAGTCAAAGACTCTAAGTTTAAAATTTAGCATAGATTATTTATCAATTTCAATTATTTTTACAGAATCCTTTATCTTTTTTGCTTTTAGGAGGGTTTTATCTACTTCTTTGAAAAATTCCTTATAGGATTTATAAAATTTAAAATACTCTCCTTTATTTAAACATCCAACACCTGCACAAAATGTTAGTTTTTCTTTTTTATAATTTTTATTTAAATCCTCCTTAATTCTTTCAGTAAATATTTTTGCTCCTTCAATATTAGAGCCCACTAAAATACAGGCAAACTCATCTCCTCCTATTCTTGCAACAACATCTTCTTTACGAGTTCTTTTAGCCAATATTTTAGCAAAAATCTTTAATATTCTATCACCCTCTAAGTGTCCATAGGTGTCATTTATATATTTCAATTTATCTAAATCAAGTATGACAAGACAGAAATTACTTCCGTATCTTAAAAATCTATTGAATTCCTCTTCTAATCTCTGGGAGAAAAATCTTCGATTATAAAGTCCTGTTAAGGGATCAGTTATGGAGGTTTTATATAGCTTTATATTCATCCGCTGAATTTCTATTGTTTTCTTATTAACTTCCTTTTTTAGCCGAGAATTAAAATGAAGGTTTTCCCTATAAAGTTTGAAAAGGGTCAATATGGAAGAAAATAGATTTGTAAAACTGACAAGCATATGAATTATCATTTCATTAAAGGCATTTTTTATAGCATGGGAAAAATTCATAACACCAATTACTTTATCTCCTTCTTTTAATGGCACAGATAGTAATGATTTAATAGGCAGGTTAGATAATTTTTTATTGAATCTGGGGTCAACCTCAGTGTCAGGGATATAAATATATTTTCCACTTTTGAATGCCTGCCCTGATACAGAATCTTCAATAGGAAATTTTTTAATTCTGAAATCTTTTATTTTTATCTTACCTGATGCAAATTTTAAAATTAGATAATTCCTTTTAGAATCTTTTTCCATTAAAGAGATGTTTTCAATTGGTAATAATCGGGCAATTTCTTCTAAGGCAAAAGAAATAAAGCTTTTTATATTTCTATCCTTTTCTTGATAAATTCTGTTTATCAGTAAGTTTATAAGTGAAATTATTCTAATATTAATTTCACAATTTGAAGACATATCCTCAAAAATATCTAATAATTTATAGCTTACTTTATCTTTCTTATGCATAGATTGCAAAATTGCTTTTTTTAATTCTTCTGTTTGAAGTTTCTTATAATTTTCAATTTCTAAAAGATTCCCCAATTTTTCTAAAAAATCTCTCATATTATATTTATCTCCTCAAAGGGTAAATCATTTTTTATGTAGTTTATTAATTCATTGATTTCTGGTAAAGTAAATATGCTATATATTCCGTATTCATAAAAATTAGATTCCTGAAATCCGTCAAATATTCCAAATCCTATTCTTTCAGAAATAAAATTGGAAAGATGCACCAATGCTATATTTTTTCGATATTTATTATCTAAAGTTGCTGGATTTTCATGATGATAAAGTATTACTTCTCCAATCTCCTCAGGCAGTCCCCACCATTCAGAAAGCCACTTTCCTATTATTGAATGATCTAAATCAATAACTTCATTTTCTGCTTCAGCAATTGTTTTCCCCTGTAATACAAGATTTTCTATTTTTACATAGGCTTCATAATTTAAATAATGAAGGGCAAATAAACCTATATCATGAAGCATTCCACAAGTAAAGGCTGTCTCATCATTATAATCAAGTATATTTTCTGATATGAATTTGCTTATTACTCCTGTTGCGATTGAATGTTTAAAAAGTTTTCTATAAGTTATTTCTTTTTGCCCTGAACTTTTAAAAAGACTGAAAATAGAAATTCCAAAGGCTATATTTCTTAAAGTATTAAATCCAATTTTAAAAAGAGCGTCCTTTACCGTAGTTATTTTATATCCATATCCTAAATAAAGTATATTTGCTACTCCAAGAACTTTTGACAAAATTGGCGGATCATTTTCTATAATTTTTACAAGTTCATCAAGATGGGTTGATTCATTTTCTGTTAAATTTAATATTTTCATTGCAGAATGCGATAGAGTAGGTAGCTTTTTTAGTGTTTGAATTTCTATTCTTATTTTTTCTATTTTTGTCATAGTTTCAAAAATTTATTGTTTAATAATACAATATAAACTATGGAGTTTTCAATGGAAAATATTTCAATTTTTTCAGATTTAATCGGAACAATAGCAGGTATTATAACAACTTCAGCTCTTATTCCACAGGCAATAAAAATCTATAAAACCAAATCTGCCAAGGATGTTTCTCTTGCCATGTTTGTTTTTTTAGGCATAGGAATTCTCCTTTGGTTTTTTTATGGAATTCTTATCAAAGAATTCCCTGTAATATTAGCAAATTTTGTTTCTTTAATATTAATCTCCGTAATAATTTTAATGAAAATTCGCTATGGTTAACATTCTTTTATAATTTCTGTCAGCTTCTTAATTTTTTCTGTTAATTTACCAAAGGCATCAAAGTTAAGAGACTGAGGACCGTCTGAAAAAGCTTTTTCAGGATTAGGATGAACCTCTATCATTAAACCATCAGCACCTGCAGCCACTGCAGCTAAAGCCATTGGTAAAACATACTTTGCATATCCTGTAGCATGGGATGGGTCAACTATAACAGGCAAATGAGTTTCTTCTTTAAGCACCACTATAGCTGAAAGGTCAAGGGTATTTCTTGTGGAAGTTTCAAAGGTTCTTATTCCTCTTTCGCATAATATCACATTCATATTTCCTTCACTTAAGATATATTCAGCACTCATAAGCCATTCCTTGATAGTCATTGACATCCCTCTTTTAAGAATTACAGGCTTGTCAGCCTGACCAACTCTTTTAAGAAGTTCGAAATTCTGAGCATTTCTTGTTCCTATTTGAAGAATATCAACATATTCACAGACTAAATCAACATGTTCTGGATTTATTACCTCTGTTACTACAGGCATCTTAGAGATTTCACTTGCTTTTTTGAGTAATTTTAAACCTTCCTCGCCAAGTCCCTGGAAAGCATAAGGAGAGGTTCTTGGCTTATAAGCACCGCCTCTTAAAATGTGAGCACCTAATGATTTCACAGTCATTGCTGTTTTTACAATTTGTTCTTGATTTTCCACTGCACAGGGTCCTGCAATAATAATGAGGTCGCTTCCACCTATAGAGATATCGCCAACATTAATAATAGTTTTTTCCTTTTTTACCTCCTTTGAGGCAAGTTTGTAGGGTTTTAAAATAGGAATAACAGCTTCAACGCCATCTAAAACTTCAAGGCTTTGTAAAATAAACTTTCCTCTTTCATCTCCAACAGCTCCTATTACATTTCTTGTAGCACCATAGATTACATGGGGTTTGTAACCGAGTTCCTCAATTTTTGCGATAACTTGCCTTAATTGCTCTTCTGTTGCTTCTGGCTTCATTACAATTACCATTTTTAAACCTCCTCCTTTAAAGTATTTTAAATAAATAAAAAAGCAGACAAATCAGGGGTAACTGTCTGCCCCTGACTTGTCTGCTTAAGTATTTTTTTACAGACTAAACTGCCAGAGGCAGATTAGTTAAAGTAAAAGCCAAACCAGAAATAATTTTTAGCAGAAATTTTCATACCTTCTCCCTTATCAATTCTATCGGGGTGAGAGGATTTGAACCTCCGACACCACGGTCCCGAACCGTGAGCGCTACCAAGCTGCGCTACACCCCGTTTGTTTATTATAACATTCCGATTATTCCGTATTGTCTACCAGCCTTTTTACCTTCATATCTGTAAGAAGCAAATCGCTCAGTATTACATCGGGTGCAGGATGAACAAATCCATATATTTTCTCTTTTTACACCTATTGATATTGCCTGAATTAAATTAGCAGTGGCAAGGTCAACATGACTTTTACCATTTACTCTTAAAACAAATTCATTTGAAGGAGTCTCTAATTTCAAAGCTTCTATTACTTCATCACCTACTTCATAACAACAACCTTTAATACTTGGTCCCATAGCAATAAGAATATTTGAAGGTTTACAACCATAAGTTGCTACCATTTTTAAGATTGTTTTTTTCAATATTGCCTTTGCTGTACTTCTCCATCCTCCATGTATAGCTCCGATTACTTTTTTTACTGGATCATAAAGAAGCACTGGTAGGCAATCTGCTACTTTTATCCCTATAAAAAGTTCTTTATTGTCAGTGAGCACAGAATCTGCTACTTGAGGTTTGGAGTATTTGTCGATAATTATAATATTGTCTGTGTGCCTTTGAATGGGTAGATAGAGTTGATATTTATTAGTAAAAAGCTCAATAGAAAAATTTTTTTCTGTAAAAAAGGCTTGACAACCTGTATTTTTTAAATTATCGGGATATATAATTTGTTCCATCTTAATATTTTACATTAAATAGGCTTTTTTGAGATAATTAATTATGGCTGTAAACTTCAAATACCAGATCAAAGAGATTACCCCAACTGAAGGTTTAATAAAAGTTGAAACCAAAAGACTTCAAACAGGCATAGCCTTACCCTTTAATGTTTATGTAAAAGACAATGGTGTTGTAAAGAAAGTTTTTAACAGAGGTAACATTCTAAATAGGATTTTTCTTGAAATATTAGAAGAAAAAGGCTTTGATTATGTTTATCTCGACAAGACCGAAATAAAAAGTTTGGAATACTACTTATCAAAAAAGCCCGTCAAACCAAAAGTTCAGGATATTAAAGTTGCCTTCAGCAATTATTCTTTTTTCAAAGAAAAGCATTATCAAATTGAGAAAAAACTGCTTGTTCCAGGGACAGAAATAAATTTCCCCATCTATAATCTAAAAAATCTTGAATTTACCAAAATAATAAATGCCTCTGATAAAAATCCTGTAGTGATTACTGAAGATATATTTTCAGTTGAAGGAGAATTAGTTATTGAAGAAAAGGATATTCCCCTTTATGAGGAATATATTAAAGGGCTTCAAGACAAATTAGCTAATGTAGACATTTCAGAAGAAGATAAAAAAATAATTGCAAACATTATATTCAAAGAGAATTCCAAGGTGGTAATGAAAGAGCTGTTAAAAGATCCAAGAAGTGGCAAAAAAATTAAAGAAGTGCAAAATCTGGTAGATGACATTATAAAAAAAGTTATAGAGGAACCAGATTCAATATATGGGCTATTAACCCTAAAGGGATATGATTACTATACCTATACACACAGTATAAATGTAGGAGTTTTATCAATAGGTCTTGGTATTCATATTAAACTGGAAAAGGAAAAAATTCAAAAACTTGGTATTGGTGCTATGTTACACGATATTGGTAAAACAAAAATACCCCATGAAATTTTAAACAAACAGGGCAAATTAACAGATACAGAATACAAAATAATTCAACAACATGTAATTTCTGGTTATGAAATAATAAAAGAAAATAAAGAAGTTCCTAAGGAATCCTATCCTGCAATTTTACAACACCATGAAAAACTCTCAGGAAGAGGTTACCCCTATGGTTTAAAGGAAGAAGAAATCGAACTTTTTGGAAGAATTACAGCAATAGCTGACTGCTATGATGCTCTTACAACAAGAAGACCCTACAAGGCTCCTTTAACTCCTTTCTTTGCCTTATCAATTCTTACAAGAGAAAAAAAGGATTATGATAAATCGCTTCTTATAGAATTTATAAAAATGCTTGGGAATATAAAATGAGTAATCTCTTTAATGAAGTAATAGAGCCTCCGAAAGAAGAACCCCTTGCTTACAGAATGGCACCAAAGGATTTAAATGAATATGTGGGACAGGAACATATACTTTCTGAAGGAAAACTTTTAAAAAGAGCAATTGACTCTGACAGGATTACATCCCTTATATTGTATGGTCCTCCTGGGGTTGGGAAAACAGCTTTAGCAAGAATTATTGCTTCAAAAACAAAGGCTCATTTTCATTGGTTAAACGCCACTACATTAAATATTGATGAAATAAGAAGACAACTTACCATTGCAAGAAATAGAAAAAGCAAGGGAGAAAAAACAATACTCTTTATTGATGAAATTCATAGACTCAATAGGGTTTCACAGGATGCTTTACTTCCTGACATTGAAGAGGGAAGTATAATTCTTATTGGTGCTACAATAGAAAATCCATTCTTTTATATAAATTCTGCTTTACTTTCAAGAAGTCATGTTTTTGAACTCAAACCCCTCTCAGAAGAAGAAATCATAAAAATTCTTAATAGGGCTCTTTTAGACAAAGAAAGAGGTCTTGGGCATTTAAATATTAAGATTACCGATGAAGCCTTATATCATATTGCGAAATTCTCTGATGGAGATGCAAGAAAAGCTCTTTCGGCTTTAGAAATTGCTGTTTTAACAACAAAGCCTGATGAAAGGGGTTTTATTAATATTGACATTAAAACAGCAGAAGAAAGTATTCAAAAAAAACATATTGTCTATGACAGGACAGGAGATCAGCATTATGATACAACTTCTGCTTTTATAAAAAGCATGAGAGGAAGTGATCCCGATGCAACAGTCTATTGGCTTGCAAAGATGATTTATGCTGGAGAAGACCCTCGTTTTATTGCTCGTCGGATTATTATCGCAGCCAGTGAAGATGTAGGAAACGCAGACCCTATGGCACTGATTATTGCAACTCAAGCAGCACAGGCAGTTGAAATAATAGGAATGCCGGAAGCAAGAATAATACTTGCACAAGCAGCAATATATGTAGCAAAGGCTCCAAAAAGCAATGCCTGCTATAGGGCAATTGAAGAGGCTATGCAGGATATTGAAAAAGAGCCTACCTTACCTGTACCCGAACATTTAAAAGATGCCCATTATCAAGGAGCTAAAAAACTCGGACACGGTAAAGGATATAAATATCCCCATGATTATGGAGGATATGTTAAGCAAGATTACCTTCCCAAAAGGAAAAAATATTACAATCCCTAAGTTTGAACCTGAAATTGCCGATAGAGATAAAAGCAATCTTTCGTTTATGCAGTCATTCCGAGGGTTTATATACCCCGAGGAATCTCTCATGAAAGAATCTATCTGGTGAAAAAGGAGGAGATTCCTCAGTCGCTTACGCTCCTTCGGAATGACCTTCCTTTTTATATAATCATTATGGGGCTTTATGCCCTCGAAGAATCTCCCATTAGACACCTCAAAGGTGAAAAAGATGAAATCCTTCCCCTTCGAATATGCTCAGGGTCAGGATGACTAAATCGTAAAAGATTGCACTTTTATATCGCCAAAATTAAGTGCATATTGAAAACTCTAATTTTTTTCTGTAACATTTAATTAATGAAAATTCTCATAATAGAAGATGATAAAGTGTTAGGTGAAAGCCTAGTAGAATATCTAAAGATGGAAAAAATAGAAGCCCTTTGGCTTCATGATGAAAGAAATCTGGCTAATGTCCTTAATGTTTACTCCTTTGATGTAATTGTACTTGATTTAGTATTGAAATTTTCTCGTGGCGAAGATTTAATAACTTATATAAGAGAGAAAGGAATAGAAACACCAATCCTAATTTTGACAGCAAAAAAGGATTTCTCTAATAAAGAAGAATGTTTTCTCAGAGGAGCTGATGACTATCTAATAAAACCCTTTGAACCTAAAGAGCTGGTTCTAAGAATCCAAGCATTAAGCAAAAGAAAAAGATTGCCCTTTATAATGAATATAGGTGATATAATTATCAATATTGATGCGAAAACAATCAAGCGAGGCAATGAAGAATTAAAACTTTCAAAGACTGCATGGGATTTGCTTACTTTATTAATAAAAAGAAGAGGAGAGATTGTTGATAATGAGACAATACTTAATTATGTATGGGCAGGAAAAGCTGTAGGAGATGAAGTTATAAGGACATACATAAAAGAATTAAGAAAGATACTTCCAGAAGGAGCAATTGAAAACTACAAAGGGAGAGGATACAAATTAAGTTGAGCTTTCAGACAAAGCTGTTAATAATTTTTGCAATAATAGTAGTACTCATATTTTCTATTATTAATTTTGTCACTCTTTATTTTTTTAATGAAGAACAACAAAGACATTTTGAGGAGACCCTTGCATTGTATCAGAAAATTCTTGAAAAAGATAAAAATTATCCACTTCCGCTCCATATAAAAAGATATGACAAAGAGCTCATTATTGACCAGAATTACATTGATGATAGATTCAAAAAATATGCAAAAACAGTGCTTCTATGGGAGTCTTTACTTGTTTTGCTACTTATGTATATTTTTTATAGATTATTAGTTGCAATAAGCAAAAAAGAAATCGAATATGAAGAATTTTTAAAACTTCTTATTTTTGTAATGTCTCATAAAATCGGAAATTTTCTTTCAGTCATGAAAACAAACTTAGAAATATTGAGAATAAAGCCTGAAAACAGAATAATTGAAAGACTTCATACAAGTTGTAACATTCTGAATGAAGAAATAACAAAAACAATCGAAACAGTAAAAAAATTGCCTGCTTTTAGAAAAGATATCAAGGAAATAAATCTCAAAGAAATATTGACGAAAATAATCTCAAAATTTGAAACAAGAAAAAAAATTATACTAAGTCTTAAGGATGCCTTTGTAAATGCAAACGAAGAAACAGTTGAAACTATTCTATTTTTAATCATTGATAATGCCTTTAAATACTCAAACAGTAAAATTCATATAAAGATTTTTAAAAAATTTCTTGCTGTAAGAAATGATATTGCCGAGTCCGACAAAGGATCAGGAGTAGGATTACAAATTGTAGATTATCTTGCAAAAAAATCTGGATATACTATCAAATATCGAGCAAAGGGGGAACATTTCTTATTGACTTTGAAATTCTAAAATTTATAAAAATTTATAAAATATTGGAAGTATACTTCTAAAAAAGTTTAATTTCAATGGAAATAAATTTACTAAAACATATCAGACTTAAGAAAAAGGATTCAGGTATCCTTTTGAAAAAATGCCTTGTTGCAGGAAATTCAAACTTTCAGAGGCAAAAATTTTAATGAAAATATTTGAAAAACAAAAAGAAAGTATTAACAATCTTATTATTGAAAGGATACCGATTTTTACAATGCATATTTAACTTTATGTTATAATTAATCATGCCAGTAACTGAAATAGAAATTTATGAAGCTTTGAAAGAGAAAATGTGCTTAACATAAAGGAATATTTTTTTGAACTTTAAGCAAAGTGGGGGAAAAATGCATCGTGAAAACAAACATGAAATTGCAGAGCTTGAATTAAAAATAATTAATGTAAAAAAAGAACTTGAAATCGAACTTGAGAGAATGAAAACTGAACATATTAAATGGATGTTCTGTATAGTATTGATTGGAGTTCTTGTAGCAATTTTAGCATTATTTTCCTGAGTTTATCAACTTAGGGTCAAATTTTGGCAAATTGCATTTGTAAACCCTTGATTTTACTTGATTCAGTTTTTTATTTTTAATTTTTGTTGTATAACTTTTTTTGATTTTTATCTAATTTTATATTGACTTTTATCCCTATCATTCTGTATAATTATTCCATGTTCCTAAAAATTGTACGTTCAGCTCAAAACATTGATTATGTTTATGTTGTAGAAGGATACAGAGATAGTTCTGGAAGAATCAAACACAAGTATCTATTCAGTCTTGGAAGACTTGAAGATTTCCTTAACACTGAGTCATTTAAAAAACTTGCAAAAAGAGCTTTAAGTGAAAGCGTAGAGAAACAGTTTGACCTTACAAAAATATCAGAAGGAAGAGTACTAAATTATGGACATTGTCTAATAAAGAAGCTTTGGGATAAATTTCAGTTTGATGAGTTTTTCAGCAGAGTATCAAAGAAGAAGAAAATTAATTTATCACAGGCAGTATTTTATATGACAGCAAGGCATATGATTTCATCAGACAGCAAACTTGGGATGTATGAAAGCAGGAAGGATTTTTTAGGGTTTGAAAGTATAGGGATAAATCATCTATACAGGGCATTAGATGTACTGGCAGAAAGCAAGGAAGAATTAGAGGAGTACTTGTTTAACAGGAGATACAACCTTTTTAACAATCAAGTAGATGTAGTATTTTACGATGTAACAACCATATACTTTGAGAGTCAAAATGAAGATATACTGAGGAAGTATGGATTTAGCAAAGATGGAAAAATGCGAAGCATTTTCCTGAGGCGAAGCCGAAAGTCTCAAATTGGCAGTGTTCAGATAGTGCTTGGATTACTCATAGACAGTGAGGGATTTCCCATTGGCTATGAGATATTTCCAGGGAACACCTTTGATGGAAAGACATTGCTACCCTTTTTAGAAAATCTTAAGAAGAGATTTTCCCTAAAAAGGATAATCATAGTAGCAGACAAAGGGATAAACAGCAAAATAAACCTGCTTAAACTTAAAGAACAAGGTTTTGGCTATATAGTAGCAGTAAGACTTAAAAGTGCAGATTTCCAATTACATAAAGAAGTATTTAATCCTGAAGGATATGTAGAAATCAAGACAGAGGAAGGGATATTCAAATACAAACAGATTAAGTACAGCTTTAAAGTAAGAGATTTGGAAGGAAAAATAAAAGAAATAACAGATACGTTAATAATAAGCTATTCAGACAAAAGGGCAGAAAAAGACAGAGCAGAAAGAGAAAAATTGATAAACAAAGCAATAAAGCTACTTGAGAGTCCCTCAATAATAGAAGGATTAAACAAAAGGGGTGGGAAAAAATACATAAAGACAGAAGGACAAAACAGATACATTCTTGATGAATCTTTAATAAAAAGGGATATGGAATTTGATGGATACTATGCAGTGCAGAGTTCTGAAAACCTTAGTCCAGAACAAATCCTTTCAGCTTATCATAGTTTATGGAAGATAGAGGAATCTTTCAGAATAATGAAGCACACCATAGAGGTAAGACCTGTATATCACTGGACAGAAAAAAGAATCAGAGGGCATCTGGTAGTATGTTTTCTTTCCTTTTTATTTATGAGGATGTTAGAGTTTGCATTAAACAAAGATGTATCAACAGAAAGAATAAAAGAAGCTTTAGGGAGCATAACGCTTACAGAGTTTACATTGGATGGCAAGGAATACTATTTAAAGAACAAGATGGATAAAGTAGCAAAAGCTTTATTTAAAGCATTGAAAGTATCTGAACCAGCCCATTTAACAGCCAAAGAAGAATTCGGAATCTAAAAGATAAAGAAAATCAAAGAGTTACCCTTTGTGTTGTACAAAAATTTACATTTTCAAAAAATAAAATTCAATATTTTCAATAACTTACAAAATTAAATTGATAAACTCAGGAAAAATAATTAATGTAAAAAAAGAACTTGAAATCGAACTTGAGAGAATGAAAACTGAACATATTAAATGGATGTTCTGTATAGTATTGATTGGAGTTCTTGTAGCAATTTTAGCATTATTTTTAAAATCCTAAAATAAATTCCATCTAATTATTGGCATTTTGGCTTGCTTTTTTATTTAAGGCACATAAATCCTTACACCGGGAATACTATTGAAATGTTTATCAAAGGTATAAATCTGCATATTATGCTCTAATGCCAGAGCTCCAATTGCCATATCTGTAAGAGGAATATTTATTCCTTTTCTTCTTAACTCAAGGCTCAGTTTTCCAGCTTTTATCCACATATCAGTGGTAATTTCAATAATATTTAAAGCTCTCAACAAGTCTATCAAATAATTTTCTTCTTTAGTATTTTTCAATCCTTGAATTAATTCAGCGATTATTATTCCAGTGATATACACTCTGTCTTCTTCAAGCAAATTCTTAACAGGATAAGCATTTTCGTTTCCTCTCAAGAAAGATACAAATACAGATGTATCAACTATTATGCCATCTTTTTTAATTTTCATCTGTTTCCTTTAGTTCCATATTTTCAAGTTCTTCGGTTACATCAACAATTTCAATTTTACCGCTGAGTTCAATAAGTTTTTTTATTTTCGTTTGCCTTATGTATTCTTCAAGAACTCTTATAAGGGCTTTTGTTTTAGTTTTTTCCCCGGTGATTTTCATAACTTCATTAATAAGCTCATCAGGTAAATTTAATGTAGCACGCA
The DNA here is from genome assembly GCF_029946585.1 of Thermodesulfovibrio sp. 1176. Lineage (NCBI taxonomy): Bacteria > Pseudomonadati > Nitrospirota > Thermodesulfovibrionia > Thermodesulfovibrionales > Thermodesulfovibrionaceae > Thermodesulfovibrio > Thermodesulfovibrio sp. 1176. Next base: position 218,465 of record NZ_JARZRZ010000001.1, on the reverse strand, counting down.
TAAAAATCACCTCCTTTATATGCATTAATTATATGCTTTAAAAATATGCTATGTCAATACCTTTCTACCTCCTTTTCTCTCACAAAATTCTCACGATTTTTAAGATTTTTGTTGATATAATGTAATTACATAAAAAAAAGGAGTATGTGGGATGAGAAAGATTCACAAATTTATATTGGAAACTTTAGTATTTATACTTCTACTTTCTTTATTTCCCTCATTTTCAAACAGTCAAACTAATCATGTATATATTAATGGAAAAGTTTTATCTTTTTCCAATGACATAATTCAGATTGACACATCAAAACAACCTTTTTATATTTCAAATACAGCAAGAGTAGTAAAACATGTTAAAAAGAGTGTCTCTATTTACGAAGAAAAAGCTTCTTTAAGAGAGCTTAAACCAGGACAAAGCGTTACTCTTAAAGTAATTGGAAACACTGTTTATGAAGTTATCATAGAGGAGTATAAAAAATGAGAAAGTTAGGATTAATACTTTTAGTTTTATTAATTATATCTGCTGTTATACCATCAGACCAAACAATGAATAAATCCTATGCCAATGTTGAAATGGGTAATTACTGCTATGCACCTCCCTCAATTGCAACCACAGTGCCTCCCCTTGTTATGCTTGTTATGGGAAGAGACCACAAACTTTATTATGAAGCCTACAACGATGCATCAGACCTTGATGGTGATGGAAGGCTTGATGTGGGATACAAACATTCAATTGATTATTACGGATATTTTGATCCCTACAAGTGTTATAACTACTCAGGCTCAGGTGCTAATGCTAAATTTGTTCCTGTATCAAGAACATCTAACAAATACTGCTCAGGAGCATGGAGTGGAAACTTCCTAAATTGGCTTACAATGTCAAGGATGGATGTATTAAAAAAGGTCCTATACGGTGGAGACAGAATAAAAGATGATGCAAATGAAACAGTTCTTGAAGCTTCATACATACCTCAGGATGCCCATAGCTGGGGCAAAGAATATTCAGGAAGTGATACTCCCCAACTTACTCCTTTTTCTGTTCCTTCATCAGGCAGAAGGCATCTATTCTGTATTACAAGTACTTCAGCTGGTGATACAAGAAGAATAAGAGTTGCTCTAAATGATCCAAACAGAATTTGGGAGTGGGCTTCTACAGAAAGGGCTGTATGTAGTGGACCAGATACTCCTTCAAGTTGGAGAAGAGGTCCGGTTGGGACAAGAAATGACATAGAGGATTATGTAATTAGAGTTCAAGTCTGTAACCTCTCTGTAGGGCTTGAGCCAAATTGTAAAAGATATCCTCAAGGAACATACAAACCAATTGGACTTCTTCAAAAATATGGGGAGTATGAGGGTGGTGGAAAATGGTGTAGTAAATCACTAAAAAGCTGTAATACTGACAGTGATTGCAATATAACAACTGATGGTTTATGCGTAGATAGGGGTAAGATGTATTTCGGTTTTTTGACAGGCTCCTATACCAATAATTTAAGTGGTGGTGTTTTAAGAAAAAATAGTTGGACTATTCAGGATGAGATAAATTCACAAACAGGAATCTTTCAAACCTCAGAGAATACTCCTGGTAATATTATATTAACAATTGACAGAATGCGCCCAATTGGTTTTAGATACTCTGACTTCTCTTATCAAGCTGCTGAAGGCGGAACTTGTGGATGGATTACAGAAGCTCCCTTACAGGAAGGACAATGTAGAATGTGGGGTAATCCAATAGGTGAGATGATGTATGAGGCTTTAAGATATCTTGCAGGAAAAGGCACCCCTACTTCAAGCTTTACATATAGTGGCACTCAAGACAGCGGACTTAATCTCTCAAAACCTAACTGGGGAATTCAAAAGGGAAGTGATAGGTATCAACCTTATCAATTATTCCCAATATGTGCTAAACCTTTTATGATAGTTTTAAGCGATATAAACACAAGTTATGACTCAGACAGACTTCCTGGTTCTTCCTTTGGTGGAATTACAGGGGATTTAACAGGATTAAATGTTTCAACCCTTGCAAACACCATAAGTTCAGGAGAAGGTATAAGTGGTAACTATTTCATAGGTGAAAGCGGAGCTTTATATGACTTTATCTGTTCGCCAAAAAATGTAACTGGTTTTTCAAATATAAGAGGACTCTGTCCAGAAGAACCAACAAAACAGGGCAGTTACTATTCTGCATCAGTTGCCTATTATGGAAACACAGCTTTTAGAGATAATTTTACAGGCACAAAGCCCTTTAATGTAAAAACATACTCTGTTGCTTTAGCATCTCCTATTCCTGATATAGCTATTAAGGTTGGCAATAACACAGTAAGAATCTCACCATTTGCAAAAAGTGTAAGTGGTTGTCTTGGTGTTTTCACTAACTGTGCTCAAAGATGCACATTTACAAGAGATGAAACCACAGGAAGGTTTACAATTTCAAATTGTCAAGCAAATGCATTCTGTCCTACTAACCAAATTGTTGATTTTTATGTTGAGCAGATGGATTATGATTCAAACAATAATTTAACCTATGCAAGATTTAGCATAAACTTTGAAGACGTTGAGCAGGGTGCAGACCATGATATGGATGCCGTAATAAAGTATGAAATTACTCCTGTGGGTACCAATCAGATAAGAGTACGTTTGACCTCTGATTATGCTGCAGGATGTATTGACCAAGTATTAGGATTTTTCATAAGTGGAACAACAGAGGATGGACAATGGCTTGTTTTAAAAGACAGAGATGTCTCTGGTGCTGATGGTGACACTCCTGCAGTTGTTGCTAATATGCCAGGGTCTCCTACTACAAGTCCTGGTGGAATTACATATTGGGAAAGAACTTTTACCGTATCAGGTTCCACAGGCGGACAACTTAAAGACCCTCTCTGGTATGCTGCAAAATGGGGAGGCTTTGATGATCAAAATGGAAACAATCGTCCCGATTTACAATCTGAGTGGGATAAAGATGGAGATGGCATCCCTGATACATATTTTTATGTAGTAAATCCATTAAAAATGGAACAGGAACTTGAAAAAGCCTTCTCAGATATCCTCCGTAAAGCATCCTCTGGTGCAACTGTTGCAACTTTGTCATCGCAGACAGGATTTTCTTCGCTCTTAATCCAGCCCTATTATTATCCAAGATATCAAACTGCTGAAGGTACTGAAATAAGCTGGATAGGATTTTTACGCTCTATGTGGGTAGATTTCAATCAAAACATAAGAGAAGATACAGTAATAAACAAAATTCTTGATTTAATTGGAAGTTCCTTTGACAAAATAATTAAATTCATTACAGTAGAAAATGAAACAAAAATTGCTGTTTTAGAGAGAGATTCTGAGGTAGGGCCAAATGCTTGTACAATGGAGGCAATTAAAGAGCTTGATACTATAAAACCTGTCTTTGATAGCAGTTGCTGGCTTTGTGATATAAATCCAGGCAGTAGAATAATAAAATATAATAGCGGTTCTGGATTAGCAGCTTTTAATGAATCAGCTGCATCATCCCTCCGTCCAATATGGCAGGCAGTAGATGGTAATATAAACACAGATACAAAAGCAGGATGCATTATAAAATACTTAAGAGGGGAAAATGTAAGAGGGGACTCAGCTTGTTCAAATTTGCCCAATATTAGACGCTCTCGTGAGTTAAATTTATCAACAAATCAACTTTGCCCTGGTATGTCAGGAGAGAAAACTTGGAGACTTGGTGATATTATCCATTCAAATCCAACTGTTGTATCCGAACAGCCTGTGAATATATATCACAAGAAATATGGTGACACTACTTATGCAGAATTCATTAATACAACTCAATATAAAAACAGACCTTCTATTTTATTTGTTGGTGCAAATGATGGAATGTTACATGCATTTAGAGTTGGAACAATCATAAATCAGGCAAGCTTTAATCAACCAGTAAAACTTCAAAATGCACCAAATGATACAGAAACTGATAAAATAGGTGGAGAAGAATGGGCATTTATACCAAGGAATGCTTTACCCTATCTGGTATGGTATGGAAGGGAAGATTTTTCAACTTGCCATGTTCCAACAGTTGATTACAGAACTTTTATTGTTGATGCAAAGATAGGAAGCGAAAGTGATGAGTGGAGAGGATGGAGAACTCTATTAATTGGTGTTATGGGATTTGGAGGAAGAGAAATATCTTCAAACATAGTTTATTCATCAAGCATATTTGTTCTTGATATTACAAATCCAACAAACCCAAGTCTTTTATGGGAAAAAGCATTAGATGATAGAACTTTAACTTTATCTTTCCCAGCGGTAATAAAAATTGGAAATAACTGGTATGTAGTAGCAGGAACAGGACCAAGAGACCCTCAGGGAACTCAGTTTACAACTGCTAAACTTTATTTCTTTAATCTGAATGATGGAACTGAAGCAAGACAACCTATCACAGTAGAAACAGGACTTAATGCTTCTGTTGGTGATTTAATGCCTACTGACCCAGATTTTGACTACTCCGATGATGCTATTTATTTTGGAGTTTACACCACAAATTCTGGTAATTTCTACAGACTCTACATAAGAAATGGATTAGCAAATGCAACTTTATCAAGGGCAGTAACAGTTGGTGCTCCTGTATTTGCCTCACCTACATTTACTAAGGATGAAAATAATCAGCTTTGGGTATTTTTTGGAACAGGTAGATTTCTTGGAGATGCAGATAAATCAATCGGATATACGAACTATCTTATAGGCTTTAAAGATGGATGTTGGAATAAAGATAACAATTCCTATACAGCAGGGTGTAGCACAACATATACACTCAGTCAATTCACCAATACTACAAATATTACAGTTCAAGCAACAATTACTGCAATAAAAAAAGTTTGTAACTGCACTGCAACCAGCTGTAGCCTTGTTGATGTTGCCTATAAAACAAATCCTGTTAGTATTTATGATGAAGTTACTCGAGGATGGTACATAACTCTAACAAATCCAAGGGAAGCCATTTTTTCACAGCCTCTAATTTATGGCGGAACCCTTGATGCCTTAAGTTTTGAACCTTCAAATGATGTGTGTATTCCTGGAGGAACAACAAAATTAATTGCACTGAATTATAAATCTGGCACCGCTGATCCAAGACCTGCTGTTTACTCTCCCTTAGCAGTTCAGGGGAGTATAGCAATCGGTCAAACTGTTACAATAAATCCAAAAATTGCATTAGGTTTTGGCTCTCCACCTCTTGGCAATCCCTTTCAAATATCACCAACATTAGGACAAGAGGCGAAAAAATTCGTTCAACTATCTGGAGGAATAATTATTGAATTACCTCAATTAGGTGGGGGTGGAGGAAGGTTTATTTCATGGATAGAAAAATAGCAGGATTTAGCATATTGGAGGTTTTAATTGTTATTGCTATACTTTCAATTCTTACTGCTGTTATAGTAACAACATATACAAAATATAAAGCAGACAGAGAGCTTATGCGTCAGGCTAATCAGCTTCTTGATGAAATCTCTTGGATAAAATCTCAATCAATTGCAAAGGAACCTCATGGAATAAGGATTACTTTGAGTAATTACACTCTCTTTAAGGACATTGATGGAAACTGCGACTATAACATAGGAGAGGAAATAAGAGATGAAACAGTAAAAATCGTAGATTTTGAATCTGGGATAACAAGCACAACAACACAAACAATTGTTTTTGACAGAAAGGGTTATGCAAGAGCTGCAAATTGTGCTTTAGGGACCTTAGAAGGCACAATTACATTAAAAAATACAAACAATAACACAAAAAATATAAAAATATCCCGATACGGGAGGACAAGAATTGAATAAAAATAATAAAGGCTTTACATTAATTGAACTTTTGGTTGCTATGATAATTATTATAACTGTAATGCTTGGACTTCTTAAAGGCATAATAGAATATGAAAAATTTGCCACAAGAGCCAAAATGAAAGATGAAGCTACTGAAATAGCAAAAACAATGGTTTCATATATAGAAAGTTTGCCCTATGCATCAGATGGAAGTGGCATAAATTCTATTCTTTATGCAAACAACTCTGATTGGCAAAATGTTATATGTGCAACAACTTGTTCCTTTTTTGAAACAGAAGAGGATTTCTATAAAGCAGGTTCACCTGATCCATCAAATCCAACCAGTGGTATTAATATTAATTTTAGATTACAACCTTCAGATGAATCATCAAGATGTGCCTGCAACGGAAACAACTGCCCTGCTTCTAATGCATTACCTCATTGTACATATAAAGGATTTTCAGAAAAGAAAATTTATTTGGGTGTCAATATAGCAAGACTTGTTAACAACCAAGGACAAGAAATAGGAAAAGCTGCAGCAGTGATAGTCTATTATTTCGAACCCTTTACAAACAAATATCAACAGATAACAAATCTTGTAATTAGAGAGAAAAAATGAAAAACAATGGTTATTCAATTATTGAAATTTTAATAGTCATTGCTATTATGAGTATATTGGCTGGTGGAATTTTTTCTGTCTATAGATTCATTGCTAAAGAAACTGCCTGGCGGCATTATGTTGCTAAAAATGAAATGGATGTTTCAGTATTTTTAAATCAGATAATAAAAGACATAGAAACATCTGGTTTTGGGATTGATTCATTAAATTTAACAAGAGCTTCTCTTTCATCTGAAACAGTCGGTGGTAAATCATTCAGTAAGCTAACTGTTCCAGGACTTGCCTTTAGAGCTGAAAGATGGTCAGGATGTTGGGCTGAATTAAATAATGGGTCAATAACTAATAGAAGTAAAAACTTATTGGGACAGAACTGCCAATTTCCAAATGAATGGTATGTTGTATTAGAACCCTATACAAAAAAGAATTTATGCCCTCAAAACACAGATTATTTATGTAATAGTTTATCTGGTATGACTGGATTGGTCTTCTATGCAACTAATAATAATTCATATAAATATCCAGATTCATTTATGCTTACTTATGGAGTAAATCAAACAAATTTACCCAAAGAATGTGCTTCAGGAACATACAATTTAGTTAAAACGCTTGGGACAATTGGGCAACCAGGTTATCAGGCAAATCAACCTGTTATTTCATGTATTTTCCCAAGAGGATTTGTAGTTAGGGTAGGAATTGATAGTGGTACATCAATTAATTATACAAATAATTTATCTTCAGCACATATTCAAAATAAAAATTTAAAACTATTCAGAATATGTCTAATAACTCAAGTTGGTTATAAACAGGACACCTCAGCAACGGAATATCCTCAATTTAGTTCAGACTGTGGAGGAGGTCCTACAATTGATACCACATGGTGGAATAATACAGGGAGGTGGTATAGATGGAAAGTAATAGAGCAAGATATTCCATTAAAAAATTATCAATAAGTCAAGAGGGAGCATCACTTTTTGCTGCAATTTTAATTGCTCTTTTTGCACTGCTTGCTCTGGGAGGCTTATATTTTGCTCTTACAAAACTTCTTGGTACTTCTCATACAATAAAAACCTATGCATCAGTAAAAGATGCCGCTGTAGGAGGGGTTAATCATGCTGTTATGCTTTTACAATCTGAAGAGATAACTAATGACCAATATTGTCCACCAAATAATCCTCTAAATTTAAGATTTAGAATAGCAGGAAGGGATGGAACCTTTGAAAATAGAATTAATATCTGTTTCATGACATATACAATTCCACCAGGATTTGAGACATTAGGAGTTGCCTATACAAAGGAATTACCTGGAGAAAAGGGCAATATTTACACAATAATTTCAGAAGCAGAGGGACCGGAGGATACTCGCTCCCGTATAGAAGCAGTTTATGCGAGATAGAACCAAAAAACTGAACAAATGAAGGAGTTGCGGAAATTATATTATCCTGACCTTCTTACTTCATCAAAATTTAGAATATCCATGTGCTGCCATTCTCTCCATGCAAGCACATAAACACTTCTTTTGCTTGCGTACTTTATTACATTCTCTGGAAAGGTAATGCTACCAAAGATTATAATTAATTCTTTATCCTTATGTTCAGGGAAAAATTCAAAAAATCTCTTACCTTTGTCCTTAATTTCCTTGACATCTTCAACTTTTGGAGTTGAACGAGCCTCTATCATGAAAATTTTATTCTCACAGCCTGCAATGGCATCTATTTCATAATCTTCACCGTTTTTTCTTCTGAAAATTCTCTGACCTTCCATAGTAACTTCACAGCCAAAGTATTTGCTTAAAGTAGGTCTTAATGCAGGTGCTATAAGGTCTTCAACAATAGTTCCCATCTTTTTTGCAAGGGCACTCCATTCCTTGTTTTTTCTGATGTTTTCCTCTTCCTGCCTTCTTTTGAAATCTATCATTTCATCCTTGAACGCCTTCATTTCATCTTTGAACGCCTTCATTTCATCTTTGAACGCCTTCATTTCATCCTGAAAGGCTTTTCTATCCTTCTCCATCTCTTCAATTTGTCTTTGAAGTCTCTCTTCAGAGGCTTTTCTATCCTTCTGCATCTCTTCTATGTATCTATCTATTTTATTCTCAAGTCTTCTTAATGCAATATCGTGGTTTATGATAAACTGACCAAGAAGACTTTCAAGGGATTCAACTCTGTGTTCTAAGGTTTTCATCTTTTACTCCTTAAGATTTCTTAATTTACTATATCAATTTTTGCCCTGATTGTCAATTATATCCCTTAATTCATTTACAACTTGTCTGTCTCTTTAATTCTTAAAAGGAAAATTTAGCATAATTTTTTCTTTCTGTAAAGGAAATAATAAACACAAAGACTTGAAGATAGAGATAAAAGCAATATCATTTTTATACAGTCATTCCGAGGGGTTCAATACCCCGAGGAATCTCTCATTAAAGAAACCTTTCAGGTGAAAAAGGATGAGATCCTTCGGCTTTGCCTCAGCATGACAAAAAAGGAGATAGGATGAGAAAAAGGGGGCAGAATGATAAGAAAAGGTAAATTCATTTTTTTCCATCGGCAATTTTATGTAAACAGAAAGCGATAATGGAAGAGTTGTTAAATGTTCAAACTCTGAATCTTAAAAGAGACTACATTTAAATCGCACCAAAGAAACATGAGGAAATAAACCTATCAAACATCACCTCCTGTAAGAGCCTATGCTCAGGGAAAGGGAATTAAGATTTACTTTTCCTACGAAATGCCTCTGTGAATCAACTCTTTAATAAATTACTCCTTTTATGCCATATATAGACCTATAATCCACAGAGCAAAAAATAGAATAAATCCCCCTGTGCCTGTAATTAAAATTCGCTTATTTACTTGTTTTGCAAATCCTTTCCAAATGGTAAAAGTTATGCATAAAATCCAAAGAATAAGTGAAACTGTAGCAATCAAGCTCCAGAATACTGAAGGATACCAGTCATACTCCATCATAGCTTTTAAGTCTTTATAAATTTTTTCATAATCTTTCTCAGGTGGGTTATTATGCTCTATATATAGTTCTGTTTTTAAAAGAAGTATTCTTTTTTCTGTTTCTTTTATTTTTTCATTGTAGGGAATATAAAAGCTTCTTATCTGGTAAAGGGAAGACCTGAGTGTTTCCTCGCAGAAAAGCTTATATTTCTTGTCATTAAGGTTTTTGCACAAATTTTCCATTCTTTCAATTGCCTTTTTATTGTAAGAGCTGAAAGGAACATAGTTTAGAAGAACTCTTTCATAAAGGGAAACAGCCATCAGAGGTTTACCCATGGACTTAACCAGTTCTGCCTCTCGGAATAAATCTCTCTGATTTTTTAAGAGAACCCCCAGAGAAGTTATAATAATAAAAACTATTAAAAAAACTATTAAAAACCACCTCATTTTTGCTTCTCCATGTATTCTTTTGTGTAGATGTAATACTTAAATCTTTCAGCCCTGTTATTTTCAAGTACTTTGCTGTAAAGGTCTAATATTTCTCTGTTTTCTATGCCAACTTTTATTATGAATTTTTCATTTTCTTTTTTTGTGTCATATTCAATTGAGCGAATTGGATTTTTAACCTCTATGCTTTTAGCTAAATATGCAAAGAATGGTAAAGAGTAATTACATAAAAGCCTTGTAAACTGGTCATCAGCCCTGTAATTGGCACAGTCAAGCATTGTAAAATACTGAAGTTCCTGCCAATGGGTAAGTTTCTTTTCAATGTAACTTTCAGGGATAACTAAATTAGATGGAGTAAGCATATAAGAAAATATCCAGTGTTGATTTTTAAGTGTCTGTCTTAGAGGATTATTTTTACTAAGATGTATGACACTATACATTCTTTGTTGTTTTGAAATATTTATGTATTTATCGTGAAAGAAATCAGAAAAAAAATAATTTTTATATATACTCCGAGGTTGACATCCTCTTGGGATTAATATTTCTCTGTCAGGTTCCAAATACTCATTGCTACATATATCTTCCCTATATTTTGCAACATATTTGAAATACCATGCCTGAAAGGTGTGATTGTCTCCGAATGTAAGATAAACACTGCCAACTGGCATAGATGTTAATATTGTTTTTGTCACCGTATGTGGTATATAGTTATCATTAAAGTTCTGGTCAATAAGTCTTTCAAAAATACTTAAAGAAACAATCAAAATAGCAGAAACAGGCACTACAATTTTTAATAATTCCATTGAGGTTTTCTTTATCTGCTTCATTATAAAGAAAAAGCCAAAACCTGAAAAAATTACAAACCCAGAAAGCATAGGAAGAAAGTATTGATGAGCACCCATATACCAAGCATCCATATTCATAACAGAGCCTGAAAATACAAGCTTTGCAAGTAACACTGAATAAGTTAAAAAATATGTAGTTAGTAAAATACCGAGCTTTTTTGAAATCCTGAATGAATACCAGATTCCTATGATAAATAAAGGTATAATATAAACAGGGAAATTATTCTGAAGCACTATAAAAGTATTTTTTATAGCATACCAGTAACCATCAATTCCTGAAACAACATTTTTAGATAAATTTATAGAAGACCCGCTTTCATAGGGAATTCTTAAAAAAATAACTAAGAAATCATTTAAATTTGTTACTACATTTACTGCAAATCCCTTAACTCCCCTGATTATCATATGAAGATTTACAAGAAAACCAATGAAAAATAAACCAATACTCAATGGTAAATTTTTCAATACATCTCTAAAATAAAAAATAGAAAGCACAAACAAAGGAATGACCATCATAAATCCTGTATGATGATTAGAAAGGGTAAGACCGAGCAGAAAAGCAATTAAAAATTGATATCTTCTTTCATATCCATCAAAAATAGTTTTTATACAGAAATAAAGCATAAAAATTATAAGAAATAGATTCAAAGGATAAAACTTTATTACAACAGCCTGTCCCCAGAAAGAATAAGATACAGCAAGAAGAACAACTGAAAAGACTGATGCCCATTTATCATTGGTTATTTTGGTGACTATTCTGTAAATCAAATAAAGTGAAAGAATAGAAAAAATAATAGAGACAAGAACCATTCTGAATGAAATATTTCCGAGTGGAAGGAAGCTGAATATTTTCAAAATTTCAAGATAAAGTGGATACCCTGATGGATGGGCAATACCAAGAGTCATACCTGTAACTATAAATTCTCCAGCATCACCGGAGTTTAAAACTTTTGAAGAGGCTATGATATAAAAAAAGGAAAAAAGGGAAAGCAGAATAAAAATCATTTTACATAACACTTAAGAGAATTTTCGTGAAAATCACAAACAGCAGTATATCTTGATAACTCAGATATAACTCCTCTTACACTACCTGTTGCAACACCTTGAGGTAAACAGATGTACTGTCCATCAAGAATAACAGTAAGATAACCCATTGCTGTTTGGATATTTGAGCAGTTTGGTAATTCATTAAGACTATAATTAGTAGGAGCACTGACATTTTGTGATATACAGTCTCCTATTGCGTCCTTTGCACAGTGAGACACAATGTTTAAGGCAAAGTTTGTAACCTTTGCTTTTTCCTGATACTCTGTAAATTGTTGAATTGCTATGGTAGCAAGAATAGATATAACAGCAATAACAGCAATGATTTCTATTAATGTAAATCCTTCGCTTTTCATTTAAAATAAAAAGCCCCCTAACGGGGGCTTAAATTAAATTATCCTCGTATAGTGCATTTTATACTTTGATTGGTGTAGTTACATAGAGCGTTATAATCCTCAACACCAGAAAGTGTTGCTTCTGCTTGTGCGGTAGATGCAGGCTGTCCATCTGCAGTACATGCTGCCATGGTTGGAGTTAAAGTAACAGTTCCACCTGCTGTGGCTATTGATGTAAGTGAGCAGTTACCCAAACTTTCTGCTACCGGAGTCTCGCCCGGATTTTCTACACACCAAGCTGCAATATCCATCATGCATCCTCTTGCTATTGGTTCTGCATAAGAGGAAACTTTGGCTTTTCTCTGATACTTAAGATACTGAGGAATTGCAAGAGATGCAAGAATTGCAATAATTGCGATAACGATGAGCAATTCAATAAGGGTAAATCCTTTCTGGTCTCTTAAAAATAGTTTTTTCATACTTAAACCTCCAAAATAATTTTTATGGTTTCCAAAGGAAACCACTGTTTAAACTAACTTTTCTCACCCCCTTTTCCTTTTTTTCATTTGTTATTCCTTTCGTCATTCCGAGGGACTCGATGTCCCGAGGAATCTCTCCCTTTTTAATCCTGAGTGTTTTAATCCGCCTATGTGTCATCTTGAGTGTTTTAATCACCTTTGGTGTCATCCTGAATGTTTTAATCCCTTTAAATGTCATCCTGAGTGTTTTAATTTCTTTAAGTGTCATCCTGAGCCGAAGGCGAAGGATCTCATTCCTCTTTTTAATGAGGAGGGGATTCTTCGCTTCGCTAACGCTCCGCTCAGAATGACAAGGAATGTATTGAATGCTCCGGTCAGAATGACAAATAGTGTATTGAATGCTAAGTTCAGAATTACCCTTTGTGTCACCCTGAGGGACGAAGTCCCGAAGGGTCTCATTCCGATTATAGGAAAAGGAAGGGATTCTTCCCCTTCGATTAAACTCAGGGTCAGAATGACAGAATAGGAAACAAGGAAGGGATTCTTCGCTTCGCTCAGAATGACAAGAAAGAGAAGCAGAATGACAAGAAAAAGAAGCAGAATGACGGAATAAATGGGAATTATAGTTTTTCATATTTAATATCATACACTATTTCCTACCTAATGTTGTGAAAATTATGTGAATTTTAAGATTAAAATAAAGCTATCTTCCTTTGCACGATATTTTATTTTAAAGCCCTCTTTTTTTGCAAGAGTTTGGGCTATTTTTAATCCTATACCAGAACCCCTTTCAGTTTCATAAATATCATTTCTAATGGCAAGATAGTTTTTGCACAACTTTACATGAATCCTTTCCTTTGAATATTTAAAGGCATTTTCAAGTAAAGAAAATATGATGTTTTCAAGATTTGCCCTGTTTGCATAAACAAAAAAATCCTTTGTACTGATTAATACCTTCTTTTCTGTTTCAAAGAGGCTAAAAAATTTATCTATTAAATCCCTCAAATTTATTTTTTCCTTTTCAAAGGATGCTTCTTTAAAGCGATTTATAGTTTCTATTACTTTGTTTAAATCTTCCTGCATAAAGGTGCAACTCTTTTCAAGCCTCTGCAATGCCCTTTCATCATTTCTAACTTTAAGAATTTCTATGTTACCTCTATGGACTGCTAAAAAATTGCCAAATTTGTGAGATACTGTAAGAAGAATTAATTCAAGAAGCTCCTTATAATCCCTTTCTTGTTTGGTAATTCTTTCAATCACCTTATACAAAATTAGCATCAAGCTTAAGACAAGCAGAAACTCCCAAAGTAAAACATTTTTTACATATTCCTGAAATTTATCCTCTATGAAATCTCTTTTTATGAAAGCCCTTTTATCCTGAAGCTGAACAATCAGGTCTTCTTTCATGTAGTCTATGAAGTTTATTACCATTGTGTTTAAGTAAAAAAGTATTACAGCAAGGGTCAATGAAAAGGCTATAATTATTTTTATCTGAAACTTCAACTTATTCTGTATCCCCTTCCCGGATAGGTTTTTATAGTCTCTTGTGGCAGGATTTTCCTTAACTCCTTTATGTAGGCTCTCACAATCTCTTCTCCTACATCTTTGTTAGACCATACATAATTGAGAATTGTATCGGTGTCAACGATTTCCCCTCTTTTTCTTAAAAGAAGTTCAAGAACCTGCCATGCCTTTTTTGATATTTTTATTTCTTGAGCACCTCTGTGGATTGTCTTTGTATCAAGATTTATTGTTATATCACTAATGTTTATTATGCTTTCTATGTGTCTTCTTTTACCTAATGCTTTTATACGCAGTACAAGTTCTTTAAAATCAAAGGGTTTTATAAGGTAGTCATCGGCACCTTTAAGGAAACATTCTTCTTTGCTTTCAAAATCTCTTTTTGCTGTTATAACTAATATGGGAGTTTTTATCCCTCCTTTTCTTAGGACTGCTATTATATCCTCTCCTGAGGAGAACTTAAGAATAAGGTCAATTACTATTACATCAAATTCGTAGTTTCTGATTATCTTTGGAAGTTCCCTTTCATCCCATAACCAGATTGTCTCTATTTTCTGTATGGCAAGGTAATCTTTTAGGGTTTCACCTAAAACTCTGTCATCCTCTATGAGGAGAATTCGCATTATTCATAATTTAATACTCTTGGAGTAATGAATATCATAACTTCATAAAGAGACTCATCCCTTCCAGTACTTTTGAAAAGTTGACCTGCTATTGGAATATCTCCAAGAAAAGGAACCTTTGAATCTCTTACTGCATCTTTTTTCTTGTAAATTCCACCTATTACAAGAGTTTCACCATCTTTTAATGTTACCTTTGTGTTACCCTCAAGCTTTGTTGTCCTTGGTGCATATGTTCCACCAATATTTATAAATTCTACAAGGTCTTCTTTAATAACATTGATATCAAGCTGTAGGGATTTATCATCAATCATATGGGGTGTTGTTTCAACAGTAATTGCTACATCTTTAAATTTCGTTGAAATCTGTCCACTCTGAACATCCTTTTCACCATATGGTATTGATTCACCTTGGACAATCTTTGCCTTCTGATTATCCATAGTTATGATTTTAGGATTAGAGACAATCTTACCCTTTCCACTTTCCTGTAATGCTGAAATTCTTAAATCAAGGGCAAAGGTTCCTGAGGCATTTAGATATCCTACGGTAAATGCTGATGTTCCAGCCCCTGCAGCACCAGATGAAGCTGGAAGATTTATTGCAATGGGGGTTGTACCACCAGGGACAGTTACTGTACCAGTTTGAGAACCTACAATATTTGTTCTCGAATCAGGTGGTGCCCATCTAATTCCCCATTCAAAACCCAGGCTCTTTGCGAAGCTACTACTTATTTCAATAATTCTTGTTTCAAGAAGAATCTGTCTTATTGGTTTATCAAGATTGGCTATGAAAACTTTTATCTCATTTAATGCAGAGGGGATATCCTTAACAATTAATGCCCTTGTTCTGTCATCTACTACAATATTTCCCTGAGGACTTAAAAGTTTAGCTCCTTCAATAGCAGATTTTACTTTATCAGGTGATGCATATCTAAGAGTAAATATTTTGGTATCTGTATCTTCTGCTTTTTTGAATAGCTCTTTTGTTTCAGCCTGAAGTCTCTTTTCCTCCTGAAATACCTTTAAAGGTGCTATTCTTATAATATTTCCATCAAATATTTTTTCAAGATAAAAGGTTTTACAAACAATGTCAAGTGCCTTTGTCCATGGAACATTAATAAGTTTAAGCGTTATTTTACCTTTTACCTCTGGATGAATAACCATATTGTAACCTGATACATCTCCAATAAGTCTAAAAACTCCAACAATATCTGCATCCTGAAGGTCAAGGGATATGGTTTTATCTTCTGTTACAGGAAGGGCTTGAGGAGATATTACTGTTTTAGTTTCCTTTGGAATCTCTGCGGTTTTAATTTCCTTTGGCTTGATTTTATTAATGTTAAGTATAACTTCATCACCCAAATAAAGTGACTCAACATCAAAGTCTTTACCAAAAGGCAAACTAAGTATAACTTCATTCCCCTCTCTTTTTACAAAAAGAGGAATATCCTTTGATGGCTCAGCTTCAAACCTTACTCCTGAAAATGATATGTTAATGTATCTATCATCTTTTGAAATGCCTGGCTCTGGAAGTTCACCATCTCCTTGAATGGATATCTCAAATCCATCTTTAGTTTCCTCCATTGTCAATTCTATTATTTTTCATTGTCAATTCTATTATTTTTGAAAGTTTTGCTTCATTAGATTTATTTGTTTCTGGATTAAAAGAGACAACTAAAACATTTCCTTCTGTTTTTATTTGCGATGAAGATGGTTCAGCCAATAAAATTTCAATGATGCTTCCTCTTTGGGTAGGCTGAGCGGATATTTCACTTATTAGACCCTCGTGATAGAGGATTTTTTTGATAAGGATTCCGGGCTTTGCATCTAAAAGTTCTATTTTAAGTTTAAAGGGGTCATCTGTTGGAATTATTTTATAATCAGACTTATCAGAAAGCTGTATCCTAAGGTTATTGCCCTCAGAGACCACAGAATTAATCTCTCCTGCCCATAAAGAAGTAGAAAGGAATAAAACAAAAAATACCAAAATAATCCTGCAATTTATCATTGTTCTTCCTCCAATCTTAATTTCAAATGTTTCGTTCTCCAAACTGTGCTTCCAAAGGCTGGAGGCTCCTTTATTTCTATAAAGTCTTTATGAATTTTAAAGATAGTTCCACCAGCCATGCCTATTTTGTCATTCTGTCTTGCTACATAAAATTTTCCATCAGGAGTCTGGATAAGTGCCATAGCTCCTTTTTTGTCAAAAACTATTCCTGTTACCTTTAGTTCTTCTATATCATATCTTTCAAGAGGTGAACCTGTTTTTTGATTAATCTGTCTTTTAACTATAAGAGGAGCAAAGGGGTCTCTTAGATTCTCTGAATCATAAATAAAAGAAATAGAAGGGTTAGGAGGGGTTTCTACTTTTTGAGTTATTTCTTTTTTCACAGGTTGTGGCAAAGGTGTTTCTTTTGGTTTATCTTTCATTAGAACAAGGTTATAAATAAAATATCCTGTAATTATTAAAATGAATGCAATGGTTACGATGTAAATTATTTTTTTATTTTTCATTTTTTCTGTTCCTTAAGTTTTTTCTTTTCTTCATCGGGAATTATTGAATATGTAACTGCAACAAGATTCACATTTAAAAATGTTGGCTCTCCCTGTCCGCTTTTCATTTCAATCTTTTTCAAATTAATAACTCTCTCTATGCCTGTTATATCGCTAAAAAAATTTCCCATGATATGATATTTACCTTTAATGCTGACTTCTACAGGAATTTCATAAATCTCCTTTGATTGATGAATTTCCTTTTGCTTGGGTCTCCATAATGTTATTATTAATCCTCTCTGAAGCCCGATTTCTGATACTTTTTTTAATACTGCAGAAACTTCATAATCCTTTGGAAGTAATTGACTGAGAGCTTCCATTTTTCTCATTAGTTCTTCATTTAATTTTTTTAGTTGCTCGTATTTTGCTGCTATTTTATTTGCCTTATCTATTTCTTCTTGTAATGCTTTATTTTCTGCCTTTAATTTTTTTAATTCTTCATTAGTCGGCATTAAATAGAAAGATAAGAAAAGCACGGCTATTACAAGAGGTATTAATACTGCTAAAGCAATTCTATTACTTTTTGATAACTCTTCCCATTTCATTTTTAACCCTTTAAATTAAATTTGATTAAGAATTTATATACTGGCACCTTATTGTATTCAGTCTGCTGAGATTCTGTTAAATTTACATTCTGAAATTCTGAAACAGATTTAAGATTATCTACGAAGGCAACTATATTAAGATTGGAAAAGCCCATACCCTCAATATCTACAGAATTGTCATTAAAATTTATTCCTGTTAACCATATTCCTTCAGGCATTTTTTTAGCAATTGTATTTAAAAGATAAACAGGTACTGACTGCTTCTTTTTTAATTCTTCTATTAATTTTGTCTTCGTCTCAATATCCTTATTTAAAGCTTCAAATTTTTTTACCTCTTCAATTTTTTGTTGAAGTTGGGCAAGTATTTTTTTCTGTTCCTCTATTTCCTTTTTAAGGCTTGATTTTGTAATTTCCATGTAAGCAAAGACTGCCAATACTAACAGGACAACTACTCCAATTGGTAAAGCAAGTTTAAGTAAAACATCCTTTGATACTCCCTCAGCTATAGGTCTTACAGTCCTCTTTATCTCTCTTTTAGGTAAAAGATTTATCTTTATCATTTTATTTTCTCCGTACCCCTTAAAGATAAACCTATTGAGATTGATGATATTGCAGAGTATTTTTGCATTTTTGATGAAATATCTTTGTGAATCTTAATATTTTTAAAGGGATTAAAAAGTGATATGTCAATATCAAGCCTTTCCTGTAAACTCTGTAAAAACAGAGGAGATACCGTAGGTATTCCTGTAATATAAACCTTTTCAACAGGATTTTCAGGATTTATTGTTTTAAAGTATTCTACCTGTCTATATATTTCTGCTGAAACTTCATCAGCGTAATTTCTTATTTCATCTTCATTGGCATTTTCAATAGGTATATTGTAAGCATTGATGCTATCTCTAATATATAATGGCTGTCTGCCTTTAACAATATTAAAATTAATAACATTTTCAGCAATATTTACAATAGCAGATACTGAAGGTTCTTGATAATTAACTTCATAAACATTATAAAGGGCAAGGCAACTAATATCAGCTACAAGAGGTATCATTCCAGCTTTTTCCAATATGTTGGCATAATCATTAACAAGTTCTTTTAATGCAACAGCCACAATTACCTTGCTTGTATTTTTATTTTTTGATTTTTCTATTATTTGATAATCATAGAAAACTTCTTTCACGCTAAAAGGTATATATTTGTCAAGTTCCATGGGAAGGTTGAGCTCTATTTCATTTTCATCAATATATGGAAGTTCAAGAATTCTAATTGCTGAATTAGTTGGTCCAGATATTGAAAAGGCAACCTGAGGATTTTTTAGCTCAAATTTTGCTGGAATTTTTATTAAATTTTTTAGAAGTGTATCAATATCAGCAATGCCTGTACTTTTTACAACTCCTTCTGGAAGTTCAAATATCTCCCAATTTAAAAGCTCATATCCACCCTTTTTTCTAACTAAAGCAGATTTAATAGCGGAGGGTTCTATTTCGATACCTATCATCATAAGTTATGTATAGTTGTATCAAATTTTTTAACTTTTGTCAATAGTTTTTTTTATTTTTTAAAAATTTTTTAAAAATTTTTTCATAACTTTTACTGGAGCAGGTTTAGATGTCCATATTTCAAAGGCTAAAGCTGCTTGCCAAAGTAACATACCAAGTCCACCAATAGTTTTGCATCCAATTTTTTTTGCTTCTCTCATTATCGAAGTTTCTGGATATACAATATCATAAAAGACATGTTCTTTTTTAATTAAAGAGGGATTAAGTGGCATAGGGTCCTTTTCTTTTAAACCTAAGGAAGTAGCATTGATTATTATTTGAATTTTCTCCATCACTTCATTGTTTAACTCTTCAATTACTTCAATCTTACCAATTCCACTAAAAGAAGCCTTAATTTTATATGCCTTTGATAGGGTTCTATTAAAAATGTATAGGTTACCACCTTCCTTTAAAATTCCATAGGCAATAGCTTTTGCAGCTCCTCCAGCACCTAAAATTAAAATGTTTTTATCTTTTACTGAAACTTTCTCTTTCTGTAAAGATATGATAAAACCCATTGAATCTGTGTTAAATCCTTTAAGTTTTCCATTTTCATTTAAAATGGTGTTGACTGCTCCTATGTGTTTTGCCTCTTCTGATAATTGATCAAGATACTCAATTACAGCTTCTTTATGGGGAACTGTGATGTTTACACCAATTAGATTCAAAGCTTTTATTGCCTGAACAGCTTCTTTTAATTGTTCTCTTTTTACATTAAATGGAACATAGCAGTAGTTAAGTTTAAGATGTTTAAATGCTGCATTGTGCATAAGGGGAGAAAGGGTATGTTCTATCGGGTCTCCAAATATGCCTATAATCTTTGTCTTTCCATTAATCACAAGTTCTATTCTATCAGGTAAAACTTCCTGCTTGCAAACATTCTTTTCTTTATTATATGATGTAAGATTATTCTAAAAATTTTTGGGAGGGGTTCCATGCAAGAATCTATGAAAGCCTATTATGAGGAAGTCAAAAATTTCAAACTCGAAGCACCAGAGACTTTTTCTTTTCCCCTTGATGTCTTTGATAAATGGGGTGATGCTACAGCTCTTATATGGACAAATGGAGAAATCACAGAGAAATTCAGTTTTAATGATTTAACTGTCCTTTCAAGTAAATTAGCAGGTGGGTTTAAAACGCTCGGAATAAACAAGGGAGACAAGGTTTTAGTATTATTACCAAATATACCTCAATGGTGGGTGATTATACTTGCTTTAATGAGAATTAATGCTGTTTCCATCCCTGGGACAACCCTTTTAACAACAAAAGATATTGAATATAGATTAAAGGCAGCACAAATTAAAGCAGTAATCTCAGATTCTGAAAATGCATCAAAAATTGAAACAGCGGTTAACAATTATGAAAAAGATATTATATTGATAAATGTTGATAACCAAGCTGGATGGAAAAAATACAATGATTTATTCAATAGTGAACCTTTTATGGGTGAAAGAACATTATCAAAGGACCCTGCCTTTATATTTTTCACTTCAGGAACAACAGGTTTGCCTAAAATGGTACTTCATACACAGGTAAGCTATCCCCTTGCCCATAAAATCACAGGAAAGTTCTGGCTTGATTTAAAACCTGGTGATATCCATTGGAATTTATCAGATACTGGTTGGGCAAAGGCTGCGTGGTCAAGTTTTTTTGGACCATGGAACATGGGAGCAACAGTTTTTACCTATTTTAGAAAGGGTAAATTTTCTCCAGCCCTTATTGTTGAAACTTTGAAAAAATACGAAATAAACACTCTATGTGCACCACCTACTGCATACAGGATGATTGTAAAAGAGTATCCCCTTAATGAATTGAAATTTAAAACTGTAAGACATTTTGTTGCAGCTGGAGAACCTCTTAATCCTGAAATTATAAATATATGGAAGGAAGCAACTGGTGAATGGATTTACAATGGCTATGGACAGACTGAAACAGTAAACACACTTGCAATGTTTAGATTTATCCCAATGAAAGCTGGTGCAACAGGGCTACCAACTCCGGGGTTTCATATTGATGTAATAGATGATGATGGTAATCCTCTTCCACCAAACACTGAAGGTAATATTGCCATAAAAATAAATCCTCAAAGACCTGTTGGTCTTTTCCAAGAATACATAGGGGATAAATTAGAAATGGCTTCCGCATTTAAGGGAGAATGGTATTACACAAGAGATCGCGGATATAAAGATGAGGAAGGATATTTCTGGTTTGTAGGTAGAGAGGACGATGTTATAATAAGTGCTGGCTATCGTATAGGACCCTTTGAAGTTGAAAGTGCATTGATTAAACATCCTGCAGTAAAAGAAGCAGCGGTTGTTGCAAGCCCCGATGAAGTTAGAGGAGAGGTTGTTAAAGCCTTTATTGTTCTTACACAAGATTATACACCCTCTGAGGAACTAATAAAAGATATTCAGGATTTTGTTAAAAAAGAAACAGCGCCATATAAGTATCCAAGAAAAATTGAATTTGTTGATGAACTTCCTAAAACAATAAGCGGTAAGATAAAAAGAAAGGAACTAAAACTTAAAGAATTTGGTAAATTAAAATAAACATGTCTTATATTGCTGTCATAGGAGCGGGAAGCTGGGGTACAACCCTTGCTTCTCTGCTTTCAAAAAAGGGATTTGATGTAATAGTCTGGGCAAGGGAAAAGGAGATAGTTGATTCTATTAATAACAAAAGAGAAAATATTGTTTATTTACCTGGAATTTCTCTCCCAGAAAGTCTTATCTGCACTGACGATCTTTTTGAAGCAATAAAAAAAGCCCGATTTATTATAAATGTTGTTCCAACTCAGTTTATAAGAAATGTTTTTTCCCAACTTAAAAATAAAATTAATGACGAAAATATTATTGTAAGTGCATCAAAGGGTATAGAAAAAAATACTTTAAAAACCCCTTCACAAATTCTTGAGGAAATTCTTAACAAAAAAATATATGTTCTTTCTGGACCAAGTTTTGCGATAGAGGTTGCTAAAGAAAAGCCAACTGCTGTTACAATTTCAGGAGCAAATATAAAGGAAAGGCTTTTGCTACAGGAGATATTTAGCACTCATTATTTTAGAGTTTATGAACACGATGATCCTATTGGTGCAGAAATCGGAGGAGCAGTAAAAAATGTAATTGCTATTGCAAGTGGAATTTGTGATGCCCTTGAACTTGGCAACAATGCAAGGGCTGCACTAATTACAAGGGGATTACATGAGATAATGAGACTTGGTAAAAAAATGGGAGCAAAAGAAAGAACTTTTTCAGGATTAAGCGGACTTGGAGACCTCTTTCTTACCTGCACTTCTACTCTTTCAAGAAACTATACTGTTGGATATAGACTTGGAAAGGGCGAAACTTTTGAGGAAATTACAAAAAGTATGCGCTCAGTTGCAGAAGGAGTTGAGACAAGTCAATCAGCAATGGAACTTTCAAAAAAATTAGAAATTGAAATGCCCATAACAGAACAAGTGTATCAGGTAATTTATGAAGGTAAAGATCCCAAAAAAGCTACTGATGACCTTATGAACAGGACTCTGAAACCAGAGTTTTATTAAATAATCCTTCCATCAATTCTTCTGTAAGCTCTTGCAATTTGATGAAAAATTTGTTTAATTTTCTATTCCTCCGATTATCATCAATTTTACTAAAATTGCCGTGAGGTCAGTGCTGTCCAGACTGAGTAGGTTGCCATTCTGAACGAAGCGATAGCGTAGTGAAGAATCCCCTCCTTGTTAAAAAAAAAGAGACCCTTCGGCTTTGCCTCAGGGTGACAATTTGAAGGTCATTCTGAGGGCGTTAGCCCGAAGAATCCCCTACTTTTTTCCATATCTAGAGAATAACGAGAAACTCCTCAGGACATTAAATCCCATTGGAATGACAGAAAAGGAGGGAACCTTTCCCCTTCACTTCGTTCAGACTAAGGATGACAAAAACTGAAAAATTCCTCAGGCTTTGCCTCTGGAGTCCTCCTTGAGATATTAAGTCCTTAAGAATTATAAAATGAGTGAAATACAGCCTTTCTTCAATCGGCAATTTCAAATATTATGAATTAATTGAAAATATAAAGAACTCTTTGGTATCATTTTCAATATGCTTTTAATATGTTCCATATTAATTTTGCTTGTCTTCTCTTCAGCATGGGCAGAAAAAATATGTCTTAGACAGATTGACGGTGAAATGGTTTATACAAATCTTTGTGGAAAGGAAAGTAAAAAATTATCAACAAAAAAAACCTCCTTTGAAGTAGATTCTTCAAAGAAGGAAACATTTAAATATTCAAAAGATGAACTTGAAAAAATTGTAGAAGAAAAATCAAAACTTTACGGTGTTGACCCAAAACTTATAAAGGAAATCATAAAGGAAGAATCAAATTGGAACATAAATGCAGTATCTCCAAAGGGAGCAATGGGAATTATGCAGCTTATGCCTTCAACAGCACTTTTGCTTGGCGTGAAAAATCCCTATGACCCCATTGAAAATATTGACGGAGGTATACGCTACATGAAATATCTTCTTGAAAAATTTAATGGCAATATAAATCTTGCTTTGGCAGCTTACAATGCAGGACCTAATCTTGTTGAATCTTTAGGAAGAATTCCAAACATTCCAGAAACACTGAACTATGTAAGAAGAATTTCACTCAGATATAATGGAGTTTTACCAGTCCAAAGTGAAACTGCTAAAACAAGAAAATCCCTTCCCATTAAAGCTATAATTCTCTCTGATGGAACTGTACTATACACAAACAGAGAGGATATTTATATATGGTCAACGAGACAGTAAAGGAAATTTTTGAATTAAAAAAACAAAAAAATGCTGTTATTCTTGCCCACAACTACCAGAGAGAAGAAATTCAGAATATAGCCGATTTTGTAGGTGACTCCCTTGAATTAAGCAGAAAGGCTGTGGAGCTTGAATGTGATATTATTGTTTTTTGTGGAGTTCACTTTATGGCAGAAACTGCTTCAATCCTTAATCCTGAAAAAACTGTGCTTTTACCAGAGATAGACGCAGGATGTCCAATGGCTGATATGATTGATGCAAGAAAGCTGACTAAGTGGGCATCCCAATTCCCTGATACTCCAGTAATTGCCTATGTAAACACCACAGCAGAAGTTAAAGCTTTAAGCTATGCCTGCTGTACCTCTGCAAATGCTCCTGAAATTGTTAAGGCTGTTCCATTCGAAAAAATTCTTTTTGTCCCTGATAAGAATCTTGCTGATTGGGTCAAAAGAAAAGTCCCAGAAAAAGAGATAATTCCATGGGATGGCTTCTGCCCGACCCATCACATGATAAAAAAAGATGATGTAATAAGAAGTAAAGAACTCTATCCAAATGCCTTAGTAGTTGTTCATCCTGAATGTAGACCTGAGGTTATTGATTTAGCTGACCATGTGGCATCAACATCTGGTATGGTTCGGTTTGCTAAATCATCTTCGGCAAAGGAATTTTTAATTGGCACTGAAACAGGACTTATTTACAGATTGAAAAAGGAAAATCCCGATAAAAATTTTTATCCCTTGAAAAAAACAATGATATGCCCTAATATGAAAGTCACCACCCTTGAAAGTGTTTTGACAGCTCTTAGGGATATGAAACATATAATAAAAGTACCTGAAGACATAAGATTAAAAGCAAAAGAAGCAATTGAAAGAATGTTTACCCTCTATAAACCAAAGAATTAATGACTAATAATCCTCTCCATCGGAAAATAACTGAAGAGATAAAAAAGAGAAATATAATTCCCTTTGATGAATTTATGGAATTGGCTCTTTACTTTCCAAATCTTGGCTACTACACCAGAGATAACATAGAAATCGGGAAAGAAGGGGATTTCTTCACAGCTTCTCATCTTGGCAAAGTTTTTGGAATTCTTTTAGTTAGATACATCAAAATTTTATGGGAAAAGCTGGAATACCCGCAAAATTTTTCTATTACAGAAATTGGTCCTGGAATGGGATACCTATGTGAAGACATTATGGAAGAATTATTAAATGAACACAATATCACTACATCAAACTTCCAATACAATCTCGTTGAAATAAATCCATATTTAAAAAAAAGACAACAGGAGAGGCTGGCAAAATATCTTGACTACATAAGATGGTATTCTTCCATAGATGAGCTATTTAATTTAAATGGTGTGGTTATATGCAATGAAATCTTCGATGCCTTTCCTGTGAGAATTTTTGAAGTTAAGAAGGGAAAACTTTTTGAAGTATATGTAACAATTGATGAAAAAGGAGATTTTATTGAAAAACTAATGCCTGCAAGAAAGGAAACCTTTGAATTTATACAAGAGTCTGCTCAACATGTCTTAGAAATAGACGGATACCGTTCAGAGATAAATCTTAGAATGAAAGATTTCATTGAAAAGCTCTCAAAGGCAGTTAAGAGGGGATTCTTGCTCATTTTTGATTACGGATGGAACAATGAAGAATATTACAACCCTCAAAGAAATAAAGGTACCCTTCTTTGCTATTATAAACATACAATAAATGAAAATCCCTATATAAATGTTGGACTGCAGGACATAACAAGTCATGTTAATTTTTCTGTACTTCAAAAATGGGCTAATGATTCTGGATTTAAGATAATAGAATATATGTCACAGAGTAAGTTTCTTGTATCCCTCTGTGATGAACAATTACTTGAAAGATTGAAAAAACAAGAACTTATTGATAAATTTAAAAGACTCATACTTCCTCAAGGAATGGGTGAAACACATAAAGTTCTAATATTCTTTAAGTCATAATATTAAAAAAATGTAGATAAAGAAAGTTATCTTGAGCCATTTTATGCTCCCACAATTCCTAGTTTTTGTGATTCTGACACCTGATATTTTTTCGTCACCCTGATCCACTATTTTTGTCACCCTGAGGGACGAGGTCCCGAAGGGTCTCACAAAGGAATGAGATTCTTCGGTCGCTTTCGCTCCTCAGAATGACCTCTTCAAGTTGTCATTACGAGGGGTTCAATACCCCCCCCGAGGAATCTTTCATTAAAGAATCTATATGGGGAAAAAAAGAGGAGATCCTTCGGCTTCGCCTCAGGATGACGAGAAAAGGTAAATTCATTTTTTATATCAGCAATTTCAAGATAAAACTTGAGATTTTTTATCTAAGATTGCTACTATAAAAAGATTTAAAAAATTTGGAGGTGAAATATGAAGTTTTTGACATTAATATCTGATGCCTATGCAATGGGACCCGCACCACAGGGAGGAGGACAGGGTGACCCAATAATGAGCCTTGTTGCAAGTCTTTTGCCTCTTATTTTAATTATCGTTGTCTTTTACTTTTTACTCATCAGACCTCAACAGAAAAGAGCAAAAGAACACAGACAGATGCTTGAAAATCTGAAAAGAGGAGACAAAGTTATAACAGTTGGTGGAATTTACGGTGTCGTTGAAGCTGTAAATCCAAATACGGTAGTTTTAAAAATTGCTGAAAATGTAAAGGTTAAATTTTCAAAACAGTCAGTTGCTGCCTTAAGACCACCAACAGATGAAGATTAATGTAGGATGGGATTCTTCGGCACTTTGTGCCTCAGAATGACAAGGAAAAGAAGATTTAGAATGACGGAAAAAGAGACTCGGACGTTGTCCTGAGCCGAAGCCCTGCGCCTAAGCGAAGGGTCAGCGAAGGGATGACAAAAAAGAGTTCTCGAAATGATAAAAAAAAGAACATGATGACAGGAAAGAAAAATCAGTATTAAAAAAAGTAAAGGGAAAAAATAACCATGAGAAAAGGCATTTACATCAGGGGTTCGCTTATACTGTTGACTGTTATTTTAGCATTTATATTCTTTTTGCCAAATACTCCTCTTTTTAGTTACATGCCCGATTGGTGGAAAAAAAATATGCCTAACAAAGGAATTGTTCTCGGACTTGATTTAAGAGGTGGCTCCCATCTAATTTTTGAAGTTGACATTAAAAGAGCTCGGGAGATAACAGTTGAAAGAATTGGAATGCATCTGCAGAGTCTTCTTGAAAAAAAAGGAATAAAAGCCACTGTAAAGGCTGAAAGAGAAAAAATAACTGTTCAACCAGTAAATGATGAGGTAAAAAAGCTCATAAAAGAAAACTACCCTGACCTTTCTTTTTCTGAACAAGGTGGTTATCTATTTTGCGAAATACCAGAAGAAGCCTTTAAGAGAGTTGAAACTACTTCAGTTGAGCAGGCAATTGAGGTAATTCGTAACAGAATTGACCAGCTTGGTGTGGCTGAACCAACAATACACCGCCAGGGTGAAAATGAAATAGTCATTCAGCTTCCAGGAGTAAAGGATCCTAAAAAAGCTCTTGAAATAATCGGAAAAACTGCTCAACTCGAATTTAAACTCCTCGATGAAGAAACTCCTCTATGGAAAGAACTTCCATCTCTTATAAAAGCAGGAGAAGAAGAGGTATTTCTCAATCAGTGGAAAAATAAAATTCCTGAGGGTGATGAAATTGTCTTTCAAAGGATTGTAAACAAAGAAACAGGAGAAGTTTATAAAAGACCCTATATCGTTAAAAAAGAAGTTTTACTTACTGGAGACCTCCTTGCTGAAGCCCATGTAAGCATTGACCAGAGATTTAATGAACCCTATGTATCCTTGAGATTTAATGATACGGGAGCAAAGATTTTTGAGGAGATTACAGGGAAATATGTAAAAAGGAGACTCGCTATTATTCTTGATGGAAATCTCTATTCAGCACCTGTAATACAGGAAAAAATTGAAGGTGGAAATGCTCAGATTTCTGGCAATTTTACTTTGGAGGAAGCAAAGGACCTTGCAATTGTCCTTAGAGCTGGTGCGCTTCCAGCACCTGTAAACCTTATTCAGAATGTAACAGTTGGTCCAACTCTCGGAAGAGATTCCATAGAAGCTGGAAAAACAGCAGTAATTATCGCAGCGATAT
This sequence comes from Thermodesulfovibrio sp. 1176, assembly GCF_029946585.1. Taxonomy (NCBI): domain Bacteria; kingdom Pseudomonadati; phylum Nitrospirota; class Thermodesulfovibrionia; order Thermodesulfovibrionales; family Thermodesulfovibrionaceae; genus Thermodesulfovibrio; species Thermodesulfovibrio sp. 1176. Next base: position 190,306 of record NZ_JARZRZ010000001.1, on the reverse strand, counting down.
TTGTAGCTTTATTCATGATTGTTTACTATCGTTTAAGCGGAATAATTGCTGATTTTGCTTTAATTTTAAATATTTTTCTTCTTATTGGTGCCCTTGCTGCTTTAAACGCAACCCTTACACTTCCCGGTATTGCAGGAATCGCCCTTGCAGTAGGAATGGCTGTGGATTCCAATGTTTTGATGTTTGAAAGAATAAGAGAGGAACTAAGACTTGGTAAAACACCCAAAGCTGCTATTGAATCGGGATATAAAAAGACTTTCTGGACAATATTTGACTCCCATGTAACAACACTTATAACAGCAGCAGTTCTTTTTCATTTTGGTTCAGGACCTATTAAAGGATTTGCAGTAACTCTCTCCCTTGGCGTTGCGATAAACCTTTTTACAGCACTAATTGGAACAAAAACAGTCTTTGATTTCATATACATTGGAAAGGAGCGCAGGAGTCTGAGCATATGATACAGATACTTGGAAAAACAAACATTGATTTTTTAGGTAAAAAATATATTGCCTTGGGATTTTCTTGTTTAATAATAATTTTAGGAATATTTGCAATTTTTCAGATTTATTCAGGTAATGCCAATCTTGGTGTTGATTTTGCTGGAGGAGTAAGTCTTCAAGTAAGATTTTCACAACCGGTAACTCTTGCAGAGGTAAGAGCAGTAATTGAAAAGGCAGGAATAAAAGATGCAGATATACAGGAGCTTCCGACTGAAAAAAAGATTCTTATAAAACTAAAAAAACAACAGGAAGGTGCTCAAGAAAAAGTTGAAAGAGCTCTTCAAGAGAATTTAGCAAATAAAGAACCTTTGATTGAATCAATAACTCAAATTGGTCCAAAAATTGGAGAAAGAACAAAGAAAGATGCTTTACTTGCAATAATTGCTGCTACTATTGGGATACTTTTATACATTGCAATTAGATTCAGATTTCACTTTTCAATTGGTGCAACAGCAGCTACCTTCCATGATGTTATGGCAGTAATTGGAATTTTCTATCTCCTTGACAAGGAGATAAATCTAATTTTTATAAGTGCTCTTCTTACAATTGCTGGATACTCTTTGACAGATACAGTTGTAGTCTTTGACCGAATTCGTGAAAATCTTGGAAAAGTTGCAAAAGGAACAATAACTCTCGAAGCACTGATAAACAAAAGCATCAATGAAGTTTTATCAAGAACAATTATAACCTCTCTTACAACTTTTATGGCAGCAACAGCATTATTTTTATTTGGTGGAGAAGTTTTACACGATTTTGCCCTTGCTATGATGCTTGGAATACTAATTGGTACCTATTCATCCATATTTGTTGCAAGCCCCATAGTGCTTTTGCTTGGTAAAAACTCTCTTTTAAAGAGATAAAATGCATTACAGTGAATGGATTGTTGTTAAAACAAATGAGGCTTATCTTCAATATCTTTCAAAGGCATTGAATATATCAGTTCCCCTTGCACAAGTTCTTGTATCAAGGGGACTTAAAGACTTAGATGAGATTTATTCCTTTCTGAATCCTTCAATTGACCTGATAGATCCTTTCAGTATTTCTGGAGTTTATGAATCTGCAAAAATAATTAATGATGCAATCCATTCAGGGAAAAAAATTTTAATAAATGGTGATTACGATGCAGATGGATTAACGGGAACTGCAATCCTCTATGACCTTTTAAAGAAAAGAGGAGCCGATGTCTTTTATCATATACCACACAGAATTCATGATGGATATGGTTTAACACATAAAAGCATTGAAATAGCAAAAAAATTTGGTGCAAAACTAATTATCACTGTTGATTGCGGTATAAAAGATTTTGAGGCAGTTCAATATGCAAAAAAAGAAGGCATAGATGTGATTATTACAGATCATCATGAACCTTTAAGAATAAATGAAAATGTTACTCTTCCTGAGGCTTTAGCAGTAATAAATCCGAAAACTGATAAAAACTCAGCCTATGCATTTTTAGCTGGAGTAGGAGTTGCCTTTATACTTTCAATGGCAATAGACCGAAAAAAGGCAATGGAGTATCTTGACCTTGTAACCTTAGGAACCTATGCAGATATGGTTCCCCTTAATACCATTAACAGAGCAATAATAAAAGAGGGATGGAGTCTCATTGAAAACCCTTACAGAAAATCAATCAAAATACTGAAAGAAATTGTTGGAATAAATTCTAATAATATTAAAAATTTCCATTTAAGTTACTGCCTTATACCAAGAATAAATGCTCCAGGAAGAATTGATCATGCAGGAGATGTAGTAAAATTTTTTACTTCAGAGGATATTGAAGAACTCTCAACAATTGGTCAGTGGCTTAATCAGGTAAATTCCTTAAGACAGAAAACAGAGGAAAAAATTTTAGGGGAGATAGAAAAAAAACTCGAAGAAGAGTTTAATGATGAATCTGTAATTGTACTTTGGGATGATTGGCATGTTGGAGTTGTTGGCACAGTTGCAAATAAGCTTATAGAAAGATTTAGTAGACCTGTTTTTATACTTTCAATAGACGAAAATAAAGCAAAGGGATCTGCAAGGGCTCCTCAGGGTTTTGATTTACAGGAATTGTTGCTGGGATGTAAAGATCTGCTTATTAGATTCGGAGGGCATAAACAGGCAGCAGGATTAATGCTCTATAAAGAAAATTTAAGAGAATTTAAAGAAAGAATTTGCAGATTAGCTGACTCTTTGTTTACAGATACTAAAAACGTACTTCAGTTAGACGCTGCTGTAACTTTAGGAGAGGTTAATGAAAGGGTTGTTGATGAAATAAAATTACTTGAACCCTTTGGAGAAGGAAATCGTGAACCCCTTTTTGGAGCAAAGGAACTTACTGTGGTAAACTTAAGAAAGGTTGGAAACAATCATTTAAAAATGTTTTTGAGACAGAATGGAAACAGTATTTCTGCAATAGGTTTTGAAATGGCAGAGGAAAACATTCTTGAAGGATGCCTAATTGATGCAGCCTTTACTCCATCAATAAACGAATGGGAGGGGATGAAAAACCTTCAACTTCAACTTAAAGCAATAAGAAGGGCCCAAAGATGAGGTTTACTGTTACAGATAGACATTTTGTCATTCTGAGGCACGAAGTGCCGAAGAATCTCATCCTTAGAGATTCCTCGGGACATCGAGTCTCTCGGAATGACAAACAAAGGAGACAAAGATGAGGTTTACTGTTACAGATTTATTAAATAAAAAAAAGCAGAGAAATAAGATTACAATGCTTACAGCCTATGATTATCCCTTTGCACACCTTGTAGATGAAGCAGGAATAGACATGATTTTAGTAGGTGATTCCCTCTCAATGGTTGTTCAAGGGAATGAAACAACACTGCCTGTTACAATGGATGAAATGATTTATCATACAAAGATTGTTGTTAGATCAACCCAGAAAGCAATGATTGTTGCTGATATGCCCTTTATGTCCTATCAAGTAAGTGTTGAGGAAGCAGTAAAAAATGCAGGCAAACTTATAAAAGAAGCAGGTGCCCATGCTGTAAAACTTGAAGGAGGAAGGGAAATTCTTCCACAGGTTAAAGCTATTACTGAGGCAGAAATTCCTGTTATTGGACATCTCGGACTTACTCCTCAGGCAGTACTCAGAATGGGAGGATACAGGCTTCAGGGGAAAACAGAGGAGCAGGCAAAAAGAATAAAAGAGGACGCATTGAGACTACAGGACAAAGGTGCAGTAGCAATAGTACTTGAAGTAATTCCTGCTGAGCTTGCGAAGGAAATTACTGAAAGTCTTGATATCCCTACAATTGGTATAGGAGCAGGTCCATACTGTAATGGACAGGTTTTAGTAATTCATGATTTACTCGGACTTTTTGAGAGATTTACACCAAAATTTGTAAAAAAATATGCAAATTTAAGAGAAGAAATTTTAAAGGCTATTAAGCAATACAAAGATGAAGTTGAAAGGGGAATTTTCCCTAATGATGAGCATTCTTTTTAAGGAGGCAGAATGTTATCACCTGAAAAACAACTTGAAATTATAAAAAGAGGAACTGTTGAAATAATTCTTGAAGAAGACCTCAAAAAAAAACTTGAAAGAGCTTACAAAGCAAATAAACCTTTAAGAATAAAAGTCGGATTTGACCCTACTGCTCCAGATATTCATCTTGGCCATACTGTGCTTCTTGAAAAAATGAGACAGTTTCAGGAACTTGGTCATGAAATAATATTTTTAATCGGTGATTTCACGGGAATGATAGGAGACCCATCAGGAAAAACAGAAACAAGAAAACCGCTTACAAGAGAAGAAGTTTTAAAGAATGCTGAAACATACAAAGAACAGGTTTTTAAAATCCTTGACCCAGAAAAAACAGTGATAATGTTTAACAGCAAATGGTTTAATGAAATGACAGCCCTTGATATGTGCAGACTTGCAGGAGCTGAAACAGTTGCAAGAATGCTTGAAAGAGAAGACTTTAAAAAGCGTTTTACAGAGGGTCGTCCAATAACGATTCTTGAATTTCTTTATCCACTACTACAAGCCTATGACTCTGTTTATCTTAAAGCTGATATAGAACTTGGAGGCACAGACCAAAAATTCAATCTTCTTATGGGAAGACAATTAATGAAAATATACGGAATGGAAGAACAGGTAATAATCACAATGCCTCTTTTGGAAGGACTTGATGGTATTCAAAAGATGTCAAAGAGTCTTGGAAACTATATTGGTATTAATGAACCAGCAGATGAAATGTTTGGGAAAATAATGTCCATAAATGATGAATTAATGCTTAAGTATTATGAACTTTTAAGCCATATCTCAGTGCAAGAATTAGAAGAACTTAAAAGAAACATTAAAGAAGGCAAAATTAACCCAAGAGATGCAAAGGAGGCTTTGGCTGTTGAGATTGTTACGAGGTATCATGGTAAACAACAGTCAGAAAAAGCAAGAGATAGATTTATAAAACTTTTTAGAGAAAAGGACATTCCAGAGGACATTCCAACCATCGAAATTAAAGATGAAGGAGAAGGAGTTTGGATACCAAAAATAATTAAAGAACAGGGTATTTCAAAAAGTACTTCTGAGGCAATAAGACTCATAAAACAAAATGCAGTAAAAATAAATAATGAAGTATTAAATAATTCAGATACTAAACTAAAAAAGGGTGATTATATAATAAAAGTGGGTAAAAAGAGGTTTCTTAGGGTTAGAATAGTTTAAAAATTTCTTGATTTTATTATGTGAGAGTAGAAAGAAGCAGCTTTTGTAGGAATTCTTCTGTAATTTTTAAAATCAACTTTGTAAAGACCAAATCTTGCATCAAGTCCGTGAAGCCATTCGTAATTATCAATCAAAGACCAATAAAAGTATCCTCTTACATCAATACCTTCCTTTATAGCACTTTCAATCACATCAACATGAGCCTTAATAAATTTCATTTTTTTGTTGTCATCCTTTGTTGCAATTCCATTTTCAGTAATTATTAAGGGAACTTGAAGTTGAGAAGCATATCTTAAAACTTTTTTCAATCCTTTGGGATAAATCTCCCAACCCATATCAGTAAGTCCATGACCATCTATGTCTCTGTGTCTAAACTCAACAAATAATTTTTTAAAGGGATTGAAACGCATGTGAATCCTTGTGTAGTAATTAATCCCGAAAAAATCAAGCTTGCCTTTTATTGGAGCATCTATTTCATAGGATTTTAGAGTTGGAAGCTTTATAATTATTTTACCATTTAAGAATCCCTCAATTATTGAATGATTATAAAACCTCTTTGCAAGTTTTGCTAAAACTCTATCAAAGAGATTCCATTTCATCCACGGTGCGAATACTGCCATGTTATGGGCTATGCTAATTTGGGAATTTTTATTTTTTAAATGAATTAGGTCATAAAGATGGGAATGACAGACAAGAATATTTTTAAGTGCCTTGATTCCTAATTCAAAATCCTTATATCCAGGAGGTATACATCCTTCAATGTATCCTCCAAGTATTAAAAGATAGGGTTCATTAAAGGTGATAAAGTAGTCAACATCTTTAATTGAATCTGTAAGTTTATCAATGTATTTTATAAATTTTTCAACAGATCCTCTTTTATGCCAGGGGTATTTGGTTATAAACCATACAGGATGAGTAAAGTGATGAAGTGTGACCATTGGAGTAATGCCGTAATAATTTAAAAGATCAATGATTTTTTGATAATGTATTACAACTGCTTCATTCCATGTATCTTCAGTAGGTTGGATTCTGCTCCATTCTATGGAGAATCTGTAAGCATTCACCCCAAGATTTTTAATGAGTTTTATATCCTCTTTGTATAGTTCATAATGATTTGTAACTTTTGGATTAAGATTTAAAACACTATCCCATGTAGCCCAGTCCGCATATGGTGAGCCTTCAAGTTGAAAAGCAGAGGTTGCCACACCCCAGAGAAAATTTTTATTAACGCCTTTTTGAAGGAATAAAGATTTCAACTTCTGTTCCTTTATAATACTCACTTTTTATGGAAATATCTCCACCAATAAAAAATAAAAGCTGTTTAGTAATAAAAAGTCCCAATCCCGAGCTTTCACAAAGAGTTTCATATCTTTTTTCTAAACTACAGTAAGGAGCGAAAATTTTATCGAGTTGTTCCTGTTTTATACCACATCCTGTATCTTTCACATTAATCAAAACACCGTCTTTTTTTTCATCAATTGTAAATATAATGTATCCCTCTTTAGTAAATTTTGCAGCATTTGAGGAGATGTTTAATAAAATTTGCCTTATTTTAATAGGATCAGAAGTAATATAAAATTCCTTTTGTGAGGGATTGAATTCAACTTCTATATTTTTTTCCTCTATCATTATTTTTGTTAAATCTACTATTTCGTACAAAACCTCTATAATATCAAATTCTTCTATGTAGAGTTCTTCTCTATCAAAACTTATTCTTCCAAATTCAATAGTATTTTGTATAAATGTTTTAAGATACAGAGCTGATGATAAAATCAGTGATAGATATCTTTTTATTTTTGTTTCATCTGAATTATGGATGTTGAGCTCAATAAGTTTTGCAGAGTTGATTATAGTATTCAAAGGAGATTTTAATTCATGAGAAAAAAGAGCGAAATACAAAGAAATTTTATCATTAATCATTTCTCCTCTCCTTAAAGACTATAGATTTTTTTTGTTCTTTTGACCTTCTTTTTGCCTCTGCCTTTACATCTGCAGATATAGAAGCAAGGTGAGCATAAGATGTTATTTTTCGCATTTCGGTGCTTACAATTGCGCAGCTAAGTGAAAGTAATCCAAATAATTTCTCTTCTTCCTTTCGATTTTTACCAATATAGTATCCCTTAATAAAATCATCTCCATGAAACTCAGGTAAATAAGACTCAAAGGATTCAATTATTTTTTCACAAATTTGTAGTGAGTCTTCACAACTTGACAGCAATATAAAATCATCTCCACCAATGTGTCCAACAAAGGTTCCTTTGTAATTTTTTGATATTTCATAAATAATTCTTCCAAGAACTGTAATTACCCTGTCACCCCTGCTAAAACCATAGTGGTCATTGTATGGTTTGAAGTTGTTTATATCAATGTAAACAGTATCGAAGTGTTGTTTATTTAAAATCCTTTTTTCTATCTCTCTTTGTATTACCCAATTTCCAGGAAGTCCTGTAAGTGGGTTTGCTTCTTTTGCAAGCATTATAGCTTTTTGAGTTATAGCATTTAAAAGAATATTGACTGAAATAGTACCAAAGTACTTATCATCTTTATTTACTATAATATCATCGTATATATTATCAATTGCTCTTGATTGAACGAGAATTGATACCTCCTCTAAGGTTAAATTATACTCAACAATTAAAGAAGGTTTTTCCATAACTTCACAAACACATTTTCTGGAATTTAAATGAATGCCGTAGCCATATTTACCTAATACTGTCTTTTCTAAGAATCTTATTCTATTTAATTGACCAATTACTCTTTCTTGTTCATCAATCACTGGAATTAAGCTAAGTTTCTCATCTTTCATAAATCTAAGAAAAGCCTCATTAATATTTGTCTTTGAAGTTATCGGTGGTATTCTTTCAGCTATTTCTCCTATTGATAGATCCAAAATAATAAGTTCATTTTTATTTTGTTCAACTTTATTGATCATCATTATCTCTTATATTTGAAGTAGGCATTCCAAGATAATAACCCTGTAGAAGATCAATCTGAAGTTTCAAAGCTTCTATAAGCTCCAACTGATTTTCTATTCCCTCTGCTACAACCATTATACCTCTCTCATGACAGAGATTAACTGTAAAAGAAACAAAGGACTTACAAATTGGATTTTCTTTGAGACAGGATATAAAGTGTCTATCTATTTTTACTATATCTGGCTCAATTAGACTTAAAAGTTTAGGTCCACCAAAACCAGCTCCAAAGTCATCAATAGCTATTTTATATCCCAAATTTTTGTAGTAAAAAACTGATTCAATAAAAATATCGTAATTTTCAATTGCTGTTTGCTCAGTAATTTCAAGAACAATTTTTTCCTTTGGGAAATTAAATTCCTTTGTAAATCTGTCTGTTAGCCCTATAGTGTGTTGAGGATCTAATAGAGTTTCCGGACATATATTTATGAAAAGATAATCTTTAAGCCCCTGTTTTGATGCCTCTTTGATAGCGTTTCTTCTGCATAACATATCAAGAAGATAAATAAAGCCTTTCGATTTAGCATCATCGAATAATTTTTTTATATTGATTTTTTTTTGTTTATGCCTTGTAAGGGCTTCATATCCGAAAACTTTGCTTGTTTTTGAATGAAATATTGGTTGAAAATGGACTGTTAACTGAGAGTACAAATTCTCATAAATTTGGTTTGATTTAAGAGTTCCAAATTCAGCATATGGCATATATTCCTCCGAGAGAGAATTTTTTATTTTGATTATTACAAAAAAATGTTACGACAATTTTAAAAAAATGTTAATTTTTAGTTAAATCTCGTCAAAAATTTAACAAAAATTTAATTTTCTTTTAATATTCGTGTAACTTTCTGATGCTATTATCAAATTAAATAATGTTACTTTGTGATTTTCATATTCATACTAAGTATTCCGATGGTTCATTAGAGTTAAAAAAAGTTGTTGACCTTTTTGGTCAGGCAGGATTTGATGTGATAGCAATAACAGACCATGTTGTAAATGGAGACAGTCTCATAGGCAAATTAGCTTATAAATTCAGATTTACAATCACAGAGAAAAACTTTAATGAATATCTTGAAAATATTGAGTATGAAGCACAAAGAGCTTGGAATAAATATGAAATGCTTGTAATACCAGGGGTTGAAATCAGTAAAAACTATTTATCCTCAGACAAATCTGCCCATATCTTAATACTTGATATTAAGAACTTTATTCCTGCTTGCGGTAGTTATGAATCAATATTTCTTGAAGCAAAAAAACAAAATGCTCTTGTAGTTGCCTGCCATCCCCATCACATGAAGGGAGAAATAAGAAACACCCTCTATCTTTGGAAAAACAAGCAGAAATATGGCAAGTATATTGATGCATGGGAGATTGCAAACAGGGATGATGTTTTTAATGTTGTAAGCCTTAAAAAATATCCCTATATCGCAAACAGTGACTTTCATAAGGCAAGACATCTTTATTCATGGAAGACTCTACTTAACTGTGAAAAGGATAAAGAAACTATAAAAACATGCATTAAACACAACAAAGGCGTTGCAATAACCCTTTTTAGGAGGTAAAAATGCTTTTATGGGTAATATTAATTCTTTTAGGCTTAAGTTTTATAATTTATTTTTCCCAAATTTTGGCATTAAGAAAAAAGCTGAGGGAAGAGATTCCTAACAGTTTTACCCAGCCAATTTCTATTATTAAGCCACTTAAAGGACTTGATGACAATTTATTTGACAATATTGAAAGTTTCTGTAAACAGGATTATCCTGAATATGAAGTAATTTTATCTCTTGAAAATCGCAATGATCCTGCATACAGAGTTGCTGAGAAAATAAGAAATAAATACCCTGATAGAGTAACCATAGTCATTGATAACTCCAGTAAAGCTTTAAATCCAAAGGTAAGAAATATGATAACTGCTTACAAAATTTCAAAATATGATTATTTTCTAATTAGTGATAGTAATGTCTATGTTGATGCTGATTACTTGAGAAAAACATTTGCGTCAATGACTGAGGATGTCGGACTTGTTACTAATTTAATTGTTGGTGTAGGTGGAAAAAGTTTTGGTGCAGTATTGGAAAATCTTCAGCTTAATTCATTCATTATATTAAGTGTTTGCCTTCTTGATAAGTTTCTTAAAATGCCCTGTAGTATTGGAAAATCTATGTTAATGAGAAAAAAGGATTTTGAAGAGATAGGAGGATTTAACGCAGTTCAGGATGTATTAGCAGAGGATTATTTAATTGGTAAATTAATGCATGAAAAAGGGAAAAAAGTTGTTCTTTCAAATTACATGATTAAAAATATAAATGAATACTGGTCAATAAAAAGATTTTTTAACAGACATACGAGATGGGCAAAAATTAGATGGAAAATTGGAGGAGTTAAATACTTTACAGAACCTTTAGCAAATCCTGTTTTTATTGCTTCTTTAATCCCTCTTTTCTATGCCTTTTCTAATTTATCATTAATTTTGCTTTTACTGTCTGTGCTAATAAAAACAACTGGCGATTACTTGGTAATGAGAATGATTAAAGAAAAACCAGGAATTCAGATAATGTTTTCACCAATAAAGGATTTAATGTCTGGAATTATATGGTTTGTTCCCTTCATAACATCAAAAGTCAACTGGCGAGGCAATCTGTATTTAATCTCTGAAAATACTGTACTTATGCCAGTTACGGATAGTTCATTAAAACGAACCTATTTGAAATTGAAAACAATATTCAGCCATTAAGGAGGAATTAAACTGTGAAACTGGCAATATTAGGAGACATACATGGAAATCTTCCAGCTCTTCAGGTTGCCTATGATATTACCAAGGAGTTAAAACCAGAGACAATATATCATCTTGGAGACCTTGGCGGTTATGCTCCCTTTGTAAATGAGGTAGTAGATTTTCTGATTGAACACAAAATCGAAGGAGTTCAGGGTAATTATGATGAATCAGTTGTTTTTGATAAAGAAAATTGCGGTTGTAAATATGAAGACCATTTTCAAGCAGAAATGGCTCATTTATCCTTTGAATGGACAAAAAAACATGTAACAGAAAAATCAAAAAATTATATGAAAAATTTACCCTTTCAGATATCCTTTGAGGTAGAGGGAAGGAGAGTAAAAATTTTTCATGCTACACCAACAAAAAATAATCTCTACTGGTATGAGGAAAGACCTGATAATTTTTTCTTTTTAATGACAGAAAAAGCTCAAGCAGATTTGATGATTTATGGGCATACACATATTCCCTATTTTAAAAAATTGAATGGTAAATATTTTATCAATGCTGGAAGTGTTGGGAAACCAAAAGATAAAGACCCAAGAACCTGTTTATGCTTAATAGATATAAGCAGAAGTAATGTTCAGGTAACTTTTATTAGAAGACAGTATGATATCAAATCAGTTATTAGAGCAATAATAAAAAGTGGGTTACCCTACTATTTTGCAGAAAAATTAATAAAAGGAGAGTAAAGGAGGATTTTATGGAAAGAGGTAAAATATTGATAATTGATGATAATGAAGAAGATTTAAAGATTACAAAAGAACTACTTGAAAAGGTTGGGTACAGAGTTAAAGAAAATTATGGATGGCTTGGTTCAACAAAGAATATAAAAACTTTTTGTCCTAATATTGTTCTTCTTGATGTAAATATGCCTGCTTTATCTGGAGATAAACTATATGAGTTACTTGAATATAACATTAAACAATTCAGAATTCCCGTATTGTTTTACTCTTCTTTAGATGAAAACTATTTAAAAAAATTAACTTTACAAAAAAAAGTCACAGATTATATTCCAAAGGGGGATGTTTTCCAACTTTACAAAAAAGTATCCTTTTATATAAAAAATTCTAATTAGTTACACCCCGCCCCTCCCACAAAGAGACCCCCATTAGTATTTAATCTATGGGGGTCTCTTAATTAAATAAAAAAACTGAAATTACTGCTCCGGTGATAACAATATAAAGAATATTTACCCTTTTAAACAAGGCAAAAAAGCTAATAGAAACTATTAATATCTTTAACCAATTCCAATCAACAGATTGAGCAAATTTAATTGTTGCAAAAAGCAGTAGACCTGAAAAGGAAGCTAAAAGTCCTCTTTTTGCTCTGATAAATATATTTGAATCTCTTATCTTTTCTGAAATCTCAGAGGCAAAAGCCATCATAATAAAAGATGGAGTAAATATAGAAATTGTTGCCACGGTAGCACCTGCTAAACCCTTCAATAAATATCCCACAAAGGTTGCTGTAATTACAATTGGTCCCGGGGTAATCTGTCCAAGGGCTATTCCATCCATGAAAGTTTTTCCATCAATCCAATGAAGTCTATCTACAAACTCATGAAGCATTAAAGGTAAAGAAGCATACCCGCCTCCAAAGGCAAAAAAATCTATTTTCATCATAATTAAAGAAATGTTGAAAAGAGTTTTGTCAAATAAATAAAGAAATAGTAATCCTGCAAATACAATAAAAAAAATGGGTAAAATGTCTCTGAGATTTATTTTCTTTGCATTTTTGTTATCTGAGCCTGTTTTATCTCTAAAAATTAATTGAGAAAGAATAAAACAGGCTATGATTATCAGAAATGGATTGATTTTTAAAAGAAATAGTAAAAAAGAAAAGATAGCCACTACTGTCTCACCCTTTGATTTAATTACAGGCTTTGCGAAACTTAAAAAAGCATTAGCAACTATTGCAACAACTATTACCTGTAGACCTGTAAAAACTGATATAACCTCTGGTATTGTGTGAGTTTTTGCATAAAAATAGGACAGAATAAGCACAAACAAAAAAGCGGGTAATCCAAAGGCTGTAAAACTTGCAATTCCACCAATTATCCCTCTTGTTTTTAATCCAACATAAGCTGCAACCTGCATTGCAGTAGCTCCTGGAATTGCCTGGGCAAGGGCAATGCCTTCCTGAAAGGTTTTGCCATCAAGCCACTTCTTTTTTTCAACAGCAAGCTCCTTAATATAGGCAACCATTGCAGGTCCACCAAAAGCAGTAAACCCAAGTTTGAGAAAAGAGATAAAAAGATGAATTAATTTAGGATAAACCATTGTTAATTAATCCACCTGCAATTGGAGGGAAAAGACTTAATTCATCACCATCTTTTAGGGTAATATGTAAGTCACTAAGAATAATGCCATTAAGAACAACTATAAAAGGCTTTTTATTTAATGAAAGGGCATCAATTAATTGAGAAACAGAACTTTCAGACAAAAATTCAATAACAAGGTCTCCCTGTTCATTTTTTGGAAATTCCTTGTCAGATATTAATCCACCAAATAGTTTTACTGTAACTTTCATATCAAAAATAATTATATCCTACAATTGATGATTGAGGAAAGACGGACTATCTTTCGCTCTTAAATTTGCCGATAGAAAAGTTCTGCCTGGTACGCAGTGCCGAAGAATCTCCTCCTCATTAAAGGAGGAGATCCTTCACTTCGTTCAGAGTGACAAAAGAGGAGCATTAAGCTACCTCAGAGTGACAAGAAAAGGTAAATTCATTTTTTTCAATCGATAATTTCAGGTTCGCTCATATTATCTTTCCAAGGGGCTAAATGTTTAGAGAGATCTCTCTCAGAGAATAAGCTCTGGATATTCTGGCTTTGCCTGAAGAATGACAACTCTGTCAATCCACAGGCAAAGCCATAGACAAATTTCCTACCAGTTAAACAACTGATCAATTTCTTCGTCTTTTACCTGAAAAACAACATTATGAGGTGAAATTGGTTCTTTGTAGAAGAATCTCGGTAGTCTGTCATGCTGTTTTGTAAATCCTGCACGAGTATTAAATTCTCTTTCAAATTTGAGAACTTTTTTGCCATATTCAACAACATCCTTTTCTGTCATATTCCATCCATAAAAGGCATTTATCATGTCAAGCACTGCTTGATTTGTATCTGGCTGGTCAAGTAATGCAAAGGCTATAAACAGACACATTCCTGTTGAATCAATGAAAGCAGTTGCAATCTGAAGATTTCTTGACAGGTCAACCTGTCCTTCAGGTTTAAGGGGATCAACAAATCCACCAGTTTTTAAAACATTCAATGCAATTGAATATCCGGCTGTATGGTCAGCTCCCATTGGACTTGTTGCATAGGTAACACCTATACCCTGAACTGCTCTTGGATCATAGGCTGGAAGTGCTTGCCCCTTTACAACAGGAACTCTTTCAACTCCAAAGGCTCTTCCTGTAAAGGCTGCTCCATTTCCGATAATTCTACCAAGATAAGTTCCCTTCCCTACTTCATGGAGAATATTTATTGCACCATCTGCATCTCCCCATTTTAATAAACCTGCTTCCATTGCAACTGCTATTGTTGCACCCATTTCAATGGTGTCCAATCCATAATTGTCACATAGAAAATCCATCATTGCGATTTTATCAATATCATCAATACCACAGTTTCCACCAAATGCCCATACAGTTTCATATTCTGGCTGTTTTGTGAGATAATGTCCATCTTTATCATGATAAATGCCTGAACAACGAATAACACACCCACGATGGCAGCCATGAGTTGGATTCCCACCTCTTTGTTTTTCAAGTTCAGCCTGAACCTCACCACTTATTTTCCTTGCTCCAGCAAATCTTCCTTCTTTGAAATTGTAGGTTGGATAGGCTCCAACTTCATTAATTATGTTTGTTAAAACATTTGTTCCATAAGCAGGAAGTCCTTGTCCTGTAACAGGATGTTTCTGAAGTCCTGCAACAAATTTTTTATTTGCCTCTTTAAAGGCATCTGGATTTTTTGGTTGTCTTGGAGTTGTTCCAGTATCATCAAGGACAATGACTTTTACTCCCTTTGACCCCATTACAGCACCAACACCACCTCTTCCAGCATGTCTTGTAGGTCTTAGTTCCATATCTGTAAAAGCAACAGATGCTCCAGACATTTTCATTTCCCCTGCAGTACCGATACTAACACAGGCTATTTTTTCTCCATATTCTTTTTTCATTTTTTCAATTAAGTCATAGTTTGGTAACATTTTAATCGTACTGTCTTTTTCAATTTTAACAGTGTCTTTACTTATATAAATTTTATATGTATCATCTCCCTTTGGTTTTCCTTCAAGAACAACTGCTGCAATCCCAAGTCTTCCAAGAACCTGTCCAGCCTGACCTCCAGCATTTGCTTCTTTAATTCCTCCTGTAAGAGGACTTTTACAACCTACAGAAACTCTTCCAGACATTGCTGCAGCTGTCCCTCCAAGAAGTCCAGGAGCAATTACAAGTTTATTTTCAGCACCAAGAGGATGACAGAGTGGATCAACTTCCCTTGAAATAATCGCAGAAGTAAGGGCTCTACCACCAAGACCTTCATATTCACCAAGCTCTTCAAATCTTGCTACTGGTTTTTCTTCACTCATATTAATCCTTAAAATCCTCATGCCACACCTCCTTAAAATTTTGTTTAATTATATCATACAATAAAACAATCCGCCACACCACAGACAGGCTCCACAGGGGACATCATTTGTATAGCAGTCATAAACAAAATCTTCAAGCTCCATAAGATCACAAAGGGCAAAATTGCAGTCATAGCAATAGGGAAAATCATATTTAAGAACGGAGTTAATAAATTGTTGATAAGCTAAAGAATTAAAAATCTCCAAAGGCTCTTTTTCTTTTATATTACCAAAACTCCATCTTTTAACTGCCTTTTTTAATCCTCCAATATAACATGTAAAACTATGCCATAAGAAATAACAAGGTGAGACCTCTCCATCAACTCCAATATACATACATTTTTCTTCAAGGAAATCGCATTTTCTCAATGGTGTTGGATTTGTTCTTGGAATCTGAAAGGAAATATTCTTCTTTCTACAAAGACTTTCTACTTCTTCAAGTATAGCCTTAACTGTACTGATAAGATCATCATTTCTGTTTATCAAATTCTGCATATGAAGAGTTAATCCTTTACTTGAAGCTTCATCATACATGGCTTTAAAAAGTTTCATTGGTTCATTTTCTTCAGGGAAAAATTCTGGTAAAGCTTTCTTTTTCATTAGCTCAAGCCAGTCATCTATTTTATATCCTTTATTTTCAAGATAGTTAACCCACTTTTTGAATATCTTTACTGCTTCTTCATTGCTTGTTTCATAGGCTACTTTTTTTGAATTTTCTAATGAATAGGGAATGAGATGGGAAAGAATTACAAAATCAATTCCGTACTTCAATGATTCATTTATTGTAGGAATTATATGTTCAAGATTATCAGTGGTTATAACAATCTCTATCCCGCTTTTAAGATTTTTTGCTCCATTTGATTTTGCTCGAGCAATAACTTCAAGAGCTTTTTCTCCAAATTCTGGAACATGAAGTCCATTAATGGGGACAAGACTGTCAATGGAAACACAAATTTTATTTAATCCCGACCTAATAAGTTCTTTTAGTTTTTCATCACTTAGTAAAACTCCGTTTGTTTGAAATCCTACAAATGAATTCTTAGGCATGTAAGCACTTGCTAAGGCAACAAATTTTTCAATTTCTGGATGTAAAAGTGGTTCGCCAATTCCGCTTAAAACAAGACTCTTAATATGGGGAAAAATTGTTTTAAGGCTTTCAAAGGTTTCATAATCCATATCAGCTTCAGGTTGATGATAATTTGGACTTTGCTTTGGACAAATTGCACAGTGGAGATTGCATTTTGTTGTAATTTCTATTGATATTTTTTCTGGATAATTTTTCCTCATAGTAGATATGAAAATTTTAACACAACTGTCCCATTAATTTTAAAGCACAATCTGTTTATCATGATTAATTTCTTGACAAACAAGTGAATATTATATTAGTTTAATAAATGCGGGCGGATAGCTCAGATGGGAGAGCGCAGCCCTTACAAGGCTGAGGTCACAGGTTCGAAACCTGTTCCGCCCATGTGAAAAGTGGGGTGGTAGTTCAGCACGGTTAGAACGCTTGCCTGTCACGCAAGAGGCCGCGGGTTCAAGTCCCGTCCACCCCGCCAAAAAATCCTTCTTAAAATTTAATTTTTAACTTTTCTACCATTAAGAATTTAATATTTCAGGATACTTTTCGATTAGACGTTTAACAGCTTTGTGAGCCGAATTAAAAGCAAACATTATGCTTCCTCTTTTGACAGCAATATCGCCTACAAGGAAAACCTTTTTAAGATTACTTTCACCAAATTCATCTAACTTGGGCGTAGAATTATTAAACTCTATACCCATTTTTTCAAGAAATACTTTGGGAGTACTTCCTCCAAGGCAATAAAAAATTTTTGAAAAAATTTCGATATGTCCATCTTGAAATAAAACTTTTACTGCATTTTCTGATGGTTCAAGAGATTTTATTTCAGTACCTAAAAAGAATTTAATCATATCTTTTCTTTTTTCAAGCTCTCTTAGATTTTCTTCATTTATTCTGAAAAATTGAGGTCTTCTGTATGATAAATAAACATCACACTTCCCAGATAAAAGACAGGCAAGTTCAGCAGCAGTGTTGCCTCCACCTACAATAAGTATTTTTTCTCCTTCGGGGATTTCCTTTGGTAGTTCAAAAAACACTCTGCCTTTTATTGCTTCAGGAATTGGATATGTAGGTTTTTTAGGTTTATCAAATACTCCTGTTGCAATTATAACAGCCTGGGTTTGTGCAACAAGATATGTTCCAGCCTTTAATATATAATAGTCCTCTCTTTTTTCTAATCCATTGATTTCAATGTTGTATTCAATTGAAATATTGTATTCATTAATATATTTTTTCATTCTTAATAGAAAATCTTCTTTCGCCTCTGTTTCAAAGGTGCATATTCCCTCTGTTTGGAAAATCTCTCCTTTATAATTTTTATCTACTCTTTTTCCAGCAGGATAAAGTCTTCTTATTGTTGAACAATATTTTGAAGCTTTTTCAAATATAACTACATTACTTATTCCATTAGCTTTACACTCTACAGCTGCAGCGATTCCTGCAGGACCAGCACCTATTATGCCTACTGATAAATTTCTCATGAGATATATATTATACTTTTTGTTGTCCCCTCTTGACAAATTAGAAAAAAAAAATTAAACTTTATACAGAAAAAAAATCCTTTTTGGGGGGCTTGTATGGAAAGAGAAACAATCTATGAAGGATTGGTACGTCAAGGCGTTTCAAGAAGAGACTTTCTCAAATTCTGCGCTACAACAGCAGCTGTATTAGGTCTTTCCTCTTCCTTTGTTCCAAAAATTGCTGAAGCAATGGAAAAGAAAGAAAAACCCGTTGTTGTCTGGTTACACTTTCAGGACTGTACAGGATGCAGTGAAAGTGCATTGAGGGCAACAAAACCAACAATTGGACAGATTGTCCTTGATGTGGTATCCCTTGAATACCACGAGACAATCATGGCAGCAGCAGGACATCAGGCAGAAAAATCCCTTCATGATGCTATTCATAAGTACAAGGGTAAATACCTGGTTGTAGTAGAAGGTTCTATTTCGACAAAAGATGGCGGAATTTATTGCTGTATTGGGGGTAGATCATCTGTTGATATTATGAAAGAAGTTGCAAAGGATGCTGCAGCAATAATTGCTGTTGGAACTTGTGCAACCTACGGTGGAATCCCATCAGCAAAACCTAACCCAACAGGTGCAGTTGGTGTAAGAGATATTATTAAAGACAAACCTATAATTAATCTTCCTGGTTGTCCCTTTAATGTTGAAAACTTTACAGCAACAGTTGTTTATTACCTTACCTTTGGAAAACTTCCAAAGACAGACAAACTTGGACGACCACTTTTTGCTCACGGAATTTTAATTCATGACAACTGTGAAAGAAGAGGATATTTTGATACAGGTCAGTTTGCTAAATTATGGGGAGATAAAGGACACAGACAGGGATTTTGTTTATATGAACTTGGATGTAAAGGTCCCTTTGCCTATCATAACTGTCCAACTATTAGATGGAATGATGGAACAAGCTGGCCTGTTATGGCAGGACATCCCTGTGTAGCCTGTTCGGAACCAAAGTTTTGGGATGATAATTCTCCATTTTATGCAGGAATTGACAGTAAAGAAGGCTTTTTTGCTAAAGCATCTACAATCGGACTCGGTGCTATGGCAGTAGCCGGTCTAATATCAAAAAAAGAAAATAAGGAATAAATAAGGGGGCATGTATGGCAAGGTTAGTCATTGATCCAGTAACAAGAATTGAAGGACATATGAGATGTGAAGCAGTGGTTTCCGATGGAAAAGTAAAAGATGCCTATTCATCCTGTACAATGTGGCGTGGAATAGAGCTAATAATGAAAGGAAGAGACCCAAGAGAGGCATGGGTTTTTGTACAAAGACTCTGTGGGGTCTGTACCACTGTTCATGCAATAGCATCAATAAGAGCAGTGGAAGATGCATTAAAAATTAAAGTACCAAGAAATGCAGACCTTATAAGAAATCTCATAATGGGAAATCAGTGTGTGCAAGACCATGTTATTCATTTTTATCATCTTCATGCCCTTGACTGGGTTGATGTTGTTAGCGCTCTTAAAGCAGATCCAGCAAAAACATCAGAACTTGCAAAAAGCATTTCCTCTTGGCCTAATAATTCAGCAACTTACTTCAAGGCTGTGCAAGATAAATTAAAAGCCTTTGTAGAAAGAGGACAGCTTGGCATATTCAGCAACGGCTACTGGGGGCATTCAGCCTACAAACTTCCACCTGAGGCAAACTTGATGGCAGTTGCCCATTATCTTGAAGCATTAGATTGGCAAAAGGAAGTAATCAAGATGATGGCAATTCTTGGTGCAAAGAATCCTCATCCACAGACATTCCTTGTTGGTGGTATGGCAATTCCAATTGATCCAGAAAGCCAGAATGCCATTAATGCAGGCACAATTGCTGCGCTAAATAAATATGCAGATATGGGAATTGAATTTGTTGAAAAAGTTTACATTCCAGACCTTCTTGCTATTGCATCATTCTACAAAGACTGGACAAACTATGGTGGAAACAAAAACTTCCTTGCCTGCGGTGAGTATCCAGATGCAAACGGAAAACTCTGGTTGCCAGCTGGAATTATAAAGAACAAAAATCTAAAAGAGATATATCCTGTTGACCATAAAAAGATAATGGAATATATAACCCGTTCCTACTATACCTATTCAAAGGGTGAGAAAGCAGGACTCCATCCATGGGATGGTGAGACAACACCAAATTATACAGGACCAAAGCCACCCTATGAATACATCAATGTAGATGGAAAATACAGCTGGGGTAAAGCTCCAAGATATGAAGAACTGCCAATGGAAGTAGGTCCTCTTGCAAGAGTGCTTGTTGCCTACGCATCTGGACATAAAGAAGTTAAAGAAGTGGCTGACATGGTTATGAAAAAACTTGGTGTAGGACCTGAAGCCTTGTTCTCCACATTGGGAAGAACTGCAGCAAGAGGAATTATAGCTCTTGTAACTGCATACAAGATAAAGGATTTCATAAGTGAACTCGCAACAAATATGAAAAATGGTGACCTCAAAATTGCAAATACAGAAAAGTGGGATCCAAAAACCTGGCCTGCAGAGGCAAAGGGAGTAGGATTCCATGATGCTCCTCGTGGTGCACTAGCTCATTTTATCGTAATTAAAAATAAAAAGATTGAAAATTATCAGATGGTTGTTCCTTCTACATGGAATCTTTCCCCAAGGGATCATAAAGGACAGAGAGGTCCTGTTGAGGAAGCCCTTGTAGGAACACCTGTTGCAGATTCTAAGCAACCTCTTGAGCTTTTAAGAACAATCCATTCCTTTGACCCATGTATGGCTTGTGGTATGCATATTGTTGAGGTCAAGGAGGAATAAAGAAATATTTTAAAAAAATCTAAGCCCTCCCAACCGTGGGAGGGCTTTTTAATTTCAAGGAGAAAGAAATGGATATAGGCATTATCGGAGTTGGAAATATTCTTATGCAGGATGAAGGTATTGGACCAAAGGTTACAGAATTTTTAAAAACAAAATATTTTTTTGACCCTCAAATAGAAATAATTGATGGGGGCACATTGGGGCTTGATCTTCTTCCATACATTGAAAAATTTAAAAAAATTATTCTCATTGATGTTGTTGATTTCCATAAAGAACCAGGATATATAAAGGTTTTAAGAGGAGAAGAAATTCCTCCCTACTTAAAAACAAAACTTTCTGTTCATCATGTTGGTGTTCAGGATCTCCTTGAGGTTGCAAGATTTATGGAAGTAATGCCAGAAGAGCTTGTTCTTGTTGGGATTCAGCCTGAAACCATAGATTTAGGACTTGACCTTTCAGAGACAGTAGCTGGTAAAATACATGAATTAGTCAATGAAGTTTTGAAAATTCTTAATTCGTGGGGGATAAAATGTGTCTTGCAGTCCCGTCAAAAATAATAGAAATTGACGGTTATATGGCTACAGTTGATGTAATGGGCTTAAGAAAACAAGTAAGTTTATTGTTACTTCCAGAGGAACCAAAAATTGGTGAGTATGTTCTTGTCCATGCTGGATTTGCAATAAATAAAATGGAACCAGCAGAGGCAGAAGAGGCATTGAAAATTTTTGAAAAAATATTTAAAGAAATGGAGGAGCAGGAAAAAAATTGGCAGACAGAAGTTTAGATTACTGCGGATTAAAGTGCCCCTATCCTATTTTAAAATTAAGTGCCCTTTATCCTCAGTTTAAGCAAGGAGAAATTATAGAAGTAATAGCAGATTGTCCCACCTTTGAAAAAGACATCAAAGCATGGGCTTCAAAACTTAACAAAACCATACTTAGTATAGAAAAAATGGGTAATAAATTAAAAGTTACAATAAGGATTTAAAATGGAAAATCATCCCTGTCCCTATGGTGGATATCTAAAATGTAAAAATTTTTTTTGTGAATATGGAAATGCTTTAAGTGAAGTTCTTCATTATTGCTGTGATGTTTTAGAAAAAATCGCACAGGGAGATACATCTCAGAAAATAGACATAGTGGTTGAAAGAAATGCTGTTCAAAAACTTATAAATTCAATAAATAAAGTTTCTGAAGAACTCTCTGAGATAATTGAACTTACCCATGAGCTTGCAATAGGAATATGTGAGCATTTTGATGTTTTAAGAAGACTTCAAGAGGGAGACTTCTCAGCAACTGCTTCAGAGGATTCTTCAGTAGAAGTTGTAAGGATGCTTGGGCAGTTGATAAATGAACAAAGGAACAGATTTGTTGAATATATAAATAAAATTAAAGAACAACATCAAGAATTAATACAATCTTATGAACAGCAAAAAACTATTCTTTCATCAATAGGAGTTGCTGTAATAGTTGTTGAAGAAGATATGACAGTTGAATATGTAAATGAGGAGTTTGAATCTTTGACAGGATATACAAAGAAAGAGGTTGAAGATAAAATGAAGTGGACGGAATTTATTGCTCCAGAGATGCTTCATAAGATGATAGAGTATCATAAATTAAGAAGAATTAATCCATCCCTTGCGCCAAGACAGTATGAATCAAAGTTAAAGGACAGAAATGGAAAAATTAAAGATGTTCTCTTAAATGTTGAAATGCTTCCTTATACAAAAAAATCAATTGCTTCGATAATAGATATCTCAGAAAGAAAAAAAATTCAGGAACAGTTAATTCATTCTCAAAAGATGGAATCTCTTGGTTTTCTCTCAGGCAGAGTTGCCCATGAGTTTAACAACATTCTTACAGCAGTTTTAGGTTTCAGTGGAATTCTTTATTCAAAAATAGAAGACCCTCAACTTAAAAATTATGTTCAAAAGATTATAGAAGCATCTGAAAGAGCAAGGGACCTATCAAAGAAACTCCTTTTATTTAGCCGAAAGGAGGAATCTAAAGAAGATATTCAGGAGATATCATTAAATAAATTTTTAAATGAATTTTCAGAATTTCTAAAACCAGTTATTGGCAAAGACATTGAACTAAAAATAAATCTACCAGAAGAAGAAATTTTTTATAAAATTGACCGAACTCATCTTGAAGTAATTTTTATGAATCTTGTTACTAATGCACGCGATGCAATGCCGAAGGGAGGCGAACTTTCAATCTGTTTAAAAAGAGTTAGTATCGATGCCGAATATTCCTATACACATCCTCTTGTAATGCCTGGCGAATATTTACTTATAATCTTATCTGATACTGGTATAGGAATGGATGAACAAACAAAGCAGAAAATATTTGAACCCTTCTTTACAACAAAACCAAAGGGTAAAGGAACAGGACTAGGGCTATCTACTGTATTCGGTCTTGTTAAAAAATATAATGGACATATTCATGTATACAGTGAGATTAGCAAGGGAACAACTTTTAAGATATATCTGCCAATAAAAGAGACAAAACTAAAACATTCAATTGATAAAAATGCATTGAAAGGTTTAGAAACTATTTTAATTGTTGATGACGATGAACAGACAAGAGGTTATATATCATCCATGCTTAAAGACTATGGATATAAAGTTTACGAAGCTAAAGATGGGCAAGAAGCTTTAAAGATATTTGAGAGAAATAAAGATCAGATTGCCCTTTCACTTGTAGACCTTATTATGCCTGGAATTCCAGGAATAGAAGTCATGAGACAGATAAAGAAAATAAAGCCTGAAGCAAAGGTTATAATAATTAGTGGACATCCTGTGAAATTAAAAAATATTATCACAGTAGAAAAAACGATTTCTCCTGAGGAAATTTTGTTTAAAATAAGAAATATGATAGACGGGAAGGAGTGAAGTTATGGTAAGAAATGACAGATGGATTAAAGAAATGGCACGTAAAGGAATGATTGAACCCTTTGAGGAAGGACTTATAAGAGAAGGTGTTATTTCTTTTGGTGTTAGTTCCTATGGTTATGACATGAGGGTTGCCGATGAATTTAAAATTTTTACCAATATAAACAATACAGTAGTTGATCCCAAAAACTTCGACCCTAAAAGCTTTGTTGAATTTAAAGGAGATGTATGCATAATTCCACCAAACTCCTTTGCATTGGCTCGTTCTGTTGAGTATTTCAGGATTCCAAGAGATGTGCTTGTAATCTGCATTGGAAAGTCAACCTATGCAAGATGTGGAATTATTGTAAATGTTACACCTCTTGAGCCTGCTTGGGAAGGTTTTGTAACTGTGGAGATATCGAATACAACGCCTCTGCCAGCAAAAATTTATGCAAATGAAGGTATAGCACAGTTGATATTTTTAAAAGCCGAGGAAGAATGCGAAATCTCCTATGCTGACAGAAAAGGTAAATATCAGGCACAACAGGGCATAGTTCTTCCAAAAATATGATTGATCCAAGTCGTATTATAGTTGCCCTTGATTTTTCAAAAAAAGAGGATGCCTTAAGAATAGTTAATCAACTTGAAGGAGTTATTGGCTTTTACAAGATTGGGCTTGAGCTTTTTTTAAGCGAAGGTGGAGAAATTTTAAGAACACTGAAAAAAAGAGGCAAAAAAATCTTTCTTGACCTTAAATTCCATGATATTCCTAACACTGTATATAAAGCTGTAAAATCAATCCTTCAATATGAAATAGATATGTTCACAATTCATGCCTTTGGTGGTACTGAAATGATGAAAAAAGCCCTGTTGGCAGTAAAAGAGCATTCTTACAAAGAGAATATTCTTCCACCCAAGATTTTAGGAGTTACTGTTTTGACAAGTATAGATGAAACAGCCTTGAAGGAACTAATTTCTTTTCCAGTTTCTCGGGAAACCATTGTTAAAAATCTTACTATAAAGGTAAAAGAGGCAGGGCTAGATGGAGTTGTTGCAGGTGCATCATCGATAAAAACAATTAAGGAGTTGTGTGGGAAAGATTTCTTTATTGTAACTCCAGGAATAAGATTAAAAGATACAGATTTACATGATCAAAAAATAGTTACCACTCCAAAAGAAGCCTTTGATTTAGGTGCCGATTACATTGTCATAGGAAGGGCTGTTACTTCAAATCAAAATCCAGGAGAGGTTTTGAAAAAACTGTTTACATAGGGAGTTTTTTAATGTATAATTTTTAATGAAATAATTTTTAATGAAAAAATGAAACTTATACTATGCTCTAATGAAAAAGACCTTTCAAAGCTTTTAGCGGAGTTTCTTAAAGAAGAAGTTGAGTACTTTGAAACTTTTAAGATAGACAATAACCTCATAGATAACATCTATAAAATAAATCCTGATTTAATTTTTTTTGATATTTCTGCCAAGGGCAATATGAAATGGAAAATAATAGAAACTCTCACAACAGCTCCCTCCTTAAGAGAATGTCCAGTTATTTCCATTCTCAATAAGAAAAATAATTCTCAACTAATGAAAATATGTGAATTAGAAGTTTTTGATTATATTTCAAAACCATTTTTAAAATGTGAAATTATTATGAAAATTAATAGAACTCGTGAAATTATAGAACTCAAAAGAGAGTTTAATAAGTTACTTACTAAAGATCCTCTCACTGGAGCATACAACCGAGGATTTCTTATGGAAAGGATTCAAGAAGAGTTGAGTTGGTGTTCTTTATACAAGGAACCTTTAAGCCTTGCTCTTTTAGACATTGATTTCTTTAAAAAAATTAATGATACTTATGGGCATCTTTCAGGAGACAGAATTTTAATGGAACTTGTCTCCTTAACCATAGATTTTCTTCCAAACAAAATGACTATTGGTAGATATGGAGGAGAGGAATTCTGTATTATTATGCCTTCTACAGATGAATTAGAGGCTTTAGAAATTTGCGACAACCTTAGAAAGAGAGTTGAAAATCACATATTCCATACTTTTTCAGGAGAAATAATAAAATTAACAATAAGTATAGGATTTACTACTTTTTACGGTAATGATCGAATTCTTCTTGACGAAATACTTCAAAAAGCAGACATTGCTCTTTATAAAGCAAAACAGTCAGGAAGAAATAGAGTAATTTTTGAGGCTTTTGAGTTAGAATAAAAGAAAAAGAGGGAACAAAATGAAAACAGAAATAGAAAGAATTTCAATTGATCCGCAAATTTGCAGTGGAAAACCATGCATAAAAGGAACAAGAATTCCTGTTCACATAATTCTTGAACTTTTAGCCAAAGGAGAAAGTTTTGAAGACATTAAAAAGGCCTATCCTAATATTACAGATGAAGATATTAAAGCATGTCTGAGTTATGCTGCAGCACTTGCTGATGAAGAAGCCGGTGTTTCTGCATGAGGTTTCTAACTGATGAAAATTTATTCGAACCAATTGTTGAATATTTGAGAGACTTAGGACATGATGTATTAAACATAAGAGATAATTTATCTGGAATAAAAGATGATGAGGTTTATAAAATAGCCTGTGAACAAAATCGCATAATAATTACAATGGATAAGGATTTTTCGAAAATCTTCAGATTTCATCCAAAATATTGTGGCGGGATAATAGTAGTAAAAATTTATAGACACACCATTAAAGAAACATGCGAAATATTTAAAAAATTTTTTATTATGCTTAAAGAAAAAGATATTTTTGGAAATTTAATTGTAATCAGTCCAAATGGAATAAGAATTAAAAGATTCCAGGAAGAAATAGAGTAATTTTTGATGCTTTTGAGTTAGAATAAAAGAAAAAAGGAGGTCAAAGATGAAAGCAATGGCTTTGATATTGGCAGCATTAATGTTATTTACTGTAGCATGCGGGCAGTTACATCAGCAACATTATGAAGGAGCAGGTGCAGGCGCTGTAATCGGTGGAATTGCTGGAGCTCTTTTAGACAAGAAAAATCCTTGGCGCGGAGGAGTGATAGGTGCTGGATTAGGAGCAGTTTTTGGCGCTACAATTGCTGATATTTCAACAAGAGGATCAAGAGAGGCTTACCAGAGTGGACGACCAGTTGAATACAGAACAGAAGATGGAAGAGGTTACTACAGAGCAGAACCAGCAAGTGATTACTATTACAAAGATCCCTATACAAAATGCAGAAAAGTGAGCGAAAAAGTTTGGGAAAATGGAAAACTCGTAAAAGATACAGTAAAAGAAATCTGTGAATCTGAAAAACAGGAGAGAACATATTAAAATTTATGAGGGAAAGGCTTATTAAGTTAATTTATGAACAGGCATTTAAATATTCTGAAACTCCGATTTTTAGACTGACTTCTGGGGGGTTAAGCAACTATTACTTTAATTGTAAAAAAGTAACTCTATCCCCTGAAGGAATGTATCTAATTGGAAACATTATTTACAATATGATTAAAGATTTAGGAGTAAAAGGAATTGGCGGACTTACCCTTGGCGCAGATCCTATTGCAATGGCTGTTTCCTACACATCTTACCTTAAAGGTAATCCCATAGAAGCCTTTGTGGTGAGGAAAAAAGCAAAAGAACATGGAACGATGCAGTGGATTGAAGGCAATATTCAGACAGGTGACAGTGTAGTAGTAGTTGATGATGTTATAACAACAGGAAGTTCAACAATTCAAGCAATTACAAGGCTTAAAGAAGCAGGAATTTTTGTAAAAGGGGTAGTTGTTCTTATTGACAGACAAGAAGGTGGGAGGGAAAATATTTTGAAGTTTCTTTCAGAATGCGGATTTTCCAATCATTTACAAGCAGTTGTTTTAAGAGATGATGTAATGAAACTATACAGGAAGTGAGAAAACAGATAAAATTTCAATGCATGATTGATTGCTCCTCCCTTTGCTGCGGAGGAGCAACAATTTTAACATTAAAAGAGCTTAACAGACTTTATAGATTTTTCCCTGTTACAATAGGTTTCAGAAAAATATTCCCTTTAAATTCGGATCATAAAGCTTATATAGAAGAAATTGCTATAAAATTTAGAAATTTTTATATAATTGGAGACTTTGTTGCTGGCAACAGATTAAAAAAAAGATGTCAAATGCTTAAAAACTTTTTATGTTCAATAAATAGTTTTAAACCCCTTCAATGCTCTGTTATTCCTTTTTCAGTAACCTTTCCTGAAGAATTACAAAATCTTGTGATAGCCAAAAAAAGACAAGGAGCTTTCAAATCCTGTAAAGGATTTCACGATGATGCTAAATTGGTATGGGATGTTGAATTTACTGATAAAGAACTTCGTGAGAATTTTTATAAACTTCGTCAGAATTTTATTTTTCAAAGAAGCATAATGGAAAAAATTTTTTTTAAATTTGAGAATAATCCTTTTTTAAAAAAATTAATGCAATCAGAAGAGGGTCTTTTTGAGGTTCCTATTATTTCTGATTTTATCGATGAGATATGTGGAATTGCCTCAATTGATAAAAAAGAATTTATAAAAGTTCAAAAAAGTTTATTTATCAGAGAATTGACAGTTGGTGGAGTTAAAAACTCTTTATTTATTGATGCATTGAATGCTCTGGAATCAGTAAAAATTTGACAGAACAGGAAAAATCTTATTATTATTAAAAATATCCCATCCTTGTAGGAGGTTATTGTGGCAGGGCATTCCAAATGGGCGCAAATCAAACATAAAAAAGCACAAGTTGATGCCAAAAAAGGTAAAATTTTCACAAAACTTGTAAAAGAAATATCCGTTGCAGCACGCCTTGGAGGAGGAGACCCTGAAAAAAATCCTCGATTGAGAGTTGCAATTGAGAAAGCAAGAGAAGTAAACATGCCAATGGACAACATTAAAAGAGCAATAATGAAAGGAACTGGAGAACTGGCAGGCACAGCCTATGAAGAAGTTACTTATGAAGGATATGGACCTGGGGGAGTTGCCCTTTTAATTGAAGCTATGACCGATAACAAAAACAGAACTGTTTCTGAGATAAGACATCTTCTTTCAAAACATGGTGGAAGTCTTGGTGAGTCTGGATGTGTTTCATGGATATTTGAGAAAAAAGGATACATTCTTGTTGATAAAAAATCAGTTGATGAAGATGCTCTTCTTTCAATTGTATTAGATGCAGGGGTCGAAGATGTGAAAAATGATCCTAAAGAGGATAATTATGAAATTATTGTTTCACCAGAACAATTAAAAGATGTGAAAGAGGTTTTGCAGAAAGCTGGGATAAATATTTCTTTAGCAGAGGTAACAATGCTTCCTAAAAATTATGTATCTGTTGAGGGAGAAGATGCTGAAAAAATGTTAAAACTCATGGATGCTTTAGAAGACCATGATGACATTCAAAATGTTTATGCAAACTTTGATATCCCAAATGAGGCAATGATTAAGGCAGAAGTATAGGATGGAGCCATCTATTAGACTTACTTTTAAGAGAAAATTTATTGCAGGTCTAATAGTAACAATTCCTGTAGCAATAAGTATCTTTGTCTTAATTCAACTTTTTAAAATCGTAGATGGATTGTTAGGACCTATATATGATTACATTTTTGGAAGGCATATTGCTGGATTAGGCTTTATAACAGCTTTGGTTATAGTTTTTTTAGTAGGAGTTATATCAACCAATGTCTTTGGGAAAAAACTTTTAGATCAGATTGAAAAATTACTCTTTCTTAAAATACCTGTATTTAAAAGCCTTTATTCATCTTTGAAGCAATTAATTGATGCTTTTTCTCCTGAAAATAAAACTTCTTTTCAGAAATTTGTAATTGTGGAGTATCCAAGAAAGGGTAGCTTTGTTTTTGGATTTCAGACAAAGGAATGTTTTTTAAAGGAAAAGGATATAGAAAAAAAGCTAATTGCAGTATATATACCTACTAATAACCTCTATCTTGGAGAAGTGGTCTTGTTTGATGAAGAAAGTGTTATTCATACAAATATTCCTATTCAGGAAGGAATAAAAATAATTCTTTCAGGCGGGATTGCTGCACCACAAATAATAAGAGGTGATAAATAATGGATGTGGTAATTTTGGCAGCAGGACTTGGCACAAGAATGAAGTCCTCTATGCCAAAAATACTTCACAAAATTTTTGATAAACCAATTATAAATTATGTTATAGAGTGTGCCAGAAGTTTTAATCCTGCCAATATATTTGTTGTTATTAATCCATCATTAAAAGAAGTTACAGAACATCTTGAAAAACATGATTTGAACATTGTTTTCCAGAATGAACCTAAGGGAACAGCCCATGCTTTAGAGTCTGCTTTACCTTCCATAAAAAGTGAAAAAATTTTAATTCTAAATGGTGATACACCTTTGATAAAAAAGGACACACTTTTAAATTTTTTAAAAATTTTTGATGAGAAAAATCCAGCCATGGCAATTCTTTCCTTTTATCCAAAACGACAGCATTCCTACGGAAGAATTTTAAGAAACTCTAAAGGAGATGTTGAAAAAATAGTTGAAGTTACCGATTACGCTGGAGAGGAATCTTCTGAGGCAAATAGTGGAGTTTATTTGTTAAAAAGAGACATTTTAGCCCTTCTTAAAGAAATTAAGGAAAATCCCCGTAAGGGTGAATTTTATCTCACAGACATTGTAGAAATAGCGGTTTCTAAAGGATATAAAGTTGACGCCTATTCAATAGCGGAAGAAAATGAGTTAATCGGAATAAACAATCGTGAGGAACTTTCTCTTGCTATGAAATATTTAAGAGACAGAATTGTTAAGGAATTGATGGCTGAAGGTGTTACCTTTTATGATCCATTATCTGTCTGGATTTCTTCCTCTGTAAAAATTGGAAAAGACACGATAATTTATCCAAATGTCTTTCTTGAAGGAAACACGACCGTCGGGCAAAATTGTATTATCTACCAAGGGACAAGAATCCGAGATAGTATTATTGAAGATAATGTTAAAATAAAAGATTACACAGTAATTGAAAGTTCTCATATAAAGTCTGGCTCAAATATCGGTCCCTTTGCTCATATAAGACCTGAAAGTATTATTGGACAGAATTGTAGAATTGGTAACTTTGTTGAGATAAAAAAATCAGTGATCGGAGATGGAACAAAGGCATCCCATCTTAGTTACCTTGGAGATTCTGAAATAGGTAAAAATGTAAACATCGGCGCAGGTACAATTACATGTAATTATGACGGTAAAAAGAAGCATAAGACAACTATAGAAGATGATGTTTTTATAGGAAGTGATACACAGCTTGTAGCTCCTGTCAAAATTGGAAAGGGTGCATACATCGGAGCTGGTTCTACAATTACAAAGAATGTTCCTTCTGATGCTTTGGCAGTATCAAGGACTCCTCAGAAAAACATAGAAGGTTGGGCAAGGAAAAAGAGGGGAAAAAAGTGAAAGGATTTATATTCGCATGCACAGATAAAACAGAAAAAGAATGCTTTGAAAGGATGATTTTTTCAACTAACAAACTTTACTCCGATGAAGTTTTACAAATTAAAAAAGGAGACTATTTATTCCTTTATAACATTGATAAAGATGTTCTGTATGGTATTTTTAAAGCAGTTTCTGACGGAGGGAAAAATATAGAACCTCATGCATGGGGAGGTAAATATCCCTATCAGGTTAAAGTTGAAAAGAATGAAAATTTAATAATCCTAAAAGAAGCAAAAAAAATTTTAGATAAAATGGGAATAAAATGGGGCAAGGTTATAAACTCTCAATTATTAGATATATTCCTTGACTATCTTCAAAATCTTGATAATTTTGATTGGAGCAAGGTAAAGCAAATTATTGATGACAATGAAAAACCCAAATTAGAAACAACTACTCTTTGGGATTATCCAACTCAAAGCTATGGGAAAATGCCGAAGGGTAACAATAAATATCCAGGTGTCACTCCAGCATTTGTTATATATAACATGATAAAAAGATATACAGAGGTTGGTGATTTAGTTGTTGACCCAATGGCTGGAAGTGGAACTACTCTTGATGTTTGTAAAGAGGAAAATCGTAAATGCATATGTTATGACATTTCTCCAACAAGACCAGATATAGTTCAGAATGATGCCAGAAATATTCCTCTCCCAGATAATTCAGTTGATATGATATTTATTGATTCTCCTTACGGAGATAATGTTAGATATAATGACCATCCTGAAGATATAGGAAAAATTTCTGCTGAAACTGAACATTTTTATGATGAGTTAGAGAAAGTTATGAGAGAGTGTCATAGGATTTTAAAACCAGGTAAAGTTTTGGGCTGGTTAATTGGTGATCAATGGGTAAAGAAAAAATTTACTCCTGTTGGATTCAGAATATTTGAAAGGCTTTGCAAATATTTTGAGCCCGTTGATATAATCTGTGTTGCCCGTAGAAATCAAACATCCAATACTGCTATCTGGCATAATAGAGCACTAAGATTTAATTTTTATTTGAGAGGATTTAAATATCTTTTTATTGTTAGAAAATTTTCTCAAGAGACATTAAAAAGAGAAAAAAGACAAATTAAATGGAATCAATATAAAAGGGACAAAAAGAATGAATGACCCTAAAAAAAATATTGAGAATATTATTAGAGATTTAGAAGCAGGAAATAAAGATCCAAATCAGGCATGGCTTGAGATAAAAGATCTCAAGAAAAGCTATGTAGAAAACCTTAAAACTCATCATTCTCACATAAAAGACCCTGAACAGTCATGGCATTCATTTATAGGTAGAAAATTTGAAAACATTATCAAATCCATACTTAGTGCATATTTAAAAGAAATCAGTAAGAAAGATAAATCTTTTAGCACTCTAAGGGTTTTAACAGATAATGAAATTAAAGATAAAAAAAATGAGATACTATTTAGAAAGATTGCTGTTAAATTTGGAGATTATCTTTTATTACCAGATACTGACCTTGTAGTTGTTGATTGGAATGTTGATGATGTTTGGAATTCAGATGTTTTAGCTATTATTTCATGTAAAACAAGTTTAAGAGAAAGAATAGCTCAGGCTTGTTATTGGAAGTTAAAATTACTTGCTTCAGATGTTACAAAGAATATCAAAGTATTTCTTGTTACTGCTGATAATGATCAGGATTTTTATATAAAGTCTAACTTAAAAAACAGAATAAATGGAAAAAGTAGAAACAGAATCATAGCCGAATATGAGCTTGATGGTATCTATATTTTAAGAGATGATTTTGAGGATGAAGAAGAAAATAGTAAAGTAAAAAAATACGAAAAAATATTTATAGACTTAATTAATATTTTTAACAAAAAAAGAGGATAGAATGTGTGGGATAATAGGATATATAGGAGATAAAAATGCTGTTCAGATAGTACTTGATGGGTTAAAAAGGCTGGAATATCGTGGATATGATTCAGCTGGGATAGCCTATTTAGTTGATAGCAGGATTAACACGGTAAAATGTAAAGGAAAAATTAAAAATTTGGAACAACTCCTACAGGATTTAGGCAGTTTAAACAATATAAAATTAGCAATAGGACATACAAGATGGGCAACCCATGGAAAACCTTCAGATGAAAATGCTCATCCACACTGTTCAGGCAAGATTGCTGTTGTTCATAACGGAATAATTGAAAACTATATTGAACTTAAAAAAGAGCTTACTCAGGAAGGATATAAATTTAATTCAGAGACTGATACGGAAGTGATTGCCCATTTGATTGAAAAATATTCAAAAAAATACAGTTTTGAGGATGCTGTAAGGCATGCATGCTTAAAGCTTAAAGGTTCCTATGCAATAGTTTTGATAAATGAAGAGGAACCTGATACTCTAATTGGAGTAAGGATGGAAAGTCCTCTCGTAGTTGGAATATCAGAGGAGGAAAAATTTATAGCCAGCGATGTCCCTGCTTTTTTAGCTCATTGTAGAGATGTTGTTTTTCTTGAAAATAAAGAAATGGTTGTTTTGAATAAAAACAGATTCAAAATTTATGACCTAAAGGGCAATGAAAAAACAAAGACTACAACTAAAATAACATGGACCGAAGGAGCTGCTGAAAGAGGCGGATTCAAACATTTTATGTTAAAAGAGATATATGAACAGCCAAGAGCTATTGCAGATACCATTCGAGGAAGGATTTTACATGAAGAAGGTGAAATTGTTTATGAGGAATGGGGTTTTACTAAAAATGAGCTAAAAAATTATGAAAAGATTTACCTTGTAGCCTGTGGAACCTCCTATCATGCATGTATGATTGGTAAATACATGATTGAAGAGCTCTGCAGTATTCCAGTTGAAGTTGATATTGCCTCTGAATTTCGTTATAGAAAAATACCCTTTGAAAAGAAATCTCTTTTCATTGCAATCACTCAATCAGGAGAGACAGCAGATACCTTGGCTGCTTTAAGATATGCTAAAAATAATAAAGTTAAAACATTAACCATCTGCAATGTTTTAGGAAGCACAGCCTCTCGAGATGCAGATACTGTCTTTTACACTCATTCAGGTCCTGAAATTGGAGTTGCCTCTACAAAGGCTTTCACAACTCAGATAGTGGCTCTATATATTTTCAGCATCGGTCTTGCATTAGCAAAAGGAAAAGTTACCAAAAAAACAGCTAAAGTTTTAATAAATGATTTGTTAGCTTTGCCAAGAAAAGTTGAAGATACTTTAAGAATTGACAAAAATATTCAGATAATTGCAAAAGAAGTTTATAGAAAACCGAATTTTTTGTATCTTGCAAGAGGCTTAAACTATCCAGTTGCTTTAGAAGGTGCTTTGAAATTAAAGGAAATATCATATATTCATGCTGAAGGATATGCAGCAGGAGAGATGAAACACGGACCAATTGCACTTGTTGAAGAAGGTTTTCCAGTTGTATTTATAGTTTCAGAGGATACACTAATGGAGAAAACTATTTCTAATATGCAGGAGATAAAAGCAAGGGATGGTTTTTTAATAACATTTACAGACAGCGATCAAGAAGAAATGAAAACATTATCAGATAGATTAATTAAAGTAGAAGGTATTAATAAATATCTAAATACTGTATTGCTTACTGTACCTCTTCAACTTCTTGCTTATCACATAGCTGTTTTGAGGGGTTGTGATGTTGATCAACCGAGAAATCTTGCTAAAAGTGTTACCGTTGAATAAATTTAGCAAAATATAAAGACTTTGTATAAAAATAAAATTAAGAGGGGTATAGCCATGAAAGATTTCCCCCTGTCGGATTTAAATCCGGCTCAACAAGAAGCAGTAGTTTATTGTGAAGGTCCACTTCTTGTGCTTGCAGGTGCAGGAAGTGGAAAAACAAGGGTAATTACTTACAAATTTGCTTATTTAACCCGTGAACAAGGACTTTCTCAATCCTCAATATTTACCGTTACCTTTACAAATAAGGCAGCTGAAGAAATGAAAGAAAGAATTGGACGAATGTGTAATGGCCATTGCAAAAATATGTGGATTGGAACCTTTCATTCCCTCTGTTTACGAATTCTGCGAAATCATATTGATAAAATAGGATACAAAAGAGATTTCATAATATATGACGAAGATGATCAGGCAACCCTAATTAAAAGAATTCTTAAAGATTTAAACATGCACGAGGCTTTGTGTAAATGTCTTGCATCAAAGATAAGCAATTTAAAATCTAACCTCATAACTCCTGAGGATTATGTATCAAGTATTGAGGGTTATGAA
Organism: Thermodesulfovibrio sp. 1176; assembly: GCF_029946585.1. Lineage (NCBI taxonomy): Bacteria > Pseudomonadati > Nitrospirota > Thermodesulfovibrionia > Thermodesulfovibrionales > Thermodesulfovibrionaceae > Thermodesulfovibrio > Thermodesulfovibrio sp. 1176. The sequence continues at coordinate 154,834 of NZ_JARZRZ010000001.1, read as the reverse complement.
TTTGAAGAGAGATTAGGTAGAATCTATATGAAATATCAAAATGAATTAAAAAAATACAATGCCTTAGACTTTGATGACTTGATTCTTTGTGTAATAGATCTCTTTAGAGAAAGAGAAGATTTATTGAAAAAATATTCTGAACAATTTAGATACATCCTTGTTGATGAATTTCAAGATACTAATAAATCACAGTATGTGCTTCTTCAATTACTCTCAAAGTATCATAAAAAAATATGTGCTGTAGGAGATGATGACCAAAGCATTTATAAATTTAGAGGAGCAAATGTTTATAATATCTTAGAATTTGAAAAAGATTTTCCAGGTACTAAAGTTGTAAAATTAGAACAAAATTATCGTTCAACAAAACATATAATACTTGCATCAACTGCCATGATTTCTAAGAATCCTATAAGAAAACCCAAAACTTTATGGACTGAAAGAGATTGGGGAGAAAAAATTTTTTATTGCCAATTAAGCAACGAAGAAGAAGAGGCTAAGTATATTGCAAAAAGCATTAAAGAATTATACCTTAAAGGAGATTATGAATACAGAGATTTTGCTATACTCTATAGATTAACTTTGCAAGCAAGAGCTTTAGAAGAAGCATTAAGAATTGAAGGCATACCCTATCAGGTAATAAGTGGGGTAAGTTTCTATCATAGAAAAGAAATAAAAGATGTTATTGCTTATATGAGGTTTATTCTTAATAAGGAAGATAATCTGAGTCTTCTAAGAATAATCAATACTCCTCCAAGAGGTATAGGTATTTCCGCTATAACAAAGATTGAACAGGAAGCAAAGAAAAATATGTGTTCCTATTACGATGCAATAAAATCAATAATAAAGGATGAAAATGCTTCAGAAATTCTAAAGGAAAAATTATCAGCCTTTGTAGAATTTATAGAAGAGTTATCTAAAAAAGAATATAAAACTGCATCATTGATGATTAAAGATATTTTAAATTCCACGGGTTATCTTGAAGAAATAGAAGAAGATCGAATACAAAATGTATTAGAACTGCTTTCTTCTGCAGAAAACATCCCTGTTAGAGAATTTCTTGATAAGGTTTCTTTAATCTCCAATGTAGATATTTGGGAGAATAAGAAAAATTATGTTTCCCTTCTTACTCTTCATTCAGCAAAGGGGCTTGAGTTTCCTGTTGTATTCATTGCAGGATGTGAAGAAGGTATACTCCCTTATTTCAAAGCAAAAGAAGATTTATTAGAAATGCAGGAGGAACGGAGATTATTTTATGTTGGCATGACAAGAGCAAAAAATATTCTATTTCTAACATCTGCAAGCAATAGAAAACTCTATTCAAAAATTCAAAAACAGGAACCTTCGAGTTTTATCAAAGACATTCCAGCTGATTACTGTACTTGTATAAGAAAGGATTATTCTACTTTTGTAACAGAAAAGAAAACAACAGAAAAACCAAAGATAAAAACACCCTTTGTAATAGGATGTAAGGTTAAACATCCTACATGGGGCATTGGAGTTGTTAGAGACTGTTATGGAGAAGGAGAAGATTTAAAAGTTATTGTTAATTTTCCTGGCATCGGAGTTAAAAAATTAGCTCCAAAAATTGTAAATTTAGAGAGGGTTTAAAAATGAAAATTACAAAGGAACAGGTAAAACACATAGCATTACTAAGTAGATTAGAGCTCGATGAAGGCGAGACAGAAATTTATCAAGAACAACTTAGTAGAATCCTTGAGTATGTTGAAAAACTAAACGAAGTAGATACTAAAGATATTGAACCGACATCGCATGTAATTGAATTAAATAATGTTTTTAGAGAAGATGAGGTTAAAGCATCTATTTCAAGAGACGAAGCTTTAAGGAATGCACCAGATTATACAGATAAATTTTTTAGAGTTCCTAAAATTATTGAATAAAAAAATTAGTGAGAGGTAAATGTTAAGAACTTTCTTAAGAGCAAAACTTCATCTTGCAAAAGTAACAGAGGCTAATTTATTTTATGAAGGCTCAATTAGTATTGATATTGAGCTACTTGAGCTTTCAGGTATCATGCCCTATGAAAGGGTATGGATAAGTAACATGAATAATGGTGAAAGATTTGATACATATGTTATTCCCGCGCCAAAGGGCTCAAGGAAAATAGGGCTTAATGGTCCTGCTGCTAAAAAAGCATCAGTTGGGGATAGAATAGTTATTTTTTCTTATGGATATTTAAAAGATGATGAAATAGCATTACACAAACCCAAAATCATATTACTTAATGAAGAAAACGAGCCTGTAAAAATTTATAGCCCACAAATTACTGAACATTTATGATTTATCTTTAGAAGAGCAAAATCTGATTTCGTTTGTTTTATAATTTAAAATTATAAATAAAAAAAGGGGAGACTTTGCTCCCCTTTTTGAAAAAATAGAAAAATTACTTCACAAAAGGATTTGCATAGAAGGTAATAAGAACAAATACAAGAACATAAATGACAAGAGACTCAATTAATGCAAGACCTACGATAAAGAGCGTCATGAGCTTTCCGGTAACTCCGGGGTTTCTTGCTGAACCTTCCAGAATACCTCTAACAGCCTGTCCCATTCCAGCTCCACCACCACCTGCAGCTGCGCCAAGTCCGATTAATGCTCCTGCTGTGGCCCACCCATAGTAATTAAGCTTTGCAGGATCAGATTCAGCTGCAAAAACTGCTGAGGCGGTCAAAACAACAACCAATGCAGTAAGTAGAACTACAAAAAACTTTCTCATTCTGTTTTCCCCTCCTTTCTTTTTTTAATGAGACTCCTCAACGGCACCTGCTATATAAACAGCGGTTAATAACATAAATACATATGCCTGAAGTACGCTGACCAATGTTCCTAATCCTAAAAAGGCAACAGGCACTATCAATGGAGCTAAAATGCCAAGAACCATTAATAAAAGATGTTTTCCAAACATATTGCCAAAAAGTCGGACTCCAAGGGTTAAAGGTCTTGCTAAATGGGTTATCCATTCTACCACAAACATAAACATCATAAATGGTATGGCATAGATACTTCTAATAGGACCTAAAAAGTGTTCTAAATAACGAATTCCATGGACTTTAAAACCCATAAACTGATAGATAAAGAATACAGGAATTGCCATAGCAAAGGTCATGTTAACATTGGAAGTTGGGGATTCAAAACCTGGAATAAGACCGAATAAATTGCAGACTAAAATATAAATAAAAAGAGTGCCTAAAAGAGGCAAAAATTTATCTCCCCAATGATGTCCAATACTCATTAAAGCCTGACCTCTTAAAAATTCCGTAAGCACTTCCATTACGTTTTGAATTCCTGCTGGGACCATTTTTAAGTTTCTCTTGACAACAAGAGAAACTCCGATAATCAATGCCATAGCTAACCATGAATAACTAACATATGGCGGGATTGAAGGGAATAACATGTGTAAAAAAGTCGGTGCCTCCACGATAAGCCTCCTTTCTAAAATTTAGTTTTAGTTATAATACATAAATTTTTTCCAAATGTCAAGAGTGATTCTAATATAATATATTTATGAAAGAAATTTCAAAAATTTCTTCTCATCCTGGAGTTTATATTTTTAAAGACAAAAAAGGAAAGGTTCTATACGTAGGAAAAGCAAAGAATTTAAAGAATAGATTGTTAAGTTATTTTAACGCAAGTGAGCTTGATCCAAGAAAACGTAGCATGATGGAGTTAGTGAAGGACTTTTCTTACATTGTAACTTCTAATGAATTTGAGGCTCTTGTTTTAGAGGCAAATCTAATAAAGCAATATAAACCACCTTTTAATGTTTTACTGAGGGACGATAAAAGCTATCCATATCTAAAAATAACTGTGAATGAGGAATGGCCTAAAATTGAAGTAGCTCGCAAAATAAAAAAAGATGGTAGTTTATATTTTGGTCCATATGTCCCAGCTCAATCTATGTGGGAAGCTCTCTCCTTTATCAGAAGAAATTTTTCTATCAGAACATGCAAATATAATTTAAACAAAACAATAAAGCCCTGCATTCAGTTCCAGATGAAAAGATGTCCTGCTCCCTGTGCAAGATTAATAAGTAGAGAAGAGTATATTAAAAAAGTAGAGGAAGTTATTATGTTTCTTAAAGGACAGAGACAAGAACTTATTGATATGTTACGGGAAAAAATGTTTAAACTGAGTGAAGATCTTAAATTTGAAGAAGCAGCTCGAGTAAGAGAGCAAATAAAGAGACTTGAGAGAATTTTTGAACAGCAAAGGGTAGTATCCCAGAATCTTGATGATTTAGATGTTTTTGGAATATATGTAGATAATTCAAATATCTCAGTGAATATTTTGTTTGTAAGAAATGGTTTATTAGTGGGTTCTAAAGATTATCTTATCAAAAAAGTTTTTTTTGAAAATCTATCAGAACTTACCTTTTCTATAGTTGAATCTTTTTATTTAAAGGAAAATCTAATTCCGCCACCTTTAATTCTCTTAGAGCAAATTCCAGATAATTCAGAGAATCTTATTAACTGGCTATCAAAAGAACGAGGAGTTGAAATTAAAATAAGAATACCAAAGTCAGATGAAGAAAAAGCTCTTATTGATATGGCAATAAAAAATGCTAAAATTCATCTAAAACATAAAATCTCGCCAATTGAAACTACTTTATACGAACTTAAAGAAAGACTATACCTTAAATCATTGCCAGAAAGGATTGCAGCCTTTGATGTTTCTACTCTTTTTGGCTATCATTCTGTAGGAAGTTTCGTTTACTGGGAAAATGGTTCATTTAATAAAAATTACTACAGACATTTAAAAATAAAAGAAACCGAAGGAGCAGATGACTATTCATCAATGAAAGAGATTGTTTTCAGAGTTATAAATAAATTTGATACAGAAGAAGGAGTACCAATACCAAATATTGTTTTGATAGATGGTGGTAAAGGACACTTGAATGTTGCTCTAAAGGTACTTTCTGAATTAAAGGATAAATTAAATGTATATGCCATTGCAAAAGACCCAGACAGATTAATTTTCCCAAATGGCAAGGAAATATCTCTTGAAGACAAAAAACCATCTTCTCTTTTATTAAGAAAGATACGAGATGAAGCTCACAGGTTTGCTATAAGTTATCACAGAAAATTAAGGAAAAAAGTTACTTTTGAGTCTATCCTTGAGAAAATTCCAGGGATTGGCAAAAAAAGAAGACTTATACTACTGAAACAATATGGAAGCCTTTCAAAAATTAAAGAAGCCTCAGAGGAGGAGATTGCTAAATTACCGAGTTTCAATTTAAATCTTGCAAAAAAAGTTTTAAAATATCTTCAAAAATGATAAAATTTATATAATTATGGAAAAAGTTTTAATAACAGGTGGAACTGGTTTTGTAGGAAGATATGTTGTAAATCTTGCTCTTAAAAAAGGATATGAAGTTCATCTTTTAGTTAGAAATTTGAAAAAGGCAGAAAATATTTTTGGAGATACAATACACTGTCATGTTATAGATGATTTAACTAAAATAGAAAAATTACGAGATACGATAAAAATATTAAAGCCTGACTATGTAATCCATTTAATTGGCATTATTCAAGAAATAAAATCTAAAGGAGTTACCTTTGAAAAGGTGCATTTTGAGTATTCTAAATGCCTTTATGAAGTTTTAAAGGAGTTGCCTCCTAAGAAAATAATTCATATGAGCGCCCTTGGAGTAGATGAGAAAGCTCCATCAAAGTATCATATTACTAAATTGAAAGCCGAAAAAGAACTATTAAAAAGCGGACTCCCCTATGTTATACTTCGTCCTTCCTTTATTTTAGGTCCTGAACAGTTACTGTTTACAAAATTAAGAGAAATTCTTTATAGAACTCCTTTTATTATTTTCCCTGATATTAAAGGATATTATTTTCAGCCAGTGGATGTAAGGGATGTGGCAGGATGTTTTATAAAAGCAATTGAATATAAAGGAACAGGCGTATTTGAGCTTTGTGGCGATGAAAAGGTTAGTTTAAGGGATATTGTTAAAGACTTCTTAAGATTTCTTAATAAATTAGCATTTTTTATACCTGTTCCAAAGGGATTTCTGAAAATATTTCTATCTGAACAATACAAAATGATGTGGAGAGATAATGTATGCGGTTATTCTAAAGATATCTTACAAATGACAGAAATTTTACAAAGAAGCCCGATTCCGTACATAGAATCAATAAAATGGTCAGCAACTAATAAATAAACTTTATCTATTTATTCTTTAATTGAAAAATAAAGCTTCACAGAAACCAAGCCAAACACTACAGTCGTAATCCATGGAGCAATAAAGGGTGGTAAGATTTTAGAATAGCCTACAAACATAAAAAGTGAATAAAAAAGCCAGTAAACTATTGTTATTAAAAGTCCGATACTAACTGTTATTAGTCCACTTGCCTGAACCCCGCTTTTAGTTTTTGAAAAAATAGAGCTAAATTTTTCATAGGCTCCAAGAGGTAAAGAAAGACCCAAAATCATCATAAAAAGTGTAACAAAATTATAAGAAAGCCTTCCGCTTATATCAGTATCAATTTTTGGATTACTTAGCCCTACTTTTTTTAACTCTCTTCTTTTTTGTAAAAGCTCTGATATACCAAATTCTTCGATTTTTTTGATATCTTTAAAGGCTGTTACAGATAATTTAAGATTCATTGGATAATTCATTTCAGGCAATTTTTCTACTCTTCCATTAATGAAATCATAAACTATAACATTTTTAAGCAACCACTCTTTATTTGTGATATCTGCTTTTTCTGAGTCAATTCTTTTAAGAAGAATATCGTCTTTAATTATGAATATTTTTAAGTTATTTGCTATTTTTATGTTCTGCGACTGTTCTGAAAAATTCAATGTTCCAATTTTTACAACTATTCCGTCTTTTGTCCTAACATATACATCTTTTTGAACTCTACTTTTATTTTTTTCAGTTAAAGTTTCTATCATAACGTTAATTTTTTTTGTAACGTAGGGTTGAATAAATTCACCAAAAATAAATCCAAACAAAGATATTATAACGCCTAAAAATAAAAAAGGTTTTAAAATCTTCCGAAGTCTTCCTCCTGAAACAGATAAAATAAGTAACTCTCTGGTTCTAATGCCTATGGAAAATATAAAAAGGGAACTTATTAGCGTAACAAAGGGAATTAGATAAAAAACATACCTTGGTATGTTATACAGGAAATATTCAATAAAAAATAATAAAGAAGGTTTATAGGGCATAAAATCATCAATTTTTTCGACAATTCCTATTATTGAAAGAAGCGAAGCAAGGGAGATAGTTAAAACAATAAAAATTTTTAAAAAATCCTTAAGATAGCTAAAACAAACAATATTTATTCTCATTTTTTTATCCTATGCTTTGATTTTGTTGTAGGAGAAAAAAGTAAATAAGCCCATAATTATTATAGGTAATAAAGAACCTACCTCAGCTGAGACCTTTCCAGCCTTTGCAAGATTTGCTCCGTAAATCATTAGAATATAATAAATTGTAAATACAAGTAAACCAACTGTTACTCCACCAATTCTTCCACTTTTGCCAATTAACCTGCATAAAAAAGGGGATAAAAACACACTAACAATACACAAAAGAGGCAAAGAAAATCTCTTATAAAGTTCGAGTTTATAATCAGTCTTTCTTTTCTCATCGCTTCCTATCTTTGATATAAGCTCAAAAATGGAAAATTCACTTATTTTTTTCGCAATTGGTTCTATATTAGGAGAAAGTTTAAAAATATATTCCTTAAAGTTTATCTGATTTAAAGTAATATCTTTATTAAAATAGACTTTCCCATCAAGCAAACTAAGATTGATATTTTCCTTTTCTTTTGTAATTCTGCCAGCTTTTGCAATTACAATTTTAGTTTCCTCTTTTCTTTCATCAAAAATTATAACTTCTTTCAGAGTAAGGCTATCTGGTTTTTCTTTTACAAAAATAGTAATGCCTTTAAATCCTTGATTGAATACCCCCTCTTCTATTCCGAGGGGGGCTCTTTCTGCAAGAATTGTTAATATTTTCTCTCTTACGAGATTTACTGCGGAAGGGGCAAGATAAAAGCTCATTAAAACTGTAAATGAAAAGGCAATTAATCCTATATATATAGCAGGCTTAAAGGCTTTTTTATATGGCATTCCGCTTACCATAAAAATTGTCATTTCATTGTCTGTTTGAACTCTTCCATAAGTTAGCAAAATTCCCATAAGTAAAGCCATAGGAAGAGTAAATATAAGTAACTGCGGTTGTAGAAGAATGACAATTTTGAAAAGATTTATTAAATCAATACCAACAGAAGCAAAAACTTTGCTCAATTTAAGAAGCTTTTCAATTATAAGCAAAGAATTTAAAAAAGCTAAAGAAAGAAAAATATTCTGAAGTAACTCTTTGGTTAAAGCTTTAAAAATAATCGTCATTAAAAAATGCCTTTTTTAAGAATATCATGGATATGAATTAATCCTTTAAGGGTGCCATCACTGGCAGGAACAACAAGACTCGTTATTGAATACTTCTGCATTGTTGAAAGAGCAACTGCTGCGAGTTCCTCTTCATTGATTGTTTTTGGATTTTTAGTCATTATTTGAGAAGCCTTTAACTCAAAGAGTTCTTTACCCCATCGCTGAACTCCTCTTCTTATATCGCCATCTGTGATAATTCCGAGAATTCTTTTATTTTCATCCACAATAACAACAACTCCTAATCTTTTTGAAGAAATTTCTAAAATAGCATCAAGCATCAAAGTGTCTGAATAGGCAACAGGAAGTTCCTCTCCTGTGTGCATTAAATCTTTGACTTTTGTAAGCATTCTTCTTCCAAGAGAACCTCCTGGATGAAATACAGCAAAATCATCTTTTTTAAATCCATTACGCATTATTAATGCAACTGCTATAGCATCTCCCATTGCCATAGTTACAGTCGTTGATGCTGTTGGAATAAAACCAAAGGGACATGCCTCTTCTTTAACTGATACATCTAAAACAACATCTGCCTGTTTGGCAAGAGTTGATTGGGGATTTCCTGTAAGGGCAATAATCTTTACATTGAAATATTTTAGATAGGGTATAAGCCTTAAAACCTCCTCTGTTTCACCACTGTTACTTATTGCAATAACTACATCATCCTCAGTGACCATACCAAGATCACCATGACTTGCTTCAGCTGGATGCATGAAAAAAGAAGGAGTACCTGTTGAAGCAAGAGTTGCTGATATTTTTCTTCCTACAAGCCCTGATTTGCCAATTCCTGTAACAACTACTCTTCCCTTTGAGTTATGTATGATTTCAACAGCCTTTATAAAATCTTCATTAATTCTATCTTTAAGTTCCTGAATTGATAAAGCTTCAATTGTAAGAACTTTTTTTGCAGCATCAATTAGATTTTCCATAAGTTTTATTTTAAGTCAGCATTTAAATTTATTTCAAATAATATCTATTTCCTGTCAAGAATTAAAAATAAATCTCCTTCTATAAGATTATCTAAAACTTCAAAATCTTTTGTAAGGCTTTGAGCAAGTCTTTGCAATTCTTCCACAGAAAAATAAGCAACACCAATATCACGAAATTTTGTTTTATTATTAAGGCAAGTAAGAATAAGTCTTTCTTTGGTATTCTCAAAAAGAATTTCTAAGCATCTTTGCATAAGATTTTTTATATTAGAAAGAGCAAGATTAAAAACTCCAATCACCACAGTATAGTCAAAAACTTCATCTAATTGTTCACTTTCAATATCCTTTACATAAAAATTTGTTGCAGGATAGTTTTTCTGTGCAAGCTTTATTAAAGAAGGATTGATATCTATTCCTGTATAGGTTAAATTGACTCCCTTTTCTTTTAAAAATCTGTAAAAATCACCTTTACCACAACCAAAATCAAGAAGCTTTTTCCCATCAGGATTGATAAGTTTATAAACTGCTTCGTAACGAAGCAGTTGTCCTGTTTTTGTCCATCCTACTGCTTCGGGAGAATCCTTAAAATGAATAAGTCTTTTTGTGAAAAAATCAATTACGAACTCCTTTTCAAGCTCATCCATTTGAATATGTTATACTAAAAAATGCATATAATTCCAGCAATTGACCTTAAAGATGGTAAATGTGTAAGACTTCGGCAGGGTAAATTTAGCGAAGTCACTGTTTATTATAACAACCCTCAGGATGCTGCATTAAAGTGGCAAAATGAAGGAGCAAAGGTTTTACATGTAGTTGATCTTGATGGAGCGTTCAGTGGAAAAATACAAAATCTTTCATCTATTAAGAAAATTAGAAATGCCTTTAAGGGAGAAATAGAAGTGGGAGGAGGTATCAGAACAGAAGAAGATGTGAGAATCCTTCTTGATTGCGGAATCGACAGAGTTATACTCGGTACTGTTGCAGTAGAAGCTCCTGATTTTGTAAAAGATATATGCAAAAAATTTCCAGGAAAAATAATTGCTGGAATTGATGCCCGTGATGGTTATGTAGCAGTAAAAGGATGGGTTGAACTTACAAAAATCAAGGCAACTGAACTTGCTCAAGGAATGCAGGAGCATGGAGTATGGGGAATTATTTATACTGACATTTCAAGAGATGGAATGCTTACAGGACCAAATATTGAAGCAACAAAAGCACTTGTTGAAAGGCTCACAATTCCTGTCATTGCCTCAGGCGGAGTTTCATCAATTGATGATATTAAAAAGCTTTCAAAAATCCCAAATCTTTGGGGTGTTATCGTAGGAAAAGCCCTCTATGAAGGAACATTAAAGTTTAGCGAGGCTATTGAGCTATGTTGGCAAAACGCATAATACCTTGTCTTGATGTAAAGGATGGAAGGGTTGTAAAGGGTGTTAATTTTCTCAACCTAAGAGATGCAGGAGATCCTGTTGAAAATGCCCTTTATTATGATGAAGAAGAAGCTGATGAGCTTGTTTTTCTTGATGTTACAGCATCCCATGAAAAAAGAAAGATTATAATTGATGTTGTTGAAAGAACTGCTTCAGTTGTATTCATGCCACTTACAGTCGGAGGAGGCATAAAAAGCCTTGATGACATAAGAGATCTGCTTAATGCAGGCGCTGACAAGGTATCCATAAACACAACTGCTGTAAAGGACCCTTACTTTATTCAAAAAGCATCAACAAGATTCGGTTCACAATGTATAGTAATTGCAATTGATGCAAAAAGGGTTGATAAAACCTTTGCTCCTAAATCCTATCCACCTGAACAGTGGTTTGATGATTCTGAACTGAAAGATGTTCTTTATAATGAAAATTCAAGGTTTGTTCTTTCAACTCATGGTGGAAGACTTATGAGACCAATAGATGCAATTCAGTGGGCTAAAAAGATGGAAGAATTCGGTGCTGGAGAGATTCTTCTTACAAGCATGGACAGAGATGGAACAAAGGAAGGTTATGATATAGAGCTTACAAGAACTATTGCAGAGGCTGTAACAATTCCAGTTATTGCTTCTGGTGGAGCAGGAACGCTGGAACATCTTTATGAAGCCTTTGCCTATGCAAAGGCAGATGCAGCTCTGGCAGCTTCAATATTTCATTTCAGGGAATACTCAATAAGGGAAGCAAAAGAGTTTTTAAAGCAAAAAGGAATTCCAATAAGATTATAAAGGAGGAGAAGTGGTAAGGGTTAGATTTGCACCGAGCCCAACAGGACATCTTCATATTGGAGGAGCAAGAACCGCGCTTTTTAACTGGCTTTTTGCAAGACATCACAATGGAAAATTTATTTTAAGGATTGAAGATACTGACAGATCACGTTCTACAGAGGAGTATATTGAATCAATTATTGAAGCAATGAAGTGGCTTGGACTTGACTGGGATGAAGGTCCCTTCAGACAAACAGATAGAACAGAAATTTATCAAAAATACGCCTATAAACTTCTTGAAGAAGGTAAAGCCTATCGATGCTATTGCACCCCTGAGGAGCTGGAAGAAAGAAGGCAGAAAGCAATGAAAGAGGGAAAGCCACCAAGATATGACCGTAGATGTAGAGAAATAAGAGAAATTTTAGATAAACCCTTTGCAATTCGTTTTAAAATGCCTGTTGAAGGTGAAACAGTAGTTCATGATCTTGTAAAAGGTCATGTAACTTTTAAAAATAGTGAACTTGAAGATCTTGTAATCCTAAGAAGTGATGGCACACCAACATATAATTTTTGTGTTGTTGTTGATGATTATGAAATGGAAATATCCCATGTAATAAGAGGCGAAGACCACCTAAATAACACTCCAAAACAGATTCATATTTATCATGCTTTAGGGATGAATCCTCCAAATTTTGCTCATATTCCAATGATTCTTGGAAAAGACAGATCACGTTTAAGTAAAAGACATGGTGCTACAAGTGTTCTTGCATACAGAGATGAAGGATATCTTTCTGATGCTGTAGTTAACTATCTTGTCCGTCTTGGATGGTCTCATGGAGATCAGGAGATTTTTACAAGAGAGGAATTAATTAAATATTTTAATTTAGAACAGGTAGGCAAAGCTAATGCGGTTTTTGATTCTGAAAAACTGCTTTGGTTAAATAGTGAATATATTAAATTGACTCCAGAGGACAAACTTTATGAATTGGTAAAACCCTTTCTAATAAAGGAATGTTATCTAAATGAAGGGGATTCAATTGACTTGAAATGGGCATGTAAGGCTATCAAATCCCTTAAAGAGAGATGCAGAACTCTTAAAGAGCTTGCCCATGCAATGAGATATTATCTTCTTGATTATGTCGATATTGAGCCAAAGGCAAGGGAAAAATATATAAATACAGAGACTATACCGATAATTAAAGAAATAACTGAAAAACTTGCTCAACTTAATGATTTTACTCAGGATAAAATTGAAAAGATATTTATGGACATGGTAAATGAAAGAGGATTAAAACTTGCTCAGATTGCTCAACCCATACGAGTGGTGATCACAGGAAGCACAGTAAGTCCTGGGATTTACGAAGTATTAGAAATTGTAGGGAAGGAAAAAACACTTAAAAGATTAAGAAGGATTATAAATGCCTCTTGAAAAGGAACTTCTTGAAATTATTGTGTGTCCTAAATGTAAAGGTGATTTAATTTATGAAGAAGAAAAAAATATACTTTTATGTAAAACATGCAAGGTTTATTATCCTGTAAAAGATGATATTCCTGTCCTTCTTATTGAAGCCTCTCAACCTGTGGAGGAAGATAATGAATTTAAAATTAATTAGTTGGTCCTACAACACTTAAGATAAAACTCTTGTAATTAATAATTCTCTCTGATACTCTTTTTATATCTTCTATGCTAACTTTTTCAATATATTCTGGATATCTTTTAATGTAATCGTCTCCCAATTGATAAAAATCCATAAGAGGTAAAAATTCATTTATTTTTTTCATTGTATCAATTCTTAATGGGAAACTACCTACCAAAAAAGCCTTTGCTTCTTTAAGTTCTTCTTCAGTTAATCCTTTGTTTACCATATTTTTTAGTTCTTCTGTTACCATTTTAACAACATTATCTGTGTTTTCAGCTTTTGTTTTAACTTCAATATAGAAGGCTCCATTTAATAAATAGGGTGTGAATGTGCTATATATTGAATAAGCAAGTCCCTTTTCTTCTCTAACTTTTTTTGCCAATCGAGATGTAAGTCCGCCACCTCCAAGAACATAATTCATTAAAGATGTAGCAAAAAAATCGGGGTCTTTTCTTGATATTCCCTCAAAACCTAAAACAATTGTTGATTGTGTTAAATCTTTTCTATTTATTTTCAATTCTAAAGGTTTATCTCTTTTTTGAAAAACAGGTGGGACTATCTGTCTATCATAAATTTCACCTTGCCAGGGAAGAATATATTTTTCAATTTTATCCTTTAATTCTTTTTCATCAATGTCTCCAACAAAGGAAAAAATCATTCTGTTAGGTTTGTAAAATTTTTCATAAAATTTCACTATATCCTGCCTTGTTAAATCTTTGAGTTTTTCAGGCTCTCCTTCTATTGGTCTTCCATAAGGATGTTCTCCAAAGAGTTTTTTAAAGAAGTTTTTATGAGCTATATATGAGGGATCCTCTTCCATTTGTTTTAGTGATTTTTCAAGGATGGAAACTTCTTTTTTAAATTCTTCTTCAGGGAATGTAGGTGTTTTGAGTATTTCAAAAAATAGCTCTAATCCTTCACTTAAATACCTTTTAGTTGTAGAAAGAGTCAGTAAGGTATAATCATAGTGAACTTTTTTTTCTATTGAAAGAGCGAAAAAATCTATTTTATCTTCAATTTCTCTTGCTGATAAATTTTTCGTTCCGTGGGTTAGCAAATGGGCAGTTAAATAGGCTTGAGAAGGCTTTTCTTCATCTAAAGGAGAGGCTGGAATAAGCACAGATAAATAAACTATAGGGATATTATCTCTATATAAGTACTTTACTGTTGCTCCGTTATTTAGTTTTATTGTTTTAAATTCCATATTAATTGCTCCTGCTATTGAATAATTAAAACAAGAAAATAGAAATAAAAATATATAAAAAATTTTTCTTTTCATTTTGGTAGCAAAACGCCAACTGTCATATTATCGAAAATTAAATATTTTTTTGCTACTCTTTGCAAATCAGCACCAGTAATTTCCATTATTTCTTTCCTATATAAATCAATCATTTTCCAACTACCAAGAATTTCAAATCGACCTATAAAAAGGGCGTGTCCAAATACAGAATCTTGGCTAAATAGAAAGGATGCCTCTACCTGATTTTTAGCTTTCTCGATTTCCTTTTCATCGGGCAATTCATTTTTTATCTTTTCTATTTCTTCTTTTATAATTTTTTCAACTTCATCAACCTTTTCAATATCCTTTATCGCAGCAATAATAAAAAATAAAAATCCATCTCTACTTAATGGTGAATTACTTGATGAAATGTCAACAACTAAAGCTTTCTCATTGACAAGCTTTCTATAAAGCCTTGAACTTTTTCCTTCTCCCATTATGGTACTTAATATTTCAAGGGCAAGACTATCCTTATCAGGATAGGCTGGAACTTTATATGCCATAACAAGCATGGGTAGATGAGTTTGTTTTTTTAATATAATCCTTCTTTCTCCATGTTGCTTAGGTTCATAAAGTTTTTTTCTTAATGGAAGAGTTTTACATTCAGGAATATTTTCAAATTGAATTCTAATTTTTTCTAAAATTTCATCTTTTTTTATATCTCCAGCAACAATTATAAAAGAATTGTTTGGGCAGTAATAACTTTGATAATAATTTTTAATATCCTCAAGAGTAATTGATTGGATATCTTCTGTCCAACCTATTACTGGTTTGCGGTAGGGATGGTTTTTAAAGGCAGTGCTAATAACCTCTTCAATTATCAGGTTTTCAGGATCATCTTCATATCTTTGCCTTCTTTCTTCAAGAACAATTTTCTTCTCAAGTTCAAAATCCTCAGATTTTAAAAGTAAATGAGCCATTCTGTCTGATTCAAGATCAATAGAAGTTTGAATTTTAGATGGCGAAATTTTTTGGTAATATACAGTATAATCCTTTGTTGTAAAAGCATTATCAATTCCACCTTGAGATTGAATAATCTTTGAAAAAACATTATTAGGATAATTTTTGCTTCCCCTAAACATTAAATGTTCAAGAAGATGACTGATACCAGATTTTCCCTCTGGTTCATCGATTGCTCCAACTCTATACCAAACCTGAAATGTAGATACTGAAGAAGAATGATCTTCAATTACAATTATTTTTAGACCATTTTTTAATGTTTCTTCTGTTATCTTGCAAAGTGCCATAAAAGGAAATATTAAAATAAAAAAAATAGAAAGAGCAAACTTAATCATTTTATTCCAAATTTTTCTGCGATTTGTTTAATTGTTTCTTTTAATGGTCCTAAATCAGATGATTTAACTACATAGGCATCTGATGCCCAAACAGAAAAATCATCTCTGTAATCATAGGCTGTAAGCATAATTACCGGTACATTTGGATTTTTTTGTTTCAGTTGTCTTAAAACTTGAATCCCATCAATATCAGGCATCATTATATCAAGAGTAACTAAATCTGGTTTTTCTTTATCAAAAAGTTCTAAGGCTTCTTTCCCTGAATTAGCTGTCACTATTTCGTATCCTTCATCTTCCAATTCAGACTTATAGAGCATTAGAATGTTTTTTTCATCATCAACTACCATTATTTTCATTACTTTTACCTCCCTCTTTATAAATTGGCAAATAAATTCTAAAAATTGACCCTCTATTTAGTTCACTTTCTACTTTAATTATACCACCATGTTCCTCAATAATTTTCTTTGAAATAGATAGTCCAAGCCCAGTACCTGTTATTTTAGTTGTAAAAAAGGGATCAAAAATCCTTTTAAGATTTTCCTTTGAAATCCCTATGCCCGTATCTTCCACTTCTATTACAAAGAAATCTCCGTTCAAGAGTTCTCCCTTCATATTTTCTTCTGGATTTTTAATTCTTAATGTTATGCTTCCATTTTTTGTAGCTTCATTTGCATTAGAAATTAAATTAAGCAAAACTTCTTTGAGTTTATCATAACTTCCCAAAACTATAAAATCTTCTTGTATTTCAATAATAAATCTGTTATTATTTTCTTTCAAAGTTGATTCAGTTAAATTAATCATGTCATTTACAAGATTTTTTATGCTAAAAGGTTCTTTGGTTAATGCTTGAGGTTTTACAAAGCTGAGAATTTCGTTCAATATTTTTTCAAGTCTTCGTGTTTCATCTACAATTACCTTAACATATTCTTTTAATTTTTCTTCTTTAAGCTCTTTATTTAGTCTTTTGGCAAACCCACCTATGGCAAGTAAAGGATTCCTTATTTCATGAGCAACCTTTGCTGCCATCTCACCCAAAGCAGCCATCTTTTCCATTGAAGCAATTTTCTCTCGTAGACTTCTTATTTCTGTAATATCTCTTGCTAAATTTATGGTTCCCTTTAAATTTCCATCTTTATCAAATATTGGGGAGCTTGAAACAAGATAAATACCATCTAAATAATTTTCTTCTATTTCCCCAATTTTTGCTTTCTTAGTCTCTATAGCTTGCCTATGTGGACAACTTTTTAGAGGAGTATCTTCTTTATGGACAATTTGAAAACACTTTTTATTTATTATATCTCGTTCTTCTTTGCCAATCTTATTAAGAAAAGCTCTGTTAACCTTTTTTATTGTATAAAATTCGTCTGTATAATAAAGTAAATCAGTTATTGAGTTAAATAGCATCTCAAGTTCTTTTTCAGCCTGTTCAACTTTTTCAAAAATCCATGCATTTTCAATAGCTCCTGCTACCTGATCTGCAAAACCTTTAAGAAAGTTTATGTCCTGTTCAGTTATAGGTTTTCTTGTGTAAAGATTGTCAACCCATATAACACCGATCGCTTTATCTTTAGAGATTAAAGGGACAATAGCATAGGCGTGACTTCCAAGTTGTTGAATTATTAGTGGGTCAGATTCATCCTTATGGACATCCTTTATATTAAAAACTTTTTTTTCTTTCACAGCTCGGGTAATTGGATAGTTACTGTTAAGAGGAATTGAAAGGTGCCTGCAAAGACGATCAAAAAAGGAGTCTTCCTCAAAATCTTTCTTACTTAAATCTTCTAATACTTCATAGAGGGTTTTTTTCTCCTTTGAAAGACTTGACCAGATTTGCCAAGCTTCTTCATAACTTGATGGACCAACAGCCATCTTCCCTTTTATAGAATTTTCTTCTTCATCTACTAAGAAAAGAACTGCTCTATTAAAACCTAATCCTTCACCCATTGTGATTACTGTTAAAATCATACGCAAAAGCTTATTTAAAGACAAAGTACTTCTTACAACGGAACTAACAAATAGAATTTTTGTCAATTCTTCATTTCTTCTAATAAGTTCTCTTTCAAGCTTCTTTTTTTCCGTTATATCCCTTGCAATTCTACTGACACCAACAATTTCACCAAAAACATTTTTTATTGGAGAAAGGGTAAGGCTAACTTCTATGAGTCTATTATCCTTTGTTATCCTTACAGATTCTATTTCTTTAAGTATTTCTCCTTGTTTTACCTTTTCAATATAAAATTTTTCTACTTCTATTAAAAAATCTGGAATAACAGGCAAAGGCCTTCCTATGACTTCTTCCTTTTTAAAACCAAAAATCTCCTCAGCGCCCTTATTCCAAGCAGTTACAATATTATTTAAATCAGTAGCAACAATAGCATCGGCAGAACTCTCAATAAGGCTTTCTAAGTAATTTTTTAACTCTTTTGTTTCCTTAAATTGTAGAGATTTTAAAATAATTAGAGAAGCAATCGAAGAAAAAAGTTCACCAATACTTATGTCTTCATCTGTAAATTCACCCAACCCTTCTTCTGAGTCCAACTTATTATAAACAAGAATTGTCCCTATAATTTCCCGTTCTATTCCTTCTGATTTAGTATCATCTTCTTTAATTTTTTTAGTAATTTTTAGAGGAATGCATATTGCGGAGTATGCTGGAATATCTAAAACTTCACCATCTAATTCCTGTTTATTTAAAATTAGAACTTTACCTTCTTTCATAACTTTGCCACAAGGACCATCATCAATCCCTATTTCATCTTTCCATGTCTGAAGATTATAAGATGCTACAACCTTAAGTTTTCCATTCTGTATTAGCCTTAAAACCGATGCTTGGGCATTCATAAATTCCGCAACATGATATATTAATCTTTCAAGAAGTATATCAGTGTCATCGGAGATTTCAAGGAGTGCTAAGAGTTCAAATAATGCTTTTCTTTCTCTCATATTTGAATTATTTCCCTATAAAGTTTAATATAATCTTTTACTGCCTTTGACCATGAAAAATCCTTGCTCATTGCAGAAAAAATCATCTTATTCAGTCTATTTTTGTCGTAGTAGACATCTATAAATCTTTTTATTGCACATTCAATTGCTTCTGGAGTAAATTCATCAAAAAGAAAACCTGTTATTCCGTCTTCAACGGTATCTTCTAACCCCCCTACCCTTCTACTGATTGGAATTGTTCCATATCTCATTGCAATTAATTGACTCAACCCACAGGGCTCGTATTTTGAAGGCATGACAATTCCATCTGCTCCTGCATAAATTTTATGGGCTAACTCTTCATCAAAACCTATATGTATGAAAACCCTCCCAGGATAATTTTTTTCTAACTGTTTTACCATCTTTTCATAATAATGTTCTCCTGTTCCTATTAATATAAATCTTGCTCCTTTATCTATAAGTTTTGGGATTGCTTGAACTAAAATATCAATACCTTTTTGTTGAACCATTCTACCAATAAAAGTAAAAATAGGGTTATTAATATCACAGTCAAGTTTTGTTATTTTTATTAACTCTTCTTTGTTCTTTATTTTCAAGTGAAAACTTTTTACATCGTAATTATAAGATATAAATCTATCCTTTGCGGGATTCCATATTTCATAGTCAATTCCATTCAGTATACCGATAAGTCTATCCTTTCTTTTTCTTAAAACCCCATCCAATCCAAAACCAAACTCAGGTGTTTGGATCTCTTTTGCATATCTGGGGCTAACAGTAGTTATATAATCAGCACTAAATAAACCACCTTTCAAAAAATTAACCATCCCATAAAATTCTAAACAATCTATATGAAACATCTCCCAACCAAAACCTGTAATGTTTAGTTTTTCCTTTGGAAATACACCCTGATAACCTAAATTGTGTATAGTTAAAATTGTCTTTGTTTTTTCAAAACATTTTCCTTCCCTATATATTGATTTTAAATAAAGTGGAATCAATGCAGTATGCCAGTCATGGCAATGGATTATGTCAAAATTTAAATCCAATGCTTTACATATCTCCAAAACAGCTCTTGAAAAAAACACAAATCTTTCGGCATTATCAAGATATTCACCAAAATTCGTTCCATATAGCTCATCGCGGTCAAAAAAATCGTTATGTTCAATGAAAAAAATATTTCCATATTTTTCTGGATTCAAAATTAAATTATCATCACTGTCTATTGAAACCCTTGCAGACCGAAGACCCCCAAATTTTGTAGATGTTCCTAATGGGACACCATATACTAATCCTGAATCAACCACTTTATCATAAAAATTATTTTTAGTTATTCTAAAAAAAGGCAAGAAAAGGGTAATATCTATACCACCTTTAATAAATTCTTTAAATAAAGCACCTACAACATCACCTAATCCTCCTGTTTTTGAAAAAGGGACAGATTCAGCAGATACTAAAGCAACTCTCATATTTTAGCCTCCTTAAGAAACTTTGTAGCTTCCTCTGGAGGTGTAGGATTTATAAAAAATCCTGAACCCCATTCAAAGCCTGCTGTTTTTATGAGTTTAGGGATGATTTCAATATGCCAATGATAATATTCATTAACTTCATCGAAGAAAGGAGAAGTATGAAGGACATAATTATATGGTGGAGTCTCCAAAACAGCATCTAATTTTTTAAGTGTTACTTGCAAAGCTTCTGCAAGGAGAGTAAAACTTTTATCTTTAGGTTCAAATCTTGATTCATGTCTTTTAGGTAAAATCCATGTCTCAAAGGGTTCTCTTGGAGCAAAAGGACAAAGGACTATATATGCATCATTCTGAAAAACAACTCTCTTATCTGACTCTAATTCTTGAGCAATAATGTCACAGAATATGCATCTGTCTCTTAATTCATAGTATCTTTTAGCAGATGTCATTTCTTCTGTAACATGATGAGGCACTATAGGAAGAGCTATTAACTGGCTATGGGTATGCTCAATTGTGGCACCTGCAATTTCACCTTCATTTTTAAAAACAAGTACATACTTAAAACGAACATCTTTTTTAAGATCGGTAATTCTAAAATAATAAGCCCATAAAACATCCTCAACTGCTTTAATGGACATAGTGGAAATAGATGAAAGATGATCAGGAGTTTCAATAATTACTTCATGGGCGCCAATTCCGTTCATTTTATCATAGATGCCTTCTCCTCTTTTGTTAAGTTCTCCATGAATCTGCAAAGCTGGAAATTTATTTGGGACCACCCTTAAAGTCCAACCTGGTGTATTTGGAGGTGTATTTGGAGGTCTAAAGGCAATTATTTCATTTGGTGCAGTATGTTCATTACCGGGGCAAAAGGGACAAAATCCTTTTATTTTTCTTTTTTGGCTTACAGATGTAAAATCTGAAGGTCTTTTTCCTCTTTCAACAGCTATAATAACCCATCTTCCTGATATAGGGTCTCTTCTTAATTCTGACATAGTTTCCTCCATAAAAAGATTAGGATATTCATTATTGAAAAATAACTTATATTTTGTATAATTATACCATTGTGTCAAGACTTTTTCATTATAAGGTTGTAAATAATGCCTTTGGAGACCCCTGTGTTTTTGTAAGACTATTGAGGGAAAAAAGAGCTCTGCTCTTTGATGTAGGAGATATAAGAAGAATTCCCTTTAATGAGATACTCAAAGTAAGCGATATTTTCGTAACCCATACCCATATTGACCATTTTATAGGCTTCGATCAGGTTATAAGAGCTGTTTTAAGAAGAACAGAACCATTAAGAGTTTATGGGCCAGAAAACATTATTGATTGTGTATATGGAAAACTCAAAGGATATACATGGAATCTTGTTTCTGATTATCCATTAACAATTGAAGTTTTTGCAATCACAGAAAAAAAAATACATAGAGCAAAATTTTCTGCCTCTCAAAGATTTAAAATTGAAAAATTGCCGAGTTTGCCAAAACAAGAAGTTATTCTTCAAGAACCTCTTTTTAAAGTAAAAGCTCTGGTTTTATCACACGGAATCCCAGTCATTGCTTACTGCCTCGAAGAAGATTATCATATAAACATAAATAAAGTAGAACTTGAAAAAAGAGGATTTGAAATAGGCCCATGGCTTGGAGAACTTAAAAAATTAATTAAACTCCATTATGATTATGCTCCTTTTAATATGCTAAAACCTAAAAATCCCTCTTTAAAATTAAAGATAAATACTCCGAAAGGACAGTTCAGTATTGAAGAACTCTTTGATATTTTAAAAATTACTAAAGGAGAAAAACTTTCTTATGTAATGGATGTAGCTCCTAAAGAGAGTAATATCCAAAAAATCATAAAGTTCGTTAAAGATTCTGATATCTTATTTTGTGAAGCCTATTTTTTAAGTAAAGATATAGAAAGAGCGATGGAAAGAAATCATTTAACAGCTGCTTTAACTGGCAAAATTGCAAAGGAAGCAGAAGTAGATGATCTTGTGATTCTTCATATTTCTCCAAAGTATATTGATAATCCTCAAGAAGTTTACAAAGAGGTGGAATTATCAAGATTTCAGGATTAACAGTAAGATTGATTGTTTTTCTTTTAGTTTTCTTTTCCGCATTAATGTTGGTAGTTAGTGCTTTTTTTATTTACAGAAATGCAGAACAAGCCACAGAGCAATCTTTGAAAATGCAGGCAATAGGAATAACAATAACTCTAAATAGTGTATTACAAAATTCGGACATTAAGGAACTTAAAAGGCAAGGTAGCACAATTTTTTCAGAAATTTTAATTGATGAGCGATGGGAAGGCGTTGCTTTTATATCTCTTTACAGTAGTGAAGGAAAGGTGGTTTTTCATTCAAATCCTGCATTAATTGGGCAGAAATTTCAGGAAGTAATTCCTCTTTTTAAGGAAAAAACTCCATATTATCACTATCTTACACTATCCACAGGAGAAAAGGTTTTTGTAACGGATACAAAAATAAATCTTGATGAGATTCAGTATCTTTTAAGAGTTGCTCTGCACACCTATCCAGTTCAGAGTCTTGTAAGACATGCAAAAATTCACATGCTTTTTCTGGCATTTTCAGCAGTATTTATAATTCTAGCAGGTTTTTTTACAATAAAACTTTTAAGTAAAATAGAAAAAATGCAAAACAGGATGAAGGAGCTGGAAAATCTCTCAATGCTTTCAAGGGTTTTAGCCCATGAAATAAGAAATCCTCTTGGAAGCATCAAAGGATTTGCCCAATATTTAATGAAAAAGATTTCAGAGCCTCCTTTAAAGGAATATCTTGACATAATTGTAAAAGAAAGCTTAAGACTTGAAAGACTTACAGATGATCTTTCTCAATATGCGAATCCGCAAAGTATTAATCTGCAAAGAGTTAATTTAATGGAATTGATTCATGAAACAGTTTTACCTTTTAGTATCGAACATAAAGAAATATTTTTTGAGCTTCAAGTTGAGGAAGTTTCAATAAAAACAGATAGGGATAAAATTATACAGATTTTGAACAATATTCTTCAAAATTCTGTTTCTGCTTTATCAGAAGTTGAAGAAAAAAGAATTAGTATAAAATCAAGAAAAATCAATGGTAGAATAAAAATTGAAATATCAGATACAGGAATTGGAATGGATGAAGAAATTTTAAAAAAAGCTAAAGAACCCTTTTTTACAACAAAACCAAAAGGTACAGGATTAGGACTTGCAATAGTAGGTCGCCTCTGTGAAATTTTAAAAATTAATTTAGAAATTAAAAGTAAAAAAGGACAGGGCACAACAGTATGCCTGACACTGTTAGAATCATTATAGTTGAAGATGACTCCTCCTTTGCCTCTTTTCTTAAAACAATCCTTGAAGAGGAAGGATACGCTGTTATGGTATTTAATGACCCTGAGGTTGCCCTGAAAAACATAAAGGATTTTTCACCCCATCTTGTAATTACAGATTTAAAAATGCCAAAAATGGATGGAATAAAATTTATTGAAAGAGCAAGAGAAGTTGTTGAGGCAGAATTTATTGTAATAACAGCCTTTGGAACAATTCCTTCTGCAGTGGAAGCAATAAAAAAAGGTGCTCTTGATTATATTACAAAACCTCTTTCATCTTTAGAAGAATTTTTAGAAAAGATAAAAAAAATTTTAAAAAAAGAACATTACAGTGCAGACTTTGATCTGCCTCCCTATGAAATACTTTTTGCAGGAATTGAAGATGTTTATGAAATGGTTAAAAAAGTTGCAAAGACTGACGCAACTGTAATTCTTTATGGGGAAACAGGAACAGGTAAATCAGCAATTGCAAAGGCAATTCATATTATGAGTGGTAAAAAAGGTACATTTGTTGAGATAAATTGTGCATCAATTCCTGAAACATTAATAGAGAGCGAAATTTTTGGATATGAAAAGGGAGCTTTTTCAGGAGCAATTAAGCAAAAACCTGGTAAAATAGAGCTTGCACAAAATGGAACTCTCTTTCTTGATGAAATTGGAGAATTGTCTCCATCAATTCAGGCAAAATTTTTAAAGGTCTTACAGGACAAAAGCTTTGAAAGAGTTGGCGGGCTTCAGACTCTTAAAACCAATGCAAGATTTATCACCGCAACAAATAAAGATTTAAAACAACTTATTAAAGATGGGAAATTCAGGGAAGATCTATATTTCAGGTTAAATGTTTTCCCAATTACAATTCCTCCTTTACGAGAAAGAAAACAGCATATTATCAAAATTGCCCAGTATTTAATAGAAAAAATTTCAGAGAAATTTGGTGAGGAAACAAAAAAGTTAAGTAAATCAGCAATAGAATCAATAAAAAATTATCACTTCCCAGGAAACATTAGAGAGCTTGAAAATATCCTTGAAAGAGCGATAATTCTGTCAAAGGGGGAAGATATTGAAATAAAAATTGAAAAAGATGTTGAGTGGCAGGAAAATGACCTTAAAAGTGTTGAAAAAAAAGCAATAATTGAAGCATTAAAAAAAGCCGGCGGGAATAAACAAAAAGCATCTCAATTACTTGGTATTTCTTTAAGAACTCTTTACAATAAAATTAAAGAATTTGGCTTGGAATAATCTCATTTACTCCTCTTTCCATCCATGCCTTCCTATTAATGGGACAAAGGCTACAGGAATGAGGTAATATCTTTCAAGCTCCTTTCCCTTTTTTATTGCTTTAAGCATATACTGAGAATATCTTTCTCCAACAGGTGCCACAATAATTCCACCTTCTTTAAGTTGCTCAATAAGAGGTTGCGGAATGTCAGGTGTTGCTGCAGTTATTATTATTTTTTCAAAGGGAGATTCCTCTGGTAATCCTTCTGTACCATCTTTTACATATACTTTTATATTTTTTATTCCAAGTTTTTCAAATCTCCTCTTTGCTTCCTCTGCAAGTGGTTCAACTCTTTCAATTGTATGGACTTCTTTTACAAGTTCTGCAAGAATTGCTGCCTGATATCCCGAACCTGTCCCTATTTCGAGAACCTTTTCATCTCCTTTAAGCTCAAGTAGTTCTGTCATCAAAGCAACAATATAGGGTTGCGAAATTGTCTGACCATGACCAATTGGAAGAGCTCTGTCATCATAGGCACTGTCAATAATATCTTCTGGAACAAAGAGATGTCTTGGAACTTTTTTCATTACCTCAATAACCCTTTTATCCCTGATTCCTCTTTCGACAATCTGGGATTCAACCATCCATTCTCTTAAATGTTTATACTTATCTACCATGACGTTTTAATATCTCCCTTGCTACAAGAATACCAGATACAGAGGCTTGAATCAAGCCCCTTGAAATTCCAGCTCCATCTCCTGCAGCAAAAAGATTTTCTACTTCTGTCTCAAGATTTTTAGTTAACTTTATTCTCATACTGTAAAGTTTAATCTCGACTCCATAAAGAAGTGTGTAATTAGTGTTTAAGCCAGGCATAACTTTATCAAGGGCTTCAAGCATTTCAACGATATTTACAAGATAACGATAGGGGAGGACAAAGCTAAGGTCTCCTGGTGTTGCATCCTTAAGTGTAGGTTGAACTGGATTTCTTAAGATTCTTTCAAGGGTTGATCTTCTTCCTTTTTTAAGGTCTCCAAGTCTTTGAATTAAAACTCCTTGTCCAAGATAATTTGCCAGCTTTGCAATGCTCTGTCCATAAAGAATGGGTTCCCTAAAGGGTTCTGTAAAATAAGTACTAGAAAGAATTGCAAAATTTGTATTATCTGTTTTTTTATTGGCATAACTATGACCATTTACGGTCCATATCCCATTTATATTTTCTCTTACTACTTCTCCATAGGGATTTACACAAAAAGTTCTTACAGTATCATCAAAGGTTTTTGAATAATAAATAAACTTTGGCTCATAACATACTTTAGTAAGTTCTTCACAAACTGAAGCAGGAACTTCAACTCTAACACCTATATCAACAGGATTAAGCTCCGTATTTAATCTAAGTCTTTTTGCTTCTGAACTGAGCCAGCTACTTCCTGCTCTTCCTGGAGCAACAACAATATAGTTTGAATAAATTTTTCTTTTATCATTAAGCTCAACTCCTATTGCCTTACCTTTGTTTACAATGATTTTAGATGCCTCATGATTAAAAATTATATCAACTTTTTTCGAAAGTTCTTCCTTTATTGATCTAAGAACTTCTATGCATTTTTCTGTGCCAATATGTCTTATTTTAGAAGGCATAAATAACAATCCATTTTTTGATGCCTTAGCTTTTATTTGATCTGCCATCTGAATCTCAGGTTCATAAACTTTATCTGGAGCACCAAATCTTAAATAAATCTTATCTACATATTCAATAAGTTCAACAAGTTTTTGCCTGTCTATATATTTGTCTAAAAAACCTCCAATATAAGGAGAAAGATTCAGTTTACCATCACTGTAAGCACCTGCTCCTCCCCATCCACTTAAAATATTACATGTAGAACAATGGGCACATTTACCTGTTAGTTCCATTGGGCAATTTCTTTTTTCAATATCATTACCCTTTTCAATTAGTAGAACTTTAAGAGGTGCCTTTTGAATGATTTCCAAAGCTGTAAATATTCCAGCAGGTCCTGTTCCAACAATAATAACATCATATCTATTCTTTAAATCCATTTCTTTAACTTTACCACAATGACTAATATCAAAGGCAATAAAGACTACTTAAAACTGCTGATTAATGAAAGACTGTCTTTCACTAATGTCATTTCAAGGTATACTCTCCCTCAGAATAACAAAATTTCTTAAGAGAGTACTTCCTTTAAATCAAATTCAGTGATTTTTATTGAATTTAGGGCAAAGTCCAGAGTAATCCGCCTATATTTGCGTAATTTTTAGATATAATATATTATGTCAAAACCAAAAATTGTATTAAGTAGATGCTTTATTAGCCCTGTAAGATACAACGGTGGAATTGTTAATGATGATTTTATTGAAAAACTTAAATCTTATATTAATTATATTGATTATTGTCCTGAAGTTGATATTGGATTAGGGATTCCCAGAGCAAGAATTATTATTAAAATTGATGGGGAGCAAAAAAAACTTATTCAGCCAGAAACAGGAAGGGATTTAACTGATATCATGATTAATTATGTAAACAAAGTATTAAATGAATTGAAAGATATAGATGGGTTTATTCTTAAATCAAAGTCTCCTTCCTGTGGTGTTACATCTGCTAAGCTTTATAAAAATAATGCCATAATTGGCAAAACTGATGGTTTTTTTGCTGATACCATAAAAAAATTTTTCCCCTATTTACCCGTTGAAGATGAAGGTAGATTAAGAGATGAGGAAATTAGAAAACACTTTTTAATCAGGATTTTTGCTTTCTCTGAGTTTAGAGCTTTAAATAGTAATCCATCATTAAGAGGTCTCGTAGAATTTCATTCAAAATATAAGTATCTTTTAATGACTTATAGCCAAAAAAATCTTAAGGAACTCGGTAAAATTGTAGCTGATAGGAAAATGAACTTAGAAGATAAATTATTGCAATATAAAAATCTCTTCTATCAAGCCTTTATAAGAAAGCCATCTATTAAAAGACATGTTAATACTCTTTTGCATCTAATAGGACATGTTTCTAAAAAATTAACCACTAAAGAAAGAACACATCTAATCAATTTAATTGAAAAATACAGCAAAGGATTAGTTGAAATAAGAGTAATTCTTGAACTTCTTCGTAGCCTTTCTTTTAGATTTGAAAATGAGTATATTTTAATACAAAAATATCTTGATCCCTATCCTGACGAACTAAATGTATAAAAGAGTCATTTACTGGTTCAAAAGGGATTTAAGAGTTGATGATAATAAACCTTTTTATGAAGCTTCTACTAAGTCAAAAGAATTAATTCCTGTTTTCATATTTATACCTGAAATCTTGGATAAATTCAAAAGTTACGATCAAAGATTAGGATTTATCATTGATTGTTTGAATATTTTAAGCGAAAAAATTAAGAAGATAGGAGGTTTCCTCTACTGTTTTCATGGAAAAGCAGAAGAAGTTTTTCTTTATTTAATAAAGAAATATAAACCTCAGGCTGTTTTTACTAACAGAGCCTTTTCATATACAGGAGAAAAAATAGATAGAAAAGTAATGGAAGTTTGTAAACAATTTGAAATTGAATATCATGCTTACAATGATAATTTTCTCTGTTCTGTTGAAAACATTCCATTTAGGAAAGTTTTTTCTCCTTTTTATAAAAAATGGAAAGAGAATTTAAATCTCCAGCCCTATCCTATGCCAGATAGGATAATCACACCTAAATTACAGGAAAACTCAGTGGAAGAGATTACAAGAAATATTAAATATCAAAAAAATCTTTATTGGAAGGCGAATTTTGTTTATTCAAGATTAAAAGATTTTGATTTTAAAAATTATGAACAAATCCGTAACAGACTCGACATAGATGGAACTTCAAAACTTTCTCCCTACATTAGATTTGGAGTAGTATCATTAAGAAGTATATACAAAAGGGTTTTTGATACTTCAGGACAAGATTGTCAGTTCATAAAGGAGCTTGCTTGGAGGGAGTTTTGGTATCACATTAAAATAAATTTTCCTCAATTCAAGGAACTGGAATTTCAAGAAAGAAGAAGAAGTATACCTTGGCAGAGGGATGAAATTTTTCTAAAAGCCTTTATGAATGCAGAAACAGGATATCCGATTATTGATGCAGCTATAAGACAGTTAAAAACTGAAGGCTGGATGCATAACCGTGCAAGGATGATTGTTGCTTCATTTCTTACAAAGGATTTATTTGTAGACTGGAGAGAGGGAGAGAGGTTTTTTATGGAATTTTTAATAGATTACGACGAAGTTGTAAATACTGGTAACTGGCAGTGGAATGCTTCCGTTGGTCCAGACCCAAAGCCTTTAAGAATTTTTAATCCTATTATTCAGGCAAAAAAGTTTGACCCCGATGGAGTTTTTATAAAAAAATACATACCAGAATTAAAAAAATACCCAGCCTTTATGCTTCATGATCCCTTAAAATTTAAATTAGACTATTGTAAGCCTATTGTTAATCACTTTGAAAGGGTTTTTATGGTAAAAAAGTATTTTAATTTTTCTAATAAAGAAAACATCTAACCTTTCTTGCACCCAAATTTTTTAATTCAGGGGTATTATCTTTGCATATATCCATTCTATATGAACAACGACTATAAAACCTGCATCCCTTAATATGCCAAGATATTCTGTCTTCTGCGCTAATGCGAGGCATTTTTATCCTGTACCTTCTATGGAATCCAGGTATGCTCTCAAGAAGTACTTTTGTATATGGATGAAGAGGTTCTTTAAATAAATCTATTGTACTTGCTTCCTCTACTATTCTTCCAAGATGCATTACTGCAACCTTGTTACTTACGGCTTTTACAATATTTAAGTCGTGGGTTATAAGAAAAATTCCCATTTCTCTACTTTCTCTGATTTTTATTAACTGATTGAGCAATGAAGCCTGAAGGGAAATATCAAGGGCAGAAAGGGGTTCATCGGCTATCAAAATTTCTGGTTCAAGTATTAAAGCCTTTGCAATAGCCACTCTTTGTCTTTGTCCGCCACTTAATTGATGGGGATATCGTTCAATCATTGATTCGTCAATACCTAATGTTTTTAAAGTTTTTCTAACTATTTCCTCTCTTTCACTTTTAGTATAATCTCTGTGTATTTTTAATGGCTCTTCGACTATACTGAATATTTTCATTCTTGGATTTAATGATGAATAGGGATCCTGAAATACAATAGCTATGGAATTATGGTAAGATTTTAATTCTTCTTTATTTAACTGCCATATATTCTTGCCCTTAAAAATAATTTGTCCTTCTTGAGGTTTAATGAGCCTTAAAAATAATTTAGCTACCGTTGATTTGCCTGAGCCACTTTCTCCTACAAGAGCAAAAAAATCTGTTTTATCTACGCTTAGGTTAAAATTTTCAACGGCTGGAATTATTATTTTTTTGAGTTTAAAGATTTTATTAAGATTAACAGCTCTTAAAAGAGGCAATTATGTCTCCCAAATACTGAACTCCTCAACAAGTCTAATACCCATATAATAACAGCACATCTCATGGTCAAAATTATTAATAAAGGACCTTTCTACTCCGTCTTCAAAAAGAATTCTGACAAGACATAAACCACCTGGCAGGGAAGAGTTCCTCTCTTCAATTACTTCTCCTATCCCCCAAACTTTATAGTTTATGTGTCTAACTTTGTCACCTAATTTAAGGTATGTTCTTGTAACCATTTTTTAATTATACCATTTCACTGATTATTTTTATCTCAAGAGATTCAGGCTCCTGAAATTGCAGAACCGAGGTCCTGAGGAAGTGAAAAACTTAAAATTATAACCTAAATTATCTTGTGTAATTCAGGTTATAATTAAAAAATGATAGAAGATATAACAAACTATTTTTCACCAACTATACAGGCTTTGTTAGCAGGGTTATTCACATGGGGTATGACTGCCTTAGGTGCTTGTCTTGTCTTATTTGTTAAGAATGTAAATAGAAAACTTCTTGATACTGCCTTAGGTTTTGCAGCAGGAGTTATGATTGCTGCAAGCTTCTGGTCTTTACTTGAACCAGCAATTGAGATGTCACAGAAATTTAGCATTCCTTCGTGGATACCTCCAGCAGTAGGCTTTTTATCAGGTGCGCTCTTTTTAAGATTAATTGATATGGTTTTGCCTCATCTTCACTTTCAAGCTCCCATAAGCGAAGCTGAGGGTATCAAAACATCATTTAAAAGGAGCACTCTTTTAGTTTTTGCAGTAACACTACATAATATTCCCGAGGGATTAGCAATAGGAGTTTCTTTCGGTGCCCATGGAATTGATCCAGCTAATGTAAGTCTTCTTTCATCAATAGTCCTTGCAATTGGTATGGGAATACAAAATATTCCTGAAGGATTCGCCATATCAATGCCTTTGAGAGGTGAAGGATTGTCAAAGAAAAAAAGTTTCATGATCGGACAAATTTCTGGATTAGTTGAACCTATTTTTGCTGTCTTAGGAGTTCTACTTGTTGAAATAATGCAGAATCTTTTGCCTTATGCTCTTGGATTTGCAGCTGGCGCTATGATATTTGTTACTGTAGAAGAATTAATTCCAGAGTCTCAAAGAAATGGAAACTCCGATATTGCCACTGCTGGACTAATCATCGGTTTTACTTTAATGATGATTCTTGATGTTGCTTTTAAATAAAATTAACTTTTGAGTTTTTTAGCAATCTCTGTAAGCCTTTTTCCAAAAGTTCTGCATATATTTGCCTCGTTTTCATCAATTTCTCTTTTATTTTCAGCTTCTGCAACATGTCCAGGACCATAGGGAGAACCTCCGCCTTTAGTAAGATAAAGATCAGGAGTAGAGTAAGGAACTCCAACAATTATACATCCAAGATGCAATAAAACAGTCATAAATGTAAGAATTGTAGATTCCTGTCCACCATGCATAGTTCCTGTTGAGACAAATACGCCAGCAGGTTTTCCTTCAAAAACTCTCTGCATCCAGAGCGGACCAAATTGGTCTACTACATTTTTAAGTTGTGCAGAAACATTTCCGAATCTTGTAGGAGTACCAAAGGCATAGGCATTGGCATTTTTAAAATCTTCAAGAGTTACCAATGGAACATCCCTTTGTAGCTCTATACCAGCCTGAATATCTGGTCTGGAAGCAATAACAGTCTCTGGAAGCAGCTCAGGACATCTTCTAATTATTGGTTCACCTCCTGCTTCTTTTACTCCCTCAGCTATTAATTTTGCCATTTTGTAAGTATTACCGAAGGTACTGTAATAAACAATCAATACTTTCATCGTAATCACCTCGGCTATTTTTCTTAAATTATAGCAAAAATCTAAATTAAAAGTATAAAATAAAGCTTTTTCAAATTCTATTATTGACTTTTCATGACAAAATATATTAATTTTAAAAAGCTTTAATGCCTTTGAGGGCAGGTAGCTCAGTCGGTAGAGCAGGGGCCTGAAAAGCCCCGTGTCGGCGGTTCGATTCCGTCCCTGCCCATACTTCAACGATATTTGACAAAAATTTTTCAAAAATATTAGATTATTAAATCTACAGGGCCGCTAGCTCAGCAGGCAGAGCACCGCCCTTTTAAGGCGGGTGTCGTTGGTTCGAATCCAACGCGGCTCATAGAGGATGTCCCCATCGTCTAGCCAGGCCTAGGACATCGCCCTTTCAAGGCGGTAACAGGGGTTCAAATCCCCTTGGGGACGTTTAAAAAGCCGTGGTTTAACCACGGCTTTTTATTTTATAGGCACAAATCCTGCCTTTTTAGATTTACAAACTGGACATCTATAACCTTCAGGTATTTCATCAAAAGAAGTTTCTGGTTTTATTTTATTTTTTTCACAACCTTTAGAAGGTTCATAAATATAACCGCAATGAGTACATCTATATGGTTGTTTATTAATTTTATTTTTTTCCATCGCGTAACCTCCTCTGAAAAACTTTAAGGCTGTTTTTCCATTGTTCCTTTTTGTCCGCATTTAGGACATTTCTGAGGTTTACATTTGCCTTCCTTAATTGTTCCACAGTTTTTACATTTAAAAATAGCCATTCTTCCACCTCCTATAAATTATTTTAAAATTATTTTAAATAAAAATTGTTTTAATGTCAAATCAAATTAAAGATAAACCTTAGAAATATACTAAAAAAACAGAGTACTTTCACTGTAGGAGTCTGAAAGATCTCAAATATCTTATGAACGAAAATTTTTTGGATATAGATAATTTTGGAATTTATCTTATATCATCTTGGAAAAATTTTTGAATATTTTGATATATTAAAAATTAAACTATCAAACTAAAGGGAGGGAAAAGTTGAATATCAAAAAAAACGAATTTAAATTTAACACTATAGAAGAAGTCTTAGAAGATGTAGCTCAGGGCAAAATGATTATCCTTGTTGACGACGAGGATAGAGAAAATGAAGGGGACATTTTCATAGCAGCAGAAAAAGTAACGCCCGAGGCAATAAACTTCATGGCAAAATATGCTCGTGGATTAATTTGTTTAGCCTTGACACCTGAAAGAGTTGAAGAACTTAAGCTTCCAATGATGGTAGATATCAATGAAACACCACATCAGACAGCTTTTACTGTATCAATTGAAGCAAGAAAAGGAGTAACAACAGGGATTTCAGCCCATGACAGAGCCATAACAATTCTTACAGCCATTGATCCAAAAACAAAACCTGAAGACCTCGTAAAACCAGGGCATGTATTTCCCTTGAGAGCCCAAAAGGGTGGAGTTTTAAAAAGAGCTGGACATACAGAGGGTGCTGTTGATCTTGCTCGACTTGCTGGATTATACCCCGCAGGTGTAATCTGTGAAATAATGAATGACGATGGAACAATGGCAAGAGTGCCTCAACTGATGGAATTCGCAAAAAAGCACGGGCTTAAAATTACAACAATCAAAGACCTTATCAGATATCGTATGAGGAATGAAACACTTGTAAAAAAAGTTGCCAGTGTTCAGCTTCCAACAGATTATGGTGAGTTTAAGGCAATAGCCTATACAACCTTAATTGATGATAAAATTCATCTTGCTTTGGTAAAAGGAGATATTAAACCAAATGATGAAGTTCTTGTAAGAGTTCACTCAGAGTGTTTAACAGGTGATGTCTTTCTTTCAAAAAGATGCGACTGTGGTTCCCAACTTCATAGAGCCCTTGAAATGATAGAAGAGGCTGGTAAAGGAGTTCTTCTTTATATGAGACAGGAAGGTAGAGGTATAGGACTTCTTAATAAATTAAAAGCCTATGAATTACAGGAAAAAGGCTATGATACAGTGGAAGCCAATATAAAATTAGGCTTTAAACCAGACTTAAGAGATTATGGTGTAGGAGCCCAGATTCTGGTTGATCTTGGCATAAGAAAAATGAGACTTATGACAAATAATCCTCGTAAGATTGTAGGATTAGAAGGTTATGGACTCAAAGTTGTTGAAAGAGTTCCAATTGAAGTAAAACCAAATGAAAATAATAAATGTTACTTAAAGACAAAGAAGGAAAAACTTGGGCATCTGTTAACAAAAATTTAATGCGCCTGAGAGGATTTGAACCTCCGACTCTCGGCTCCGGAGGCCGATGCTCTGTCCACTGAGCTACAGGCGCTTAAATAAATTATAACAAAAAGGAGTTGTCAAATGAGAGAAAATGAAATCCCTTTAGGATTAACTTTTGATGATGTTTTATTAGTACCCTCAAAATCCGATGTAGTTCCTGCTCAAGTAGATGTAACAACCTACTTCACACCTAATATAAAATTAAACATTCCAATTGTTAGTGCAGCGATGGATACAGTTACAGATGCAAATCTTGCTATAGCGATTGCAAGAGAAGGTGGAATTGGTGTAATTCATAGAAATATGACTCCTGAAAAGCAAGCACTTGAAGTAGATAAGGTCAAAAAATCAGAAAGTGGAATGATTGTTGACCCAATAACAATTGGACCAGATGCTCCTATTTCAGAGGCTTTAGCTTTAATGGAAAGATACAGAATTTCTGGAGTTCCCGTTACAGTAAATGGAAAGCTCGTTGGAATAATAACAAACAGAGATTTAAAATTTGAAAGAGATTTTACTAAAAAAGTCGAAGAGGTGATGACCAAGGAAAGACTTATTACTGCACCTGTTGGTATAACTCTGGATGAGGCACAGGAAATTCTTCATAAATATAAGATAGAAAAATTGCCTATTGTTGATAAAGATTTTAATCTAAAGGGATTGATAACTATAAAAGATATTGAAAAAAGAAAAAAATATCCAAATGCCTGTAAAGACCATCTTGGTAGACTCAGAGTAGCTGCAGCAGTAGGAGTTGGTGAACCTGCAATCTACAGAGCAGAATTACTCGTAAAAGCTGGTGTTGATGCTATAGTAATTGATACTGCCCATGGACATAGTAAAGCTGTGATTGAAACACTAAAGGAACTTAAAAGAAGATTTGCTATAGATGTGGTAGCAGGAAACATAGCAACAAGTGAGGCAGCAGAAGAACTTATTCAGGCAGGTGCTGATGCAGTAAAAGTAGGAATAGGACCTGGCTCTATTTGCACAACCCGTATTGTTGCAGGTGCTGGTGTGCCCCAACTTACCGCAATTATGAATTGTTACCAGGTAACCTCAAAATATAATATTCCTTTAATAGCTGATGGCGGAATTAAATATTCTGGTGATATTACAAAAGCTTTGGCAGCTGGAGCCCACTGTGTAATGATTGGAAGCCTCTTTGCTGGAACAGATGAAGCTCCCGGTGAAATAATACTTTATCAAGGAAGAAGTTACAAAACATACAGAGGAATGGGATCAATTGGTGCAATGCAAGGTGGTTCATCTGATAGATACAGACAGGAGGTGGTCTCTTCTGAAAAACTTGTTCCTGAAGGAGTTGAAGGAAGAGTACCTTATAGAGGCCCTCTTTCAAAAAGTGTCCATCAGTTAGTTGGTGGACTTAAATCAGGAATGGGATATTGTGGTTGTAAAAACCTTGAAGAATTAAGAACTAAAGCAAGATTTATAAAAATTACAAATGCTGGGTTAAGGGAAAGCCATGTCCACGATGTAACAATAACAAGAGAATCTCCCAATTACTGGGTTGAGGATTAAAATGCATAAACAGGAAATTTTAGTTATTGATTTTGGTTCCCAATACACTCAGCTTATTGCAAGAAGAATAAGAGAATTTAAAGTATACTCTGAAATCATTCCATGCAATGCTCATCTTTCAGAAATTATAAAAAGAAAACCAGCAGGAATAATTTTTTCAGGCGGTCCTGCAAGCGTATATGAAGAGAATGCTCCAACAATAGATAAAGAAATATTTAATCTCCGAATTCCCATACTTGGCATCTGCTATGGAATGCAACTTATTACCCATCTTCTCGGAGGAAAGGTAGCAAAAGCTGAAAAAAGAGAATATGGTAAATCTATATTATATATTGATGACTTTTCTGACCTTTTTTCTGATATCCAAAATGAAACAGTTGTGTGGATGAGTCATGCAGACAAAATCTCTCAGATGCCTGAAGAATTTATAAGGCTTGCTCATACAGAAAACTCACCATATGCTGCTATGGCGAATAGAGATAAAAAAATTTATGCCTTACAGTTTCATCCTGAAGTAGTCCATACATTAGAAGGAAGGCAAATCTTAAAAAACTTTGTTTTTAAAATATGTGGTTGCTCACCAACATGGGATATGCATTCCTTTGTTGAAAGAGAAATTGATGAAATAAGAAAAAGAGTTGGCAAATATAAAGTTGTTTGTGCTTTAAGTGGAGGAGTTGATTCTACTGTAACAGCTGTATTGGTTCATAGAGCCATAGGAGATGCCCTTACATGTATATTCGTTGACAATGGACTTTTACGAGCAGGAGAACGTGAAAAAGTTGAAGAGATGTTAAGGAATAATTTCCATATAAATTTAAAAGTTGTAGATGCTTCTGAACGCTTTTTAAAAAGACTTAAAGGTGTTCGTGATCCTGAAAAAAAGAGAAAAATAATTGGTGGAGAATTTATAAAAATCTTTGAAGAAGAAGCAAAAAAAATTGAAGGAGTTAAATTTTTAGCCCAAGGAACTCTTTATCCAGATGTAATAGAAAGCATATCCTTTAAAGGACCCTCTGCAACCATAAAAAGTCATCACAATGTTGGTGGATTACTTAAAAGAATGAAGCTAAAGCTGATAGAACCATTAAGAGAACTTTTTAAGGATGAGGTAAGAGAGCTTGGTAAAGAACTTGGAATCCCCGATGAAATCCTATACAGACATCCATTCCCCGGACCCGGGCTTGCAATAAGATGTATTGGAGAGGTTACAAAGGAAAAGCTTGATATTTTAAGACAGGCTGACAGAATTGTTCTTGAAGAAATTAAAAAATCTGGTTGGTAT
Source organism: Thermodesulfovibrio sp. 1176 (assembly GCF_029946585.1). NCBI lineage: Bacteria > Pseudomonadati > Nitrospirota > Thermodesulfovibrionia > Thermodesulfovibrionales > Thermodesulfovibrionaceae > Thermodesulfovibrio > Thermodesulfovibrio sp. 1176. The sequence continues at coordinate 117,766 of NZ_JARZRZ010000001.1, read as the reverse complement.
AATAAAGTATGGCAGTCCTTTGCAGTTCTTCTTCCTGTTAGGACAGTTGGAGTTATGGGAGATGAAAGAACCTATGAATATGTGATAGCAATAAGGGCAGTACACAGTGTTGATGGAATGACAGCAGACTGGGTTAGACTTCCCTATGAAATTTTGGAAAGGCTTTCAAACAGAATAATTAACGAGGTAAAGGGAGTAAACCGTGTTGTTTATGACATAACATCAAAACCTCCTGGAACAATTGAATGGGAATAAATAATTTTGATTTAAAAAGATATATTTCAGAAAAGAAAGTAAAAATTGAAGAATTTATAAATTCCTATTTTAATCCATCTATAACTCCTCCCATACTTCATGAATCAGTTCTTTACTCTTTAACTGCAGGTGGTAAGAGACTTAGACCTATTTTATGCATATCTTCCTATGAAGCCTGTGGAGGGAAAGAAGATATAACTGCCTATGCAACTGCAATAGAGTTTATTCATACTTATTCATTAATTCATGATGACCTTCCAGCAATGGACAATGATGATCTTAGGCGTGGTAAGCCTACAAATCACAAAGTATTTGGTGAGGCTATTGCAATACTTGCAGGAGATGGACTTTTAACTGAGGCATTCAGAATCCTGTCTAATCCAAAATATGCAGATGTTAAACCAATCAATCTCTTGAGAGTAATTTCAGAAATAAGTTACTCAGCAGGACTTTACGGGATGGTAGGAGGACAAGCCTATGATTTAATCTCGGAAGGTAAAGAACCTAATAAAGAAGTTGTTGAATTCATTCATTTAAATAAAACTGCAAAATTAATTTCCGCATCTGTTAAATCAGGAGCAATCCTTGCTGATGCAAATGATGAACAGATAAAAAGGATTGAAACCTATGGATTAAGTATAGGACTTGCTTTTCAAATAGTCGATGATATTCTTGACATTGAAGGCACCACAGAACAATTAGGAAAACCAAAGGGTTCCGATGAAAAAAAAGGCAAAATGACCTATCCAAGAGTATACGGAATTGAAAACTCAAGAGAAAAGGCAAAGGAATTAATAGATCATGCTTTAAAGGCAATTGAAATTTTTGACCAAAAGGCAGAACCATTGAGAGAGATAGCTAAATATATTGTAAAAAGGAGTTCGTAAAGATTATAATTTTACTGCATAAATGAGGAAAAAATTAATATTGTTCGCCATAATTTTATTTTTTGCTGTTGCCAATGTTCTTTATTCCACTGAAAGCGGAATAATTCCTAAAACTCTATTAATACTTCCAGAAACATCAAAAGTAAAAATAAAATGGATTTTATTGCCTGAAAAAAGGCCTCCACCAGAGGTAACACAAAAAATCCGTTTCATAATAGACAACAAAAATGAACCAATGCTCCTTTATGGAACAAATCTGATTTTAAATCCTATAAAAAATTACCTTGTAAAAACCAAAGAATCCCTAAAGGATATAATATGTCTTGAAAACGGAGTTCTTATTTTTTCTGATAGTAAAAATCTCGGCTATCTTGAATTAGAAAAAAACATTAATGATACACTCCCTATAGCAAAGTTAAAAGCTGTTGCTAAGCTTCCTCAGTCTGATTCCAGAGTATTTAAAGGTAGTGATTCATTATATTCATTATCATACAATCCTAAAACGAATAAATACGAAATATATCTTTTTAAACCCCTTAATAAAAACTTTGAAAAGATTCTTTCTCTTAAAGAAAAAATAGATTCTTTGAGCGGTAAAGGAGAGCATTTATTTATAAGTTCAGGAAAACAGATTAAAGAATACAAAAATGGTAAATTTCACATTGTTTATGAGCATCCAAGACAGGATATAAAAGAGATTTTCTATTCAGAAAAGACAGGTCTTTTTTATAAAACAGAAAATGGAATTGGTTTTGTAAAGGATGGAAGTGCTATGGAATTTCTTCAGAGTGAGAACTTCGAAGTGTTTTTTAAAGGCTCAAGTATCTATGTCTTATTCTTAAAAGCTATGGCTGTTGTAGAGTTAGAAAATATTGATGATTTAAAAAATTACAGTTTTAAAATTGAAAGAGTTATTGATATAGATAGAACTTTTTGAAGTTAATAAAGAAATGGTGGAGGTCAACAATGAAAGTCCCTTTAAGAATATTAAACTTGCTTCTTTTAACTTTATTTATTTCTGGATGTGCAGCAAAGTCAATAATTCAAACTGAAAAAGATTTTAAATTAAGGAATTATAAGACTGTCAGTGTTAATGTGGGATCTTTTTTGCCTTCCTGTGATGAAGAATGCGATAAAGAAATAAAAAATATCGAAACCCTATTAATAGAAAAAATTAAAAAAACGGCTTTATTTGAAATAGTTAGTGTAGAAATCCAAAATCCTGAATTAACAATCAATATTAGAATTACTGAATTAAGAATAGTATCAGCCAAAGATAGATTCCTGCACGGAGCCCTTGCCGGAAGAGCTAAAGTTGCAGGTACAATTGAGTTATTTGACCACATAAACAATGAAAATTTAGGTAAATTTATCGTCGAAGGAATTTCTTCGGGAGGAACGGTTTTTGCCGGAACAACAAAGCAGGCTGTAGAAAAATTCATTGAACAAATAATTAATTTTATCTATGAAAAAGTTACTATATAAGAATCAGGAGGTGTGAAAATGCTTAAAAAAATAATTTTATCGATAGCTTTGATTTTTCTTTTACCATGGCATGTTTATGGAGGAAGTATCCCAATGCCTACTGGAATGTCTTGTGAAGGAAGTCAAATGCCAGATGGAACTTATATTCCTAAAGGGCAAGTAAAAGAAGTTACCTATGGTGGCGTAAGATACAGATGTGTTGGCTGCGGTGGATGCACTCCCATAAGCAGTGGCTCTTCCACATATACGCCTTCATATGTTCCTTCATCCAGACTTACACCGTCTCAACAGATGACAATTGGAATTATGGGTTCTTTTTTAAGTGGCTTTTTTGGAACTCTTTTTAGTGGAATGTTTGATATGAATGACAATTCCGCACAAAAACAGGCTCAGTATGAGGCAGAACAAAAAAGAATCGCAGATGAAAGAAAAAAAGAGGAGGAAAGAAAAAAACAACTCCTTGCCCAGTACAATCAGCTCATTACACAGGCAAAACAGCAAGTTCAGAGCCAGCCATCAAATCCAGCTCAGAGTCCTTTTTCTTTTCAAACTCTTGGAGGACAACTAACAGCATTTCAGTGGCAGAAGCCTTCCATGTCTCAGCCTAATTCAAGCAATACAATGGAACAGATGAGAGTCTCTGCAGAGCTAAATGCTTCAGATTTAAACAAAATTTTTGGGAATGTAATACAGGATAAAGTCACTGAATCAATAGAAGAAAAAATTGATAATATTGGTGAAAAACTTTTTGAAAAACTTGATGAAAAATATAAAAAAACTTGGGGGTCAAAAATTAATGAACATGCTCTTCCTATAATGAAGATTGCAGTAACAGCAAAAACAGAGGGGGTAGCAAGTGCAGGTGCACAGGCTATTGACGAATATTTAGTATCTTTTATAACAAAACCCATGTCTAAGCCACAGGCTACAGTTTCAGAAATAGGTAGAAAAATATATACGCAGATTGCCTTCACAGCCTTAGATAAATTTTTAACCAAAACAGAAGAAGCATCTCAAGCTTTAGGATTTAATTTCAGCAAAGATGAATTCATGAACAATTTTGAAAGTGATATGAATTTTGGGCAAAAAATGATATATAAATGGTTGAAAGGAGAATAGAAATGAAATTTCTCAAAGTTTTAATTATTTTTCTTCTTGTTCTTTATCTTTATGGATGTGAACCAATAAGAATAACCCATAAAATTGAACCGTTAGATTTAGAGTCTCCAAAGGAGACTGTAACAACAAGGAAAATTCCTTATGAAGTCATATTTATCGTAGATGATACAAAGAAATATACAGCAACCCATGCTGATTATGCTGCTGGAGTGATTCATGATTTTATATTTCCTGCAGGAAATTTTATTAAACAGGCATTGCCAATTATTTCAACAGCCTTTGAAAAATATAAAACTGAGCCGTCTCTTTCAGCCATTCCAGATAAAAAAACCATAGTAATAGATACTGCAGTAAATTTTATGAATGTGAAGCTTGATTGTTGCCTACCTCTTGTTTTTGATACGAAAACAACTCTTCGATTTAATCTCTATGATAATGACCTTATTGTGCTTTCTCTTCCTGTATATTCCGAAGGGAAAGGAAGCCTTTCAAAGCCAGGACTTTTTGCTACTATGAATGATAAAGAATATGCTCAGGTAGCTTATCAATCAATTAAAGAGGCTCTTAAAAACTCTATTGATGTTATTTATGAGGTAGTAAATAATCCAAAAAAAGTAATCAGTGATGCAAAATTAGAAATAAATAAAAACCCTTCGAATACCTTTGCTTACACAGTTATTGCTAATCGCTCTTTAAAACTTGGAGATTATGCAGAAGCTTTAGCAGCAGCTCAGATGATTACTCAGCTTGACCCTAAAGATACAAATGGATATTTTTTACTCTATAAAATCTATAAAGCTCAGAGAAAAATAAAAGGTGCTATGGAGCAACTCGAACAGGCATTTACTCTAAAACCTAACAATGCTACACTTTTTATCCATCTATACAATTTTTATATTGAACAGGAAAAACCTGATAAAGCTATGAATGCTGTAACAAGATACATGCAAGCAAGACCTGATGACAAATATGCTGCAACATATCTTGGAATGCTTTATTTGACAAAGGGGAAATATGATGATGCCATTTCAATCTCACAAAAAATGATTGATTCTTTAAAATTTTATGGAATTGGAGCATCAATTTCAAAAGAAAAAGACTTAACGGTAGTTAAATCTGTTGAAAAAGAGGCTCCTGCAGAAAAGGCTGGTATTAAATTAGGAGACATAATAAAAGAAATTGACGGAACATCTACAGAAGAGCTTAAGATTGACGAAGTTGTCAAAAAATTAAGAGGCGGTGAAGGAACAAAAATCAATCTTAAGATTAAAAGAAAAGACACTGAAGAGCCGATAAATCTGACTCTAACAAGACAAAAATTTTATAGCCAACCATCTTTAGTGACAAGTTATCTGGGAATTACAGGTATGGCTCAGATACATAAAGGAAACATCAAGGAGGCAAAAGAAATAATAAACGAGGCTTTGAACATTTCAAAATCTACGGGTTTAGGCATTATTCCTCTTAAAGCTTATTCCACATTGCTACTTGTTTCTAAGGAATATGATAAATTGATTAATGATTTTTCAAAAATTGATAACGATTATGTCAAATTGCTTATTGCAACAGCCTATGCTAAAAAAGGAGAGTATGATAGATCTTTGAAAATTTTCAGAACAGTTAATAAAAAAGAATTGTCAATCACAGAAAAAACTCTTAAAGATTTTTATGAAGCAACAGAACCTTACATACAGGAGATAGAAAAACAAGCTATAAACTATGAAAAGGCAGGTAATATTAGCAAAGCATTAAAAATATATGGAGAAATCATAGATATTGTCTCTGAAGATAAAGCATCATTGATAAGGAATAAAGTATCAAGATATATTATGCTTAATCCAGCTGTTGTTGAAATTTCAGGCACTGCAAGACAGCACTTTTTAAACTCTGAAGTTTTATTTAATGCTGGTAAATATGAAGAGGCTTTGCAGGAGCTTGAAAAAGCCAAGTCCTATATTCCTTTCAATCCACAGATTTATTTTAACTCTGCGTTGGTTTGTGAAAAAATTGCTGATTACAAGGGAGCAATAAAGAACATGGAGATATTTTTACAACTACAGCGGGAGCATCCTCAGGCACAGGCAATTAAAGATCAGATTTATAAATGGAAGTTTATACTTGAAAGGGAAATTTAAATGGGCTTGATAAGTCAATTAAACAAACCAATTATGTTTATCTTTATAACTATAATATTGTTTGTAAATTCTTCCTATGCGCAAAAGACTGGTGTAGATGAAAATATAATAAAAAATTTTACATATCATATAAAATTAGAAGATACAAAAATTGCCTTTAAAAATGGTAAGTATGAGTCTGAAGGTTCATTAAAAGGTTATATTAAAGCATGGATAGTTAAATATGCTTTTGCAGATATAAATAAAGATGATAAGATGGATGCTGTGGTTATTCTTGCTCATACAGGTGGAGGAAGTGGCACTTTTTTTGAATTAACAGCTTTAATTACTGAAAGAGAAAATATTAAACAGACTAATTCCCTTTTACTTGGTGACAGAGTAGAAATTAATGATATCAAAATAGTTGATGAAGTCTCTTTACCACGTACATCTTTTAAGTCTTCAAAGAAAATCTATTTAACAATGAAAACTCATAAAACCGATGATCCATCCTGTTGCCCAAGTGAAGTTGTAAGAGAATGCTTTTATTTAACTTTAGCAGATGAGATAAAATCTTGCGAAGATGAATCTGCTCCTGTAGTAAAAAAACCAGCAATTTATCTATATCCAAAAAATAATGAAAATATTACAGTCAAACTGAACATAAAAGGTAATATTACAAAAACAATACCTGAATATAATGAATCCTGGAAGGTGAAGGTAGATAAAAAAGGTATTATTGATAACAAATATTCGTATCTTTTTTATGAGGCATCTCTTGAAAGTCCTGTTAATGTTACAAAGGAAGGATGGATCGTAAAGTATGAACACCTTGAATCGTGGTTTGAAAAATACCTGCCTAAGTTGGGGTTAAACAGAAAAGAGATAAAAGATTTCAAAGATTATTGGTTAAAAGAATTAAAATATGCCAAATTTTATGAGATAAGACTATTAGATAGAGATTTTCTTGATAACAATATGCAATTGCTGATTTCTCCAAAACCAGATACAGTGATTAGAGTAATACTTTACTTTAAACCTGTTGATAAATATAGGAAAATTAAAAATCCTAAACTTACTCAAATTCAAAGAAAGGGTTTTACTTTAGTTGAATGGGGTGGTATAACCACTGATAAAATTCATTAAAAAGGAGTTGAATATGAAAAAGGCTATTTTATTTGTAATCATTTTTACAATTTTATTTACAGGGAATAATGCTTTTTCAGAGCAAAAAGATTCCACAAAAGTTTACATTACCCTTGAAGAAGCAAAAGATTTAATTCCTGATATTTACACACTAAGCATTGCTGTGAATGTCAACTCTATTCAAGAAGCAGAAGTAATTAAAATTCTGGGGAATGTTGACAAGTCAATAAAAAACCTCCGTTTAAATTATAAAGGTGGTAAATACAACGTCTATAGAAATTGTTGGTGGGAGAAGGGAAAGGAAAAATGTTCAGGATACAAAGGCAATGTTTATTATTACTTTGAACTTGAAAAACCAGAACAACAGAATAAAATTCTTGAGACTTTGACAGATCTTCAGGAAAAGTACCAAGATAAAGTAAGTCTTACTATTTCTAATCCAACATGGACAGTTTCAAAAAAGAATTTAAAAATCGCTGAGGAAGAATTAAAGCTTGAAATAATAGATACTGCTCAAACTTTTTCAAAGAAAATGTCTGAAAAAATAGGTAAAATTTGTCATATTACAGATATAAATTATGATGTAAAAAGACCTCCCATATGGTATCCTTTCAGAGATGAAAATATCATGTTAAAATCAGCCACTACAGAGTCTAAAATCAGCCTTGAAGCACCTACTCCTGTAAAAGAAGATCAAAGCATTTCAGTAAAAACATCGATTACTTTGATTTGTAAGTAAAGATTTATCCTATGGGGGACTCTTTACAAAGAGTCCCCCATAGGAAGAAATAATCCCATGAAAATACGCATTGATCAATTACTTTATAAAAGAGCAATAACTGAAAGCAGAGAAAAAGCCCGGGCACTTATTCTTGAAGGCAAAGTTATTGTAAACGGTCAAAAAATTGATAAACCTGGAACAATGGTTAATCAAAATGCTGAAATAACAATCTGTGGCGAGACTCTTCCCTATGTAAGCAGAGGTGGGCTTAAACTTGAAAAGGCATTAAAGGAATTTTCAATAGATGTTAAAGAAAAAGTAGCAATGGATGTTGGTGCAAGCACAGGAGGATTTACAGACTGCCTGATTCAACATGGAGCTAAAAAAGTTTATGCGATAGATGTGGGATATGGACAACTTGCCTGGAAATTAAGAACAGACCCAAGAGTTATTCCCATTGAAAAAACAAATATTAGATATATTCAAAAAGAAAAAATCCCTGAAAAAATAGATATTGTTACAGTAGATGTCTCTTTTATATCCCTTAGGCTTGTTATTCCTAAAATTCTTGAATTTCTTAAGCCCGATGGTGAAATTGTAGCATTAATTAAGCCACAGTTTGAAGCAGGGAAAGGGGAAGTTCCTCGAGGAGGGGTTATAAAAGATGCTGAAAAAAGAGAAAAAATTATAAAGGAAATGAGAGACTTTTTTGAAAGTCTCGGATTAAAAGTCATTGGTATAACCCAATCTCCTATCCCTGGACAGAAAGGAAATATTGAATATTTAATTTATTCAATCAATACTAAACAATAGCACCAAATATCATTCCAGAAATTGTTGCCATAATTATAACTAAACTTACGTAAACAGCAGTTTTTTTAAATCCTATTGTTCTCATTATGACAATCATACTCGGAAGACTAAGAGCTGGTCCTGCAAGAAGCATTGCAAGGGCTGGGCCTTTACCCATTCCAGCACCTAACAATCCCTGAATAATTGGCACTTCTGTTAATGTTGCAAAGTACATAAAAGTACCTACAATGCTTGCTATTAAATTAGCCTGTAAAGAATTATCTCCTACAGTAGAATAAACCCACTCAGAGGGTACAATACCTTCATGCCCAACTCGTCCAAATAAAAAACCTGCTACAAGGACACCTATGAAAAGTAATGGAATTATTAGATAGGCATAATACCATGTCTGATAAACCCATTGAACAAGTTCATCTTTATTAAACCACTTGAGACTCCAAATCAAGACAAGGGTAAAAAATCCTATGGCTAATATCCATTTAAGATTGTAAACAATCCACCAGAAGGCAACGGCTCCTTCCTGAGGTCTGCCCCAATTAGCAAAAATTAGAAGCCCTATCATAAAAAATAAATGCATTGCCACTTGATAAAGCGGTTTAGACTGTAGCCCTGAAACTTCAAAATTCTCATCTGACTGTCTTTTCTTTTCCTCTTTTAAAAAAATTAAATGCATGAGTAAACCTATGATAACACTGAAAAGCACCGCTCCTACTGCTCTTGCTATACCAATATCCCATCCAAGAACTCTGGCAGTCAAGATTATTGCTAAAACATTAATTGCAGGACCAGAATACAAAAAAGCAATTGCAGGACCAAGTCCCACTCCTCTTTGATAAATACTCATAAAAAGAGGAAGAATTGTACAGGAACATACTGCCAGTATCGAACCAGATATGGCAGCTACACCATAGGAGAGCACCTTATTTGCCTTTGCACCGAAATATTTCATAACAGAGGCTTTATTTACAAAGACAGCTATTGCTCCCGCAATGAAAAAGGCAGGGACCAGGCAAAGAAGAACATGTTCCTGGGCATACCATTTAGCTAAAGCAAGGGATTCAAATATTGCCTTTGTAAACCTCTGATTTTCAATGGGAAGAAAGTAAAAGACAATAAAAATAAAAAAAATCAAAGCAAGTTTGTATCTTTCCTTCAATTTAGCCTCCCTTTTAATTATGTTTTACAATAACGAGGGGATTGATTGGCTTTAAAATTTTTTAAAGCTTCAAGTTCCTTTTTAATTTGTTCATCTGAAATTTTTTCAAGAACAGAAAGAATTAAAAATCTTTTAAATATATCCACATCATCAAGGCTGTAAAGAATCCATTTTCCCTTTCTTCTTATTTTTACTAATCCTGCCTCCTTTAATATTCCTAAGTGAAATGAGACCTTCGGTTGCACCATATCTAATGCTGAAACTATCTCACATACACAAAGTTCGCCCTTTTCAAGAAGTTTGATAATTTTTAAACGCGTCTCGTCAGATAAAGCATGAAAAATTTTAACAATTTCTTTCATAAAGAAATATAAAAAAATTTTTATATATATGTCAACTGAATTTTTTTATTCTTGACATACTATTAAGAATTAATTTAATCTCAAAAATGCTGGATATAAGGGAAGAGGGGTGAGAATCCCCCGCTGCCCCGCAGCCGTGTAGGGAACGAAAGCCCATGAATGCCACTGTCTGCAAATGCAGATGGGAAGGCGGGCAAGTAGGCGCATTAGCCCTAAGCCGGAAGACCTATCCAGCCTGATAGCCTTTGGCTGTCAGAAAACCTCGAGGGAGGAAAATTTATGCCTGTTAAAACAACTGTCTTTGGTTATCCTAAAATTGGACCTCAAAGAGAACTTAAAAAGGTCCTTGAATCCTATTGGAATGGTAAAATCTCTCAAGCAGAACTTATGGAAGCATCTGAAAATTTAATCCTCAACAATGCTAAAACAATTGCAAAGCACGGAATTGACATTATTCCATCAAATGAATTTTCCTTCTACGATTTTATTCTTGATCTTTCATTAATGTTCAATGTAATTCCAGAAAGATTTAGAAAAATTGAAAATCCTCTGGAAAAGTATTTTGCAATTGCAAGAGGAACAGCAGATGCACCTGCTTCAGAGATGACAAAATGGTTTAACACAAACTATCACTACATTGTTCCTGAAATTGAAAGTAATACCGAGTTTGAAATCACAGAAAATAAGCCCTTGAAGGAGTATGAACTTTTAAAATCATCTCTTAATTTTAAAACAAAACCTGTTATAACAGGACCTTTTACCTATCTTTACTGTGCAAAAGTAGCAGACTACGCTTATTTTCTTGATAAAATAACTTCTGTTTACCGCGGTCTCCTTAAAGAACTTGAGGAATCTGGTGTAGAGGAAGTTCAATTTGATGAGCCTGCGATGGTTCTTGATTTAGATAATAAAACTATGAGAGAAGTCATTGACTGTTATAAAAAAATTACAAAGCCTTTTAACAAAATAAAAATCTATGTTCAGACTTATTACGAGGCTTTATCAGAATATGAAAGGATGGTTTATGAACTACCAGTCCATGGCATAGGATTTGATTTTGTAGATGGGAAGGAAAATCTTGAAAACATTTCAAAGTTCGGCTTTCCAAAGGATAAATTTCTAATAGCAGGTGTTGTCTCAGGAAGAGACCCCTGGAGGACAGATTTTAAAGAAATTCTAAAACTCATTGAAATACTTACAAAATTCACTGAAAAAATAATTCTTTCAAACTCCTGTCCTCTCATACATCTTCCAGTAACAATTAAAAATGAACACCTTCCTGAAGAACTCTTAAAGGTATTAAGCTTTGCTAATGAGAGACTTGAAGAACTTGCGATTCTTAAAACAGTAATAAATGAGGGGAAAGAACCACCTCTGCAGGATTTATCTATGAAATTTGTTAATCTAAATGTTTCAGAAAAAGTTTCTCAGATTAGTCAAAAGACTCTTCAGAGAAAACCTGAATTTGCAGAGCGATATAAAAAACAGATGGAAAATTTAAAACTGCCTTTATTCCCCACAACAACAATAGGAAGCTTCCCCCAAACTACTGAATTAAGAAAAGCAAGGGCAGATTACAAAGTTGGCAGAATCTCCCTTGAGGAATACGAGAACTTTATCAATAATGAGATAAAAAAAGCAATAGAGATTCAGGAAAAAATCGGACTTGATGTTCTTGTTCATGGAGAGTTTGAAAGAACTGATATGGTTGAATTTTTTGCTGAAAAGCTACAGGGATTTGCTATAACAAAAAATGGATGGGTTCAGTCCTATGGCTCAAGATGTGTAAGACCACCGATAATTTATGGTGATGTATGGAGAGACAAACCTTTAATTCTTAAAGAAACGCTTTATGCCCAGTCTCTCACAAAAAAACCAGTAAAGGGCATCTTAACAGGACCTGTTACAATTCTTCAGTGGTCCTATCCAAGAAAAGATATTCCAAAAGAGGAAATTGCTTATCAGATTGCTCTTGCACTTAACGAGGAGGTAATGGAGCTTGAAAAAGCTGGGATTAAAATCATTCAGATTGATGAACCAGCTTTCAGAGAGGGAATGCCTCTTAAAAAAGCAAAGGTTAATCAATACTTTGATTGGGCAATCAAAAGTTTCAGAATTGTTACCCATTCAGTAAAACCAGAAACACAGATTCATACTCATATGTGCTATTCAGATTTTAATGATATAATTGAAAAAATCTACGAAATGGATGCTGATGTCATATCAATTGAAGCATCAAGAAGTAGGGGAGAAATCCTAAAAGCCTTTGAAAAGTTTAAATATGACAGAGGCATTGGAATCGGAGTATATGATATTCATTCGCCAAGAGTGCCCCAATTAGAAGAAATGATTGAAATTGTTGAACGTTCAATAAAGCTTATTGATATATCCCTTTTCTGGATTAATCCTGACTGTGGACTTAAAACAAGAGGATGGCAGGAAACCATTGCATCACTTAAAAACATGGTTATGGTTGCTCTTTTATTTCGTGAATCATGTCGAGGCACTCAATGTTCCAAAGTATAGCATTGAATCATATGCTTAATGAATCCTCCTTGTCATTCAAAGGTAGTCAATGGCGCACTTTCCAAAAAGTCCATAACTTTTTGGGGCATTCTTGTCCTGAGAAATATATATTTGGAAAACAGGAGATTCTTCGCCTTCAGCTCAGAATGACATTAAAAAATCAAAATAACAAAAAAAAGCAGGATTATAAAAAAAGAGTAACTCAAATGTTCAAAATGATAAAAGGAGATGAAAAAATTTTTCGTAGGAGGAGGATAAAATGTTTAAAAATATAATAAAGCGTGATGGTAGAGTAGTCCCCTTTGATCCTGAAAAAATCACAAAAGCCATAACAAAGGCAGGGAAAGCAACAGCAGAGTTCGATTATGATACTGCCCGCAGACTTACAATAAAAGTGCTGCTTCTTGCAGAAGAACTCATTCGTGACCGTGACCCTCATGTTGAGGAAATTCAGGACATTGTTGAAGAGATTTTGCTAAGCAGTCCCTATCGAAAAACTGCGAAGGCATACATTATTTACCGTGACCAGCATGCACGTATGCGTGAAATTGCCCGTCAAGGTGGGCTTGAATTGATTGACAATTATCTTAGCAAAGTTGACTGGCGAGTAAGGGAAAACAGCAACATGAGCTTTTCTCTTCAGGGATTAAATAATTACATATCAAGCGAGATAAGTAAAAGCTACTGGTTACATAAAATCTATCCCCCTGAAGTAAGAGATGCCCACATAAATGGTGATTTACATATTCATGATTTGAATGTAATTGCTCCTTACTGTGTTGGTTGGGACTTAATGGATTTGCTTGTTCGTGGTTTTGGTGGAGTATCAGGAAAAGTAGAATCCCGTCCTGCAAAACACTTCCGTAGTGCTCTTGGACAGGTTGTAAATTTTCTTTTTACCCTTCAGGGAGAGGCTGCAGGAGCTCAGGCATTCAGCAATGTAGATACCCTTCTTGCACCATTTATTGCCTATGACGGGTTGAATTATAAACAGGTAAAACAGGCTTTACAGGAATGGGTTTTTAACCTGAATGTACCAACAAGGGTTGGTTTTCAATGTCTTTCAGAAGATACAGAAATTTTAACATTAAATGGATGGAAAAAATATAACGAAATAGAAATTGGTGATTCTATTTACACTTTTAATATAAAAACTGGAGAGATTGAATCTAAATGTGTCAGATATGTCTTTAGAGAGCACTATAAAGGAGTTATGTATTGCCTGAAAAATCGCAGTCAAAATCAGCTAATTTCTCCAAGGCACAGAATTGTAAGAAAAGTATTCAATAAAGAAGAATATCTACTTGAACCAATTGAAAAGACATTGCAATTAAAATCTCCAATAGCCATTCCTGTGGTTGGGAAAAATATAAATTCAGATTATTCAATATCGGATGATGAAATAAAATTATTAGCTTGGGTTCTTTCAGAAGGAAGCATTGAAAAAGAAGGAAGTTACCGAGTGAGTATTTATCAGTCAGCAAAAGCCCATAAAGAAAATTATGAAGAAATTGTTGCTTTACTTAATAAATTTGGTTTTGAATATGATATAAAAATACAGAAATCTCTTGGCACATGTGAGCACATAAGACTAAAACCTTCATCAAGCAAAAAGGTTCATGAAATTATAGGTTCCAGAATAAAAAAATTTCCTGAATTTTTATACAATCTCAGCCAAAGACAGGCAAGGTTATTTTTAGAAGTCTACATAAAAGGAGATGGATGGAATGAGAAACATAGAAAAAGAATAACAGTGACAGATAAAGAATTTGCTGATGGATTAACAGCCATAGCAGTTTTAGCAGGATATAATTTTAATATTAAAGAAAGAGTAGTCGGAGGCATTTCAAAAAAAACTCAGTACATAATTACACTTACGGATACTAATGATGATTACATAAACAAAATAGAAAAAGTAAATTACAGTGGAATTATATGGAGTGTTAACACCGATAATGAAACAGTCATTGCCAGAAGAAATGGGCAGGTCTTTATTACGGGCAATACTCCCTTCAGTAATATCACCTTAGACCTGAAAGTTCCAGAACATCTTAAAAAACAGGCAGTAATTATCGGAGGTCTTCCTCAGGAAAACACTTATGGAGAATTCCAGAAAGAGATGGATATTTTTAATCAGGCACTTTTTGATGTTTTGACTGAAGGAGATGCAAAGGGAAGAGTATTCACATTTCCTATACCAACAATCAATATAACAAAAGATTTTGATTGGGATAGCCCTGTTATAGACCTAATCATGTCTGCTACTGCAAAATACGGAATTCCTTATTTTGCAAACTATGTAAACTCTGATTTAAAACCAGAGGATGCAAGGTCAATGTGCTGTAGACTCAGACTTGAAACCCGTGAACTTAAACATCGTGGTGGAGGACTTTTTGGTTCAAATCCTCTCACAGGAAGCATTGGTGTTGTTACGATTAATCTGCCAAGAATTGGATATTTAAGTAGCTGTTATGAAGATTTTCTTTCTCGTTTAGAAAGAGCCATGGATATTGCAAAAACTTCTCTTGAAATTAAACGAAAAGTGCTTGAAAGATTTACAGATTCTGGGCTATATCCTTACTCAAAACATTATCTAAGTTCAGTTAAGGAAAAAACAGGATTTTACTGGAGCAATCACTTTTCAACAATCGGAATAATTGGAATGAATGAAGCAATTGCTAATGCAAAATGGTTAAATACAAAGGGCATATGGACTCAGGAAGGAAAATCCTTTGCTCTTCAAGTACTTGATTTTATGCGTAACAGACTAATTCACTATCAAGAAGAAACTGGTAATCTCTATAATCTTGAAGCAACTCCTGCGGAGGGAACAAGTTATAGACTTGCCAAGATTGACAAACAAAAATATCCTGATATATTTACACAGGGCAAAGAAAATCCCTACTATACAAATTCCACATGGCTACCTGTTGGATTTACAGAATCAATTCAATATATACTAAATCATCAGGATGAAATTCAAAGTAAATATACTGGAGGCACAGTGCAACATCTATTTTTAGGAGAAAAACCCGAATCTGCTAAATTGAAAACCTTTATAAAAAAAGTATTTGAAAATTATAGACTTCCATATATAAGTATTACTCCAACATTCAGTATTTGTATAGAATGTGGATACATTGAAGGAGAACATAATCAATGCCCTCAATGTAGTTCTGAATGTGAAGTTTACTCACGAGTTGTAGGATATCTCCGTCCTGTAAGCAATTGGAATGATGGGAAAAAGGAAGAATTTAAGGAAAGAAGGTATGTAAATGATAGTTTATTGTAGATTTGAAAATAAATTTTAAAGATTTTTTATCGGATAATGATTTTCAACAGTATTCCTGTTTTAATGTATCATCATGTAATGCCCTGTGAGAGTGATTTAAATGTTACACCACAAATATTTGAGGAACAACTAAGAGGACTAAAAACAAAGGGATGGAAAACTCTTACAGCAGATGAGTTTTTATATCTTATAACAAATCCTTATCAAAACAGAAAAAAATGTGTTCTCCTTACCTTTGATGATGGTTTTGTTGATAATTTTCTTTATGCCTATCCAATTTTAAGGAAATATAAAATGAATGCAGTGCTTTTCGTGGCAACAGATTTTATAGCAGATTTTGAAGTAAAAAGAGATACTTTCAAGCCAGTTCCTCATAGAGAAATCTGGAGAATTGCTTTTTCAGAGAGAAAACATGAAGTAATGTGCACATGGAATGAACTAAAAGAAATGCAAGAAGAAGGAGTTTTTGACATTCAAAGTCACGGTCATAGCCACAAAATTCCAGATTTCATAAATCAAAACTATTTAATAGAAAAAGACCTAAGAACTTGTAAAGAATTAATAAAAAGAAATCTTCATAAAGAATCTCTCCATTTTTCCTGGCCAAAGGGTGTCTATACAGAGGAAACTATTCAAATAGTTAAAAAAATTGGTTTTAAGGCTTTATATACAACTCAAAGAGGAGTTAATATAAATGATCCTTTCAGAATTAAAAGGATAGCAGTAAAAGACAAAGGCTCCGGATGGTTAAAAAAGAAATTGATTATATATAGCTCTTCCCTTCTTAGCAAAATATATTCAAAAATAAGGTTTTAATGAAAATTGCATTCATAAAGAGAAATTTTTCCTATCATGGCGGTGCTGAGAAGTATCTCGCCAGTCTTATTGATTTTTTAAAAAAAGAAAATCACGAAATCCATATTTTCTCAAATAAGTGGCTTAAGGATAAAAGGATAAATTTTCACAAAGTAAAAATTCTACCTTTCGGTTCATTCCTTAAAGCCTGGAGTTTTAACCGTAATTTAAAAATAAACTTAAAGGAGTACGACTGTGTAGTAAGCTTTGAAAGAACAAATTCTCAGCATATTTACAGAGCAGGAGAAGGCTGTCATCGAAAATGGCTTGAGATAAGAAAACAGACAGAGCCCTTTTACAAGAAAATCTCCTTTAAAATAAATCCTCTTCATATATATTATCTAAGGCTTGAAAAGGAGATTTTTGAGAAAACTCCTCTCATAATCGCAAATTCAGAGATGGTTAAAAATGAAATAATCGAGAATTACAAAATTTCTCCAGAAAAAATCATAGTAGTTTACAATGGAGTTGACCTTAGCAGATTTTCTTCAGAAAATAGGAAAAAATTCGCCCAATTCAAAAAAGATATGAAACTTTCAGAAGGCGAAAAAATTCTGCTTTTCTTAGGCTCTGGATTTAAAAGAAAGGGGCTTGAAACCTTGATTAAAGCTTTGCCATATGTAAATGAAAATGTAAAACTTTTAATAATAGGCAAAGGAAATCCGAAAGAATATCTCAATATGGCAAAAAAATCAGGAATTTATAGGAAGATTTTATTTTTGGGACCTCAGAGAGAAATTGAAAAATTTTATGCTATTTCTGATTTATTTGTTCTTCCAACACTTTATGACCCTTTCAGTAATGCCACTTTGGAAGCAATGGCATCAGGCATACCTGTAATTACAACGAAAAACAACGGTGTGGCTGAATTAATAGAGGATGGTTCTGAAGGATATGTTTTAAAGGATTTATTAAATCCGCAGGAACTCGCCAATAAAATAAATCTTGCATTAAAAAACTTAACAAGTATGAGTTTTTTTGCAAGAAGAAAGGCGGAGAAATTTCCAATTGAAGAACAGGCAAAAAAGATTCTCGAGGTCATAAAATGTTTAAAAAAATCCTCGTAATAAAACTTCGTCATATTGGAGATGTGCTTTTAACAACACCAGTTTTTACTGCTTTAAAGGAAAATTTTAAAGAAAGCTTTGTTGCTGTTCTTGTTAATAAAGGGACAGAGGCAGTTCTTGAGAAAAATCCCTTCATTGATGAAATCATAACATTTGACAGAAGATTGAAAAATTATGGAGTATTTAAAAAATATACAGAAGAATTAAACTTTTTAAAACAAATACGAAAAAAAGAATTTGATACAACTATTGACCTTACTGGAGGAGACAGAGCTGCGCTCATCTCAGTGTTTTCAGGAGCGAAAGTAAGAATTGGGGTCAAATCTAAGGGTTTTGCTGGTAAAAAATATTTTTACACCCATTTATTTGAAATAGATGGTAAAAAACATACAGTATTACAAAATCTTGAAATTTTAGAAAAAGCAGGGATTAAAGTTAAAAGCAGAAAAGTTTTGCTTAATGTTTTAGAAGAAGAAAAAGAATGGGCAAAAAAATTGATTCCTCATAAACAAATTGTTCACATTCATCCTACTTCCCGATGGCTTTTTAAATGCTGGAAGGATGAATACATAGCAGAGGTCATTAAATGGTTTATAGAGAAAGGCTTCATAGTGGTTCTAACTTCCGCTCCAACGGAAAAAGAAATGAAAAAAATTGACTCTATACTGTCTTTTTTAAAACCTTCAGAACAACTAATTAATCTCTCTGGTAGACTCACCTTAAGGCAACTTATTGCAGTTTCTTCAATATCAGACCTTTTTTTTGGTGTAGACACTGCACCAATGCACATTGCATCTGCACTTGGAAAACCTGTTTTTGCCCTCTTTGGTCCAAGCGGAGCATTTCATTGGGGCCCTTGGGATAGTGATTCATCTGAGATTCCTTATTCGGAAAGAAGTGGTATTCAGAGATTTGGCAAAAACATAGTAATTCAAAGAAACTGGGAATGCATTCCCTGTGGACAAGATGGTTGCAAAGGAAGTAAAATAAGTAAATGCCTTTTTGACATAAAACCTGAAGAAGTAGTAGAAATAATTTCTTCGGTCCTTTCACCCGTCAATATATGATATAATAAGTTTAATGTTGAAAAAAACTTTAAATATAGACAAAATCAGAGCTTATTTATTGAAAAAAGAAGAAAATATTCGAGCATTAAAACAAAAAGAGCAGAAAGAAATTATTGTTAAACTTAGAAATCTAAGTCAAATATGGGGAAAATACCGCATAGATAAAGTTCATCTTTATGGTTCTATTTCGGATTTGAGCTTTAATAGGAACTCAGATATAGACCTTGCTATTGAACCAGATATTGGATTTGAGTCTTTATTAAAACTCTATTCAGAAATAAATAGATATTTTAAAAGAGAAGTAGACATCAGAGTTTTGAATGATCTTCCTTTTATTGATAAGGTTAAATCCAGAGGTATACTGATATATGGTAGAAAAGATAGCAATATTAAAAAGTGAAATAAATAGAGATTTAAAAAAAATTAGTCGGCTTTTTAAAAGATTTGTAAATTCATATAATGAATATCAAGATTCTCAAGAATATTCAAAGTTAGTTGAATCAGCATTTTATGTAAATCAAATATATACAGGATTTGAACATATATTTAAAAACATTGCAAGAACATTTGAAAATAACATTGAAGAAGATTACTGGCATAAGTCACTACTGGAAAGAATGACACTTGAAATCAAAGATATTAGACCTGCTGTTCTTTCCCAGGAAAGTTTTAAATGTCTGAATGAATTAAGGGCTTTCAGGCATTTTTTTAGACATGCCTATGATATTGATATTGACAAAGAAAAATTTAAGATTATTGCTGATAGAGTATTAAGGCTTTTAAAGTTATATAAAAGGGAAATAAATAAATTTTTAGCATTTCTTGATAAATTATCCTGTTAAAAACATTGAAAAATAGGTTAAAAGGATAGTTGCTTTTTTTGTCAATTATGAGAAAACAATTCTCTTTCGAAGAGCTTATTTTTAAGGAATGTCGTCCTGTAGACAGGATAGTCGCAAAGTAAATAAAATAAGTAAATACCTTTTTGATATATAATCTGAAGAATTAATAGAAATAATTTCTTCGGTTCTGTTTGAATCTTGAGATTAAATTGCAGGATTAATGAAAACAATTTTACATACAGAATCGTCATTAGGTTGGGGTGGACAGGAAATTCAGATCATACAAGAAGCATTAGGATTAAGGGATAGAGGTTATAGAATTTTAATTGCGGCTGAAAAAAATAGTGTAATTCTAAAGAAAGCCATTCAAGAGGGTTTTAAAACTTTTCCTGTGTCCTTTTTAAAATATAACCCCTCTTCATTTTGGAAGATTAAATCCTTAATAGAAAAATAAAATGTCAATATAGTTAATACTCATAGTTCAAAAGATAGTTGGGTTTCTACAATTGCAGCCAAATTAGCCTATAACAAACCTAAAATCATTAGAACAAGGCATTTATCAACGCCTATAAAAAATAACTTTTTGAATAGATTGATTTATGATACTTTACCTGATGCTATTATAACCACTGGCGAGGAAATTAGAAAAAATATGATAAATCACAACAAATTCAATCACAACAAAATTTTTTCCATACCTACAGGAGTGGATTTAAAAAGATTTAATCCTGAAAAAGTCAATCCAATATTCAAAAGTAAAGAATTTAAAGTTGGTACAATAGGAGTTCTAAGAAGCTGGAAGGGTCATATATTTATTAGAAGCTGTTCCTCTAATATTAAATCATATTTCAAATATAAAGTTTTATATAGTAGGAGACGGTCCCCAGAGAGAAAATATAAAGAATAACATCAAACAATTAAATATAGAAAAATGGGTTATCATGACGGGCTATAGAGAAGACATCCCAGAAATATTAGCCTCTTTGGATGTGATTGTTCATCCTTCTTATGCTAATGAAGGAGTTCCACAGGCTGTTATTCAAGCAATGGCTATGAAGAAAACAGTTATTGCCACTGATACAGGCAGCATCAAAGAGATATTGATTGATAAATTTTCCGGGCTTTTAATAGAACCTAAAAATAAAGAGCAAATTGCCGAGGCTGTAATTAGTCTTTATAAAGATAACCAACTTCGTTCGTTCTTAGGAGAAAATGCACAAAGACTCGTCAAAGATAATTATTCTTTTGATAAAATGCTTGAAAAAATAGAGAATGTCTATCAAAAAATATTCCATAAATAATCTTGAAAATTATATTATTGCTATATTCCTTTTGTCTCTCCCTCTTTCTGAAACTTTAAAACAAATTACCTTTGTATTATTAATTCTTTTATTCGTTATTGATAAAATCCTAAATAAACAAAAGATATATATTGATAAATTCTCCACAGGACTTCTAATTCTTCTTCTAGGGAATACTCTTCCTTTATATTTCTCCAATGAACCTCAATTAGCTTTTAAATGGTTTTGGAGTATCTTTATGTTTTCTTCTCTCTATCTAATATTAATAAATGACTTTAAATCTAATAATCAGGTAGCTATGATTAAAAAATTTTTCCTATTTAGCCTTGTTCTTGGTTTGATATGGGGGATATTTGTATGGAAAATTTCATGGGGCAATCCTCGATTAGAAATTAAATCAGTAGGAGCTCCAAATGCAACAGGTACTTACTTAGGCATATACACACTATTTATTTTATTCATTATTTATTTGAAGTCTCGGGATTTAGTACATAAACATAAGGGATGGTTTAGCTTTTATCTAATAATAATTATGCTTCTTTTGATAGCTCTAATTTTAAATGGTTCAAGAGGTGCCTATGTAGGTATTTTTGCTGGTATTTTATATTTAATTCTTATTAACCCAAGTAAAAGATGGTTTTTCCTTATCTCATTTTTTATCCTTTCCTTGATAATTTTAATTGGTGGGACTTTCTATAATGAATTATCTTCACGAATACTTGACACTTTTAGCACCATGGAACGATTTAAAAACTGGGAGAAAAATCTAAACTGCTTTCTTATTAATCCAATCTTTGGTGGAAGTAGTAAAATTTGTTATGAAGATCCAGATAACTTATTTATAGCATTTTTGTCGAGAGCAGGAATTATCGGATTATTAAGTTTTTTAACTTTTATTTACTATTTCCTGAAACAATTCTTAGAAAATAAATTCGCTGTTTCTATGCTTTTATTTTTGCTTACAAATGGTATTTTTGAGACTACATTAAAACATGAACCAGCAATTGTTTTTATTATATCTGTTTTTATATTATTAAAAGAACATGAAAATACTAATAGTTAACTTACTAAGACTTGGTGATGTAATAATGAGTCTTCCCTTAGCAGAAAATCTGAAATTACAAATCCATGATGTTGAAATTTCATACCTTGTCAAGGAAAATATAGTTGGAATTTTTAGATGCATTCCTTACGTTGATAAAGTATATGTTTATAAAAATAAATTTTCCCTTTTAAAGTTTATAAAAGATTTTAGAAAATACGATTGCGTTATCTTTGCTGCCGAAAGCAAACTTTACAGATTAAAGTTTTTTTCCTATCTCAAAGTTAAAAAAAGAATAGGATTTAATATGTCAGAAAAATTTAACAATCAACTTACTGATATTGTTGTTTGTGATGAACAATTTAAGAGTATGGAAAGATTATTTTTGAATCTTTTAACTCCACTAAATATAAGAATTAAAGACGATAAAATTGTCCCCAAGCTTTATCCGTTAAATGAAAATATAAGAAAAATTGAGAGCATGCTCCCAAAAGAATTAAAAAAAATTGTCATTCATGCAGATACTTTTTCTCTTTCAAGAAAATGGCCTTACTTCAATGAATTATCTAAGGCAATAATGGAATATTTCAAAAACAAATTATATATTATTTTAACTGGACAAAAAAAAGACAATCCTGATATTTTCTCACACATAGACTTAAGAGGGAGAACAACATTAGAAGAGTTAGTAGCAATTTTTAAAATTGCTGACTTAGTGGTAGGTTGTGATACTGGAGCATTACATATAGCTCGTGCCACAGGTACAAAAACTATGGTTATATATGGACCTGAAGACCCTAAAATCACTAATCCTTCAGAAAATTTAATAAAGATTTCTCCTAATAGAGAATTAGAATGCAAAAATAGTAACGATTACTTTGGTATATTTTTTAAAAATATAAGAAGATGCAAAATTAGAGAATGCTCAACGATTGAATGCCTTAGGAGTATTTCTTCTCAAGAAATATTAAAAAAGATAGAATATCTTTTCAAAAATGAAAACTTAATTCATCACAACTGACTATCTTAAAATATTCAAAATTTCGGCGTATTTGTTTACCATTTCTTTTATCTCCTTTGATACTCTCTCATCAGGTTTGCCGATAGATACAGGTCCGTAATGGCCAAGCCTTGTAAAACCAAGGCATAGGCAACCATGAATTAAAAATGCTTTAAGAATATCAAGGCAAACCGTTTCACCACCACCTCCTATCATACCTGTTGAGGTAAAGGCAGCAACCAGTTTGCCTTCTATTTTCCTGTAATACTTTACACTTTCATCTATGAATTTTTTTACCTCTGCTGCCATTGTGCCAAAGTAATTTGGAGAACCAATTATGTAACCATCGTAATTTGGAAGGCTATCAATTTCTATTTCTTCAACTCTCTTCAAATCTACAGAGATATTTTTTTGGGAGAGTTCATCTGCTATCATCTTTGCCATTTTCTCTGTATTACCTGACCTTGAATAATAGGCAACTAATACCTTTTTCATAGGTACACCTCCAAAATAATTTTTAAACTATTAATTTTAACATAATCACAACAAACAAAATTAAGTAGGCAGGATTACCTGAAATTGCCGATAGGAAAGAGATGTCTTGAGCCCATCCCGTCATTCTGAGAAACTAAACGCCCCGAAGCGCTGTTCTGAGCCGAAGCCCTGAGCTTAAGCGAAGGGTCAGCGAAGGGATGACAAAATAGTCCAAAACATGACTTTCTATCGGCAATTTCAAGGATTACCTCACTTACGTTTGGTTCAGGGTGACAAGTTAGTTAGCAGTTTATTGAAAGAAAATGACAATTGTAATAATAGATTAAAATGCCGAAGGCGGGACTCGAACCCGCACGGGTTTCCCCACACGCCCCTCAAACGTGCGTGTCTACCAGTTCCACCACTTCGGCTAAATATAATAATAGCAAGAAATATTATGTAATTTCAACCATTAATGTTATAATTTTTAATGGACCCTGTTACGCACAGTTTAACAGGTTTTGTATTAGGCAAAACAATTTCTAAAAATAAAACAATACTAATAACTGCTTTAATTTTTTCGCTTTTGCCTGATATTGATTATATATTAAGAATTCATAGTAAAGAACTTTTTTTGACCTATCATAGAGGTATAACTCATGGAGTTTTGGCTTTATTTTTGTTACCTCTTATCCCTGCTATAATGTTCAGGAGAAAAATCGGCTTTTTGAAAACTTATTCAATAGCTTTCATAGCCTATGGAGTTCATATTTTCTTTGATCTTACCAATCAATATGGAACAAAAATCTTATCACCCTTTGATTCCACCTCCTATGCTTTGTCTATTACATTCATAATAGACCCCTATGTTTTGATTCCCCTTCTTTTAGCAGTTTTGTTTTCATTAAAATTTAAAAAACAAGTAAGATTCCTGTACGTTTTATCTATTGTCTTTATTATTTTTTATATAGGCGTTAAAGTATATTGTAAAACAGAGGCAAGAGACTTTCTCAAACAAAAGATTGAAGCCCAACAGTACAGAGTATATCCTCTGCCAAATGACTTTTTAAGATGGTGGTTCGTGGCAAAATTCTCTGATGAGTATATAACGGGTTTTGTTGACCTCCTTTCAAAGAAAGTTTATGTTGATGAAAGATATAAAATAAAAAATGACCCTACTATTTTAAAATCAAAGGAATCAGAATCTGTAAAAGCTTTGCTCAGCATTTCAAAACATCCTATTGCAAATGTAAAACAGGAAGGTGATACAACAATTGTTATCTGGCGAGAGCTTTCCTATGGATTTTTACCAGGTGAGAGATTTACTGCAAAGGTTTGGCTTAAAGCAAGCCCTCAAGGTTACAAAATAATAAATGCCAATTTAAAGATATGAAAATCTGTGAAATTTTCCCAAGTATTCAAGGAGAAAGCTCTCTTGTTGGAGTACCGATGGTATTCATTAGGTTTACTGGATGTAATCTAAGATGTACATATTGTGATACTAAATATGCATACGACAACGGAACAGAGCTATCTAAAGATGAAATATTACAGATAATTCATGATCTTCCATTCAAATTTGTCGAGATTACTGGAGGAGAACCTCTCCTTCAAGAAGATGTTTATCCATTAATAGATGAACTTGTTAAAAACTACTATGTTTTACTTGAAACCAATGGTTCAGTTTCTATTGAGAAAGTAAATCGGAAGGTAAAAATTATTATGGACATTAAAACCCCAGGAAGTGGTATGTGTGACAAAAATTATTTAGATAATCTTACATATCTTAAAGAGTTTGATGAGATTAAGTTTGTTCTTACAGACAAATTTGATTATGAATGGGCAAAAGAATTTTTAAAGATCTATAAATTAAAAACAAAAGAAATTTTATTTTCTCCAGCCTTTGGAATGCTTAATGCAACAGAGCTTGCCCAATGGATTATCAAAGATGGCTTATCAGTAAGACTAAATCTTCAAATTCATAAATACATTTCAATAAAATGACAAAATAGGGTATAATTTTTCATGGATGTAAAAAAATTTTTAATAATAATTTTATTCAGCTTGTTTTTTTCATGCACTGTCTGGGCAAAAGAAGTAATTGTTCTCACAGTAGATGGAGTTATAAATCCACCTCATTCAGAATATGTTATTAAAGGAATTAAAAAAGCTCATGAATTAAAAGCAGAGGCGTTAATTATTCAACTTGACACTCCTGGTGGACTTGACACCTCTATGCGAGATATTGTCAAGGAAATACTTAATTCTAACATACCGGTGGTTGTGTATGTATCTCCAAAGGGAGCTCGTGCTGCCAGTGCTGGTGCTTTTATAACACTTTCAGCCCATGTTGCTGCTATGGCTCCTGGAACAAATATTGGCGCAGCCCATCCTGTTGCTATAGGGGAAAAGATGGATAAAACAATTGCTGAAAAAATAACTAACGATGCTGTTGCCTACATTAAATCAATTGCTGAACAGAGGGGTAGAAATGTTGAATGGGCGGAACAGGCTGTAAGAAAAAGCATTTCATCTACTGAAAAAGAAGCCTTACAAAAAGGTGTAATTGACCTGATTGCCGATGATTTGAATGCACTAATAAAAGCCATTCATGGTAAGAAAGTTAAAACAGTTTTAGGAGAAAAAATTATAAATACAAAGGATGCTAAAGTTAACGAAATAAAGATGAACTTTAGAGAAAGACTGCTTAATTTTCTCAGTAATCCAAACATAGCTTACATATTACTCATGATTGGTATTTATGGAATCATTTTTGAGCTAAGCAACCCAGGAGCAATATTCCCGGGAGTCATAGGTGCTATATCTCTCATACTTGCTTTTTATAGTCTACAAACTCTACCATTAAATTATGCAGCAGCAGGACTTATCCTTCTTGGAATTATTCTGTTTATTCTTGAACTCAAATTTGCCTCCTACGGACTTCTCACTCTTGGAGGTGTGGTATGTGTTCTCTTAGGCTCTCTTATGCTTTTTGATACTGCCAATCCTCTTTTTAAACTTTCCCTTTCAGTAATAATTCCTGTTACTGCTATAACAGCCCTATTTTTTGGATTTTTATTAAGACTCGCATATAAAGCCCATAAAAGAAAACCTGTTACAGGCATTGAAGAACTCATTGGATTAAGAGGAATTGCAAAGACTGATATTGACAGCCACAAGGGTATGGTAATGGTTCATGGAGAACTCTGGCAGGCAGTATCCGATGAAGAAATAAAAAAAGATGAAGAAGTTGTAGTTGAGGATGTTAAAGGACTCACCCTGAAGGTAAGGAGAATCAGTTGAAGGTCCTTCTTACAGGTGCAACAGGTTTTATAGGTAGTCATCTTGCTGAAGCTCTTTTAAAGAAAAATTATGAAGTTTACTGTATTGTAAGGAATCCCGCTAAGCTGAGATTTTTACAGGGACTTGATGTAAAAATTATTCAGGCAGACTGTTCAGATAAAAATTCTCTTGATAAAATTAATTGGGAATTTGATTATATATTTAATCTATCTGGTATAACCAAAGCAAGCCATCCAGAAGAGTTTTTTCAGTCAAACTATATCGGGACCAAAAATCTTATAGAAATTGTGGTTGAAAGATGTACGCAACTAAAAAGATTTATCCATGTAAGCAGTCTCGCAGCTGCAGGACCCTGTAAAAATGGAATACCTGTTACCGAAGACACCGAACCCTCTCCTGTTTCTGAATATGGAAAAAGTAAACTTCTTGGTGAACAGGCTATATTGTATTATAAAAATCACATACCCATTACAATAATCAGACCACCTGCTGTATATGGACCTAAAGATATTGATTTTCTTGCATTTTTTAAAATGATTAAAGCTGGATTGGTTTTTTATCTTACTGATGGATTATATTCTATGATTTATGTTGATGATCTTATTGAGGGAATTATTTTAGCTTCACAAAGTGATAAAGCTATTGGAGAAATTTTTTTTATTGCCGATAGCATCCCCTACAGTACACATCAAATAGTATCTGCTATATCAGAGGCACTCGGTAAAAAACCATTAAAAATTAAAATTCCTCAAGAAATCGGGAGCTTTTTAATCAAAGTATTTCAAAAATTTGATAAAAAAAGTATAATAAATAGCGATAAACTTAAAGAGCTTGCCCAGCCATGCTGGGTTTGTTCCACTAAAAAAGCTGAGCATTTGCTTGGCTATAAAACAAAAATTAACTTAAAGGAAGGGATGGAATGGACAGCAAAGTGGTACAAAATGAATCACTGGATTTAAAAAAAGACATCTTCCAGAAATGTTTTAAATTTACAATAGCCTATGAATTACAAAAAATAGGAATGTATCCATATTTCAGAGTTATTGAATCTGCACAGGGACCAGAAGTAATAATGAATGGTAGAAAAATGATAATGATAGGATCAAATAACTATCTTGGACTTACAAACCATCCAAAGGTAAAAGAAGCAGCCATCAATGCTATAAAAAAATACGGTACAGGATGTGCAGGGTCACGTTTTTTAAATGGTACTCTTGATATTCATGTAGAACTAGAAGAAAAGCTTGCATGGTTTATGAGAAAGGAGTCTGCATTAGTTTTTAGTACAGGCTTTCAGGTAAATCTTGGTGTCATAGCTTCATTAGTTGGAAAAGACGATGTTGTAATCATTGATAAAATGGATCACGCAAGTATTGTTGATGGATGTAGACTGTCCTTCGGAGAGGTCAAAAGATATAAACACAATGATATAGAAGATCTTGAAAGGGTTATTAAAGAATGTGAAGAAAAGCCAAAACTTGTTGTTGTAGACGGTGTTTTCAGTATGGAAGGAGATATTGTGAAGCTTCCTGAAGTTTATCAAATTTGTAAAAAATATGGTGCCCGACTCATGGTTGACGATGCCCATGGAATAGGAGTACTCGGTGAAACAGGTCGAGGTACAGCAGAACATTTTGGATTAGAAAAAGAAGTTGACCTTATAATGGGGACATACAGTAAATCTCTCGCGTCAATTGGAGGATTTATAGCTGGCGATAAAGATGTTATAAATTATATTAAACATTTTGGAAGAGCTTTCATATTCAGTGCAAGCCCGCCACCTGCATCAATTGCTGCAGTATCTGCTGCAATTGATATTATTGTGAGCGAGCCAGAAAGAAGGGAAAGACTCTGGAAAAACACAAATAAGATGTTAAAAGGTTTTAAAGAATTAGGCTTTGATATAGGAGTTGCAGAGACACCAATAATTCCTGTGATTGTAGGAGAAGACGAGCTTGCCTTTAAATTTGTAATGATGCTTCAGGAAGAGGGAATATTTGCCAATGTAGCTGTATCACCAGCTGTGCCACCTGGAAAAGCATTAATAAGAACAAGTTACATGGCAACCCATACAGATGAACATCTTGACAAAGTTCTTGAAGCCTTTAAAAAGGTTGGTAAAGCTTTAGGAGTAATTTAATTTCGGCTTTTTGCTTACTTAAACATAAGATAGACTTATTTTAAGGTAAAAGGAATTTATATTAACATAGACATGGATATAGAAATCAGAGAAGTTATAGATAAAAAAGCATTAAAAGATTTTGTCTGTTTCCCTCTCTTCCTTTACAAAAATGACAATTTTTATGCTCCTCCTTTAATCAAAGACATGATGATGCATCTGTCAGAAAAAAATCCCTTTTTTAAAAGAGCGAAAGCTAAATTTTTTGTTGCCTACAAAGATGAAAAACCTCTCGGAAGAATTGCTGCTGTAGTAAACTATGCTCACATTGATTATCACAAGGACAATGCAGGTTTTTTTGGACTCTTCGAATGCGTAAACGACCAAAATGTTGCCAATGCTTTATTTTTGAAAACAGAAGAATTTCTCAAAGAAAATAATCTTAAATTAATGCGTGGACCAATGAATCTTTCAACCAATGAAGAATGTGGTTTTCTTTATGACGGATTTGATACTCCTTCAATGATAATGATTCCTTACAACCCACCCTATTACAATGACCTTGCTGAATCCTTCGGCTTAAAAAAAGTAAAAGATCTTTACTGCTTTTTAGCAGATATTCCAGAAATTCTTCCAAAAAAAATTGAAAGAATTGCCCAATTTGCTGAAAAACAAGGTATAATGGCAAGAGCGATAAAATTAAAAAACTTAAAACAGGAACTTTACGCCTTTATGGATGTATATAATGAAGCATGGGCTCAAAACTGGGGATTTATACCAATTACAAAAGAAGAAATCGATTACATGGCAGAAAAACTAAAACAGATAGCATTACCTGAATTAGTTGTAGTTGCCGAGAAAAATGGCAATCCTGTAGGTTTTTTTGGTGCTATCCCTGATTTCAACGAAGTCTTAAGAAAAATTAAGGGAAAACTTACACCCCTTTCAATTTTAAAAGCTCTATATTATAAAAGAAAAATTCAGTCAATAAGATTACTTCTTTTTGGTGTAAAAAAAGAATTTAGGCACAAAGGAGTAGAATCAATCATGCTTAAACAGGCATTCATAGGTTCAAAAAAATACAAATTTAAAAAAGTTGAATTTTCATGGATTCTTGAAGATAACTATGAAACAATCAATCTAACCCAAATATTAAATGCCCGTAGATATAAAACCTTAAGGATTTATGAGAAAACAATTTAGTATTATATTTTTAGTATTCGTACTTACATAAAATTTCTCTTGCAAGCTCCATATAAGCTATGCTACCTGTTGCTTGAGGTGCATAAATAATTGCAGGCTTACCATTCATAGTTGCCTCTGATAATGCGATATTTCTTGGTATAACTGTATTAAAAGTTTTCGAACGAAAAACTTTTTTAACATCCTCTGCGATAGTTCTACTTAAAGTTAAGTGTCTACTGAACATTGTAAGAAGGATACCTTCAAGTTCAAGGTTCTCATTAAAATTAGCCTTTATTCTCCATAAAAGTTTTATAAAAATTCTTAATGCTTCAAGGGCTAATTGTTCACATTGAACTGGAATAATTACAGAATCAGAAGCTACAAGACAGCAAAGAGTAAGAATAGAAAAGGAAGGAGGGCAATCTATAAAAATATAATCAAATTCTTCTCTATAGTCATCTAATACAACTTTTAACATTCTCTCTCTTTCTTCTGTATCGAAGAATTCAAGTTCTGCCATAAAGAGGTCTATTTTTGCTGGAACAAGATATAAATTATTTATCACATTGTACATAGCTTCCTTTAGAGAGGCTTTCTTGATAAATACTTCGTAGAGACCCTTTATAGAACTTCCATTTTTTCGCATCCCTAAACCGAAGGTCAGACTTGCTTGAGGGTCTGAATCAATTACAAGAACTCTTTTGCCTTCTAAGGCTAAGCATGATGAAAGATTTATGGCAGTAGTTGTCTTACCTACTCCACCCTTTTGACTTGCAATTGCTATGATTTTCCCCATTTTTATTTCATAGCAATTTATAGTAAGTAAGTCTCTCTAAGAGTCTGTTTCTGGCATTTTCAAAGGTATCATTTATGCGATATCCTGCTGCATTTTTATGTCCACCGCCACCAAAATATCTTGCAATAACACTTACATCTATTTCACCCTTTGACCTTAGACTTACTTTTATAAAACCCGGCTCTATTTCTCTGAAAAGAGCTGAAATATTGACATTTTTTAGAATTCTCAAGAATTCCACAAATCTTTCTGTATCTGACTCTGTGGTTCCTGTAGCTTGAAAATCATTCTTAGAAATAAATGAAATCGCTAAAGAAGATAAAATCTCTAATTTATTAAGCATTACGATGAAAAGTTTAAATCTTTTTTCGCTCCAAGATTCAAAGCTTTGTTGATAAATATATGAGGGTTTTGCCCCAGCTCTTACAAGTTCTGTAGCTATAGATAAAACTTCATCTGTGGTGTTATCAAACTGAAAATTACCAGTATCTACTATAATTGCAGTATAAAGATTTGTAGCTATTTCTTTCGTTATTTTTCCTTCCAATGCCTTTATAAGATAGTATATCAAAATTCCAGTGGCAGCCTTTTCAGAATCTATCCATTTTATTGACTCCTGCGATGAATTATCGGTAGAAGATTTATCCTCTATATGATGGTCTATTATTAATATTTTTCCTTTAAAAGATTGAAGGTTATTAATGATAGTTTTATCATAGCTTACTCTTTTAAGATTATTGCAGTCAACAAGAATCAGCACATTAAATCCTTCCGTGTTTAACTCTTTTAAATCTTTAATACTTTCAATACCTGAAAGGAATTTATATTGGGAAGGTACAGGAATTTCTGTATATACTTGGGAATTTTTACCAAGCTGATCTAACAAAAATTTCAATGCCAAAGAAGAACCAAAGGCATCACCATCAGGAGTTGAATGAGTTAAAATAAGAAAATTATTTTCTTCCCTTAAAATCTTAACAAGGGGCTCTGGAGGATTCAAATTCCCTCCGATGTTTTTTTTATATCTTCAAGAAGCTTATCTATCCTGAATCCTCTTTCAATAGACTCATCATAAAAAAACTCAAAGTTAGGTATTATTTTTATCCTTAAGCGCTTGGCAATCTCGCTTCTCACAAAACCCTTTGCTTCATTTAAAATCTGTAAAGATATCTCTCTGTCTTCTTCTTTAAGTACTGTAACAAAAATTTTTGCAAATCTTAAATCATCTGA
The DNA here is from genome assembly GCF_029946585.1 of Thermodesulfovibrio sp. 1176. Lineage (NCBI taxonomy): Bacteria > Pseudomonadati > Nitrospirota > Thermodesulfovibrionia > Thermodesulfovibrionales > Thermodesulfovibrionaceae > Thermodesulfovibrio > Thermodesulfovibrio sp. 1176. The sequence goes on along the minus strand of NZ_JARZRZ010000001.1, from coordinate 85,609 downwards.
GAGTTCTACATCAGTAACAGTAATAAAACCTAAGCGAGGATTTTTAATTTTGTGTAAAACAATATCTGCAACTTCTTCCTTCAATAGAACACTCAATCTTTGAGACCTTTTATAGGGATGCATTTAAAAACCCTTTACTTGAATTTTTTCTAATATGTAATTTTCTAATATATCTCCTTCTTTTATATCATTGAAATTCTCAATTGCTATTCCACACTCATATCCTGCTTGAACTTCTCTGACATCTTCTTTAAATCTCTTTAAAGAACCTATTTTCCCTTCATAAACAACTATATTGTCCCTTATAACCCTTATACCATCACTTGCACGGGAAATAACTCCATTTAAAACATAACAACCTGCAACAGTTCCAATCTTTGAGATTTTAAATACAGCTCTTACTTCTGCTCTACCAAGTATTTTTTCTTTTATTTCAGGTTGTAACATTCCAATTAATGCCTTCTTAACATCATCAATGACTTCATAGATAATGCTGTAAAGCTTGATATCAACACCAAGATGTTCTGCAAGCTCTTGAGCTTTTGGTTCTGGCCTTACATTAAATCCAATTATAATTGCATTAGCAGTTGCTGCTAAATTGACATCACTTTCTGTAATTCCACCTACTGCAGCATGAATTACCTTTACTTTAACTTCTGGGTGGACAATATCCTCTACTGCTTTCTTTAAAGCTTCTATGGAACCCTGAACATCGCCTTTTATAATGAGGTTAAGTTCTTTAACTTCTCCCTCTTTAATCTTTTCATAGAGATCCTGTAATGTTATTTTTTGAGCTCTCTGCATTTCAGCTAATCTTTTCTTTTGTGCTCTTAAGTTTGCTATCTGTCTTGCTATTTTTTCATCTTCAACAACAATAAAGCTATCCCCTGCTTGAGGAACTTCCTCAAAACCCACAACTTCAACAGGCGTCGATGGAGAAGCCTCGGTTATTCTTTTACCTGTATCATCATTTAAGGCTCTTACCTTGCCATAGGTAGTTCCAGCAACAAAGGCATCACCAACTTTTAATGTTCCATTTTGAATAATTACCGTGGCAACAGGACCACGACCTTTATCAAGGCGTGACTCAATAATAGTTCCTCTGGCAGGCTTATTAGGATTTGCCTTAAGTTCCATTATCTCAGCCTGAAGGAGAATCATCTCAAGGAGATTTTCTATACCAATTCTTTTTTTTGCGGATATATCAACAAATATATTTTGTCCACCCCATTCTTCTGGAATAATTCCGTACTCACTTAATTGTGTTCTAACTCTTTGGGGGTTTGCCTCTGGTTTATCAATTTTATTAACAGCAACAATAATCGGAACTCCTGCTGCTTTAGCATGGTTTATTGCTTCTACTGTCTGAGGCATTACTCCATCATCGGCTGCAACAACTAATACAACTATATCAGTTACCTTAGCTCCTCTGGCTCTTAAGGCTGTAAAAGCTTCATGTCCTGGAGTATCAAGAAAAGTTATATCCTTTCCCTGTAAGGTCACCTTATAGGCACCTATATGTTGAGTAATGCCACCTGCTTCTTGCTCTATAACTTTGGTCTTTCTTATTGCATCAAGTAAAGAAGTCTTTCCGTGGTCAACATGCCCCATTACAGTGACAATAGGAGGCCTCGGAAGCAGATTTTCAGGAGCATCCTCAATCTCTTCCTCTATTACGTCAATCTCCTGTGCCTGAGCAAGTTCAACTTTAATTCCAAAACTTTCAGCCACAAGAATTGCCGCATCTGGGTCAACAGGTTGATTTATAGTTGGCATATAGCCAAGTTCCATAAATTTTTTTATAACATCTGCTACTTTCTGTCCTATAAGCTCAGCAAATTCTTTAACAGTTGTCCCTTCTTGAATTTTTATTGACTTCTTCCTTGGAGCTGTAATTGGAGCTGTAACTTGTTCTTCTCTTTTGTTTTTATCCTTCTGTTTTTTTTGTTCCTTTAAATCAAGCCATTTTTTAGGCTCAATCTTTTTGGGAGGAACCTTTGTTAAAACAGGTTTTGGTTTTATTTTTTCTATTTTTTCAAAGGAGATTTCCCTTCTAAACCTTCCAGGCAGAGTAATTTCTTCTTCCTCTACTTTGAGCTCCTCTTCAATCAATTGAATTTTTTGGGAAATTTTTGGTTTTTCAATTTTTGGTGACTCTTTAATTTCTTCTTTTTTTTCTTCTATTTTGGTTTCTACAACCTTTTGCTCTTTAATTTCCTCCTCTTTTTCAATTTTTGGTGACTCTTTGATATTCTCTTCTTGTCCTTTAAAATGTTCCCTTATTTTTTCAATTTCTTCTGGTTCTATTTTGATGTTTGTTGTGCCTTTTTTAAATTGGGTATTTCTTATCTTTTCTACATATTTGACAATATCAGAAGTTTTTACACCTAATTCTTTTGCTAATTCTATACTTCTTATACCCTTATCTGACATAAATTAAACCTTTCCCTCCTTGTCTCCAAATCAATAAAATGTTATCATAAATAAATAAGTATATGCAAATTGAAGGAGGAAAAATGGCAGCTTGTTATGTTTGTGGTAAAAAAAAGACAATAGGAAATAATGTTAGTCATGCAAACAACAAAACTAAAAGATATTTCTTCCCAAATCTTCAGAGAATGAAAATTTTAACAGAAACAGGGCCTAAAAGAGTACATGTTTGCACAAGATGCCTTCGTTCTGGATTAGTTAAGAAGGCTGTATAATTTTATGTGAATTCATGGAAAGAATCGGATTTTTATTGCCCTCTTTATTTAATAATTTAGGGATTGAGGATGCAGTAGTTTTAAAGTTAATAAAAAACAAATGGTTTGAGATTTTTAATCCACCTTTAAGTGAACATACCTATCCTAAAGAATTAAAAGAGGGTAAACTTTTAGTTATTGTTAACTCACATGCTTGGTTAAATGAACTAAAACTGATACAGGAGGAGTTTATTAAGAGGCTATCTCAATATGGAGTTAAAGAAATTACCTTTAAATTTGGCAAAATTTATAAAAATAACCGAGGTGATGAAAAAAAACAGAATTTACAAATATCTCAGGAACAAAAACTTTGGATTTCCGAAATTGTGAAAAAAATCAAAGATGATGAAATGAAATCTGTTATGGAAAATTTAATAACAAAGTATATTTTATATGTTAATGAAAAAATAATGGGAGAAAAAAATGAAAGATTTTGATTTTGTTTACAGAGAATATTCTGAAGAGGAAAGCGCAGTTTATGAAAAGGCAATGCGGGAGATTTTGGTAAATATTAAACAGGGGATGAGCTTTCAAGATGCTGTAGATAAGGTAGAAGTATCTGATAAAAATCTTAAATCTCTAATTGAAGATGATGCTTTAAAAATTTTAATTGCCGAATTATGTTATGTCTCAAAAATACCCTTTGAGGAATTTGCAAATATGTTAGGATTGCCTATAGAAAAAGTTAGGAATGCTAATTTTGAAATGCTTGAAGATATTCAAATGACTTTAAATAATACTTTTAATAAAAATCAAAGGAGCGGGAATGCTTAGAAAAGTAAAAATGTATTCTTTAAGCACATGCCCTGCATGCAAAAAAGTTAAAGAATTTCTGAAAAATAATAACGTTGATTGTGAAATCATAGAGGTTGACCTTTTAGATGGCGGTGAACAGTGGGTAGCCCTTAAAGAACTAAAAAAGATAAATCCTCAGGAGACCTTTCCAACCTTGGTTGTAGAAAAAGCGGTTGTAGGCTTTGATGAGGAAAATATCAAGAAAGTTCTTGAAATCTAAACATGGATCCAGAAAAGCTTTATGAAATATTAAAAAAATATGCCCAATCAAAAGGGATTGAACTTAACAAAGATAAAGAATTTGTTTTAGACCTAATTAAAGGACTTCTTCGAAATGAAGAAAGATATGGATATCGTTCATGTCCCTGTAGACTTGCCAGCGGAGATAAAGAAAAGGACAAAGATATAATATGTCCTTGTGTTTATAGTGAAGAAGATATTAAAGAATATGGAAGATGCTATTGCGGACTTTATGTTTCAAAGGAATTTAATGAAGGTAAAATTCCTTATAAAAATGTTCCAGAAAGAAGAAAAAAATCTTAACAAGGGGTGATTAAAAATGATATGGGAAGAGCTTTTAACATTTGAAGATATTAAAAAAGAGACCTATTATATTCAAAATATTCTCTGGGATTATGACCCAACAAAGGTTATGGAACCAATAGTAGTTCAGGAAGGTTCAACAATAGTTTGTAAGGAACCTGTCAAGGGGTATGTTTTCTATATAGAAACTTCTGGCAAAAAACCAGAACTTTTCTTAATGATGCATAAAACCAATTATTTCGGTGAGACAATAGCAAAAATAGACGAAATACCCCAAGAATTAATCAATGAAGCTGTAGAGGAAAATAAAAGCAAAATTAAATACGGGATATGCCCAATTAACGAAAAAATTAAATTATGGCTTAAAAAAGAATTGGGATTAATATAGTTTTCTTAACTTCTTAAGATTTCTTTAAAATTTTTAATCGTAATGAAATGATTTGAAGTTCTGGGAGCTGACTTTGAACTTGATATAGCCCTTAAAATAGGAAACTTTATTCCCGCGAGCTTCGCTGTATGAAGAATTGTTTCTGTATCGTCAATAAACATGGTTTTTTCAGGATTTATATTAAGATTTCTTTTTAAGTTTTCCCAGAATTTTATGTTTTCCTTGGGATATCCTATATCAAAAGATGTTATACAGGAGTGGAAATATTTATAAAAGCCTGTTTTATTAAGTTTAAGTTCCATTACTTTATTGTGAGCATTTGTTACAAGATATACTCTATGCCCATTAGAATTTATCGCCTGTAAAAATTCCTCTGCATCAGGATGAGGATTTATAAGGTGGTCTACTTCTTTTTTTAAGCTAAAAATATCAATTCCTGTCATTTTTGACCAGAAATCAATGTCAGTCCAGTTTAATGTTCCCTCTTCTGCTTTATACATTGAGAACAAAATTTTCTGAGCTTCTTCGAAGGATATAGCATTTTTTTCTGCATATTTTTTAGGAACTAATATCTCCCAGAAGTAATCATCGTAGTATTTGTCCAAAATTGTACCATCCATATCTAAAAGAACTGTTTCTATTTGATTAAAAATTATCATCTTCTTGCTCCCTATACCATGACATCTCTATAAAAAATCTTGTCTTCTCATAAATACCTCTTAAGATATTGCTTAAGTCAAAAAACAATTCTTCATAAAATTCCGGATCCTTTAATTCTTCCCCACCAATTATGTATGAGTAAATAATCTCGTATTCTTCTCCATTCATCATATCTTTTCTAAAAAATTCCTTTTTTATTAAAACAGGATCAAGATCTGGATTATCATTGACTATTTCTTCAAAAAGATCTGAAACATTATTATATCCTTCCAAAAAGGGAAGATGGATTGTTACATCTATCTCAACTATATCTGTAAAATCCTCTTCCTCATCAACTTCTTCGTCATCAAAAGTAAGTGAGAAACTTGTCTGCTCCGCATCGTAAGAGAATGTTATTGTAGCTGAAAGTGGATAGGGTGGCTTAAGTTCAGGTAATGTCATTGATAATCTACTCTCTTTATTTAATGAATACTGTTCAACCAATGTAGACATTTCATATACATCGAGATAATTCTTTGCTGCATCCATTAATCTCATCTGTAATTCTTCGAATCTTAACACAGTTTTCCTCCTTTTACTTGCCTTTAATCTATACAACATTATACCATATAACGATAATATTCTCTAATAAGGAGGAATTACTATGAAATCTGGATATTTTATCACAGGAACCGATACAGGGGTTGGTAAAACCATTGTAAGCGCTGCAATCTTGAGAACTTTTATCAAGAAGGGATTAAAAGTTGGAGCAATGAAACCAATTGAGACAGGATGTTTAAATAAAGACGGGGTTTTACTTCCCTCTGATGGAATGTTTTTAAGAGATATGGCTGAAATGAATGATTCTCTTGAGATTGTTACTCCTGTAAAATTTGAAAACCCAGTTAGTCCTCTTGTTGCATCAAGACTTGAAGATATGGAGATTGACCTTGAAAGAATATTCAAAGCCTTTGAAAATCTTAAGAAAAAATATGACTATCTAATAGTTGAAGGTGTGGGTGGATTAATGGTGCCAATACTTAAAGAGCAAAAAAAGAAAGCTAAAAAGGTATATTTTGTAAGAAATTTGATAAAAGATATGGAATTAGAGGTCATTATTGTTACTCGTCCAACTCTTGGCACAATAAACCATACATTGCTTACAGTTGAGGCTTTAAAAAGCAAAAAAATTCCTATAAAAGGATTTATTATAAATTATTCAACTACAGTCAAAAATGATATTTCAGAAAAAACCAATCCCGATATTCTCAATGAGTTATTAGATATACCCTTTTTAGGTATACTGCCCTATTTAAATGAGTTGACCAAAGATAAAATTGGTGAGACTGCTTTGCAAAATTTGCACATTGAAAATTTAATTGGATGAATTCTGCTTTATTTTTTTAAATTGCTGTTTGATAAAAAGTTTTCTTTTGCAAATACAGATGATACTCTTTTCTGTTACCCCTTCACTTCGTTCAGGGCAGGCTCTGAGGCGAAGCAGAAGTCTCCTCCTTTTTTGTTATTCCGAGGTGGTCAATCCCCCGAGGAATCTCATTGAAAAGGATGAGATTCTTCACTTCGCTAATGCTAAGGATTACAGAGGAAAGGCTCAGGATGATGGGAAAAGAGACTCAGACATTGCCTTGACTCAAGCGAGGGAATGACAGAATTGCTCAAGACATTAATTTTCTATCGACAATTCTTTGTTCTCTAATAAATGAAACTGCTAAAATATTAAATGCAATTTAAAATTTTAAAAAAAGATGGCTATGCAAGGGCAGGTATAATAGAAAGCGAGAGAGGAGTTGTCCATACTCCATGTTTTATGCCTGTTGGTACAAATGGAACAGTAAAAGCGATGACTCCTGAAGAGCTTTCAATGATAGGTTATGAAATAATTCTTTCAAATACCTATCATCTTTATTTAAGACCTGGGCATGAAATCATTAAAAAACTTGGTGGAATTCATAAATTTATAAACTGGAAACTACCAATTTTAACTGACAGTGGAGGTTTTCAGATTTACAGTCTGTCCTCTTTAAGAAAGATTAATACAGAAGGAGTAGAATTTCGTTCTCATCTTGATGGCAGTTTGCATTTTTTGACTCCTGAAAAATCTATTGAAATCCAGCAAGCTTTAGGTTCAGATATAATGATGGTTCTTGATGAATGTATTCCCTATCCATCAGAAAAAGAGTATGTAGAAAAATCCCTTCAACTAACAACAGAATGGGCAAAGAGATGTAAGGAGCATTTTGAAAAAAATAAAACCTCTCAGGCTATTTTTGGCATTGTTCAGGGCGGATTTTACATTGAGTTAAGAAATAAAGCACTAAAAGAACTTTTAAAAATCGGATTTGATGGATATGCCTTAGGTGGATTGAGTGTTGGAGAACCTAAGGAAGAAATGTATCAAATAATAAAAAACATGGCACCAGTCATGCCAGAAGATAAACCAAGATATTTAATGGGCGTAGGTGATCTTATGGATGTTTTATATGCTGTTGAATGGGGTATTGATATGTTTGATTGTGTAATGCCTACGAGAAATGCCAGAAATGGAACACTTTTTACTTCTCAAGGAAGAATTAGCATAAAAAGAACTGAATTTAAAGAAGACCCATTACCTTTAGATCCTGCCTGTGATTGCTATACCTGTAAAAACTATTCAAGAGCCTATCTGAGACATCTATATATGTGTAGAGAAATACTTTCAATGAGGTTAAATACAATCCATAACCTCTATTTTTATTGTCAGTTTTTTAGAAAAATGAGAGAGGCTATTAAAAAGGGAGAGTTTCAAATTTTTAAATCTCAATGGCTTCCGATTCTTGAAAAAAATGCCTGCTTCAAGGAATAAAATTTTCCCTGTAGCAGGCTGATTTCTTTATCCGAGTATTTCTTTTAAATCTTCATCGACAGTTTTTATTGGTTTAATTTCAAAATTTTCAACCAAAACCTTTAAAACATTAGGACTTACAAAGGCTGGAAGACTTGGTCCAAGACGGATGTTTTTAATGCCGAGATAAAGCAAAGTAGTAAGAATAGCGACAGCTTTTTGCTCAAACCATGAAAGAATCAATGACAGAGGAAGCTCGTTTACACTTACATTGAAAGCCTTTGAAAGTGCTAAAGCAATCTGAATTGCCGAATAGGCATCATTACACTGCCCTACATCAAGGAGTCTTGGAATTCCTTCAATAGAGCCAAGCTCTTTATCAAAAAAGCGAAATTTTCCACAGGCAAGAGTTAAAATCACTGTATCTTTTGGTGCTTTTTCTACAAATTCAGTGTAGTATGATCTTCCGGGCTTTGCACCATCACATCCTCCAACAAGGAAAAAATGGCGAATTTTCCCTGATTTAACAAGTTCTATAACCTTGTCTGACACTGATAAAACTGTATTCCTTGCAAAACCTACCATTACTGTTTTGCCTTCTCTGTCTTCCTGAAAACCCGGTAATTCAAGAGCCTTTTGAATTACCAGTGTAAAGTCTTTGTCCTTTATGTGTTTGACACCGGGCCAGCCAACAACTCCTGTTGTAAAAATTCTGTCCCTGTAACTTTCCTGAGGCTTAATAATACAATTCGTTGTCATTAATATTGCACCAGGAAATTGAGAAAACTCCCTTTGCTGATTCTGCCATGCTGTACCATAATGTCCATAAAAGTGCTTATATTTTTTTAGTTCAGGATATCCATGACAGGGAAGCATCTCTCCATGGGTATAAATGTAAATTCCCTTTCCTTCTGTTTGCTGTAAAAGAATTTCAAGGTCTCTAAGGTCATGTCCTGACACAACTATTGCCTTACCCTTTTTATATCCAAGAGGAACCACAGTTGGAACAGGATGCCCATATCTACCCGTATTTGCAGAATCAAGTAGCTCCATTGCTTTTAAATTTGTCTCCCCAGATTTAAGAACCATGTTAAGCCAGAAATTAAGGTCACCATCCCTTTGCATTGCATCAAGTGCTTCATATATGAAGGAGTATACACTGTCATCTTCCTTCCCAAGTATTGCAGCATGGTCAGTGTAGGCAGCGATTCCTCTTAGAGAGTAAAGGGTTGTTTCCTTAAGGGATTGAATGTCCTCGTCTTTGTAGCTATGGAAAAGCTTTCTGTTTGCTTCTTCACCCTGTTTTACAAGTTCCTGTAAGTTATCAGCTGGATGAAATCTACAAACTTCTGTTTCCTGAGCTTTAATTCCCTTTTGCTTAAGATCTTCTCTCAGTTTTACTGCTTCATAAATAAAGTTTTTAATGACTTCTGAGTCAAAATTAACATTTGTTAAAGTGGCAAAGAGTGCTTCCACAGTAAATCTGTTAATTTTGCTGATATCATCCTTAGACAGAGCAGAAGAGTATCCTTTGAACGCCTCCTTTGCATAAGTTGCAAGTCCCTGAAGTGCATAAGTCAATAGATCCTGAAGATAGGCTGTATCTGGTTGTTTTCCGCATACGCCTAATTTTGTGCATCCTATTTGATTTGCTGTTTGTTCACACTGTCTACAAAACATAGTTAAACCTCCTAAAAGTATTTTTTATACTTTAATCTTACCATGTCTAATTATTAAAAAATATGATTTAAATCATATTTTTGGAGTATTGTATTTATTTAAAATTGATGGTAAAATTTAACAAAACTAAGTTCTTTATAAAGGGGGTGAGTTATGAAAAAAAATTTAATTATTCTTGCAATAGTTTTAATTTTACTCGTGGTTACCATAGCTTTTTCCCCGAGAATTCTTGCCAAGACAAATACGCCAGAATTTTGTGCCAGTTGTCATGTTATGAAAGAACAGTATATAACCTTAATGAAAGGAGGGGTTCATAATTCTTTAAAATGTGTGGATTGTCATCTTCCTAATGATTCAAAGGTTAACTTTTATTTCTGGAAAGCAGTTGATGGTAGCAAAGATTTCATTGCATTTCATACTGGAAGAGTTTCCGACCCAATAAAAACTTCAGCCCATGCTAAAAAAACAATTCAGCAAAACTGTATCAGATGCCATGAAGGCATGGTTTCAAGAATTACAATAGCTGACAGAAAATGCTGGGACTGCCATAAAAGAACATCTCATAGACAAACAGGTTTAAGAGAAACAATTTAATGGAGGTTTTTTATGAAAGGATTTAGTTTATCTTTAATTTTATGTTTTGTCTGTGTTCTACTAATTATGGGATGTCAGTCTGAGAAAGCACAAGAATTTAGGGTAACTCCTATTGCTGAAAATGAAGTAGATCCGGAAGTATGGGGAAAGGTTTATCCAATTCATTATGAAATGTATAAACAATCACAGGAACCAACTCTAGCAGGCAAAAGCAAATATAAAAGGGGCTGGGATACCGACAAAATTGTCTATGACAAGCTTTCCCAGTATCCTTTTTTAGGTGTACTATACAATGGTTTCGGATTTGGTATTGAATATAATGAGCCAAGGTCTCACTTTTACAGAGTTATAGATGTACAAGAAATTGATCCTTCAAGAACAAAACCTGGAGGAGTTTGTCTTACCTGTAAATCAACCTATGCACCCGATCTTGAGGCTAAATACGGACCTGCCTATTATAATACTCCTATAGATGAAGCTTGGAAATGGATACCAGAAAAACATAGAAAACTTGGAGATTCCTGTATCGACTGCCATAATCCAAAGGACGCTTCTTTGAATATAAGAAGAGGATTCACTCTTGTTAAGGCTTTGCAGACAATGGGAGTTGATACAAAAAATATTACTCATCAGCAGATGCGTAGTATTGTATGTGCTCAATGTCATGTTACCTATGTTGTACCAAGAGACAAAGATATGAAGCCAACAGGACTTTTCTTTCCATGGCAGGGCAGTAAACTCGGCGGAATTAGTGTTGAAAATATAATAAAAGTTCTAAAAAGCGACCCTTCTTATGCAGAATGGAAACAAGCAGTAACTGGATTTAAACTTGCTTTTATAAGACATCCTGAATTTGAATTTTTCTCAAACAACTCGGTCCATTGGAATGCGGGAGTAGCCTGTTCAGATTGCCATATGCCCTTTAAGAGAATGGGTGGCTTTAAAGTCTCTGAACACAGAATAATGAGTCCACTTAAATACGATATGAAAGCCTGTTTACAATGCCATAGCCAAACTCCTGAGTGGTTAAAACAACAGGTAATAGCAATTCAGGATAGAACCATTAGCATGTATCTTAGAGCAGGTTATCAAACAGCAGTTACTGCTAAGTTGTTTGAATTAGCACACAAATCTCAAGAAAGCGGAAAACAGTTTGACCAGGCTCTTTATAACAAAGCAAAGGATCTTTATCTTGAAGCCCTTTACAGAGTAATTTTCATTGGAGCAGAGAATTCAGTTGGGTTTCACAATCCAACTGAAGCAACAAGAATTCTCGGCGATGCTGTTGCCTATGCATCAAAATCAGAATCTATTTTAAGAACAATGCTTGCAAAGGCTAATGTGGAAGTTCCTGTAAATATTGATTTAGAACTTAAAAAGTATCTTAATAATCGTGGAGAAAAGAAACTTAACTTTAAACCAGAACAGGAGTTCAAAGATCCCTTCGGAACACAACAGAACATAGAAGCATTACTAAAATGATTTTTGGGAGACTCCGGTCTGTTATAAGACTGGAGTCTCCTTTATGACTCTGTTTTTAGAATTCTATCTTAAAAAACCACAATTTTTTAATTTATAAACTTTTTCATTAAATCTTGATTTTTGAAAAATTTTTATTTTACTATTAAATAAAATAATAGACTTATAAATAAATTTTAATGAGGAGGAAATATGGAAAGCTTATTGATGATATTAGGGATTTTATCCCCGATTATCTTGATTTTAGGTATCGCGATTAAATTTTATAAAATTTCAAAAATGCCTCTTAATGTTCGGTGGGAGATTTATCCATTACCTCATGAATCAGAAGAAAAAAGGAAGTATGGCGGGTCTTATATGGAAGAATTAAATTGGCTTGAAAAGAGACCTGAAAGATACACATTAGGTGAATATATAGAGCCCTTTAAAGAGATTTTATATTTGCACAAAGTTAAAAAGTTCAATCCCTATGGTATATGGATTTGGTCAATGGCTTTACACTGGGGCATTTGGTTGCTCTTTCTTTGGATGGGAATTCTAATTATAAATTCTATATTCAATTTAGAGATAACTTCAAAACTTTCCGTATTAGCTTATTTATCATATATTTTAGGAAGTCTTGGAGTTTTGGGATTAATTGTGAAAAGAGGTACAATTCACGATTTAAAGATATATACATCTCCAATTGATTATTTAAATCTCTTATTCCTATTAATCCTTTTTGCATCAGGCTTATTTGCGATAATGAATAAAGGCGGGATTAATGAATCCATAACTTATTTAGAGGGGCTCTTGAAAGGTAATATTCCAGTTGATGAACTATCTTTAGTGATAATTTTACATTTTCTAATTTTTAAATTATTTTTGATATACATTCCCTTTTCTAAATTTTTCCACGGTCCTGTAAAGTATATGACCTTTCACAAAATTTTATGGGATGATATGTATCAGATTAAGGGTTCAAAAGAGGAGAAAAAAATTTCTGAACAGCTTAATTACAGGGTTAGATGGACAGGTCCACACATCCTGTCTGATAAAAGCTGGCTTGAAAATGCTCAAAATACAAATCTTCATGATAAAGTTTGAGGAGGCATAAAATGGAAAAATTAAAAGATTTTGCTAAAGAAACCAATCAACCAATTTTTGAAATTAATAATGATGAACTTATCTCACTGTCACCCTATTTAGATGAAGAAAATGACAGTTATAAAGCTCCCGATGATTGGTTTGATAAATATGATTTATCCCTTGATGGTTTTTCAGGTTTCCCTTTTATAAATCCCTCTGAGGAAGAAAAAGAAGAAATTATTAAAAAATTTCTCAATGGTATACAGAAACTTCTTAATCCTGAATCTAACTGGACTTTCTATAAACCTTTTTTTCTCTCGTTAAAACATTGCGTAAAATGTAATACCTGTGCAGAAGCATGTCATATTTATGTAGGTAGTGGTAAAAAGGAAATCTATAGACCTAATTTTCGCTCAGAAGTTCTTCGAAGAATTTATAAAAGATATTTCACTATCAGCGGAAAAGTACTTAAATCCTTTGTTGGAGCAGATATTGAAGTAACATACAGTCTAATTAGAAGGCTTTTAGAGCTTGCCTATCGTTGTACACTATGTAGAAGATGTGCCTTGTATTGCCCTGTTGGAATAGACAATGGATTAATAGCAAGGGAATTAAGAAAACTATTCAGTCAGGAATTAGGGATGGCTCCTGTAGAAGTTTATAAAAAAGGTACAAGGCTTCATTTACAAACAGGTTCAACAACAGGAATGAAACCGCATACTTTTATAGATGTGATTAAATTCATAGAAGAGGATATTCATGAAAAGACAGGGAAAAAAATAACTATTCCTGTAGATAAAAAGGGTGCAGATATAATGCTTTTGCACAATGGAGGAGAATATCTTTCATGGCCTGACCATATTGCAGCCTTTGCGATTCTTTTTGATGCTGCTGGAATAAATTATACATTAAGCAGTGAAACACTTGGATATGATGGAGTTAACTATGGTGCATGGTATGATGATGTTGAATTAGCAAGAGTGGGGTTAAGGCATTTACAGATTGCCCATGAATTGGGAGTTAAAAAGCTTGTAATAGGTGAATGTGGACATTCTCATAAGGTTTATTCTGTAATTTTTGATAGAATTCTTCCTGCGAGCTCTCCCTTATGGAATATTCAGAGAGAGAGCTGTTTACCATTAATGTGGGAAATAGTAAGAAGTGGAGTTGTTAAATTAGACCCTATGAGAAATAATTTCCCTATAACATTCCATGATTCATGCAATATCGTTAGATTAATGGGAATTGTATCTCCTCAAAGAAAAATTATAAAGGCAATATCTCCCGGAACATTTAGAGAAATGAAGCCTAACGGAACTTATAATTACTGTTGTGGTGGTGGAAGTGGTTTTGCTATTATAAGGTCTCTTAATTTTCCTGTATTCAGAAACAAGGTCTCTTTAAGATTAAAGACTAAACAAATTCTTGATACCTTCAGCGATGTCCTTAATCAGGATATACCCAAAGTTGTTGTTGCAACTTGTTCTAATTGTAAAGGATCTTTAAGAGACATAATGAAAATATATGAACTTTTTCATAAATACAAAATAAATTACTCTGGATTAGCGGATTTAATTGTAAATGCCATTACGGACATTCCACCATTTCTTAATTTAGAAGAGATGGAAGAATAAGGTGAATTCCCCAGCTTTATGAGCTGGGGGATCTTTTTATGTTCCAATTTGCCAGCTGTGAAGGTACTTATATTGTTCTTTTGTTAGAGTATCAATTTTTATGCCCATTGCTTCAAGTTTAAGGCGGGCAATTTCTCTATCAATTTCTTCTGGGACAGAATATACTTTTCTTTCAAGTTTTTTTGCATTATTAAATATATACTCAGCTGAAAGAGCCTGATTGGCAAAGCTCATATCCATAACTGCTGCTGGATGACCCTCTGCAGCACTAAGATTAACAAGTCGTCCTTGGGCTAAAAGATAAATCCTTCTTCCATTTTTTAAAGTATACTCCTCTACGAAATCCCTTATTATTCTCTTTGATTTTGACAATTTTTCTAAACTTTTAATGTCTATTTCCACATCAAAATGTCCTGTATTTGCTATTATGCTTCCGTCTTTCATTTTAGAAAAGGTTTTACCAGAAATCACATTTATATTTCCAGTTACGGTAACAAAGATATCTCCTATCTGGGCAGCCTCTTCTATTGGCATTACATCAAAGCCATCCATAACTGCTTCAAGGGCTTTAAGTGGGTCTACTTCAGTAACAATGACTCTTGCACCCATTCCTCTTGCTCTCATTGCTACACCTCTTCCACACCATCCATATCCACAAACTACAAAAACGCTTCCAGCTAAAAGCCTATTTGTTGCTCTAAGTATACCATCTATTGTGCTTTGTCCAGTTCCGTATCTATTATCAAAAAGATGCTTTGTATAAGCATCATTAACTGCAATAATAGGATACTGAAGGGCTCCATCATCTGCCATTGATCGTAGACGAATCACACCTGTTGTTGTCTCTTCAGTGCCGCCTAAAACATCTTTTAGAAGTTCTTTTTTTTCTTTATGAAGTGTTGATATTAAATCAGCACCATCATCCATTGTAATATGAGGTTTTATTTCTAAAACTTGATAAATATGTTTATAGTAAGTATCCTTATCTTCGCCTTTAATTGCAAAAACAGGAATTTTATAAAATTTAACTAATGCAGCTGCTACATCATCTTGTGTGCTTAAGGGATTTGATGCACAAAGTGCTACCTCAGCTCCTCCTTCTTTTAGGGTAATCATCAAGTTTGCTGTTTCTGTTGTTACGTGAAGACAGGCACCAAGCCTTACTCCTTTAAGTGGTTTTTCTTTTTTAAATCTCTCCCTTATGATTCTTAAAACAGGCATATCCATCTCAGCCCATTCAATTCGAAGCTTACCCTTATTAGCGAGTTTGATGTCCTTTATGTCATACTTTAACACAGTTCTGCCTCCTTTCTAAGTGTCTCTGCCATATCTGTTTGCTCCCAGGTAAAATCTGGATCAAGTCTTCCAAAGTGCCCATAGGCAGCTGTTTTCTTAAAAATTGGTCTACGAAGTTTAAGTTTTTCAATAATACCTTTTGGTGTTAAATCGAAAACTTTTTTTATTATATCTTCCATTTTTCTATCTTCAATCTTGCCTGTACCAAAACTATTAACATAGACTGAGACAGGTTCTGGAACACCTATTACATAGGCAATCTGAATTTCTACTCTATCACAAAGTCCTCCTGCAACAAGATTTTTAGCAATATACCTTGCCATATAGGAACCAGAACGGTCTACTTTTGTAGCATCTTTACCTGAGAAACATCCTCCACCATGACGAGCTACTCCACCATAGGTATCAACAATAATTTTTCTTCCTGTAAGTCCTGTATCACCCATTGGACCACCGATGACAAATCTTCCTGTTGGATTAATAAAATATTGAACATTTTCTTCATCAAGAAGTGCTTTCGGTACAACAGGCTTTATAACCTTTTCAACGATATCTTCTCTTAATTCTCTGAGAGTAATATCTGGAGCATGCTGAGCAGATACAACAACACTTCGTACTTGATAGGGCTTACCATCTCTGTATTCAATAGTAACCTGAGTTTTTCCATCAGGCCTTAGATATGTAAGAATATCCTTTTTCCTTACTTCCGCAAGTTTCATTGCAAGCTTATGAGCAAGCATTATTGGCATTGGCATAAGTTCTTCTGTTTCATTGCAGGCAAAACCAAACATAAGCCCTTGATCTCCAGCACCTCCTGGATCTACACCCATCGCAATATCAGGTGATTGTTCATGGATTGATGTGATAACTGCGCAGGTTTCATAATCAAAGCCGTATTTTGCCCTTGTATAGCCTATTTCTTTCACCGTTTCCCTTATTACTGAAGGGATATCAACATAACATTCTGTTGTAATCTCACCAGCAACCATTACCAATCCTGTGGTTACTAAAGTTTCACAGGCAACTCTTGCATAAGGGTCTTTTTCGATCATTGCATCCAAAATAGCATCTGAAATCTGATCAGCTACTTTATCTGGATGTCCCTCTGTTACTGACTCTGAGGTGAATATATAATCCTTTCTGTCTCCTAACATTTTCTTCCTCCTCATTAACACATTTTTATTAATTCTTCTGCAATCTGAACAGCATTTAATGCTGCACCTTTTCTGAGATTGTCTGATACTACCCACATATTTATTCCATTTTCAATTGATTCATCTTCACGGATTCTTCCTACAAAAACTTCATCTTTTCCTGAGGCGTAAATTGGTAAAGGATATTCATTCTTTTCAGGATTATCTATTACAACAATTCCTGGTGCTTTACTTAAAATTTCTCTTACTTCCTGAGCTGTAAGTTTTCTTTCTGTTTCTATATTTACACTTTCACTGTGTCCTCTAAAAACAGGAACTCTTACTGTTGTAGCAGTAACCTTTATTGAAGGATCACCCATTATTTTCTTTGTTTCGTTAACCATCTTCATTTCTTCTTTTGTATAACCATTTTCAAGGAATTTATCTATGTGAGGCAAAACATTGAATGCAATCTGATGGGGATAAACCTGAATTTTTATTTCTTTAAAATTAAGTAAATCAACTGTTTGCTGAAGAAGTTCGTCCATTGCTTTTTTGCCTGTTCCAGAAACAGACTGAAAAGTGGTTACTACAACTCTTTTTATTTTTGCTACATCATGAATTGGCTTTAATGCTACAACCATCTGAATAGTGGAACAGTTTGGATTTGCAATTATACCTTTATGCCATTTTAGGTCATGGGGATTTACTTCAGGAACAACAAGGGGAACTTCGGGGTCCATTCTCCATTGAGAGGAATTATCAATGACAACGCAGCCACTTTTTGCAGCAATAGGTGCCCATATCTTAGACCGTTCTGCACCTGCTGAAAAAAGAGCAATGTCTATACCTTCAAAGGAATCTTCCTTCAAAGTTTCTACAGGGATTTCCTCTCCTTTAAATTGAAGTTTTATTCCTTCACTTCTTTCAGAGGCAAAAAGCCTTAATGTGTCAACAGGAAAATCTCTTTCCTCAAGAACTGCTATCATTTCATTTCCAACTGCTCCTGTTGCACCAACTACTGCTACATTGTATTTTTCTTTCTTTTTAAGCATTTTATCCCTCCAAAGGTAGCTCTGATACATATTTTGCAACTAAATCACCAACTTCAGTTGTGGAATATCCCATCTTTCCTGCTGCAAGACTTTTAAGATGCTTGCTTGTTACTTCAATCACAGCTCTTTCAATTAATTTAGAAGCAGTTTCTTCTCCAAGATACTCAAGCATCATTCCTCCAGCACATATTGCAGCAAGGGGATTTATTACATTTTTACCTGTATATTTTGGTGCAGAACCCCCAATTGGCTCAAACATTGAAACCCCTTCTGGATTTATATTTCCTCCTGCAGCAATTCCCATTCCACCCTGTATCATTGCACCAAGATCAGTAATAATATCACCAAACATATTGTCAGTGACTATCACATCAAACCACTCAGGATTTTTAACAAACCACATTGTAATCGCATCTACATGGGCATAATCTGTTGTAATATCTGGATATTCCTTTGCAACTTCATAGAAAGTTCTTTCCCAGAGGTCAAAGGCAAAGGTTAAAACATTTGTTTTTCCACATAGAGTAAGCTTTTTCTTTTTATTTCTTTTTTTACAATATTCAAAGGCATATCTTATACATCTTTCAACGCCTTTACGAGTATTTATTGATACCTGTATTGCCACTTCATCGGCAGTTCCTTTTTTGAGAAATCCACCAGAGCCTGTATAAAGACCTTCTGTGTTTTCTCTTACAACAACAAAATCTATGTCTTCAGGTTTTTTATCTTTAAGAGGACAGTCAACACCAGGATAGAGTTTTACAGGACGTAAGTTTACATACTGATCAAGCTCAAACCGGAGTCTCAAAAGAATTCCTTTTTCGAGAATTCCGGGTTTAACATCTGGATGTCCTATTGCACCAAGATATATGGCATTAAATTTTTTAAGTTCCTCTATCGCGCTGTCAGGGAGAGTCTCTCCTGTCCGTAAATATCTCTCCCCTCCAAAATCATAATATGTATAGTCAAGTTTAAATCCCATCCTTTTGCTTACTGCGTCAAGAACTTTTACTCCTTCTCTTATGACTTCAGGACCTGTTCCATCTCCAGGAATTACAGCAATTTTGTAACTTTTACATATGGAGACTTCTTTTTTCGTCTTACAAACTCTTTTTTTCATTTTATATCCTCCATTGTTAATCTCTTTTTTGTCCATTCAATTAAACCACCAGCTTTAATTAAATCCTGCATAAAAGAGGGAATAGGCTTTGTTTCATACTTTTTCCCTTTTGTTAAATTCATAATTTGACCAGAGTCCATATCAATCTCTATTTCATCTCCTTCATCGGCTTCATCGGTAAGGTCTTTAACCTCAAAAATTGGAAGCCCGATATTGAAGGCATTTCTGAAAAATATCCTTGCAAAACTTTTTGCAACAACTGCCTGTATCCCCGCAGATTTAATTGCCAGTGGTGCATGTTCTCTTGAAGAGCCACATCCAAAATTTTTTCCTGCAATTATAATATCTCCAGGCTTTACTTTTGTTGGAAAATCTTTATCAGCATCTTC
This sequence comes from Thermodesulfovibrio sp. 1176, assembly GCF_029946585.1. Lineage (NCBI taxonomy): Bacteria > Pseudomonadati > Nitrospirota > Thermodesulfovibrionia > Thermodesulfovibrionales > Thermodesulfovibrionaceae > Thermodesulfovibrio > Thermodesulfovibrio sp. 1176. The sequence goes on along the minus strand of NZ_JARZRZ010000001.1, from coordinate 66,210 downwards.
CATAACATGTTTAGCAAGTTCCTTTGGGTCAGATGTATTAAGATATCTAGCTGGGATAATGGCGTCTGTGTCAATGTTATCGCCAAATTTCCAAATTTTTCCTCTAATTTTCATAAAATCTCCTTTACATAAGAATAATTTATAATTTTACTTCATAAATCATTTAGTAATCAACTTTTTCTAATTTTACTTAAGTAAAATTCTACCTTTATGTTAAAATTCTTTAATTAATGTGCTGGGGGAATGAATGCTGATTATCGGTGAAAGATTAAGTATTATATCAAAAAAGGTTAGAGATGCTATCCTGAAGAGGGATAAAAAGCCAATTCAACAGATAGCCATTGAGCAATGGAAAGCTGGTGCTCACATGATTGAGGCTAATATAGGACCAGCTGAAGATAATGGAGAAGAATTAATGGAATGGATTGTTACAACAATTCAAGAGACTGTGCCTCTTCCTATTTCTCTTGATACAACAAATCCAAAGGCTATGGAAGCAGGGTTGAAAATTCACAATAATGAATGGGGTAAACCACTTATTAATTCTACATCATTAGATCCTGAGAGATTCATAATGTTTGAACTCGCATCAAAATATAACGCACCTATAATTGCATTAACTGTTGGAAAAGGTGGTTTGCCAAGAGATGCGGAGGAAAGAGTTGAAATAGCTGTTCAACTAATGGAGAAAGCATCTGAATACGGAATATCCTTTGAAGATATTTATCTTGATCCCCTTGTATTACAAATATCAACATCTCAAAATCAGGCAAGGGAAGTTTTAAGGTCTATAAAACTTTTCCAACAACTAAATGACCCTCCAATGAAGACAATTGTAGGGCTTAGTAATCTTTCAAATGGATGTCCTAAGGAAATAAGACCAATTTTAAACAGATATTTTTTAGCACTTCTCATGTATGAAGGACTTTCAGCAGCAATTGTAAATCCATCAGAAGTTATTGAAGTTATAAAAACAATAAATGTAATCACCGGTAAAATTCTCTATGCCCATTCATATCTTGAAATATAGAGGTGAAAAATGAATTTTCAAATACCCAAAGAAACCTATACAGGAGGTGTTCCAGAAATTACTTTTGGTAAAGAAAAAAAAGTTTCCTTTGGAGGAGAATCTGCTTTACCCTTTTATTTTTTTGAAGGAGATTTCCCAAACAAACCCTTAATTGCTTTTGAAATTCAGGATGATATTCCAGAAGATTATCCTCAAGAACTTTCAAAGGTTTACTCTTCAGTATGGAATGATCCTGTTAGATGGGCAAAATTTTGTGAATCCTTAGGGGCAGAGGCAATTGCAGTAAGACTCACAAGTACTCATCCAGATAGCAAAGACTCCACTGCCCAGGAGGCTTCTCAAAAAATAAAGAGAATTCTTTCAGAAATAGATTTACCATTAATTATTTTGGGTAGTAATCATTCTGAAAAGGATGCTGATGTACTTCCTGTTGTATCTGATGTAGCAAGAGGGTACAACTGTATAATTGGTAAAGCTCAGGAAAGTAATTATAAAACCATATCTGCCTCTGCACTGGCTGGTGGGCATAATCTTATAGCTATGTCAGAACTTGATGTAAATCTTGCAAAGCAGTTAAACATTCTTATTACTCAAATAGGTTTTCCAAAGGAAAAAATTATAATAGATCCTATGTGTTCTGCCTTAGGATATGGCTTTGAATATACCTATTCTGTTATGGAAAGAATTAGAATAGCAGGACTCATTCAGGGAGATACCATGCTTAATTGCCCGATGATTGCAGATGTTGGTTTTTATGTATGGAAAACAAAAGAAACACAAGCAACTGAAGAAGAAGCTCCACAGTGGGGAAGCCTTTATGAAAGAGCTGTTATGTGGGAGGCAGTTACAGCTTGTTCCTTTTTATTGAGTGGTGCAGAATTGATAATAATGAGACATCCCAAGGCAGTTGAAGTTGTAAAAAGATTTATAAATGACATATTTTATAAACTTGAAAGGAGTGAGTAAATCTGGACACAAAAGAACTTTTACGAACTCTTCCATCCGTTGATAGAATTCTTAAGATGGATGAGATTAGGAATCTCTCAAAGGAACATTCACAATTTTTTATTAGAGAAGCAGTAAGGGAAAGTCTTTCAAAATTAAGAACTCAGATCAAAGAGGGAAAGATTGTTAATGTTGATGAAAATCAAATAATTAGAGAAGTAAAGTTAAATCTTAAAAAGCTTAAGAAATATTCCCTTCAAAGGGTTATAAATGCGACAGGAGTCGTAATTCATACAAATCTTGGCAGATCTATTCTTCCAAAAGAGGCGGTGGAACATGTTATTGAAATATCTACTCACTATTCTAATTTGGAGTATGATTTGGAGGAAGGAAAAAGAGGAAAAAGATATGTTCACATTATAGATGCTATAAAAAAACTTATCAACGTAGAGCATGCAGTTGTAGTTAACAACAATGCAGGAGCAGTTTTTCTATGTTTAAACACTCTTGCAAAAAACAGAGAGGTTATTGTTTCACGAGGAGAACTTGTGGAAATTGGTGGTTCATTTAGAATTCCCGATGTAATGAGTAATTCCCAGGCAATACTTAAAGAAGTAGGCACAACAAATAAAACCCATTTAAGAGATTATGAAAATGCAATTAATGAAAATACAGCATTACTTCTTAAAGTTCACCAGTCCAATTTCAGAATAATAGGTTTTACCAAAGAGGTCACTGTTCAAGAACTTGTTAGTCTTGGAAGAAAGTACAATATTCCTGTAATGGTTGACCTTGGAAGTGGATGCTTAATTGATTTAAAAAAGCATGGAATTACTTATGAGCCTACTGTTCAGGAAGTCTTAGAAGCAGGAGCTGATATAGTTACCTTTAGTGGTGATAAACTTCTTGGTTCTGCCCAAGCTGGTTTTATCTTAGGAAAGGCTCAATATATTGAAAAAATCGCACAAAATCCTCTTATGCGCGCATTAAGAGTAGATAAAATGACCCTTGCAGCCTTAGAGGCAACTCTGAGACTTTATTTAGATGAAGATGAAGCTATGAAAAAGATACCTACCCTTAAAATGATTCTTGAGAAACCTGAAAATATTAAAAAGCGAGCGTCAAAAATTGTAAGATTGTTAAGAAAATCTAATGTGAAAGCAACAATAAAAGAAGACATTTCAATGCCAGGAGGAGGTTCTTTGCCTGAAGTTGGAGTAAAAACCTTTGTTGTAGCAATTAAACCTGACTTTGGAGTTGACGAATTTGTAAGAGCATTAAGACAGGCTGAACCCGCTGTTGTAGCCAGAATAAAAGAGGATGAAGTTATTTTTGATGCAAGAACAATTCAGGAAAATGAAATTCCTCTCTTAGCAAATATTGTCAAGGAGGTTTATCATAATGACTATAAGAGAGGAGTATGAAAAAATTGAAAAATCAATTTTACATGAAAGAGCTACCTTAAGTAGTCAATCAAAGGGAAGACTTAAAAAAGAAGAGGAAGATGATATAAGAACAGCCTTTCAAAGAGATAGAGACAGAATAATTCACAGTAAAGCTTTCAGAAGGCTCAAACATAAAACACAGGTATTTTTTTCACCACAGGGAGACCATTATAGAACAAGGCTAACTCATGTTCTTGAAGTATCCCAGATTGCAAGAACTATTGCAAGAGCTTTAAGATTAAACGAAGATCTTACAGAGGCTATAGCTCTTGGACATGATTTAGGACATACTCCCTTCGGACATGCTGGAGAGGCAATTTTAAGAGAAATTCATCCAGAAGGTTTTGAACACTATGAGCAAAGCCTAAGAGTTGTTGATTTTCTTGAAAAGAATGGCGAAGGATTAAATCTTACCTTCGAAGTCAGAGACGGAATTGTAAATCATTCAAAGGGTAAAGGAAGTATATTAAGTGATACTCCAAAAACCTTAGAAGGACAGATTGTAAGAGTTGCAGATATTATAGCCTATCTCAATCATGATCTTGATGATGCTATAAGAGCAGGAATTATAAAAAATAGCGACATTCCCTTAGAGTTTATTAAAATTTTCGGAGACAGACATTCAAAAAGAATAAATACAATGGTTAGAGATGTAATTTTTTCAACCATAAAGGCAGATTATGAGAAAATTTCCATGTCTCCTTTAATAGAAGAAACCCTTTATAAGTTAAGAGATTTTCTATTTGAAAAAGTCTATGAAAATGAAGTTGTTCTAAAAGAATTTAGAAAAGCCAAATATATCCTTGAGTCTTTATATAGCTATTACATTGAAAATCCTTCTATAATATTTGGAAACCTTATTCCTTCAAAAGAAGAAATTCACAGAGCAGTATGTGATTTTATTGCTGGAATGACAGACAGATATGCTTTGTATACCTTTGAAAAAATATTTATACCAAAAAGTTGGTTTATTTCGTGATTGAAGGTATAGGAGTTGACATAGTATCAAACAGCAGGATTAAAAAGCTTTATAAAAGATTCGGAGAAAAATTTTTAAGAAAAATTTTTACTGAAAGAGAGATTAATTATTGTTTAAGACATAGCAATCCTATCCCCCATCTTGCAGGACGTTTTGCTGCGAAGGAAGCAGTAATTAAAGCTTTAGACAAGCCAGAGGGATTGAAATTAAAGAATATTGAGATAATAAATAATCAAAATGGTGCACCAATTGTTTTAATCTATGGAGTAGAGGATAAAAAAATCAGGATAACTCTGTCACACGAGAAAAACTACACTGTAGCATTTGTTATATTAGAGTCAAATTAGAAAATATTCCAATGCAGTCTATAATTATGGTAAAATTCCTCCCATGAATATAATTTCAAAAAAAGTTAATCTTCCAAAAGTTGGTACAGTAAGAATTACTTTTTATAGGGACAGAAGAAAATCAACAAAGGATAAACAAACATTTTCTCTTCCCTTTGATGTCCAGTTAAGTGAAAAAACTGCTACTGGTGAGATAATTTATAGCCCAATTTTTCGTTCCTGTAGAATTATGTGGAGTGATCCTCCAGAGGACAGCAAAGCAGGAGAAGAAACAGAAAACTTTATCAAAGAATTTTTATTTGGGACATTATTGGCTATTACAGAGCCTATAACAATTGATGAAGCACAAAAGATCATAGATGATTTTGTTTTTTCATTAAAAAGTTCTATAAGATTTAGAATTTCTGAAAATGGAATTTGTGAAATTAAAATTCCAGTAGCAGGACAGCAATCTAAGGAATTAACGGTATTTATAAGGAAAAAAGATACCGGTGAATTTATACTAAGTGATGATTCATTAATACTAAGACAGTTCAGACCCCATGAAAGAGGACAAAGAGAAAGAGTTGTCTTTGCAGCAAAAAGATTGGGATTAGAAATAAGAGATGAAGAGTTATTTTTAGAGTCTACAAAAGAAGAATTACCTTTTAATCTTCATAAATTTATACAAATAATATCGGCTGTTTATATTTTCTATCTTTCATAAAATTGACTTGCTAAAGCTCAAAATTTTAACATTCATAATATGAAAGAGGAAAAATTTGCTCATCTCCATTTGCATACAGAATATAGCCTCCTTGATGGAGCAATAAGAATTGACGAAGTTATTGAGCAGGCTAAAAATTATGGAATGCCTGCCATTGCCATAACAGACCATGGGAATCTATTTGGAGTTATAGAATTTTATAAAAAGGCAAAAAAAGCAGGAATTAAACCAATAATAGGCTGCGAAGTCTATGTAGCGCCCCAAAGCAGATTTGACAAAGCAAAGATAAATAAAGATCCGGGAATGCCTGAAGAGGCATCCTTTCATCTAACTTTATTAGTTGAAAACGAAAGGGGATATAAAAATTTAAATCGCCTTGTCACCGCATCCTATCTTGAAGGCTTTTATTATAAACCAAGAATTGATATGGAAATTTTAAGTCAATATTCCGATGGAATTATCGCTTTGTCAGGATGTATTAAGGGAGAAATACCTTATAACATTATACATGGAAATATACAACGGGCAGAGGAAATTGGAAAGCTACTAAAAGAAATATTTCAGGATAGACTTTATCTTGAAATTCAGCCAAATACTATTCATGAACAAGAAATAGCAAACAAAGGTCTATTAGAACTTTCAAAAAAAATTAACATACCAGTTGTAGCAACAAATGATTGCCATTATTTACAAAAATCAGATGCTAAAGCCCATGAGATACTTCTTTGTATTCAAACAGGAAAAACAATAAAAGATGAAAAAAGATTAAAATTTCAAACAGAAGATTTTTATTTCAAATCACCGCAAGAAATGATTTTAGCTTTTCAAGAAATTCCACAATCTATCAGAAATACAATAGAGATAGCTGAAAGATGCAGTTTTGAATTTAATCTTGGAGATTATAAACTTCCTAAATATGAAGTTCCAGACGGTTTTACAGTTGAAAGTTATCTTAGAAAAATTACCTTAGAGGGGTTAAAAGAAAGATTTAATGGAAGTGTACCAGATATTTACTATGAAAGAGTTGAAAGGGAACTTGAAGTAATAACTAAAATGGGTTTTGCTTCTTATTTTTTAATTGTCTGGGATTTCATCAATTATGCAAGAAAAAAATCTATTCCTGTTGGTCCTGGTAGAGGTTCTGCAGCTGGAAGCCTTGTTGCCTATGCATTAAGAATTACTGATATAGATCCTTTGAAATATGGATTGCTTTTTGAGAGATTTTTAAATCCGGAAAGAATAAGCATGCCAGATATAGATGTGGATTTTTGTAAAGACAGAAGAGAAGAAGTAATTAAATATGTATCGGAAAAATATGGCAATGACAAAGTAGCCCATATAATAACCTTTGGTACAATGGCAGCAAGAGCTGTTGTAAGAGATGTTGGTCGAGCATTGAATATTCCCTATAATGAAGTTGACAAAATTGCAAAAATGATACCAACTGCATGTCAATCTCTAAAACAGGCTTTAGACTTAGAGCCAAAATTAAGAGAAATATATGAAAAAAATCAAACAATAAAGGAACTTATTGATATTGCATTAAGATTAGAAGGTTTAGCCAGACATGCATCACAACATGCAGCAGGAGTTGTAATATCTCCAGAACCTCTTGAAGATTTCATGCCTCTTTACAAAAATCCCGATGAGGAAATAATTATAAGTCAATTTGACATGAAAGCTCTTGAAGATATAGGACTTTTAAAATTTGATTTTTTAGGACTTAAAACTCTAACAGTGATTGATAACATAGTAAAATATGCCGAGAAACTTGGTAAAAAAATAGATTTAAACCACATCCCTCTTGATGATAAAGAAACCTACGAGCTTCTTTCATCTGGACAGACAATAGGAGTTTTCCAATTTGAAAGCAGAGGTATGCGGGATCTTCTTCAAAAGATGCATCCTGAAAGATTTGAGGACCTTATAGCTCTTGTAGCTCTTTTTAGACCGGGTCCTTTAGGAAGTGGCATGGTCGATGATTTTATTAAGAGAAAAAAAGGTTTGATCCCTATAGAGTATGATTTGCCTCAGCTAAAAGAAATTCTTGATGAGACCTATGGAGTTATCCTTTATCAAGAACAGGTAATGAAAATAGCAAATCAGATTGCCGGATTTACAATGGCACAGGCAGATGTTCTAAGAAAGGCAATGGGTAAAAAAATTCCTGAATTAATGGAAGCTTTGAAAGATGATTTTGTAAAGGGAGCTTTATCAAAGGGAATTCCAAAAGATAAGGCAGAAGCTCTTTTTAATCTTATGGCAGCCTTTGGAGAGTACGGATTTAATAAATCACATTCAGCAGCATATGCATATCTTGCCTACATAACAGCTTATTTGAAAGTTCATTATCCATTGGAATTTTTTGCAGCAAACCTATCTAACGAAATGGGAGATACAAATAAACTTTTGAAATTTTTAAATGAATGCAGATCCTTAGGGATTGAAATAAAGGGTCCTGATATAAATGAAAGTGATAGAGTTTTTACCATAACAGCCAATTCTATTAGATTTGGATTAGAAGCAGTTAAAGGTGTAGGTGGAGCAGCTCTGGAGAGTATTCTAAATGAAAGAAAAAAGGGTAAGTTTGTCTCTATGGAAGATTTTTTAAAAAGAGTTGATGCAAGGAAGGTAAATAAAAAAGTTATTGAATCTTTAATAAAAGCTGGTGCCTTTGATTCAGTTTATAGTGAATACCCACCTAATCAAGCAAGAGCGATTGCGATGAACTATCTCATTTCAAATAAGGGTAACGGAAAAGTAAAAAAATCAAATGAAGCAAAGGCTGTTTCTCTTTTTTCAGAAATAAAAGATAAGGAAGCCTCAGACATTAACACCTTTAATAGTCAGGAAAATATCATCGAAGATTGGGACATAGATAAATTATTGTCCGAGGAAAAGGCATCTTTAGGATTTTATTTAAGTGGACATCCTATTAAAAATTTAAGAACAATTCTTAGAAAGAGAAATATTATTCCCATTGGAGAAATTTTCGAAATGTTTGATGATGAAGGAATAGAATCAGATAATGATTCCCTCGAGGTAAATATCTGTGGAATTGTAGAAAAAATCAATAGCAAGGCAAAAGAAAAAGGAGTTATTGGATATTTAACAATAGCCGATGAAACAGGTATACTTGAGGTAGTTATTTATCCTGATTTATTTAAAAAATTTAGAGATATTTTAAAAGAAGGTAGTTTCATATTAATAAAAGGTATTGTAAACAAAGTGGGAGAATCAACTAAATTTTTTGCCCGAGAAATTGAAGAAATAAAAAATGAAGATATGAAGGTTAGATATGAAATAATCATTGATTGTATAAATGAGGATGAAGCAAAGGAGAAACTTAAGTCTTTGAAGAAGTATCTAAGACCAACTAATAATAGCGACGGCAATATTTATATATCTTTAAATTTTCAGGATTATTATGTTACAATTTTAAGCCCCTATGAACCCTGTATTGATTTAGAAAACAAAATATCAAAAATTGATGGATGTGAGGTAAAAATAGTATGAGATTTTATCTTGATTTTGAAAAACCCATTCAGGAATTGGAAACCAAGATAGAGGAATTAAGAAAAATATCCGATGACAGTGATATAGATCTATCACAGGAGATAAAGAGACTTAATAAAAAACTGAAGGAATTAAAAACAGAGATCTTTTCAAATTTGACTGCTTGGCAGAAAACTCAAATAGCAAGACATTCAGAAAGACCCTATACTCTTGATTATGTCTCTATGATCTTTGAAGATTTCATAGAAATTCATGGTGACAGAAGGTTTGGCGATGACCCAGCAGTTGTAGCAGGTATAGGTAAGATTGAAAACCAGTCTTTTGCTTTGGTTGGTCATCAGAAAGGTAGAACAATAAAAGAAAGAGTTTATAGAAATTTTGGACAGGCCCATCCAGAAGGATACAGAAAGGCATTGAGACTGATGAAATTAGCTGAAAGATTTTCTATCCCTGTAATTACAATGATTGATACACCAGGAGCTTATCCAGGTGTTGGAGCTGAAGAAAGGGGACAGGCAGAGGCAATTGCAACAAATTTAATGGAGATGTCATTGTTAAAAATCCCAACAATTGCCATAGTTATCGGAGAAGGTGGAAGTGGAGGAGCTTTAGCATTGAGTGTTTGTGATAAAATTTTTATGCTTGAACACGCTGTTTACTCTGTCATATCTCCTGAAGGATGTGCAGCAATTTTATGGAAGAAAAATTCAGAAGTAGGAGTGGATGAGTATGCCAAGGCAGCTGAAGAACTCAAATTGACAGCTCAAAAATTAAAAGAGTTCAATATAATTGATGATATTATACCAGAACCATTAGGCGGTGCCCATAGAGACCCTCAAGAAACAGCAAAAAGAATAAAAAGTACAATTTTAAATGCCTTCAATGAATTAAAGGAAATAAAGATTGACAGTCTCTTGAAAAAACGTTATGAAAAATACAGGAAAATAGGTAATTTTTGGGATTCTATAAAAAATAAAAAATGAGCAATCTTTTGATTGATGGATATAACCTTATAGGAATATTCCATAGAGATTTAAAAAAAGTTAGACAAAATTTAATACAAACTCTCATATCATATAAGAACAAAAAAGGACATAATATCACATTAGTTTTTGATGGATATAAGGAAGGTCCTGGCATTGAAACTAAAGAATTTATCGGTGGAATAACTGTAATTTATTCAGGCGCAGGAGAAAAAGCTGATGATGTCATAAAAAGAATTCTTAAAGAAGCAAAAAAATTCTGGATTGTAATAACCTCAGACAGAGAAATTGAAAAAGTTGCCTGGAGAGAAAATTGTGTAGCTATTGATTCATCAATTTTTTTAAATATTATAAATGGAGAAGAATATTTTATTGAACAACAAACAAAGGGTAAAACCCTGTCTAAAAGAGAGAAAGCAATTCAAAGAGCAATCGCTAAACTATAATGATAAAGAACTTTTTTAAATTATATCCAGCATTTCAAGTAAATATTATTTTCTTTATTTTCTTGGTTATATTAGTGATTATTTTTCACGATAAAATCCCCCTTTGGGAGAATTTTTTGATAATCTTTTCTTCTATGGCTCTTTTTCAATTTTTTCTATGTAAACAAATTAATAATTCATGTATTTCTTTTATAAAAAACATAGCTTTTCCTGTTTTTTCAGTTCTTGTTGCCTTTGATACAGTAGGAGTAATAACTCCTTTTATCAATAAAGATATAGATTTAGTGTTGCTTGAACTTGATTATATGATTTTAGGATTTTATCCTTACCTTTACTTTGAGAAAATAGCTAATCCTCTAATAACAGAATTGATGCAGTTGTCCTACTGTGTATATTATATACTGCCTTTTTTGATAGGAGTTCTTTTAATTAAAGAAAAAAAATGGCATGAATTTTATAAAGTTTTGTTCCTGATACTTCTTTGTTATTATCTTTCTTACACAGGTTATATTCTATTTCCAGCCTTAGGTCCAAGATATAGTATCCCAGAGATTTTTCAGAGTGAGCTGAGAGGATTATTCTTAGCTGATTATATAAAGAATTTTCTCAATTCTCTTGAAGGAATTAAGAGAGATGCCTTTCCAAGTGGTCATGTAGGTATATCATTGCTAATTTTAATTTTAATTTACAGATACAGTAAAAAAATTTTTTGGTTGATGTTTTTCCCTGTTTTAATGTTAATCTTATCTACTGTTTATTGTAGATATCACTATTTTGTTGATATATTAGGGGGTATTTTATTAACTATTGTAACTTTAGTTTTAGGTAATTTATACTATAATTTTTGGTTAACAAAAAATGAAAATTCCGTTTACAAAAGATAAGTGTGGATATATTCTAAAAATTGTTGTAAAGACAGGCTCCAAAATATCTGGATTGGATAGTATAGAAGAAGATAAAATCAAAGTAAAGGTTAAATCACAACCCTATGACGGATTAGCTAACAGGGAGCTTATTGAAATATTGTCAGATTTATTAGATGTTCCTAAATCAAAAATTGAAATAATTAAAGGAAAAACATCTAAAAATAAAATTATAAAAATAAAAGGGGATATAAATTGATAGAAAGCCTTACAGGTTACGGAACTTCAGAGAGAGATATTTTTAGAGTTGAAGCAAAATCTTTGAATCATCGTTTTCTTGAAATAAACATAAAATTGCCTACTATACTTTCAAAACATGAATATGAAATCAGGAATCTAATAAAAAATAAATTTCAAAGAGGTAAAATTGACCTGATTGTATCAATCAATCAAAAAGAGAAAACAGGCAAGGTTTATTTAAATAAGAAACTTGCAATGGAGGTCTATTCTGCCTTTATTGATTTAAAAAAGGAATTAAGTATTCTTGGTTCTATTGATATTTCTATATTTTCAAATTTCAAAGAACTTTTTGTCTATGAAGAGGAAGAACCTGATGTGAATAATTTTATAATGGCTGTATCTGAGGCATTAGAAAGACTTAAAGAGATGAGAAAAAGAGAAGGAGAGTTAATAAAAGAAAGTATCATAGAAATTGTTAATAATATTGAAAAGGAATTTATTAATTTAGAAAATCGAGTAGATATAAGTTATAATAACCATATTAATTCAATACGTGAAAGGGTTAAGGAAATAATAATTCAGAACAACATTGATGACAATAAAATACTTGAACAGATTATTATTTATGCACAAAAATCTGATATAAAAGAGGAAGTAGATAGATTGCGTAGCCATATTATTCAATTTAAAGAAACCCTTGAAAAGGGTGGTATTATAGGAAAGAAATTAGATTTTTTACTACAAGAAATGAATAGAGAGACAAACACTATCCTGGCAAAAACAGAGGATTTTCAGATTAAAACAATCTCGGTTGATTTAAAAACTTATATAGAAAGACTTAGAGAACAGGTTCAAAATATTCAATAACTATGCTGGTAAATATAGGGTTTGGTAACATTGTTTCTTTATCAAGAATAGTTGCGATAGTAAATCCTGGTTCTTCTCCTATGAAAAGACTTAAAGATGAAGCTAAAGCAAGAGGGAAACTTATTGATGCTACTGAAGGAAGAAAAACTCGTTCAATTATTATTACAGACAGTGATCATGTGATACTGAGTGCTTTACAGGTAGAAACAATTTTACAAAGAATTAATGAATTTAATAAGGAAGAGCATGGAGATTTATAAAGTGGGGACTATATTTGTTTTATCTGCTCCTTCAGGAACAGGTAAAACTACTATATGTGAGAGATTAATTAAAAGTTTACCAAATTTAAAGATGAGTATTTCTCATACTACAAGAAAACCAAGAATTGGTGAAAGAGATGGAGTTGATTATTTTTTTGTAGATAGAGAAGTCTTTGAGACAATGATAAAAAATAATGATTTTGTCGAGTGGGCAGAGGTATATGGAAATTTTTATGGAACATCAAAAAAAGTCATAAATGAATTGTTCCAAAGTGGAAATGATGTTTTACTTGATATAGATATACAGGGAGCTAAAAATATAAAAAAAACATACCCTGATAGTGTTTTAATTTTCATTTTACCCCCTTCATTGGAGGAATTAGAAAAAAGACTTAAACAAAGAAAAGAAGAAATTGATACGATAAAAATGAGATTGAATAAAGTAAAAGAAGAAATTTCTCAATATAAAATTTATGATTATCTCGTAATAAATGATGATCTTGATAAAGCTGTAAAAGAGATTTTATGCATTATTACTGCTGAAAAATTGAAAACTAATAAAGTAAATCAACAAATTATAAACAATTTTTAAAATTAGGAGGGTAAGAAAATGGAAAAAAAGGAAGAAAAAATCGATATTATTTCTCTACCAATAGAATTTGACAGAAACAAAATCGATAGCAGATATCGTTTAGCAGTCATTGCAGCACAAAGAGCTGCTGAATTATCTTTAGGAGCTACTCCAAAGCTCGAAAAAAAGGCAAAAAAAGTGACCTCAACAGCCATATTAGAAATTTTGTCAAATAAGATAGAATATATTACTGGTGAAGAAGCAATTAGGGCTAAGGAAAAAATTGATAAAATTGATGTTAAAAAGCTACTTGAAGATAAAAGAAGGGCGATTCCAGATATTACAGAACTTGAAAAGGATCTGAAAATATATTTACATGGGAAAGAATCAGCAGAAAAGATGTTAGAGGATTTGTTTAATGAAAATACAGAGAATATAGAAGAAGAGGAATAATAAAGGGTAAACCTTTGTTGAAAAATAAAAAAATTCTTTTAGGTATAACAGGAAGTATTGCCGCATATAAAGTATATGAAATTATTAAACTTTTAAAGGAAGCAGAAGCAGAGATTTTTCCTGTAATGACCGAAAAGGCAACCTATTTTGTAACGCCCATGAGTGTTGAAATATCCTGCGGAAACAAAGTTTTGGTTGATTTATTTGATGAACCTCTTTCACATATTGAGATTGCGAAAAAATGTAATCTTGCTTTAATTGCACCAGCCACTGCAAATTTTATTAACAAATATGCCTATGGAATTGCCGATGATCTTCTTACAACAATACTTCTTGCCTTCAGGGGTCCTGTAATTATTGCTCCTGCAATGAACTGGAGAATGTATGAATCTCCCCAGGTTAATAAAAGTATAGAATACCTTAAGAGTATTGGAGTTAATTTTGTTGGACCAGAAAAGGGTTTTCTTGCCTGTAAAGAGGAAGGTACAGGTAGGCTTTCATCGGCAGATAAAATTTTTGAATCCCTGGTTTCTTCATTAACTGAAAAGGATTTAAAAGATGAACATATAATTGTTACAGCAGGACCAACCTTAGGATATATTGATGCAATAAGATTTATAACAAATAAATCCTCTGGGAAAATGGGATATGCTTTGGCAAAAATTGCAAAGAGAAGAGGAGCTAAAGTTACTCTTATAAGCGGACCCTCAAATATTGAACCACCAGAGGTAGACAGCTTTGTTAGCGTCGAAACAACTAAGGAAATGCTAGAAAGGGTTATTGAAAATATAAATTCTGCTACTATTCTTTTAATGGCAGCAGCTCCAATTGATTTTGAGCCGAAGACTTTTTTTGATACAAAAATTGATAAGAAATCAATAGATTCTATCCCACTTAGACTATGCCCCGATATATTAAAAGAAGTTTCTAAACTTAAAAAAAAGCCATTTACAGTAGGCTTTTCTGCTGAAGCAGGCTTAAATTCAGAAAGAGCAAAAACTAAGTTTAAAGAAAAAGCTCTTGATATGATTATTCTTAATGATATAATGCAAAAAGACAGAGGAATGCAGGCTGATAAAAATGAAGTAGTAATTATTTATAAGAAAGGAAACAAATTTTTTGAAGAGAAAACACCACATCTTTCAAAAGATGAAATTGCTAATATTATACTTTCTAAAATAAGGGAGATAAAAATTGACAGACAGATATGAAGATAGAATTAAAAAAGTTTTCAATAAAGTTAGCTCATCCTCTCAGGCATTTTTAATTACTAATATTAAAAACATTAGATATCTGACTGGCTTTACAGGAAGCTTTGCTGTTGCTCTTTTAACAGAAAAAGGATGTTTCCTTTTTGTTGATTTCCGTTATATACTGCAGGCAAAAAAAGAGTCAATAGCAGAAATAGTATTTTTTAAGGATTCATGGTTTGATGCATTAAAGAAATTTATTGAGGACTTACAGATAAAGAGTCTTTCCTTTGAAGTTTCATGTACTGTGGAGACTTTTTATAAACTTAATAGTATTAAACAAGTTGAGCTTCTTCCTCAATATTACATAGTTGAACAAATAAGAGCAATTAAAGAAAAAGAAGAAATTGAAAAAATAAAAAAAGCAGTGAAAATAGCAGAGAAGTCTTTTTTAAAGATTAAACATCTCATCAAAGAAGGCTCAAAAGAGGTATCTATAGCAAAAGCTCTTGAAGATGAAATAAGAAAACACAGTGATACTTTACCTTTTCCTGTAATTGTAGCTTCTGGGCAGAATACTTCAATGCCCCATTGGAGACATTCTAATAGAACTCTTAAAAAAGGTGATTTTGTTATAATTGATTGGGGGGCTGAATACAAGGGATACTTTTCTGATATGACAAGAACATTTATAATAGGAAAAGCTAACGATAGACAGAAAGAAATTTATGACATTGTAAATAATGCAAGACAACAAGCTATTAAAGCCTGTAAAGCTAAGGTATTGGCTAAAGAGATTGACCAATCTGCAAGAAATCTGATAAAAAAATCAGGTTATGCAGAAAATTTTGGTCATGCTACAGGGCATGGAGTTGGACTTGACGTTCATGAATTCCCAAAGATCAATTTTCAATCTGAAGAGGTTATAGACTCTGGAATGGTTTTTACTATTGAACCAGGTATTTATATAGAAAAAATTGGGGGAGTAAGAATAGAAGATATGGTAGCAGTAAAAGAAAATTCAGTGGAAGTTTTGACAACGCTTCCAAGAGATTTGGAAATTTTATAAGAAGGAGGTAAAGGTATGATTTCAACAACGGATTTTAAAAAAGGATTAAAAATTGAATACAAAGGAGAACCCTATGAAATAATTGATTTTCAACATGTAAAAATGCAGCAAAGGGCTCCTATTGTGAGAACAAAAATTAAAAATCTTAAAACAGGAAGAGTTCTTGAAGAGAATTTCCCCGCCGGTGAAAAGTTTGAAAAACCAGAACTTGAAGAAAAACAGATGCAGTATCTCTATTGTCAGGGAGATTCCTATGTTTTTATGGATATGGAAACTTATGAACAGGTTGCTATTCCAAAAGATAGAATTGGTGAGGCTCTATATTACTTAAAAGAGGAAATGATTGTTGATGTAATTTATTATAAAGGTGAAATTCTTGTGATTGAGCCACCAATGTTCGTTGAGTTGCGGGTTGCAGAGACCGAGCCTGCATTTAAAGGTGATACTGCATCAGGTGGAACAAAACCTGCAAAACTTGAAACCGGTTTGACAGTAAAGGTCCCCTTTCATATTCAAACAGGAGATTTATTAAAAATTGATACAAGAACAGGTGAATATATTGAAAAGGTAAAGGAGTAAAAAAATGGAACTTGAAGAATTAAAAGAAATAATATCTTTTTTGAAGGATACGGATGTTACGGAGTTGAATATTGAAAAAGAAGGATTCAAAATAAGAATAAAAAGAGGTTACATTTACGGACCTATTGAGATAACTAAGACTGTAAAACCTATAGAAGAAGCTGTAAAACCATCTTATGAAATAGCACCATCTAAAGAAGAAGAAATACTTCATACAATTACGTCTCCATTGGTTGGTACGTTTTATAGGTCTCCTTCTCAAGATTCTGCTCCTTTTGTTGAAGTTGGTTCAAAAGTTGAAAAGGGACAGGTTATATGCATAATAGAGGCAATGAAAATTATGAATGAAATTGAAAGTGATGTCTCAGGAATTGTTAGAAAGATACTTGTTGAAAATGGACATCCTGTTGAGTATGGAGAACCATTATTTTTAATTGAGGTGACGCAATAATGGAATTATTTAAAAAGATTCTTATTGCAAATCGAGGAGAAATAGCAGTTAGAATAATTCGTGCTTGCAGGGAACTTGGTATAAAAACCGTTGCTGTTTACTCCGAAGCTGATAAAGAATCTTTACATGTTAAACTTGCCGATGAAGCAATATGCATAGGTCCTTCAAATCCTAAACAAAGTTATTTAAATATTACAGCAATTCTTTCTGCAGCAGACATAACAGATGCTGAGGCAATTCATCCAGGTTATGGATTTTTGTCTGAAAATGCTCAGTTTGCAGAAGCTTGTATAAACTCTGGAATTGTATTTATTGGACCTTCTCCAGAAACAATAAGAATCGGAGGAGATAAGGCAAAGGCAAGACAGATATTAAAGAGAAAAGGTATTCCAGTTGTTCCTGGAAGTGATGGACCTGTAACCACTGAAGAAGCTTGTATAAAAGTTATTAAAAAAATAGGACTTCCTGTGATTTTTAAGGCTTCTGCTGGTGGTGGTGGAAGGGGAATGAGGATAGTTAATGATGAAAAAGAAATAGAACAGGCTTTTTTTATGGCTCAAAGAGAAGCACTTGCTGCCTTTGGTAATGGAGAACTTTATATTGAAAAATACTTTCCAAAGATAAGACATATAGAGATTCAGATTATCGCTGATAAACAGGGTAACATTATTCATCTTGGTGAAAGAGATTGTACAATACAGCGTAGGCATCAAAAATTGCTTGAAGAAGCACCTTCTCCAGTTTTGAATGAAAAATTAAGAAAAAAAATTGGAGAATATGCGGTCAAAGCTGCAAAGGTACTGAAATACAGAAATGCAGGAACCTTCGAGTTTATCGTGGATGATGAGTTAAATCCCTATTTTATTGAAATAAATACAAGGGTTCAAGTAGAACATCCCGTTACTGAAGAAATTACAGATATTGATATCATAAAAGAACAGATTAGAGTAGCAAAAGGATATCCATTGTCTTTTAAACAGTCTCAGATTAAGTTCCGTGGCCATGCTATTGAATGTAGAATTAATGCAGAAGATCCTGAAAAATTTATTCCGTCTCCTGGTATTGTGGAATTCATACATTTTCCTGGTGGACCAGGTATAAGAGTGGACAGTTATCTCTATCAGGGATGCAAAGTACCTCCCTATTATGATTCCTTAGTTGCTAAAGTAATCTCAAAGGGAGCAAATAGGGCTGAAGCTATAGATAGAATGAAAAGGGCTTTAAATGAAATATCTATCAAGGGCATAAAAACAAATATTAATCTTTTTCTGAAAATTCTTGAACATCCTGATTTCATAAAGGGTAAATTTTTTACTAATTTTATAAGTATTATGAATAATAATGAAAAAACCTGAAATCCCTCAAATTTGTTTAATTTTTTCTATCAATCAAACCATTGAAAAATTAAAGATAGCATTAAAATCAGGTATTAAATGGATACAATACAGAGAAAAGGATTTGTCAAGAAAGGAAATACTAAAGCAAGCCTTTTATTTAAGAGAGCTTACAAATCAATACAATGCTCTTCTAACTATAAATGATTATTTGGATATTGCTATAGCAGTTAAAGCTGACGGTGTTCATCTTGGGCAGGATGACCTTCCAATAGAAGCTGCAAAAAGATTTTTTTCAGGAATAATAGGGATTTCAACCCATAATTTGAAAGAAGCAGTTAAGGCTCAAGAAAGCGGTGCAGACTATATAGGATTTGGACCAATTTTTAAAACCACTACTAAAAAAGATGCCATTGAACCAAGAGGAATTGATATGTTATCCTTTATACAAAAAAAAGTTAATCTACCAGTTGTTGCAATTGGAGGTATAAATGTAGATAATATTATCAATATAAAAAAAGTAGGAGGTAAATTTGTAGCAGTTTCATCTGGTATTTTAGAGGGTGATGTGGAGAAAAATGTAATAAAATTTATAAAAATTTTATGCTAAAATAATCAAAATGAAAAAAGATCTTGGAGATATTGTTGATAATTTATCTAAAACAAAAAGCACGGGGTTACTTACTATTAACTTATCTTCTGATAAAAATTTATTGAAAATATATCTAAAAGATGGATCAATTTATCATATTTCATATGGATTTAAAAAAGGTTTTGAATGTTTAAATGAGATAGCTTCAAAAGAGCCAATCTCATATAATTTTATTCCTCAGATAGCAATCGATATTGTAAGTACTAATCTACCTGCTACTGAAAAGATAATTACAACTTTAAAACAGATGAATAAGACAGTAACTGATTCCGCTTTACTTCAAACTCCTGATTTAAACAAAATTAAAGAAAATATTAAAATGGCATTAGTAAAACAAATAGGTCCTATTGGAGGTAAGATTACAGAGAAATACATTAATGAAAAATGGATTCCTTCTCAGCCTCCAAATAAAGAAGATTTTCTTAGACTTGTTGAGATGTTAAAAGAGGAAATAGAAGACCCTAAATCAAAAAAAGAATTTATTGAGGATGTAAATAAATTTTTAGGAGGTTTATAAAATGAGAATAGAATTAGGATTAAGAGCAGGAATAGCTTTGCCTCTTTTAGCAACTTTGATTGCTGGAATGAGTATATTAGTTGTTTTCAATTATATTACACAAGTAAACCTTTTAAAGGAAGAAGAAAATCGAAGTATTCAAGCATCTGTTAATACAGCACAGGTTTTGCTTGAAACTGCAACTATCCATTACCAACAAATGGCACATCTCATATCTCATATGCCAGATGTTCAAGAGGCTGTTAATAAAAAGGATAGGAATATCTTAATAGATAAATTCCTACCTGCTTTTAATTCTTTAAAGGAAAATTTCGGTCTTGCTCAATTTCACTTTCATATACCTCCTGCAGTTTCTCTTGTTAGGCTTCATGACCTTTCTCATTTTGGTGATGATATTTCCAAGGACCGTAAAACTGTTGTCCAGGTGGAGTCAACCCATAAAGGCGTTAGAGGTATTGAGATTGGTTTGGGTGGAGTTGGATTAAGAGGAGTTGAGCCGGTGTTTTACAAAGGCAGATATGTTGGAAGTGTTGATTTTGGTGGAGGACTGAAAACAGAAATTGATCAGATTAAAAAAGCAATAAATGCCGATTTAGGGGTAGTTGTTTACAAGGAATTACTTTCTGGTTGGACTGGGTTAAAAGATGTAAAACATGTTTTAGGAGAATGGGTTTCGCTTTATTTTACTCAGCAGGACCCTAAAATGTTTATTTCGGAAACTTCTTTAAAAAGAGCTGTTCAATCAAAAGAAAAATATTATACCGAAGTGGTTTCTTTGACAGGGAAAGAATACATTGTTGTTTACAGTCCATTTAAAGATTTTTCAGGAAGAATCATAGGATACATATATATTGTTAAAGAAAGAATTCTCAGTCCCGTTAAAATTTTTACAATTCTTGGAATAAATATTTTAGTTTATCTTGCAATGCTTACTTTAATAGCTCTTTTAATTGGTTATGGTATGAATAAATATGTTATAAATCCTATTATAGCATTAACAAAAATAACCGATGAAATATCTATGGGAAAAGTTGCGCAGAAAGTTGAAGTAAAAGATGCCCGTGGTGAAATTGCAATTTTGGCAAAGGCAATTGAAAGGATGCGTATAACAATGAAAAAATTACTTGAATGAGGTATAAAAAATGGGAAAGGGGAAAATTTTAATAGTAGATGATAGTCCTCTTGTAAGAAAACTTGCAGAAGTATCTTTACAGGAGGCAGGATATGAGGTTTATACTGCTGACAACGGTGAAGATGGATTAAAAATTGCCCAGTCTATAAATCCTGATCTGATTTTGGTTGACTTTATAATGCCTAAAATGACAGGTTCTCAATTTTGCATGCTTCTAAAAGAACAAGAACAATTAAAGGATACACCAATAATTCTAATTACAGGAAAAGGAGAGACAGTTGGTCAGGCATTTATAGAAAAATACGGAGTCTACGATTACTTTATTAAACCCTTTAAATCAGAAGACTTAGTTGAAAAAGTAGACTTAATACTAAGTAAAATAAGCCCTATTTTAGAGGAACAAATAGAAGTTGAGACCCCTCAATATGAAGAAATTTTGAAAGAAGAGGTCTCAGAAGAAAAAATTCCAGTGTTTGAAGAATCAGTGTTTGAAATACAAATTCCTTCTCAGGAAGAAATATTAATGCCTGAAGTAGAAATTCCTCCATTAGAAGAATTATCAAAGCAAGAAGAAGTACCATCTCAAGAAGAATTTATTCTATCTTCTCAAGAATTTGATGAATTGCTTTCAGAAAAAATAGAGTTTTCGGAGGAAATGACAACATCTGAAATCTCGGAATTAAAAGAAGAAGTTCCTTCTATAGAAATTCCTTTCGAAGAATCAGAAACTTTAACTTTTGATGAAAAAGAAGAAGCAATTCTACAAACTTCTAAGGAAATTAGTGATATTATTGCAACAGAAGAAAAAATCGAAACATCAGAAAGACTGACAGATGTAATTCCTCAACCATCCTTTGATATTAAGGAAATGGAAAAACTAATTGAAGCTAAACTAAATAATTTTACTCAAGAAATTTTATTTGCCATTAATTATTCTATGGAGGCTTTATTTAAAAAATATAAATTGTTTCAAGAATCAAATTTTATACTATCTGGAACATTAAAAGGATTAGATTTAAGAGCTCTTTTTAATATATTGAGTAATTCTAAAATGACAGGATTGTTAACAATCGAATGTGATAAAATTATCTATGAATTTATGTTGCTAAGAGGCCAAATTATTTATGCAATATCAAACTATAGGAGAGCAAAGTTGGGGGGCAGAATTTTGAAAGATTTAACAGAAGAGGAAATAAAAAATATCACTCATGAAACAATATCAGAATTATTAAGTAAAGAGATAAAACATTTTATTTTAGAGGAAAGTTATAATATAGATTCATATTTAGAAAATTTGCCTAATTACAATTTTGAAGAATTTATAGGAAATTAAATAAAGGTTGACTAAAAAATTTTTTAAACAATATAATACTTTAATCAAAAATATTGCAAAATTTTGAATTTTTTGATAATCTTAATGGGAGAATATAAATGTTGAAGATACTAATTGCAGAGGATTCTATCACTGATGCGAAATATGTAGAATCCATCTTAGCAGATAAAGGCTATGAATTGGTTTTTGCAAAGGATGGAGAAGAAGCAGAAAATTACATTAAAACAGACAAATTTGATTTAATTTTATTGGATGTGGTAATGCCAAAGAAAAATGGGTTTCAACTTTGCAGAGAAATAAAGAAAAATGAAAATACAAAACATATTCCTGTTATTTTGATTACTTCAAAAAGAGAAGAGGCTGATAAATTTTGGGGTAAGATGCAAGGAGCTGATGAATACATTACTAAACCTTTTGAACCAATCGATTTATTGGCGGTTATTAAAAGATGGCTGAAGAAATAAAAGAAGAAAAACAATTTTGCGTTTTTGGCATAGGAGAAAGGGAATTCCTGATACCGAAAGAAGCTGTAATACAGATCGTTGATATTACAAGAATATTTCCTATTCCTGGCTCTCCAGATTATATAGTAGGTGCATTACCAGTAAGAGGCAAAATTATTCCTGCCATTGACCTTGCAAAAGTTTATAATGTGGAAAGAATCAATTATGCAGATAATAAATTATTAGTCATAGATGTAGATGGTGAAAAGATAGGCATATTATCTGATATTACACCATTTTTTGTAAGTTTTGATAAGGATATAGTAGTAGATGATTATATTGATCCAAAAAAACTTTACGAAGAATTAAAAGTCAAGCAACCTACTGCTTCAAACAAAACAAATGAATTATTACCTTAAGGATGATTAATCAGGAAGAATTAATAAAATATTTTTTATTAGAATCAGAAGAATATATCAACACAATTATAGAGGGATTAGAAGATTTAGAACACAGAGGATATAATAAAGATACCCTTGAAGCATTATACAGGGCTACTCATACTCTTAAGGGTTCTGCATCAATTGTAAAATCTAATAAAATCGCAACTTTAGCCCATAAACTTGAAGACCTATTTGAAGCATTGATGAATGACGAAATAGAATATGAGTCTTCTATTTTAAATGTAATTAAAAAAGTAGTAAATGTGATTGTATCTTTAATAAATGAATTATCAAAATTTAAACAGGAACAATCAGAAATTGATGATAATCTTTTGAGATTAATTGAAGATATTATAGAGAGAAAAATATCTTACCAGCCAGAACAGGTTACAGAAACCTATATTCCTATGCCAATGCTTAATTCTGTGAGGGTTGATCTTAGCCATATTGAAAATATATTTGATATATTGGGAGAAATTATTCTGAATAAAAATATAATTAATGATAGAGAAAAGGAACTAAGATCACTGGTTGATGAAATATTAAATAGTGGTAAAAAATTGTTCAATGAGATAACCACATTCTCAGATAGATATTGGTTAACACCATTAGATAAAACACATAAAGTTTTAGATTCTTTCTTTACTGATTTCAGTGATTTAGAATTTGATAGATATGATGAGTATCATATTTTTACAAGGAAAATAGCAGAGATTACTAATGATATTAACGAAGGATTAAATGAATTAATATTATTCTTTGATAATTTATCTTCCAATTTTAAATCTCTAACTAAAGAAATTAATAATCTACGAGATAATTTGCTCATGATGCGAATGATTCCAATCGGAAGATTATTAAATAAAATCACAGAGGCTATAAAAGACATAGCTCAAGGTTTAGGGAAAAAAATAAATATAGAAATAAAAGGTAGTGATGTAAAAATTGATAAACCAATTTTTGATGCCCTTTATGAGCCTATTCTTCATCTTTTAAGGAATGCCATAGATCATGGAATAGAACCGCCTGAAACAAGGACTGCATTAGGTAAATCTAAGATAGGAAATATAAAAATTAACATCAAAAAAGAAGGAAAATACATTACTATTTCCATTAGTGATGACGGTCATGGAATAGATATTGAAAAAGTAAAGGAAATTGCTATTAATAAAGGATTAATATCTCAAGAACAGTTAGCATTCATGAATAAAGAAGAAATTCTATCTTATATCTTCGCACCTGGATTTTCAACATCTGAAGAAGTTGATTTTCAGAGTGGTAGAGGGATGGGACTAAATATAGTAAAAACAACTATTACTAGATTAAAGGGAACAATAGAGGTATTTTCTGAACCTTTCAGAGGAACAACATTTTTAATTAAAATACCTCAATCTTTAACAATCAGTTATTTGTTAATTTTTAGTTCATCTAATCTTGAATTTGCCATACCAATTAACTATATAGAAGAAATTTTATTGGCAGATGATTTCCCAGAAGTAAAAAGGGATAGAAAAATCAATCACAAAAATAGAATAATCCCAGTCAAAATTTTTTCTGAACTATATTTTTCCTCTAATGGTAGGGATAAAGATAAAGGTTATATTATTATCTTTAATTTTTCAGGAATCAGAAAGGCATTATTTGTTGAAAATATACTTGGGCAAGAGGAAACTACTATATATCCTCTTGGTAAATTCTTGGAGGGTCTAACTCAATACATGGGATATGTTATATCAAGCAATGGTGTTCCAAGACTTGTGATAGATCCATTAAGAATTTTTGAAGAAGAGTTTAATTTTACTTATGCAACTACAACTCACATTTTTGAAGGCACAACATATTCACGAACTGTTCTTGTTGTAGATGATTCAATAAGTGTGAGGAAATCTTTGCAAACATTGCTTGAATCAAAAAATGTTAGAGTATATACTGCAAAAGACGGTGTTGAAGCATTAAATATCTTAGAAAATAAACATGTTGATGCGGTTATAACTGATCTTGAAATGCCTGTTATGCATGGTTATGAACTAATTAGCAGATTAAGAAAAGACTACAGATTCAAAGATTTACCAATTATTGTTTTAACATCAAGGGGTACAAAAAAGCATCAGGAAAAAGCTATTGACCTTGGAGCAGATGGTTTTATAATAAAACCCTTTGATGAAAAAACAATAACAGACCTTCTTGCTAAATTTGAAATCTTAAAAAACTTTATTTATTAAACTTTAAACCTTCCTGTAACTTCAATAAGCTCTTTAGAAGTTTTAGAAAGTGATTGAGATAATGTTGTAAGTTCTTCTGTAATTGTTGTTATATTTTCTGTAACTTTCTTAACTTCATCTATAGAACTTACTTCATCAAATGTTATATTTTTTTGTTTTTTGGCAAATTCATTTATATCTAATATAATATCTCCAATTTTTCTTATTATTGAGTCAATTTTTTCAAATATTGATGTGGTTTCTGTGACCATTTTTGTGCCTACTTCAACATAATTGGTTTCTTCTTCAAGATGTTTTGTTACCAAACTTGCTTCTTCTTGAATAGATGTTAAAATTTCAGAAATATTTTTTGAAGATTTAGCTGTCCTATCTGCTAATCCCCTAATTTCTTCAGCAATAACAATAAAACCTTTGCCTTCTTCTCCAGCTCTTGCTGCCTCAAGTGATGCATTTAAGGCGAGAAGATTTGTTCTGTTAGCTATTTCACTTATTATTGAGGATATTGTACCAATTTCCATTAATTTTTCGGAAAGTAACTTCATCCTTCTATTTATTACTTGAACAGCTGCTCTAATTAACTGAATGCTGCTCATAGTTTCAGTAATAATTTCATTTCCTTTATTAATGGCTTCTAAGGCTTCCTTTGAAACATCTGTAGCAACCATTGTTTTTTCAGTAGTAGATGATGCGATTTCAGAAGATTCTGCTATCATAGAAGCAATTTTTTCTATTTCATTTTTCTGAATTTGTGCTCCTGTTTTTAATTTCGTAATAATTTCGTTGATAATAACTGTTTTTTCACCAACATCATTGGCTGAATTCTGAACTTCATTGACAAGTTGACTTAATCCATCAGCCATTAAATTAAAAGCATCTGCCAGAGAACCAAAGACATCTGGTGTAACCTCTGCTCTTTTTGTAAGATCTCCCTCTGAAGCGGATGTCATAACTTGCAAAAACTTAATGATATTATTTTGCATTTCTCTTTTTTCTTCCTCAGTTTGAATAAGTGTAGATAGTTTATCCATCATTTGATTAAAAGCTTCTGCAATTTTTTGGAATTCATCTCCTGTTTTAAGATTTATTCTTTTGTCAAAATTGCCCTGTCTAATTGCCTCTATAGCATCTTCTATAACTGTTATAGGATAAATAATTTGTTTTCTAAACCAAAAGACATTAGCTGTTGATATAGCAATCAAAGCTAAAGCAAAAATAACAATTGCAGGAGCAAACTTTATAAGTGTTTCCACTATGCCTATTCTTTTAGTAATAAATTCTTCTCCATATATGTTATAACCAGTTAATATCAAGCCAGCTAATAGAATTATTGTAGATAGAACAATAGAGGTATTAAAAACTATAAGGAATTTTCTGTATAAAGAAATAGCAAGTATCTTTTTTTCAATATCAACTCTTTTAGGCATAAATTCCTCCTTCTTAATTAAAAATTAGTTTATAAAATATGCGAAAAATCATAATTTTGTCAATACTTTTTTATATACCTTTTACTTTATATGTCTCTAAATCTATGTCAATATTTCTGAAGTTTGGATTTGATGCTGTTCCCGGCATTAAACTAATTTCCCCTGCAACTGGAACAATGAGCTTTGCTCCATTGAAAATCAAGATATCTCTGACAAATAGTTGCCAGCCCTTAGGCACACCCCTTAATTTTGGATTGTCTGAGAGACTTAAATGGGTTTTGGCAATACAAATAGAATAATCGGAAAATTCAGGATTTGAATTAATTTTTTTTAGTTTTTCCAGAGCTGTTGTTGAGAATTCAACAGCATCGGCACCATAAATTTTTCTTGCAATTAATTCAATTCTTGATATATGGGGAAGTTTGGTTTCATATAAAAATTGAAAGTTAGCATTTTTATCACAAGCTTCTATGACTTTGTCAGCTAATTCCAATGCTCCTTCTCCGCCTTTGCTCCAATGCTCTGAAATTGCCGCTAAAATTCCGCTTTCCTCACAAAGTTTTTTAACTAAATATAATTCTTCCGTACAGTCTTGTTGAAATTTATTTATACATACTACAGGAATAAGTCCTGATTTTTTTACAATTTCTATGTGATGGAATAAATTTTCCATTCCCTTTTTAAGCCATTGAGTATTTTTTTCAAAATATTCTTTTGGCAGTGGATTACCAGGTATTATTTTAGGAGCATCCTTGTCTGCACCATGATATTTCAACGCCCTTAAAGTGGTAACAATAATTGCTGCATCTGGTTTAAGTCCTGAATATCTGCATTTTATGTTCCAAAATTTTTCAAAACCTATATCAGCGCCAAATCCGCTTTCAGTTATGTGATAATCAAAAAGTTTTAATCCTATCATGTCAGCAATAATTGAAGACTGCCCAATTGCAATGTTTGCAAAAGGAGCAGCATGAACTAAAACAGGTTGCCCTTCAATAGTTTGAATTAAATTGGGATTAATTGAAGTGAGCATTAAAGCAGTCATTGCTCCGGCAACTTCAAGGTCTTCTGTTGTAATGGGCTTGCCAGATTTTGAATAGGCAACAGTAATTTTGCCAATTCTTTCTCGTAATTCTTTGATATTTTTTACTAAGCTTAATATTGCCATTAATTCAGAGGATGTGGCTATATCGAAACGAGACTGCATTGTTACACCATCTTTTTTTTCTCCCAAACCTATAACAATTTTCCTTAAAGCCTGAGCACAGAAATCTATAACCCATCCAATTTCTACTCTTTTAGGATCAATATCAAGCCTTTTCAACCCTTTTTTTATGAGAATTTCATCGGAATAGTTTGCTTCATGAAGCATTCTTGCTGTTAAAGCAACCATTGCAAGATTGTGGGCATTTATTATTGAATTTATATCACCTGTAAAACCTAAAGAATATTCAGTTCTTGGAATACATTGACTAAGTCCTCCTCCAGCAGCTGTTCCTTTAACATTCATAAGAGGACCTGCTGATGGTTGTCTTATAGCACAGCCTACCTTTTTCTTTCTTTTACCAAGTCCTTGAACAATTCCAATAGTTGTGGTAGATTTACCTTCTCCGAATGGAGTTGGTGTGATCGCAGTTACAACAATATATTTACCATCTTGCTTGTTATTTATTCTATTTAAAATTTTCTGATAATCTATTTTACCGATATAATAACCATAGGGGATTAACTCTTCTTTTTCAATACCTATTTCATCGGCAAGTTGAAAGATTGTTTTCATTGATTTTTCTGCAATCTGTGCAATAAGCCAATCAGGATATATTGTAGGATCAGGAAGCATATAATTCTCCAGAGAATTAATTTTTTGAGCTATTCTGTTGGATTATCAAAATCTGCCAAATAATCCTGAAGTTTTTCCAGTAAAGAATCTGGCAGAATTTCATCATAAAGTAAAGCATTCATTTCTTCAATCGTTAATTTTTCTTTAATATCCTTTGGTAACATTTTAACAATAGCAACTCTTTCTGGACGGGGTTGTTGTTTTTCTTCCATATACTTTCTCCTTTTAAAAATGTTTAGCAGGTTAAATGAAAGGCACCTGCAACCTTTTTCCCTTCAGATATAAAGGTATTGAATAATTCTACAGCTTTGTCTGTTTCTTTTACAATGGTTTCAATTCCTTTGTTTCTTAGTTCCTGAATTAGACTTTCAGGCACTTTCATTTTACCATAGGCACCTGTGCCTACAATTAAAATTTTAATGTCTCTACTTAAAACTTCCTTTAAATCTTCTATGCAAAGAGAATGTCCCTCTTTTCTCCACCATGATTGACAAATAGTGTCTGGGAAAATTATTAAATCAGCATTGTATTCGTTGCCATTAACTATAATTTTGCCAAAGGTATACGATGAAATCTTCATTTTTACCTCCTGCAATAAATTTAATTTTGGCGGGAGTGTGTGGGAATCGAACCCACCCTGCCTGTTACTCACAGGCAACACTGGATTTGAAGTCCAGGAGGGACACCAGAACCCCATACACTCCCTTTAATAGAAATATTTTGCATAAATATTTCTATCGCAATATTTTACAGAATATGAAATAATTTTGCCAATAGAGATTGACAGTTAGGATAAAAATTTATCTCTTAAATATTTTAAGATATCATCATAAACAGATGGTACAACTAAGAAAATGTCTATATCCTTAGGCAAAGAAAGTTTCATTCTTTCCTGATCTCTTAGAATAACAATTGCGCATTCACCTTCTTGTAAATTTTCATTTATTTTATTTGAAATAACCTCAATTCTTTTTTGATTAATTTCATTGTAATAGTTAAAAACTTTTTGTAAAACCGATGCTGTTTTCACAATTCTCAAACAGTTACTCCAATCAATAAAAGCACCGAAAATTTCCGGGTCTTCTATACCAACAACAGTAGCACCTTGAGAAACTTTTTTTTCAATTAAAAAATATAAATAGGGATTTGTATCTCTTATTACATCAACAGCATCCTGACCTTCGATGAATATGGTTTCTACAAATATCTTTGTAACAAAACCTAATTTTTCAAGTCTTTCTATATGTGAGATAGCCTCCTGCCAATACTGCTCAACTAAATTTTTTAATTTTTCATCTTCATCGTCAGGGATAAAAATATTGGGAATACAAAAAAGCTTTCTTTTTCCTTTAAACTCCTCTATATTTAATCTCTCTATTTTTCCTAATTCTGCCATAGTCTAATTTAAATTTGATAATCTTTTTAATTCTTCTAATTTTTTATAGGCTCTTCCGCTGTCAATACTTTCCGTTGCAAGCTCTATCCCTTCTTTAAAATCCTTTACCTTACCTGCAATGAGTAATGCAACTGCAGAGTTCATTAAAACCATATCTCGTGGTGCACCTTTTTTTCCTTTAAGTAAATCTATAATTATCTTAGCATTTTCCTTTCTGTCTCCACCTTTCACATTATCAATAAAAGACCTCTTTAATCCTAAATTCTCTGGAGTTATGGTAGTACTATAGAGATTCCCATCCTTTGCGGTTACTAAAAAAGTTTTGCCTGATATAGATATCTCATCAAGTCCTTCTTCGCTATGGACAACTATTATTTGTTCAGATCCTAATTTCATAAGCACCTTTGCAATTGTTTCCATATAATCTTTTGAAAAAACACCAATTAGTTGTCTCTTTACCATAGCTGGATTAAGCATGGGGCCAATGATGTTAAAGATTGTTCTTATTTTAAGTTCCTTTCTTACAGGAACAACTCTTTTCATTGCTGGATGATAAAGAGGAGCAAAAAGAACAGTTAAACCACATTCAAACAGACATTTTTCAGCTTGTTCAGGAGTCATATCTACTTTTACTTCCAACTCTTCTAAAACATCTATACTTCCGCATTGACTTGATGCAGAACGATTTCCATGTTTTGCCACTGGCACACCAGCACCTGCAACAACAAAACTTGTGGCAGTAGATACGTTAAAGGTTCCTAAACGATCTCCTCCTGTTCCAACAATGTCAATAGCTCCATTGGGAGAGTTGATTTTTATTGCATAATCTCTAAAAAGTTCTACTGTTGTTAAAATTTCCTCTTCTGATTCACCTTTCATAGCAAGTCCCATAAGAAACCCTGCAATCTGTGCTTCTGAAGCTTTTCCTTCAATTATTTCAATAAAGCTATCTCTTAAAATTTCTGCAGGTAGATTTTCTTTTTTACTTAATCTGTAAATGGCTTCTTGTATCATAGTTTTAAAAAGTTTTTTAATAAATCCTTACCAACCTTTGTAAGAATACTTTCTGGATGAAACTGAACACCTTCAATTATATATTCTTTGTGTCTTACACCCATAATTATACCATTTGAAGTACATGCAGATACATCTAA
This sequence comes from Thermodesulfovibrio sp. 1176, assembly GCF_029946585.1. NCBI lineage: Bacteria > Pseudomonadati > Nitrospirota > Thermodesulfovibrionia > Thermodesulfovibrionales > Thermodesulfovibrionaceae > Thermodesulfovibrio > Thermodesulfovibrio sp. 1176. The sequence goes on along the minus strand of NZ_JARZRZ010000001.1, from coordinate 35,380 downwards.
GCATTCAGGAAGACTTTCTTTTTCAATAATTAATGAATGATATCTTGTTGCTTCAAAGGGATTTGAGATTCCTTTGAAAATTGTTTTTTCATCATGATAAATAAGAGAGGTTTTCCCATGCATTATCTCGTGAGAACGTATGATTTTAGCACCAAAGGCTGCACCAATTGCCTGATGTCCCAAACATACACCTAAAATTGGTACTTTCCCTGCAAAATGCTTTATTACATCACAGGATATACCAGCTTCTTTTGGAGTACAAGGTCCTGGGGATATAATTATTTTTTCAGGTTTCATTTCTTCTATCTGTTCTATTGTTATCTGATCATTTCTATAAACTATTACATGTTTACTTAGTTCTCCGATGTATTGATAGAGATTATAGGTGAATGAGTCGTAGTTGTCAATTATCAGAATCATTTTTGCTCATCCTCAAAATTTATGAAGCTTACTGCTTTTAACATTGCCGAAGCTTTATTTATTGTTTCTTGGTATTCATTTTCTGGGACTGAGTCTGCAACTATACCGGCTCCAGCTTGAACATATACTTTGCCATCCTTTATGGAAAGCATTCTTATTCCAATACACATATCCATATTACCACCAAATCCAAAATATCCAACTGCACCAGCGTAAGGACCTCTGCAAGTTGGTTCAAGTTCCTCAATTATCTGCATAGCCCTTACCTTAGGTGCGCCTGTAACTGTTCCTGCAGGAAAACAGGACATAAAAACATCAAACATATCAAGCCCCTTGCGAAGTTTACCTTCAATGTTACTTACAATGTGCATAACATGGCTGTATCTTTCAACTGTCATCAATTCAGTAACAGATACAGAACCAATTTCCGCAACTCTGCCTACATCGTTTCTTCCAAGATCAACAAGCATAATATGTTCTGCCTTTTCTTTTTCATCAGATAGAAGTTCCTGTTCAAGGGCTATGTCTTCTTCCTCTGTTTTTCCTCTTCTTCGTGTTCCTGCAATTGGTCTTAAAGTTATTTTACTCTCTTCTAATCTAACAAGAATTTCAGGAGAAGAACCAACAAGAAAAATATCTCCTGTATCAATATAAAACATATAAGGAGAAGGATTAATAATTCTTAAGGCTCTGTAAATGTCAAAGGGATGACACTTAGTATCTGTTTCAAATCGTTGGGATATTACAACCTGAACAACATCTCCTGAAATTACATACTCTTTAGCTTTTTCCACAGCCTTTAAAAACTCATCTTTTGTAAAATTTGAGTTAAAATCACAAAGGACATCTTTAGATGCTTTAGGAACTAAAAAATATTTTCTGAATCTTTCATCTTTATGGGATTTGAATGATTGTATTATCTTATTTATTGTTTTTTGAGCCTTTTTAAAAATTTTTTCTTTATTTCCATCTACAAATGCATTAAATACTATTTTAATGGACTGTTTAAGATTGTCAAAGATTAATAAAGTTTCGGGTATCATAAGGAATATTTGATTTACATTCATAGAGTCTTTGCATGTGTCAGGAACTTTTTCAAAAACCTTTACTGTATCATAGGAGATATATCCAACCATTCCTCCAAAGAATCTTGGTAATTCTGTATCTATATAGGGTTTAAACTTATAAAAGAAATTTTTCAAAAAATTAAAAGGATTTACGTTTGTAAAAGTTTCTTTTTTGCCTTTACTTTCGATGGTTATCTGATTTTTATAATATGAGATTGTTGCTATAGGCTCAATGCCTATAATTGAATATCTGCCCCATTTTTCTCCTCCAACAACGCTTTCAAGTAGAAAAGAAGGTTTTTTGTCAAGTTTAAGAAATACTCCCACTGGAGTATCAAAGTCAGCTATAATTTCGGTGTATATAGGGATAACATTATATTTTTCAGAGAGTTCAACGAAGCTATCCAACGTTAAGTTCATTTAATATTTTATAGATATTTAAAAAAAAAAGGCAATTTATCTTATGCTCTATCACAGGACCGACGGGAAATAATCTCCCATGTTTCTTCATCTATCTCCTCTAAGTATTGAGAGATTTTAAATTCTGCTCCGCATTCACTACAGCAGAGCACAACCCTTCTTCAATAAAAGAAAATAATTATTGAGTTCTTACAATATTTGCATTTAGCATTTTTAAGTATTCTCTTCTTCAAAAGCATTCCTCCAATTTAACTCAGATTATTTTATAATATCTTAAATGGAAAGATTTTCGTTAATCAATAAGGGAGAAATATTATTATGGGGAAATATTTTAGAATTTAAGAGACTTGTTGAAAGAATAGATGCTCTTTTTAAAAATTTTCCTGAAACTTTTAAAGAATCTATGAATATAGCTCAGCAAATAAAGGAGTGTATTTTGAAAATAGATCCTTTTATTGATTTTTATTCCAAAAAAGTTTGTTCTTCCTGTACAAACATATGCTGTTTAAATAAAAATAGCAGATATGAATATGATGATCTAATATACATTTTAGCATTACGGGAAAAATTTCCGATTCCCGAGAGAAATCTTGATGTAAAGGAACCCTGTTATTTACTTACAGAAAAAGGCTGTAAAATACCTCGTTACATTAGACCATCGAGATGTAATTGGTATTTTTGTAAGGATCTTTTAAGTGAAATGGAGTCAGCACCTGCGAAGGTTTTTCGTGAGTTTTCAAATACTTTCAACTTAATGCTTCAGTTAAAACAGCAGATGCTGAACTCCTTCTTCCAATCGTTATCTAATTTTCAGGGTAATATATGATACAACTCCCTTTCTGTAAAACCATACAACTGCTTGATTTTTTACCTGTCCTGCTACTTTCATGAAATCCTTAACATTGTTGATTTTTTGATTGTTTATTTCTATAATTACATCTCCCTTTGTCAACAATCCCTCCGCAGGTGAATCTGGATCTATAGAAGTTACAACAACTCCATTTATTCTTTTTGGAATATTTAGCTGATTTCTTAATCTTGTTGTAAGCTCTTCAACTTGAATGCCAGCAAGAACAGACTCTGAAAGAGAAACTTTCTGTTCTGCAGGTAGTTCACCAATTGTAGCAGTTATTGAATGTACTTTTCCATTTCTGATGATTTCTAATTTTACTGTTTTGCCAGGAGGAGTACTAACTACAAGATTTCTTAAATGGGCAGAATCTTCAACTTCTTTACCATCAAAACTAATTATAATGTCTTTTCGCATAAGTCCTGCTTTTTCTGCAGGGCTTCCTTCATGAACATCGGTAATTACAGCTCCTTTAAGTTCTTTCATTTGTAAAGACTTTGCCATTTCAGTATCTATATCTTGAACAGTGACGCCAAGCCAGCCACGAACAACTTTTTTATGTTTGATTAAATTATCCATGACAACTCTTGCCATATTGCTTGGAATGGCAAATCCTATTCCTTGATATCCACCAGTTGTGCTAAAAATTGCAGTATTGATTCCTACAAGTTCACCTTTTACATTTACAAGGGGTCCACCGGAGTTTCCTGGATTTATTGCTGCATCGGTCTGAATAAAATCTTCATAATCAGAAATACCAACATTTGCTCTACCAGTAGCACTGACTATTCCACTGGTCACTGTAAGATTTAGTCCATAGGGATTTCCAATTGCGATTACAGTTTCACCCACTTTTAACTTATCTGAATCTCCCCACTTGATAGCTCTAAGTCCATCGGCTTTAATTTTAACAACCGCTATATCTGTTTTTGCATCAAATCCAATTACTGTTCCATCGAATACTCTTTTATCGTAAAGTTTAACTTTAATCTCATCAGCTCCTTTTATAACATGATAATTTGTAAGAATATAACCAGAACTATCAACAATTACACCTGAACCTAAAGAAGTTTGGGTAAATTCCCTTTGCCTGTCAAAGAATCTTTCAAATTCATCATCAAAAAATCTTCTAAAGAAGGGATCGTTAAAGGGGAAAGGTATACCTGGTCTTTTTATCTTTTTTGTAGTATAGATATTTACTACAGAAGGTCTAACAGCTTGAACAACTTCTGCCATTGCACTGCCAATTTTTGACAGAGTCTCCTGAGATTCCCTTGAAATCTGATAGTCTTCAGAGTATCCCTTTGTTTGAAAATCAAATTTTGATGAAATAATCAATCCTATTGTAATTCCGATAAAAATAAGAAGAATTCCAGATAGTAGAAATTTTTTATTTTTTTTCATCTTTTACACCTCCTATTTCTTAATTTTCTCCCAATCTTTAAGAAATTTTTCTATTCCAATATCTGTAAGTGGGTGTTTAATAAGTTGTTTAATTACTGAGTATGGAATAGTTGCAATATCAGCACCAATTCTGGCTGCTTCAAGAACATGTAAAGGATTTCGAATACTTGCTACAATAACTTCTGTGTCAAATCCGTAGTTTTCAAAAATTATCTGAATATCTCGAATTAAATCCATACCAAAATGGCTTATATCGTCAAGTCTTCCTACAAAAGGACTTACATATGTTGCTCCTGCTTTAGCAGCTAAAAGTGCTTGTGTTGGGGAAAAAATCAGAGTAACATTTGTTTTAATCCCTTCCTGAGAAAGTTTTTTTACTGCCTTTAGTCCATCTTCTGTCATAGGAATTTTTATCACTATGTTTTTATGAATTTTACTTAGTTCAAGGGATTCCTTTACCATTTCTTCATAATCCAATGAGATAGCCTCTGCACTAACAGGTCCGTCAACTATTTCACATATTTCTTTAAGTAAACTCAAGGGATCTTTACCTTCTTTAGCAAGAAGAGAAGGATTTGTTGTTACACCGTCAATGACTCCTAAATCCCAAGCCTTTTTAATCTCTTCAAGATTGGCAGTATCAATGAAAAATTTCATTCTTCTACCTCCATAACTTTGATTATAAAATTCTCTCCTTCCTTTTCTATTATCAATCCATACAAGGGAGCCAATTCTAAGAGTCTTTTGCCAAAAATTAGGGAAGAAACATCTTCCTGTATATTTAACCTATCCTTTGCCCATTGTCTGATTTCACTATCATATAGAATCATCTCTACAATTTTTTCAAAATTTTCATCAGCCTTCTCTTTAATTTCTTCTTCTTTCTTGATAGTTTCAGATTTTTTAGATTTTAATTTATCAATAGAGCTGTTAAAAATATTTAAAGAACAGTTTTCCTCATGTTTTTCAATTGCTTTTTTCAAAATATCGATGCTACCAAATAAATCTAATCTTGTTAGTCTTCTTTTTTCTAATCCTGTTATTGATACATTTTCATTCCAGCATTCGTATTCTTTACAAACAGTTGGCCTGTTTTCATATATTGTACAACCTTCGTCATAGTCATAGAAAAGGCATGTTGAAGTACCTATTATTGGTCGAATTTTTATTAGTTCCATTGATGAAAAATATATATCTCCATCAATGAATGAACGAATTGCTTCTCCCTCTCGGACAGTGTAAATATCCCTTTCTGAGATAATTCCTTTCATAAGAAGAGGGAAGTCTTCTTTTAGCAATACAGGTGTATCCTTAATACAGCATTGTCCACACCTTTCACAGGAGGATTTTATTTCGAATTTCATTTTTTTGGGTTTTCCATCAGGATCATAGCCCCGAACAGAACTTTCTTTTTTAGTCCTTCTATAAATACTCCCGTCAGGCAAAATAATTTCAAAGTTAGATTTTTCTTCCATTTTTTTCTCCTCTTTCTGTTAAGATTTTATTGATAATTTCAAGATAATGAAATATTTTTTTATCTTTCATTGCAAACTTAAACTGCATAATACAATTAGGACAAGAAGTAATTATCATATCTGCTTTTTCATATTCTAAAACTTTTTTCTGAAGAATATCCATAGATTCTTTTTCAAATAAAAAGGAAAAAATACCCGCAAATCCGCAGCAACCACTTTTTCTTTGGATATTATGAAACCCTAATTTAGTTAAAAGATTTAGAATTTTATCAGTTTCTTTAATATAGTTTGAAGAGTGGCATGATTCATGAAAAAATATTTTAGATTCAGAGGTATAATTTACTGGTAAGTTTTCTATTAAGTCAGAGATTTGTATGACATTGATACTTTCTCCTGTTATTTCCTCATAAATATTTTCTATAAAATGAGCGCAGGTAGGACAGGGCGTTATAACTCCATCAATGTTAAAGGATTTATATGTTTCAATATTTTTCTTAGCAATTTTTAATGTTTCTTCCTTAAATCCATTACTTAAAAGAGGTGCACCACAGCAGTTTTGTTTTGGAATAATAATTTCATAATTTTCATTTGATAAAAGGGATACTAATGATTCAGTCAAGGAAGGCATAATATAGTTAGTTGAACAGCCTAAAAAAAGAGCAACTCTACCTTTAGGTTTTATTTTGTTGTATATTTTAAAGGATTGTTTCTCTGCTTTTTTGCTTTCAATAACAAAAAATTTTTCTAAAAGGGAGCTTGGAATTTTCTTTTGTTTTTTTAAAATAGTACAAAGTATTTTTGAATTACCCAAAAAATGCAGAGCTGAAAAGAAAAACTTAGGATAAAGGGAAAAGTATTTGAAAAAGTAGTTAAACATCTTTTTTTGCATTTTAGCCCTTGTCTCATAAATTAACATGGGTATATTAATCTGAAGAGGACAAATATTAATACAGGCACCACAAAGAAGACAGCTAAATATTCTTTTTCTTAACTTATCATTTTCCTTTATTTTTTGTTCTTGAAGTAATAAAGAAAGCTGAAATCTTCCTCTTGGGCAGAAGGATTCTCTTAGAAAAATCAGATAACTTGGGCAAAATTCTTTACATTTTCCACATCTATTACATTCAAGGATTTCCATTTTTTATTCAATAGATGGAGGGTTTTTATATATGGAATAATTTTCTCTATGTAATGAAGAATCCTTTTTTATTGTTATTCTTATTTTTTTGCTATTTTCAATCTCTTCCAGAGAGTCTCTTTCTTCATCGGTAAGCAAATCAGCTACCTGTGGATTGAGGATAACTGTTATTTCTGTCCCTTCTTGTAAGGTCATAAATTTAAGCTTTCTTAACACTTCATAGGCAACGGTTTTAGCACTTTTAACCCTACCTTTGCCTTCACAGTAAGGACAGCTATCACAGAGAATGTGCTCAAGACTCTCCCTTGTTCTTTTTCTTGTCATCTGAACTATCCCAAGATCGGTAATATTGTAAATTGTAGTTTTTGCTCTATCTTTTTTCATTGCCTCTGCCATTGCATTTATAACTTTCTGTTTATTTTCATCCTTTTCCATATCGATAAAGTCTATTAGAATTATACCTCCAAGATTTCTTAATCTTATTTGATAGGCTATTTCTTTGACTGCTTCAAGATTTGTTCTTAGTATAGTGTCTTCTAAGTTTTCTTTACCTACAAATTTACCAGTGTTTACATCAATAACAGTCATGGCTTCTGTCTGGTCTATTACAATGTATCCACCTGATTTAAGCCAAACTTTTCTTTCTAAGGAACGATCAAGATCAACTTCAACTCCAAAGGCATCAAAAATAGGCTCATCACCTTCGAAAAGCTCAATTTTATCGGCAATTCGTGGAAAATAAATCTGTGCAAACTCTTTAAGTCTTATCCATTCGTTGTAGTTGTCAATTATGAGTCGGTCAACATTTTGATTCATAAAATCACGGAGACTTCTAAGGACAAGGTCAAATTCGCTATGAATTAAAGAAGGAGCATGAACTTTATCTTTCTTTTTCTGAATGTTATCCCATAGAAGCAATAGAAAATCAATATCTCTCTTAATTTCCTCTTCTGAAGCATCTTCACTGACTGTTCTCATAATAAGTCCAAAACCTGTTGGTTTTATTTTTGTTGCAAGCTCTTTAAGTTGTTTTCTTTTTTCTTCATCCTCTATTTTTCTTGACACTCCTATATGCTCCATACCTGGCATAAGAACCACATATCTGCCAGGTAAAGTTATTCTTGATGTAACTCTTGCTCCCTTTGTTCCGATAGGATCCTTTGCAACCTGAACTAAAATTTCTTGTCCCTGTTGAACAAGTTCTTCTATTGAGGCATCCTTAAAGTCAAGCTTGGATATGAATTCTGTTTCTTCATCGCCTTCTAAAAAGGGATAAAGCTCCTTTATACCACCTCTTATATCATCTACATACAAAAAAGCTGCTTTATCAAGTCCTATGTCAATAAAGCATGCTTGCATACCTTTTAGTACTTTTACCACTCTGCCCTTATAAATGTTACCAACAAAACTTGCATCCCCCTTTCTTTCTATATAAAATTCTACAACCTGTCCACCTTCAAGAAGGGCAACTCGACATTCCTGTTTTGTTACATTTATTAAAAGTTCATTGCTCAAGGCTCTATCCAGCCTCCTTTATATCCATACATTTCTATTCTTTTAATTTCTAAGTCTTTTGCTGAAAGACCTAATAGAGCTTCCACAATTTCTGAAATTCTTGCCTTAATCTGTCCATCTTTAACTATTATACATATTTGATTATTGTAAATCTGAACATCTTCTAAAACTTCTGTGATTGTATAATTTTTATCATTTCTTTTTATCTGGATATTGCTTAAACTTTCAGGAGAAACCATGAGATTTTTTCCCTTTGTGTTTATCAGATATTTATATCTTTGAATAAAAGAGTTTAAAGAAGGAGTATTTGGATTGATAATCTTAGCATGTTTAATTTTAAGTCCCTCAGGTAATATTCTGTTTAATTTATCAACATACTCTAATTTAAAATCACCGTATATTTTTAAGTCAAAGTATTCTTTTTCACTTTCTATTCCAACAGGTAAAGAAGGACCAAAGGATATTTCAGGTTTAGGATGAAAGCCCCTTGTAAGTACAAAAGGAATTTTTGCCATTCTTAAAACTCTTGTAATCAAATTTCCTAATTCAAGTTGAGATAAATATTTCATATTTCCAGTTTTTATATGACAAAATCTCACAAAAGTTTGATTATCAAAATCTATATTTTCTCTTGGTAAATTTTTTATTAAAGATTGAGGAATTTCAATTTTTTCTGTTCTTCCTTTTTTTAATTCACAGATTGATATGCCACATCCATCACATATAATAGTGCAATCATTAGTTTTTTCAAGATTGAAAGCTTTTGTATATTCTTTTTTTAAAAAATCCTTTTTTACTCCAATATCAATAAAATCCCAGGGTAATTCATCATCGAAACCATAATTTCGAGTCGCATAGGAGAGCAAATCTATACCTGTCTCCTCCATTGCCTTTTGCCATCTTTCAAAGTTGAAAAAATCTGTCCATGCTGAAAAAGTTTCTCCTTCTTTCCAAGCACGGTATATAACTTCACAGAGCCTTTCGTCTCCCCTTGAAAGAGATGCCTCAAGAATGCTCATTTTAGGGTCATGTCCTTTATAATGAATTTTACTTCTTAAAAAGGCGTTTTTAATAAAATCAAGCTTTCTTTTAATCTCTTCAAAGGAGTTTTGCCCAAACCATTGAAAGGGTGTGTGAGGTTTTGGTATAAATGGTGAAATTGTAACATTTATGTCTATGAATTTTTTTGTATGAAATTTAGCAGTTTTAAGAATTTCCCTTGTCATATTAGATATTTCTTCAATATCTTCATCTGTTTCAGTTGGGAGTCCTATCATAAAATATAGCTTAATATTATGCCAGCCTTCTTCAAAAAGAAGTCCGCATGCTCTTTGTATGTCTTCATTTGTAAGATTTTTGTTTAAGACTCCTCTTAATCTCTCTGAAGCTGCCTCTGGTGCAATTGTAAATCCTGTTTTCCTTACAAATTTAATTTTTTGAAGAAGCTCCTTTGTGACTTTATCAGCTCTTATAGAAGGAAGTGATAGAGCTACTCCTTGACCTGAAAAAAATTCGTTTAAAATATCGATTATTTCAAAAAGATAAGGATAATGACCTATGCTGAAGGAAAGAAGAGAGACTTCCTCATAGCCTGTGTTATCTATTGATTTTTTAGCTATTTCAATGATTTTATCGGGAGAACGAAATCTCAGGGGACGATAAATAACTCCAGCCTGACAGAATCTACAACCTGAGGGACAACCTCGAGATACTTCGATGGATACTCTGTCATGGACGATTTTCATATAGGGTAAAACAGGAGTAGTTGGAAAATCAACATTTTCTAAATTGTTAACAAATCTTCTTTTTGTAATCTTTTTACCAACAAAGGGAACATAAAAACCTTCGATTTCACTTACTGCTTTTAAGAGAGTTTCTTTATTTGAGTCAGACTTTTTCCATTCCTTATAAACTTGAATGAACTCTAAAATTGCCTCTTCAGCTTCTCCTATCAAAAAGGCATCTATAAACTTAGACATCGGGAGAGGATTAGAGGCACAGGGTCCGCCAGCAATTATTAAAGGATAGGATTTGTCTATTCTTTGTTCCCATTTTAAAGGAATTTGTCCAAGGCTAAGCATATTTAAAACAGCTGGATAGGAAAGTTCATACTGAAGGCTAAAGCCTACAATGTCAAAGTCCTTGAGGGGTCTTTTTGTTTCAAGGGATGTAATGGGTATTTTATTTTTTTTCATATATTCTGTCATATCAATCCAAGGTGAAAATACCCTTTCAGCAGAGACTTCAGGGATTTTATTTAAAATGTGATAGAGAATTTTTAAGCCTAGATGGGACATTCCAATTTCATAGACATCGGGAAAGCAAAGAGCAAATTTTATGTTATTTTTTTCTTTTTTTATTATTGAATTTATTTCACTGTTAATATATCTTGTAGGTTTTTCAAAATAAAGAAGGTTCATTTTTCTGCGAGCTCCTTTTTTAATTAAAACAGACAAAGACAGTTTTATGCAATTTTATGGATTTAATATATAGAATTGAAAGCCCCAAAAAGGGGCTTTCAAAGAGTTCTTTTTTATCTTACAATATTCATCAATTCATTAAGCATGTTGTCAGTTGTTGTAATTACCCTTACATTTGCCTGATAACCTCTTTGGGCAGCAATCATGCGGACAAACTCCTCTGCAAGGTCAACATTGCTTGCTTCAAGAGAGTTTGCAAAAACTTTACCAACTCCTACTGTTCCTGGTGCTCCATAGGTTGGATTACCTGAGCCATAGGATTCAAGAAACAGATTTTTACCCACCTTTGTAAGATTATGGGCTGCAACAAACTTTGCAAGCACTACCTGAGCAACCTTTTTAACCTGTCCATTGGTAAATACTCCAGAGATAACTCCATCTTGGTCAACGGTTACTGCAATAAGATTTCCTGAAGAGTATCCATTTTGCGTCTGAAATACCACTGCATTCGGTGAACCAAATTGGGTTGAGTCAGTAAAGTTAAATGTTACATTCTGTGCTGCTGCACCCCATGGTGTAAAATCAAAATTAAATGATGATGTTGGCGGATCTGTAGTTAATCTACCATTTTCATCAAAGGTTATATTAAAGCTTCCTGCTTCTGTATAATTCGGATTTGTAGGATCACTACTGCTGTCATAAACCATATATGCAGTCCATTGATTTGCAGCAGTTTTTACAAAATAAGTATATACAAGATGGGGATTACCTTGACTGTCATATATTGTAATAGCTGTCGAAAAATTATAAGTATTAGGGTCTGGCAGACTTGCTCCTGAAGGTGATGTCCATGGTTGTGAAGGAACAGTTTGCCTTGAATCAAGATTTACCTGTATTTTTACTTCGTTGGTTGCTCTCGGTTCACTCATTAATCCTGCAAGATAGATGTCTCCAATTGCTCCAGTTACTGTGCCATCGGGATTCATCTGATATGCCTGAAGTCTGTATCCATTTGGGTCAACAACATAACCATCTTTATCAAGTCTGAACTGACCTGCACGGGTATAATATGTTGGACCATTTAGCTGTCTTACAATGAAAAAACCATCTCCTTCAATTGCTAAATCAAGGGGATTTGCAGTTGTCTCAAGGGTTCCCTGGGTGAACATTTTTTGAATGTCTATAATCATTGCACCTCTTCCAACCTGCATAGCTGAAGCTCCACCAAGGGTCTGGCTAAGTATATCTCCAAAATTTGCTCTGCTTGATTTAAAACCAACAGTGTTTGCATTCGCAATGTTATCTCCTACAACCGAGAGAGCTAAAGAATTTGCATTTAATCCACTTATACCTGTAAAAAGGGATGTTAACATTTTATCACCTCCTTAAGCTTTAATCTCCTTTATCTGACTCATATTTATATAACTTTCACCAACATTAATCTTTAATTTCCCTTCTTCAATTGCAATTCCTTTTACAGTATATTCAGTTCCATCGGTTGTTATAACTGTTTTACCAATTATTGTTGAACCTATCATTAAAGCATTAGAGTATATTTGATAGGTAGCCAGATCCTCCAGTGTACTCTTCATATTAATTATCTGTTCAAGAGTTGTCATTGCTGTTAATTGTCCCATAAACTCTGTGTCTTTTAAGGGATTTAAAGGATCCTGATATTTAAGTTGGGCTGTAAGAAGTTTGAGAAAGGCTTCTTTGTCAAGTCTGTTGTTTCCTGTTGCATTTGTTTTCTCCGATATTGTGTAAAGGGGATTATCAAATATTGAGCTTACATCTGCCATTTTTTATTCCTCCTTATTATGCAAAATATTCAAAAAATTTTTGAGTGTTTTTGTTTTTTCTTTGCCCTTGATTATTATAAGAATCTGAATATCCCCGATAGTCTCTCATAAGGTCAAGTAAGAAATCTGATATTTTAACACCTGAAGACTGAAGATTACTCTTTATTTCGGGAATTAAAGCTGTTAAAGCCTCTTTAACATAGGGGTAGTCAACTTTCATATCAGCCTTTATACCGGCAGAATCCATTGAAAGTTTAATAAGAATTTTCCCTAATTCTGGTGGTTCAAGATGAACTATAAGAGTTTTTGATGAATTCGATACTGCTTTGAAAAGAATATTTGAAATTTCCTGAAGTCTTGTAAAGGGAAGTTCAATTTTTTGTTGGTTGTTGCTTGTTGTAACTTCCTTGTTTATAATAGAGGAAAGTTGAACTTCGCTGTCTACTAAACTTTCAATTTTGAATTTATGAGAATCTCTATTTGAAAGGATATTTTTTTCTGTTTTATTGTTTAAGTTATCTAATGATAATTCTTTGAAGAGATTTAAATCCGAATGACTGTTTTCTTTAGAATTGACAATTTTCTTTATATTTTCTAATAATACATCTGTCTGGTGGGATTCATTATTTTTAGCTTTTAAATCATTTGCAAGCTCCCTTAATGATTGTATATCAAGTTTGTTTTCATTGCTTTCATTGAGAGTTTTTAAAAAATTGAGCAAGTCTTTGTTATCAATGTTTTGTAAATTTTTTATTATGTTGCTTAACTCTTCCGAATTAATCTGCCATTTTATTAAAAGAGATTTAATATCTGCGGATATATTTAATGAGTTCAATAATTCCTGCATTTTCTGTAAATCCTGTAGTATAAGATTCTGAAAAGATAAATTTGGTAATAAAAATGGTGCGCTCTCATTTTGATTTTCCTCGTTTTCTAATAGGAGATTTAAAAATTTATCGAAAAGATTATTAGAATCAAAAGACTGAACTACTAATGATTGCTTCTCATTTTGACTGATTAAGTTGTTTAGGTTTATATTGCCTATCAAAATCATGCAAATTATTATTCAATTCCTGTGCCATTTAAAAAATCTTTATTTTCCAGGAACTTATTCTTATATGGGGAGTAATTGAAAGAGGAAAAAAATTCCTACTTGGATTCCTTTTCCTTGATTTTAACTATCTTTTTAGAGATTATTGCTGCTTTTTCAGGATTTACATTTGCAAGAATTTTAGCTGCCTGTCTTGGTTTTATGGCAAGAATTAAGGTTGTGGCTGTATCATCATCAAGTTTTTCAATTCTTGTAGCAGCTTCCTCAGGAGGCATTGATTCATAAATTTTGGCAAGTCTCTGAAAGTTTTCTGATTGAGCTCTTTCAAGTTGAGCCTTTATTGCTTCCTGTTCTTTTATCTTTGCATTAATTTCATCGCGAAGCTTTTTAAGTTCCTCTGTTTTTTTTGTCAAATCTTCTTTAAGTATTTTTATCCTTTCTTCTTCTATGCTTTGCGAAGATTCCTTTGAAGTTGTCTGCTGTCCAATTATTGTTCCCGCAGTAATGCCAATTATAGTTATAAAAATTCCTAAAAAAATTGCTCTTTTTAACACTTATGCACCTCTGAATCTACTTGTAAAAACATCGGAAATGATTTTTTCTTCAATTTTTTCTCTTTCTCTTCTAATCATTGATATTAGTTTGTCATAAAGTTGTTCTATTTTTTTTCTTTCTTTATATGATTCTTCATATATTTCTCTTTGTTTTTCTAATTCTTCATTAATTTTTTGTAAAATATCCCTTGCTTCATTCAATAATCCAGTGAGATGCTGAATTTCACTAAAAACAGCAATAAGTTCATCGGATGTAAAATTATTGTTTCTTTCATATTTAATAAAATCGAATCTTTTCTCTATTTCTTCAATGTAAGACTCCATCTTTCCCTTTTCAGTAATTATTGAAGCAAACTTTTGTTTTTCAAGTTCTTCTTCCCATTCCTTTAATTTAAGTATCATATTTAATGTTGTGCTTTTCATAGTCATTCAAAAAGTTTTATAAGACTTTTTATACTTTCCTCAAAATCAGCTTTTTCATTTATATCCTGTCTTAAAAACTCATTGATTCGTTCCATCATTTTGATTGCTAAATCAACCTGAGGATTTGTTCCTTCCTTATAAGCACCTATATTTATAATGTCTTCATATTTTGAATAGGTTGAAAGAAGATCAAGAAGTTTTCCAGCATACTTTAAATGGGTTTCATCTACTATGTCTTTCATTACTCTGCTTATACTTTTTAGGACATCAATAGCAGGGTAATGGTTTCTATTAGCAAGCTCACGAGACAACACAATATGTCCATCAAGAATAGACCTTGCTGCGTCAGTAACTGGATCTGTTAAATCATCTCCTTCTACTAAGACAGTGTATATTCCTGTTATTGAACCACCACTTTTAGTTATTCCAACTCTTTCAAGTAACTTTGGCATTAATTTAAACACCGAAGGAGGATATCCTTTCATTGTAGGCGGTTCTCCTGCTGCAAGTCCTATTTCCCTCTGAGCCATTGCAAATCTTGTAAGGGAATCCATGAGAAGTATTACATCTTTACCCTTTTCTCTGAAATATTCAGCTATTGCTGTTGCTAAAAAAGCACCTCTTATTCTTGCTAAAGCAGGAGTGTCTGAGGTTGATACAACAAGTACAGATTTTTTTAATCCTTCTTCACCTAAGTCTTTCTCAATAAATTCCTTAACTTCCCTTCCTCTTTCACCAATAAGAGCGATTACATTTACATCAGCATTAGTGTATCTTGCAATCATTCCAAGAAGCACACTTTTACCTACACCACTTCCCGCCATAATTCCAATTTTCTGTCCTTTCCCGCAAGTAATAAGTGAATTTATAGCCCTTATTCCCAGATCAATAGGTTCTTTTATTATTTCTCTGTCAAGAGGATTGATAGCATCGTTATAAATTGGAAAGGGTTTGCCAGTTAAGGGTGGCTTACCATCAATTGGATGTCCTATGCCATCTATTATTCTGCCAAGTATTTTTTCATTTAATTTAATATAACTTTGCTTTCCTTTAACAGCAATTTTATCACCTGGTCTTATCCCGTATATCTCACCAAGAGGAGAAAGAAGAATAGTTCCATTTTTAAAACCAACAACTTCTGCTTCAATGGAATCATTATCGGTTATTATCTCACAAATATCACCAATACTTGCATTTATTCCTACTCCCTCAATGATAAGTCCAACCGCTTTTGTGACTTTGCCGTAAATTTTGATTACCGATGTTTTATCTAAAATTTCTTCACTTTTGCTGAGAAATGAATGTATTGATAGCATTCTCTAATTCCTTTAATTTTTCTTCTACTGTTGCAACAATGTGTAAAGAATGAGTTTCTATTTTATAGTCACCGCTTTTTATATTTTCAGATGGTTCGAATTGAATTTTTGAAGGATCAATTCCAAGTTCATTTAATTTTTGTAAGATAAATTCATAATCCTTTGGATTAAGTTTTACGATAAATTTTTCTTCATTATTAGGCACTTCTGCAAGAGCATCTTTTAAAATTGAAAGAGTTATATGCCTGTCAAGGGATATTTTGGTTGCAACAACTTTCTCTGCTATTTTAAATGCAAATCTTAAAATCTGAGGCAAAAAAAGTTCCATCTGTTTTTCTTTAAAGGTTGAAAGGTCATTTATTAACTTTTTCAAGATTTCAAATTGTCTATTAAGTTCCTGTTTTTTTTGATCAATTTCTTTTTCAGCTTTTTTTAATCCTTCTTCATAACCTTTGTTAAAACCTTCTATGTGTGCGGATTTAAGAGTTTCCTCATACTTCTTTTTTAACTCTTCATATTTCTTTTTTAATCCCTCTTCTTTATGTTCATCTTTTTCTTCTTTAGGTAGTCTCAAAGTTTCATCAAAAGATGAAGGTATGTAAGGTTTTATTTCTTTAAATGACAACTTCTTCTCCACCTTTGCCTCCAAGTACAATTTTACCTTCCTCTTCAAGTCTTCTTGCTACCCTTACAATATTCATTTGAGCCTTTTCTACATCTGAAACCCTAACAGGTCCCTTTGCTTCCATTTCTTCTTTTAAAATTTCAACTGCTCTACTTGACATATTACGGAATATTTTCTCTTTAAGTTCTTCAGAAGCCATTTTAAGAGCAAGGGCTAAGTCATCAGTAGATATTTCCTTAAGAATTGTCTGAATTCCTCTATCATCAACATGAATAAGGTCTTCAAAGGTAAACATAAGTTTTCTAATTTCTTCTGCCAGGATAGGATCCTTTTCTTCAATATTTTTTAAAATTAGTTCTTCAGAGGCTCTGTCCATTTGATTTAGTATTTCTGCAACTGTTTTTACTCCACCAATTCTTCTTGATTGAGTATAGGAGCGAAGCTGACTTTGAAGAACATCTTCAAGTTCACTTAAAATAGTTGGTGAAATTTGATCAAGATTTGCAATTCTTGATGCTACTTCAATTTTTTGTTGTTCTGGAAATTTACTTAAAACTTCAGCTGCCTGATTTGGTTCTAAATGGGCTAAAACTATAGCTATTGTTTGAGGATGTTCTCTTTGAAGCATTGAGGATATGGCTGAAGAGTCAAGCCATCTGAGAATATCAAAAGCAGAGGCTCCACTTTCAATTTTACTAATAAGTTTTGCTGCCTGTTCCTCTCCAAAAGCTTTTGTAAGAATTGATTTTATATATTCTTCATCAACAACAACAGGTGTTGTTCCAATTTTTTCAGAAAATTCTTGAAGTATGGCATCTGCTTCTTCCTTTGTCAATTTTATCCTTGACATCATTGGGATAATTCGCGCAAGTTCTATAGGATCAAAGTGTTTAAAAAGCTCTGTTGCAGCATCCTCTCCAATAAGAGATAAAAGGGCAGCAACTTTTTCTATCCCAGAAAATTTTCTCATTTTTATTCAGCCATCCATTCTCTAAGCATTGAAACAACCTTTTTAGGATTACTTTTTGCCAGTTCTCTGATTTCTTCCTTTATATCTCTTTCCTTAAAAGGAGGCATACCTGGGATTTCTTCAGATATAACAACTTCTTTCATTTTAACCTTTTCTTCAACGGGTCTTTTAAGAATTTCAAGGAGAGGTTTAATTATAAAGAAGATTATCAACAAGAGAACTATTATGGGTAATAAATATTTTAGTATAGTTTTTGCAATACCTAAATAATCAATAGCTGGTTTTTCCTCTGGTATTACTTCAAAGGGCATACTTTCAACTATTACTATGTCACCCCTTTCTTTATTATATCCTATTGCAGCTTGTACAAGCTCTTGATACTTTTTTATTTCTTCTTCACTTCTTGGGGTATAAATCTTTTTACCTTTTTCTTCTTTATATACTCCATCAACTAATACAGCTACAGAGATTTTCTTTATTTGTCCCGTTGCCTGCAAGATTTTGCTTATACTTTTGCTTACTTCATAATTAATGCTTTCTTGCTGTCTTTGAGACTGAATATTTTGTGTTGTACCTGTTTGAGGTTGTCCTGGCTGATTGGAAAGTACTCCAGGTATTCCACCTGTCTGTGGTGCCATTGTTTTTTCTTGACTTCGTTGTTCACTTTTTATAGCAATTGTATCAGGATCGAATTTTTCCTCAAGGCGTTCTACTTTTGAAAAATCAATTTCTGTTGAAACTCTTACTATTGCTTTTCCTTTTCCTACTATGTTTTCAAGCATGCTTTGAATATTTTTTTCATAAGTTTTTTCAATATTTTTCTTATATTCAATCTGTTCAGTTTGAACAAGCTGTGCTGTATCCTTAGGTGCTGAAAGCAGATTTCCATACTGGTCAACAACTGTTACATACTGAGGTGCAAGTCCTTCTACACTGCTTGATACAAGATGAACTATGCCTGCGACTTGTTCCTTTGACAGAGTTCTTCCTGGTTTAAGTTTCAAAACAACGGATGCAGTTGGATGGTCTTCTTTTTCAGTAAATATGGTCTTCTCAGGTATGGCAATATGAACCCTAACCTGATCTACTTCTTGAATTTGCTTGATCGTTCTTGCCAGTTCTCCTTGAAGGGCTCTGATATAGTTTACTCTTTGGGAAAATTCAGTAAGTCCGATTGATGTTTTGTCAAATATTTCAAAACCAACACCACCACCTGATGGAACACCTTGTGCTGCCAGTTCAAGCCTTAGTTCATGAACTTTATCAGATGGAACATATATTGCATTATCTTTAACCTGATAGGGAACTTTCTTTTCTTTAAGCTTTGTAATAACATTGCCTGCATCCTCAGCAGATAGATTGGAAAATAAAACTTGATAATCCTGTTTAGGTAACCAGAGTAAGAAGGTTATTATAATTGCAATACTTATAACAGCAACTGCAGCAAATGCTATTTTACGATTAGTAGATAGATTTTTAAAGTTTTCAAAATATATTTTAAATCTGTCAGTGATAGGCATTTTTTACTAAACCTGCATACGAGATATTTCTTCGTAGGCTGTTAAAACTTTATTCCTTACCTGAATAAGAGTTTGTAAAGTCATGTCAGCCTTTTCCATTGCTAAAACTACTTGGTGAATGCTTATTTCTCCCTTTGAAAAGGCTTCAATTGCCTTTTGTGCTTCTTCCTCTACTTTAGAGGCTTCTTTAATAGCATCCTTTAAGGCTTGTTCAAAAGATTCTTTCTGGGCGCCTTTTAAATTTTTTAATTCCTCTAAACTTTTACCTAATAACTCATTAATATTTTTTATTTCTGTCATCATTTACCTCCGAAAAATTCTTAAACTTTTAATAAATCAAGGGTTCTCAAAAACATTTCTTTGTAGGAGTTAATCATTGTAAGATTTGCTTCATAGGCTCGAGATGCGGAAATCATATTAATCATTTCTTCCATCGGATTTACATTAGGATATCTAACATATCCATCTTTGTCTGCATCAGGATGACCTGGTTCGAAAACTATCCTAAAGGGTCTCTGGTCTTCAACTATTTTGTAAACATCAACACCATGGGAAATCTGGTCATACATATAGGACATAAAGAGTACATCCTTTCTTCGATAGGGACCGCCTTCAGGTGTTCTTGTGGAGTTAATGTTTGAAAGGTTTGAAGCAATAACATTGAGTCTGATTTTTTGCGCTTCTAATCCAGTAGCAGATACTTTAAGAGGCAAAAAGAGGTCTTTCATTATCTACCTCCTTTAATAGCATCTTTTAACATTCTTAGCCTTGTAGAAAGAAGCTGAGTTGCACTGTTATACATTAACAAAGTTTCTGTTAATTTTGCCATTTCTACTTCAATATTTACAGTATTTCCGTCCCTGTTTGGCATTGTTGTTGGTGCTTCTATGATCCTGTAAGAATTGTTTTCTATTTCTAAAGCCTTTTTCAGTTCCTCCTGAAAATCTATATCCTTTGCTTTATAATTCGGAGTATCCACATTTGCTATATTTGAGGCAAGAATTTTTTGCCTATAGGCACAAAGATCCATTATTTTCTGAAGTATTTTTATTGAATTATCCATGTATATTCACCTCTACTCAATATATATACAAATTGTATGCCAGATTAGATATCTCTCAATCCATATTCTTTAATTTTATTTCTAAGGGTTCTTACACTTATCCCAAGCATTTTAGCAGCCTTTGTGCGATTTCCTTCAGTCTTCCTTAAAGCATCAACTATCATGTCTTTTTCAGCATCCTTTAACTTCCCTGTTTTTGCAATTTTTACTTCTTCAAATATTATTTCGTCTTCCTCTGGAGGATTAACCTCCCCATTTTTACTTAATACTGCCATTCTATATATAAAGTTTTCGAGTTCTCTAACATTGCCCGTCCATGGTTTATTTATTAAGTATTTTTTCATTTTTTCAGAAAGATACAAATTTTTTGACATTTTATTAGAAAGTCTTTTAATAAAAAAATCAGCAAGGGGTATTATATCAGAGGACCTCTCTCTTAAAGGTGGAATTCTAAGAGGAAAAACATTAATTCTGTAAAAGAGGTCTTCTCTAAAGTTTCCCTTTTTTACTTCTTCCCATAGATCTCTGTTAGTTGTAGCTATAATTCTTACATCAATGGGAATTGGTTTGGTTCCGCCAACTCTGTCAACTTCCTTTTCTTGAATAACCCTTAGTAGCTTAGCCTGTAATTTATAAGCCATTTCACTTATTTCATCAAGCAGTATTGTGCCTTTGTCTGCAAGCTCAAATTTTCCAGGCTTTCTCTCTGTGGCACCTGTGAAAGCTCCTTTTTCATATCCAAAAAGTTCTGCTTCAAGTAATGTTTCTGTGATCGCAGCACAGTTGATAGCAACAAAAGGATAATTAGCTCTATTACTATGTTTATGAATATATTTTGCTATAACTTCTTTTCCAACTCCGCTTTCTCCTGTTAATAAGACAGTGATATCTGTTTTAGCTATTTCTTTAGCAACCTGAAGAATTCTTCTCATTTCCTTTGATTCAGCAATAATATCCTCTTCATCTGGTATGAGTCTTAAAACAAGGGATTTAAGGGTTTCGAAGGAAAAAGGTTTTGTCAGATAGTCTACAGCTCCTAATTTCATAGCTTTGACAGCATCTTCCACATTTGCATAACCAGTTATAACAATTACGGGAGTAAATATGCCTCTTTTTCGCATTTCTGATAAAAACTGCAATCCATCCATTTTAGGCATTTTGACATCTGTAATTACTAATGAAAAATTTTTGATATTAACATTGGATAAAACATGGATAGGGTCTCGGTAAAAATGGGCATCAAAGCCAATGCGATTTAAAGCTTCCTTTAAAGCAAAACCCATATCAGGTTCGTCATCTATGATGAGTACAGCTTTCATTTATCCTACAGGTAAGTATAAAGCAAATTCTGTGCCTTGATTTTTCTCACTTTTGACTTCTATTCTTCCACCATGGGCAGATATTATACTACTTGTTATACTTAAGCCTAATCCCGAACCTCTGTCTTTTGTTGAAAAGAAAGGCTCAAAAATTTTATCTAAAACTTCACTGTCAATTCCATGACCCGTGTCTTTAATGATAATTTTAAGGAATTTTTCTTCCCTTGAAACTATAATTTTTAAAATACCTCCTTCAGGCATTGCCTGATAGGCATTAACAATAAGATTGATTAATGCTTGTCGGATTAATGCTTTGTCCACCAGTACAATATATTGTTTATCCCATTCAAAAGTTATTGCAATTCCTATTCTCTGAAAGAGCTCTTCAAACTCTTTTATTATTTCAAAAATTAAATTATTTATTTGAGTTGGCTCTTTTTTAGGGTTTATTCCTCTTGTAAAGTTAAGCATATTTTCTAATGTGTTTCTAAGCATACTTACTGCACTTGAAATTCTTCTTGCATACTCTCCATGAATATTATCCTTTAAGTCCTCTGATATCATATTGGCAAAAAGTTCAATGCTGCCAAGAGGATTTCTTATTTCATGGGCAATTTTCATAAGCAAAGAACCCATTGCTGAAAGTCTTCTATTTCTTTCATTCTCTGCTTCAAGTTCTTTAATTCTTGTTATATCCTTACATAGTAGAACATGTCCTATGATGTTTCCTTCCGAATCTAAAACTTCTGATTGAGATACAATTGCATAAAAGGGTTTTTTAGAATTTGAAGGATAAACCTTTTCATTTTCTATTTTTATTGGTAATTCCCTTTTCCCGGTAACTTCTTCTGCTTTGATACCAAAGAGAAATTCACCTGCTTTATTGATTAATCTTATGACACCTTCTCTGTCAAAAAAAACAACAGCTATGTCGATACTGTCTATAATGCTACTTAAAAGTCTTTTTTTCTGTTCAACTTCTTCTGTAAGAAGTTTAATCCTTTCCTCTAAAATCTGATAGTATCTAACTAAAGCCTCAGAGGCAGTGTTTATCTTTAATATGGCTTCGTTCAATAATTCGTTGTTTTTCATAATTTTTCAAGGAGTTCTTTTGCTGCCTGTGATAGTTCTCCTTTTGAGTTTACCACTTTTTCAAGATAGGATTTATCTTTGGTAAGTTTGCCGTACTGGTAGTATGCCCACATAAGGGAGTCATTGTCATTAAGTCCTAAATCAATAGCCCTTTTATAATAGGCAATAGCCTGTTTAGAATCTTTTGAAATATAGAAATAATCTGCTACTTTTAAAGCTCCTTGAGAGTTTCCCAATTTTGCCGACTCAATCCAGTGTTTTAGCGCGGTCTTTTTGTTACCTACTGAATATTCTAAATCTCCAGCAAATAAAATAATTTCAGGTTCTTTTATTTTAGATACAGCTTTTCTAATATAAATTAAAGCAGTATTTTTATCTCCCTCTCTGTCAAGTATTTGGGCATATAATGCCATTGCCAAAGGTTTATTATTTTTTAGAGGCTCAAGAATTTTTTTTGCTTCCTGTAATTTGCCTTCTTTTATTAAAATTTGAGCAAGTGGAATCATTGCTTCGGCTTTTCTTGGTCCTGTCATGACTTTTTGAAGGATTATTTTTGCTTCTTTAAATTTTCCCTGTGAGTTAAGAAATTGAGCAAAATCAATTAGTAAATGGGAGTCAGCACTAAGAAACGGATATGCTCTCATTATATATTCTGAAGCTTTTTCAGGGCTTTCTTTTATCACATTTTTAATAAACTCTTCAATTTTTTGATTTCTAACTGACTTATCCCTTAAGGATAAAAGAATTTTTATTGACTCATCATAGTTTTTTTGTTCAGTGTAAAGAGAAACAAGCTTTAATTTAAAACTATCAGAAGGATTATATAAATATATCTCCTTAGCAATTTTTAAAGCCTCCTCCTTTTTCCCCTGAAGTAGATAAATATCAAAGAGCATATTTTTTGCTTTGATTGAATCAATAATTCTTACATCTTTTTTTAGAAAATTTTTAAGTAATTTTTCAGACTCCTGTATTTTACCAGCCTTTATTAATATTTCAGCTTTATCAAGTTCAAAGTTTGTTTTTTTCAGTTTCGTATTTCTTTCAAACTCTTTTAAAGCTTCGTCAGCCTTTCCTGTATGGGCAAGATATTTAATTCTTAAAAGAGTTGCATCAGGGTTTTCACTCAATTCTTTTTTATCTATTTTATTTATTATTGATTCAACGGTTTTGATATCTCCTTTGTAAAAGGCTATCCAGCCAAGTCCTATATTTGCTTTTGTTTGTAAGGGAGGTTCTACTTTTTTAAGATAGAATTCTGCATCAAGATATTTACCCATTTTTAAATAGCTTAATCCCATGTAAAGATTTCCTTCATTTATAAAGGGTGAATCTTTAAAATCCCTTAAAAGTCTCCTCAAATAAAGTGTGGTTTCAGGGTAGTTACCAAGGTTATATTCACTTTTACTGATTCCTATCAAGGCTTCCGGAGCTAATTGAGGATGTTCTAAAAATTTTTTAAAGTATTCCCTTGCTTGCAAATATTGTCCTGATTTTAATAAATTTTCTCCCTCCTTTAATGATTCCTGAGCATAAGCTATTAGGAAACAGAATATTAAAATTACGAATACTATTGATTTAATTAATCTCAACATCTTTAATACCGAGTCTTTTCATCTTTTCAATTAATGTAGTTCGATTTATTCTTAAATATTTTGCTGCTCTGCTTTTTACCCATCCGTGTAAATTAAGGGCATGTAGAATAAGTTTTTTCTCATATTCTTTAATGACTTCATTGAGGTCAATTGATGAAGCAAAGGGATTTAATTCCTCTGGAATAATGTTTCTTGAAAAAAAACTCTCTGAAAATTTGATTCTTTCAGGAAGATCATTGACGGTAATAACACCATTCTCACTTAATACATAAAGTCTTTCAATGAGATTTTCAAGTTCACGGACATTTCCGGGCCAGTGATAGTTAAGGAGTAATTCAAAAGCATCAGATTTAATCTTTAGTGTATAACCAAATTTTTCCGAAAATTTATTTATGAAATATTCACAAAGAATTGGAATGTCTTCTTTTCTCTCTCTTAGGGGAGGAATCAAAAGAGGTACTACATTGAGTCTCCAATAGAGGTCTTCTCTGAATTTTCCCTCTTTTACTTCATTTTCCAGATTTTTGTTTGTTGCAGCAATTATTCTTACATTTACATGTAATGGTTTAGTTGAACCAATTCTTTCAAAGCACCTTTCTTGTATTACCCTAAGAATTTTAACTTGCAAATGAAGAGGCATGTCTCCTATTTCATCTAAAAATATAGTTCCTTCATGGGCAAGTTCAAATCTACCAGGACGGGAGTATACTGCTCCTGTGAAAGCTCCTTTTTCATGTCCAAAAAGTTCAGATTCAAGAAGTTCAGAGGGTATGGCTCCGCAGTTGACAGGAATAAATGGTTTTGTGGCTCTTGTACTTTTTTGATGAATCATTTTTGCCACAAGCTCTTTTCCTGTTCCGCTTTCACCCATTATGAGAACAGTACTGTCAGTTTTAGATAGTTTATTTATGATAGCAAGAATTTCTTTAATTGCAGGTGATTGCCCTATAAATTCCGTTTCTTTAATCATGTCATAAATATGACATATTGAATAGTATTTTTTCAATAATTTTTGTAAAGCAAATCTTTATATATTTGCCTTGCTAAATTGAAAAGTTCAATATAATTTTTATCTGCGTAATCTTTATAAGTGTTAATATGGGGTATAAAGGAGTTTTTTTTGTAAATTAGTGTAACTTCTCCGTATATGCCATTTTTAAGATAAATGCGATGGGAATAATCTTTGGTGGTAGCAAGAACAAGCTTTGCAAGACTTATATATCCTGGGTCGAGATTAATCATTCTTTTAGAATTTATTGATAACTTAATTTCTATTTCGTTGGTTTGTAATTTTATATCCGCAATATCTCCTTCTGAAATTAATTTTTTAAAAAATATAAATCTACGAAAAATAGGACTACCAAGCTCATCAGTGTAATAGTTTGAATATTTCCACTCCTTTGGCGCTGATTCCATGAGAATTTCACCATAAAGATTTCTCAAGAATTCAATGGAAGTATAATAAATTTCTTTTTCTTTAAAAAGTGTTCCGATAAACAGTAATACTTTTTTGGGCTGTCCTGGTTTACCCATTAAATCATGATAGAACCTGTTTTAAATGGGGAATAATATGGGGATTATCCCATTCAACTGGTCCGATGATTTTGTGTCTTAAAATTCCATTTTTGTCGATTAGAAAGGTCTCTGGTACTCCTTTTATTCCATATATAAATGAAACATTACCATCATCAATGAGTACTGGGAAGGTAAATCCTGCTTTTTTTACCATTTCTATAACAGTTTTTGGATTATCTTTGTAAAGAACTGTAATAAACAATAAATCATCGGGAGCACCGTTTTTATTCAAGTAGGACTGAATTGCTTTTTTTTCAACCTTACAATCATTACACCAGGAAGCCCAAAAATTAAGAATAACAATTTTCCCTCTAAGTTCATTAAGTTTCCATGTTTTACCTTCGATATCTTTAAGAACAAAATCAGGAGCAGGCATGCCAATTTTTGCATTTTGCGAAATCGAAGGTATTTTAGATTTTTTAAATAATATGCTTCCAGTTATTATTACAGCAAGTAATATGAAAATTATCAAAAAAACATTCTTTTTCATTTCTTCACCTGATTAATTAACAGCTGTAGTTACCTCTTCAGGAATTTCTTCAAATTCAATTGAATTATTTCTTAGTTCAACTTTTATTATGTTTGAACCTTTAAATCTTCCCTTTAAAATTTCTTCTGAGAGTGGGTCTTCAATTTCCTTAGTTATAGCTCTTCTCATGGGTCTTGCTCCGTAGGCAGGCTGATAGTATTTATTTAAAATCCAATGTTTAACCTCTTCAGAAACAGCTATAACAAAGCCGTACTCTGAAAGCTTCTTGTTTGTTTCTGCAACGAGTAAGTCAATTATAGCAAGAAGATGGTGTTCTTCTAATGGATGGAATACGACAATATCATCTACTCTATTGAGAAATTCAGGATTGAAGGTTTTTTTCAATTCATCAAAGACGCTATCCTTTATTTTTGAGTATATATCTTTGGATTCTTTTTTATGGAAACCAAGGGGAGTGGATTTTTCTATTAATCTTGCTCCTATATTCGATGTCATTATTATTATTGTATTTTTAAAATCTACTTTTCTTCCAAAACTGTCAGTGAGGACTCCTTCATCAAGAATTTGAAGTAAAAGATTAAATACATCAGGATGGGCTTTTTCAATTTCATCAAAAAGAATTACTGCATAGGGCCTTTTACGAATTCTTTCTGTTAACTGTCCTCCTTCTTCATAGCCAACATACCCAGGTGGCGCTCCGATTAATTTTGATACATTGAATTTTTCCATATATTCTGACATGTCAAACTTAATAAGAGAATTTTCGTCATTAAACATGAATTCAGCAAGAGCCTTTGCAAGTTCGGTCTTTCCTACCCCTGTTGGACCAAGGAAAAAGAATGAACCGATTGGTCTATTTTTAGTTTTCAATCCAGCACGGGAACGCCTTATGGCTTTACAAACGCTTTTGATTGCTTCATCCTGTCCAATGATTCTCCTATGAAGAACTTCTTCCATATGAAGAAGTTTTTCTGATTCGGCCTGTTCAATTTTGAAAAGAGGAATTCCTGTCATCTTAGAAACAGTATAGGACACGTCTTCGGCTGTAACAACAGGAACTTCTTTATAAACAGAATCTTTCCATTTTTTATAATTAGCTTCATACATTCTTCTAAGTTTATCTTCCTCATATTTTGCTTTTTGAGCAGACTGTAAGTCATGAATCTTTATGTAAAGAGATTTTTCTTTTGAAAGTTTCATTAATTCCATTTCAATTTCCTTTAATTCCTGAGGCATTACTGATTTTTTCAGTTTTATTCTTGATGCTGTCTCATCAATGACATCTATTGCTTTGTCTGGAAGATATCTGTCTGTTATATATCTATCGGAAAGCTTTACTGCTGTCTCGATTGCTTCATCAGTAATTTTTACTTTATGATGATTTTCATATTTTTCTCTTATTCCTTTAAGTATTTCAACTGTTGTTTCTACACTCGTTGGTTGAATATATACTGGTTGAAACCTTCTTTCAAAGGCTCCATCCTTTTCAATATATTTTCTGTATTCCTGTGGAGTTGTCGCTCCTATGCATTGTATTTCACCACGCGATAAAGCCGGTTTTAACATATTTGAGGCATCTACAGAGCCTTCAGCAGCACCAGCACCAATGATTGTGTGTAGTTCATCGATAAATAAAATTACATTGTCAGACTGAGTTGTCTCTCTCATTACAGCTTTCAGTCTTTCTTCAAATTGTCCTCTGTATTTTGTACCTGCAATTAATGCACCAAGGTCAAGGGCGATAATTCTTTTTCCAAGAAGTATATCAGGCACATCTCCTTCAATTATTTTTTGTGCCAATCCTTCTACAATAGCAGTTTTACCTACTCCTGGTTCACCTATTATTACAGGATTATTTTTAATCCTTCTTCCTAAAATTTGGATAACTCGCTCAATTTCATCTTCTCTTCCAATAACAGGGTCAAGTTTTCCTTCCAGGGCTAATAATGTTAAATCTCTTCCAAATTCATCTAAGGCTGGAGTATTTGATCTTTTTCTTTCCTTCTGAGGAGCTCCTTGAAAATGGGGTCTTATTGAAAAGTTTATTGTCAGTTGTCGGGCACCTAAAAGATTTATTCCAAAACTTCTAAGAACTTTTCCAGCAATACCTTCTTCTTCTTTTATAAGACCAAGGAAAAGGTGTTCGCTTCCAATATATGGATGTCCAAGAAGTCTTGCCTCTTCTATTGCATATTCAAGAACTTTTTTAGCTTTAGGTGAGAAAGGTATTTCACCGTAAGTTAAAAGATTTGTTTCTGCAGAAATTCTTTTTTCAATTTCATAACGAACATTTTCAGGTTGAATCCCTATTTTTTTTAATATAGCAATTGGTATAGAGTCTTCTTCTCTCAAAATGGCAAGTAAAAGATGTTCTGTATCGAGAAATTCGCTATTTCTTTTTTCTGCTTCCTCTCTTGCATAAAGAATTATTTTACGTCCCTTTTCTGTAAACTTTTCAAACATGTTAAACACTCCTTTGAGAATTTTATCTCTAACTCAATATTAATGATTTTTTCCTCTTTCTGTCAATCAATGTAGTGTTAAACCAAGATTTTCTGATATATAGAAAGCTGTCTTTCGCTCAAACTTTCATTTCAAAAAAAGAGGGGACCCTTCGCCTTCAGCTCAGATTGACAGAAAAAAAACACAAGCCTTCGGACTAAAAATATATTGATATAAATCAACTCAATATGTTAGATTAAAAACATGAAGCGTAAGGATTATTATAAGATACTTGGCGTAAGTAAAGATGCCTCCCAAGAGGAAATAAAAAAGGCTTATCGTAAGCTTGCAAGAAAGTATCATCCAGATTTAAATCCTGGAAACAAAGAAGCTGAGGAAAAGTTTAAAGAGATTAATGAAGCCTATGCAGTTTTAAGTGATCCAAAGAAAAGAGAGGAGTATGACAGAGGAGAATCATTTGATTTTAAAGGTTTTGACTTTGGCGGTTTTGACTTCACAAAAGGTTTTGATTTAGGTGATATTTTTGGAGATATTTTTGGTGAAACCTTTACAACAACTTCGACCACCTATGTAAAAGGTGAAGATATAATAATTCCTGTTAATTTAACATTTGAAGAAGCCTATAAAGGCACTGTAAAACCAATTACTTATCAAAGATATATAGAGTGTCAAAGTTGTCATGGAAGCGGAGCTGACAGAGTTGATATTTGCTCAAGATGTGGTGGAACAGGCAGGATTCAGGTTTCAAGAGGATTTGTAAGGGTAAGTCAAACCTGCCAAAACTGTGGTGGAACTGGAAGAAAAGCTTCATCGACATGTAAAAGTTGTAGTGGAGCAGGCAGATTTTTAACAACAGAAACAGTTAAGGCTAAGATTCCTGCTGGGGTAGACAATGGTTCAACAGTCAAGGTTAAAGGATATGGAAATGCAGGTAGAGGTGGAGCTCCCTATGGTGATTTAATTCTTGAAGTTAATATTATCCCACATCCTTTTTTTACAAGAAAGGGAGATGATATATACATTGACCTTCCTGTAACATTTGTTGAAGCAGCCTTGGGAGCTAAGGTTGATGTTCCTCTTCCAGATGGAGATACAGTCACCATGAAAATACCTGAGGGGACCCAGGGTGGACAGAAATTTAGAATTTCAGGGAAAGGATTTCCATCACCAAAGGGAGGTAAGGAAGGAGATTTTTATGTAGTGATAAAAATATTAATTCCTAAGGGATTAAAAGATCCTGAAAAGGAAGAGATTAAAAGACTGGAACGTCTTTATAAAGAAAACCCAAGAGAATTCATGCTGAGGAGGTAGAAATGAGACAGGATGAAAGATTCTATATGATAAGTATGGTTTGTAGGCTTCTTAATGTTCATCCTCAAACATTAAGACTTTACGAAAGAGAAGGATTTATAAAACCTAAAAGAATTAAAAGACAGAGAGTTTATACAGATGAAGACCTTGAAAGACTAAATTTCGTAATAAGACTTACAAAGGAGTTCGGTGTTAACAGAGCTGGAGTAGATATTATTCTTAGAATGAGGGAGAGAATGCAGATTATGGAAGAATTAATAAATGAATTGTTTCGTTATGTTGATGAAGATATAAAGCAAACATTGGAAAAAAGAATGAAAAAATTTTTTGAACAAATTTAAGGAGGTAAAACATGAGATTTGACAAATTAACATATAAAACCCAGGAGGCAATCAAGGAAGCTCAAAGAATTGCTTCTCAACATGGAAATCAGCAAATAGATGTGGAACATCTTATGCTTGCATTAATTGAAGATTCGGAAGGACTTGTTTCAAGAATTCTTAAGGAATGCGGAGCAGATATAAATACAATAAAGACAGATTTAAAAAAAGCAATAGATAGAATTCCGAAAGTTCAAAGTGTTCAACCTCTTGAACATATTTACATTACACCAAGGCTTAATCAACTTTTGGAGAAAGCTGATAAGGAAGCAGAACATCTTAAAGATGAATACATAAGTGTAGAGCATCTTCTGATTGCTCTATTTGATGTCGGAGGACCAGCTTTTGATGCGATAAAAAAACAAGCTGTTACCCGTCAGAAAGTTCTTGATGCAATGATAGCAATAAGAGGAGTACATCAAGTTACAGATCCAAATCCAGAGGAAAAATATCAAGCTCTTGTTAGATATGGAAAAAATTTAACAGAACTTGCCAAAAAAGGAAAGCTTGATCCTGTAATTGGAAGAGATGAAGAGATAAGAAGAATTATACAGGTATTAAGCAGAAGAACCAAGAACAATCCTGTTTTAATAGGAGACCCTGGGGTTGGTAAAACAGCCATAGTTGAAGGCCTTGCCCAAAGAATAGTAGCAGGAGATGTGCCCGAATCATTAAGAGACAAGGAGATAGTAGCTTTAGATATAGGATCTCTTCTTGCTGGTGCGAAATATCGTGGTGAGTTTGAAGAACGTCTTAAGGCAGTGTTGAAAGAGATTACCTCTTCTGATGGAAGAATTATAACATTTATAGATGAACTTCACACTCTCGTTGGTGCAGGTGCGGCAGAAGGAGCTGTTGATGCTGCAAACATGCTTAAGCCAGCCCTTGCCCGTGGAGAGCTTAGATGTATAGGTGCAACAACAGTTAATGAATACAGAAAATATATTGAAAAAGATCCTGCCCTTGAAAGAAGATTTCAACCAATTCTTGTTAAAGAGCCTTCTGTTGAAGACACAATATCAATTCTAAGAGGTCTCAAGGAAAGATATGAGGTTCATCACGGTGTAAAGATAAAGGACTCTGCATTAGTTGCTGCTGCAGTTCTTTCAGCAAGATACATAACTGACAGATATCTTCCAGACAAGGCAATTGACCTTATAGATGAAGCAGCAGCAAAGCTAAGAATGGAAATTGATAGTATGCCAATTGAACTTGATGAAATTGAAAGAAAACTAAGACAGCTTGAGATAGAACGTCAGGCATTAAGCAAAGAACCAACTAAGGATGCAAAGGAAAAAATTGAAAAAATTTCTCAGGAGATAGATCAGCTGTTAACTAAAAAAGAAGAATTAAACAGGCAATGGCAGACTGAAAAAGAGATTATTTTAAAAATAAGAGAAATTAAAGCAGAGATAGAGCAAACAAGAATTGCCTCTGAACAGGCAGAGCGTCAGGGTGACCTTACAAGGGCAGCTGAACTTAGATATGGGAAAATGATAGAGCTTCAGAAATCCCTTGAGCAGGCAAATACCCAACTTAAAGAAATCCAGAATAAAAGAAAGATGCTTAAAGAAGAGGTTGATGAGGAAGACATAGCAGAAGTTGTGGCAAAATGGACAGGTATACCTGTGAAAAAGCTTCTTGAAAGCGAAACACAGAAACTGATAAAGATGGAAGAGCGTCTTAGAGAAAGAGTTGTTGGACAGGATGAAGCAATAATCGCTGTATCAAATGCAATTAGAAGAGCAAGAGCAGGGCTTCAGGATCCAAATCGTCCAATTGGCTCTTTTATGTTCCTTGGTCCAACAGGTGTTGGTAAAACTGAACTTGCAAAGGCTTTAGCAGAGTTTCTTTTCGATGATGAAAATGCCATGATTCGAATTGATATGTCAGAATATCAGGAGCGTCATACTGTGTCTCGTCTCATTGGTGCACCTCCAGGATATGTAGGATATGAAGAAGGTGGACAGCTTACAGAAGCAGTAAGAAGGCGTCCTTATAGTGTTGTGCTATTTGATGAAGTTGAGAAAGCTCATCCAGAAGTATTCAATGTTCTTTTACAGGTTCTTGATGATGGCCGTCTTACTGATGGACATGGAAGAACTGTTGATTTTCGTAACACAATAATAATTATGACATCAAACATAGGTAGCCATCATATTCAGGAGTTTCTTGAAGGCGGTGGGTCAGAACACTGGCAGGATTTGAAAAAAGATTTAAGAAAAAGAATAATGGATGATTTGAGGGCTTTCTTCAGACCTGAATTCCTTAACAGAATTGATGAGACAATAATCTTCAATCCATTAAGCAAAGAAATAATGAAAAATATTATTGAAATTCAGTTAAAAAGAATCAAACAGTATCTAAAACAGAGAAAAATTGATATAACAATGACTGAGTCTACAAAGGAATACATTGCAAAAATTGGATATGATCCTGTTTATGGAGCAAGACCTTTAAGAAGAGTGTTACAAAAGGAGATTCTTGATCCTCTTGCAATAAAACTTATTGAAGGAATCTTCAAAGAAGGTGATACTGTAGAAGTTGACTTTAAAGATGGTAAGATAATATTTAATAAGATTGTTTTAGCAGAGGCAATTTAAAAAATTAGGAGGTGTAAAATGGCTATAGTAAAATGGAGTCCTTTAAAGGAAATTGAAGAGATAAGAAAAGAGATGGATAGACTTTTTGAGGAGTTTCTTTCTCCTGTAAGACGAAGAAGAGCAGTGAGTTCAGAAGGGATTATATCGCCAAATGTAGATATCTTTGAAAAAGATAACGAATTAAAAATTCAGATTGAATTACCTGGTGTAAATAAAAATGAGATAGATTTAACCATAACCGATGATAGACTAATCATCAAAGGAGAAATTAAAAGACCCGAAGGAGTCAAAGAAGAGGATTATATTTTAAGTGAAAGAAGCTTTGGTCCTTTTACAAGAACAATTAGTCTTCCACCTGATATAGATAAATCCTCTGTTAAGGCGGGACTTAAAGACGGATTGCTTGAAATATCAATAATGAGAAAATCAGAGTCAAAACCAAGAGAGATAAAAATTCAATTAGAGTAGCTCTTATAAAAACCCGCCTCGTAAGGGGCGGGTTTTTTGAATTTCTTAAAAGAAACTGATAAACTTAATTTATGAATTTAAAACAAATACCGGCTATAGCAGTTGTTTTAATTGATACAGATGTTTTTTCCTTAAATGAATCTTCATTGGAAGGCGCAGACCTTATTGAATTAAGGGTTGATATGTTTGAAAATATTCAAAAAATTGAACAGGTTTTTGCCACTGCAAAGAAAAAATTTAATCTTCCAATGCTATGTACAATAAGATCTCTAAAGGAAGGTGGCAAAAAAGAAATACCAGATAGATTAAGCATTTATGAGAAATTAACTCCCTATTGTGATTTTTTTGATATTGAAATTTTTTCTGAGGGATCTCGAACTTTAAGACAAAAGACTTTACAAAATAACATTAAACTCATTTTATCCTATCACAGATTTGATTTAACTCCCTCGGTAGAAGATTTAGAAAATGTCTTTGAAGAAGGTAAAAAACTTGGTGCTGATATAATCAAGATTTCTACAATGGTTAATGAAATAGAGGATGCGGAAAAACTTTTGTATTTTACAATAAAACATAAAAAAGACAATGTTATAGTAATTGGAATGGGAGAAAAGGGAAGATTAACACGTATTGTAAATCCAGTGTTTGGTTCTTTAATTACCTATGCAAGCCTTAACACAACATCTGCACCTGGACAGATTCCTCTGCCCTATATGGTAAAAATTTTTAAAGAAATTGGGATAAGAAAGTAAACCCACCTGAAAACCAGATGGGCTTACCAGATTTTACTTTATATATGTTTTCCAATAGTTTCTTACCTTATCTTTTACGGATTTTGGCAAGGGCACATAATCAAGTTTTTTAGCTGTTTCATCTCCATTTGTAAATGCCCAATCAAAGAATTTTATAACAGATTTGTTAACATCTGTCTTTTCCTTTGCAAGAAGAATATATGTAGCTCCTGTTATGGGCCAGGCTTTTTTACCAGGTGCATTTGTCATCCATGCATAAAAATGTTTTTTAGGATCAAGCTCTGCAGTAGCAGCTGCTTCAGCAAAACTTTCAAAATCAGGGGCTACAATCTGTCCTGCTGAATTTTTAAGCTTTACTGTGGAAAGTTTATTTTGTTTGGCATAGGCAAACTCAACATATCCTATTGAATAAGAAGTTCTTTTTACATAATTTGCAACCCCTTCATTGCCTTTTCCTCCAAGTCCTGTTCTCCATTTAACAGCTGTTCCATAGCCAACATTATCTGCCCATTTTTTACATGTTCCACTGAGATAGTGTGTGAATATTGCAGTTGTTCCAGAACCATCAGAGCGATAGACTACTGTTATAGGTTTTGCAGGCATATGTATATCTGGATTTAATGCTTTAATTTTTGGGTCATTCCACTGTTTAATCTCACCAAGAAATATCTCACACATTGTGTTTCCATCAAGAACTAAAGCATTAAATGGAATTTCAGGGATATTAACAACAGGTACAACTCCACCTATTACAGCAGGAAATTGAAGAAGTTGGGATTTTTCTAATTCTTCAGGTTTAAGAGCCATATCAGAGGCACCAAAATGAACTGTTCTTTCTGTAATCTGTCTGATTCCACCACCTGAACCAATTGACTGATAATTAATTTTAATTCCTGTTGCCTTGTAATAACCCGATGCCCAAGAAGAATAAAGTGGATATGGAAAGGTAGCACCAGCACCATTAATCATTTCAGCAGAAGAAGAAATATTGAATGTTAAAAGTACAAAAAATACAATAAATTTCAAAATTAGACTCACCATCTATACCTCCTCATTTTAATTTTTTAATATTGTAACAGAAAATTAACATTCCTGTAACAAAAAATTAACATTGTTGTAAAACTGTCTTAACAATGGTTTTTTATACTAAAACATGAAAATAAAAAATAATTTATGGAGTCAACTATGAAAAATCACCTCCTTCAGAAACAGGGTGAAAGAGTATGATTAACAAAAAAAGGTTGTTTTTTAGTAAGCATAGCCCATACTGTTCTAAGGAGCTTGTGAGCCACAGCAAGGATA
>NZ_JARZRZ010000016.1:0-793 GCF_029946585.1 Thermodesulfovibrio sp. 1176 | reverse complement strand
TTTGACCTTGCTTATATGACAGAGATAGACCCTACGTGGAATAATGATTTGATAGGATTTATTCTTAATCCTGAAGCACTGCTTTTTGCAAATCCTGTTGCTCAACTTGCCTGTATAGCTGATTCTGTTGGTGCTACCGCAAATAAACCACTTGATCCGTTGTTCTGGTGTCAGGGCAGCTGGAACAGCACTTATCCTCTTACAGGCAGTATTTCAGAAGGTAATTTTATAAAGGCAAATGCAGGGCTTGCTTCACGAATGATATACAAAATGAATAGAGAAGCACTTCACTGGGATACTGCAATGGATTACTGTGGGGCTCAGATAACACCAATATGGCATAAATCTCACTATAAAATGCACATGATGAAACCTGTAAGGAGTGAACCTATGTTTATTGGCAGACCTTCACCTCTATGGGAAAGTGGAAAAAATCCGACCTTTGGAGCGGGACAAAACTCACCCGATAATTTTTCATGGGTGATATTTCAGAGGGTAAAATGCTGCATGGGAAAAATGTTTTAAAACATATCTGCAATATTGCAATAATATTGCTATGTTCAGCATCACTGCTATTTGCACAGAGCAGTTCTCTTGAGCAGGATATTGAACAGGCAAAAAAGAAAGCAAAAGAAATACAAATTCCTGAATTAAAGAAAAATCCTGAAGTGGAAAAAGAAGCCAAAAAGGCTTATGAATACTCTCAGTCTCCTGAATTTAAGGCACAGGTAGAAGCATTCAAAAAAGACCTGAACCTGCTTCTTGGCGGGCAATCCTCTCAAACAGACCCTGT
>NZ_JARZRZ010000015.1:0-920 GCF_029946585.1 Thermodesulfovibrio sp. 1176 | reverse complement strand
CTTTTTCTTTGCCTGTCTCTCCCATTCCAACCACTTCTCCAATTGCTACTCCACGCTTCTGAAGATAATTTGCCACTGCCTTTGCCCTTCTTTTAGACAACTTTTTGTTATGGTCTGCCTTACCTATCGGGCAAGTATAGCCATAAATGCTTGCTATCTCACCTCCTTTCAATGGGATTTTGTTTAAAACGCTAATTTGATCCTTTCTCAGTTTAGCACTATCAAAATCAAAGTAAACCGTATAATCAGAAATGCTTGCCTTTTCCTTAGCCGCTTCAGATTGCTTTATTTCTTGTTTTTTCTGAAATTCTACTTTGTTTTCATCAAGAGATGACACCATTATTGATATAAGAGGCTTTTTAATAGCTTCCTGAACAGGTTCCTGAAAGGCTACAAGAGGAATTTCTTTGTCTTGTGAAATAATAAACATATAGTCTGTTGCATAAGTTACCATGTCACTTTTATAAACGTTTTCATTGTAATTAACCCACAACACATTAGCATCCACATTCACAATCATTACAAACATAGCTAATAAACAAGTTAGTGTCGCTAAAAATAATTTTTTATACACTTCTAATTTCACCTCTCAAAAGGTATTTTTTATCTCTCTATATATAGGGTACATTCAAGTATCATTATTGGATAAGGACTTTGAAAGGTTATGGGAAATTATTGAATAATTTTTCTGCCTGATTGGTTTTCTATTAGCTTAAGATGGTAATCTAAGGATACATCACCATAGGAAATCCAAAAATTATTAATTTTTACACTATTTAACCCTTCTGATAATCCTTCTATATTTTGTAAACCCTTTACATATACAACAGCAGGAACTTTTGTAATTTCGTATTTTCTATAGAGAAATGGGTCTATCAGTATTTTTACTCCATACATTTCACACTGTCCTTCACAAAGGG
>NZ_JARZRZ010000014.1:0-1508 GCF_029946585.1 Thermodesulfovibrio sp. 1176 | reverse complement strand
GGAGTCAACTATGAAAAATCACCTCCTTCAGAAACAGGGTGAAAGAGTATGATTAACAAAAAAAGGTTGTTTTTTAGTAAGCATAGCCCATACTGTTCTAAGGAGCTTGTGAGCCACAGCAAGGATAGCTTTCTTAAATACAAGTCCTTCAGCTCTTCTTTTGTTATAGTATTCCCTGAAGTATTCATTATGCATAACCACACCTATGCTCATAAGCCATACTATTCTTCTCAAGTGTCGATTTCCTCTTTTACTGATTTTGCTTTTTCCTTTAAACCTACCAGATTCATAAACAGTAGGGTCAATCCCACAATATGCGATGAGCTTCTTTGGAGAGTTAAACCTTTCAATATCACCTACTTCAGCCAGAAAATGCATAGCTGTAATATCGCCTACTCCTTTTATAGATTTCAAAATCTCAATATCCTGACAAAGAGAGGCTTCTTCACAGAATTCTCTAAGCATATTGGTAAAGAATTCGAGTTGTTCTTCAAGGAAGAAAAGCTCTTTGATTTTCTGCACAAGAATCAATTCTCTTACGGGCCAGTACTGAGCAATAGATTCTTTAGCAAGGGATTTAATTTGCTGAGCATTGATATTAACAGGTCTTCCTGCAGTTTCAGTGCAAAGAGCATTATTGATTTGCTCAATAGAGGCATTCTTAATAGCGTAAGCAGAAGGGAAAACAGAGAGGAGTTTAAGGATAGAGGAATTGTAGATATTAACAATTCTTTCAAGCTCAGGGAAAAGGACAACGAGATTTTTTTCGATATCATTTTTAACAGTAGCGATTTGCTGGGCAATTCTTTCTCTTTCCCTTGCGATATCACGAAAATCTTTTGGCAGGAAGGATTTATCAGGGAGTTGTTTGTGGACATGATACAACATTATAGCAATAGCTTTGGCATCGGTTCTGTCAGTTTTAGTTTTTCTAAGGGTAGCAGTCCAGAATTTGTTGACAAGCAAAGGATTAAGAACAATGCAGTGGAAGTGTCTCTGAGAAAGATAGGCAAAGAGATTGATGTAGTAACAGCCAGAGGATTCCTTAGCAATGAGGATAGAGTTTTTAGGAAAACGGGAAAGTCTTTTAGAGAAGTCTTTAAACCCCTGAAGGGACATAGGGAATTTTTCTTCAAAGAGGATATTTTGTGGATTAGTAAGGGCACAGGCAGAGAAAGAATCTTTGGAGATATCAATACCTACAAAGACGTTAAAGTTTTTGTTATTCATGGTAACACCTCCATGATAGGGTATAAGGCAGAGGCAGGAGGGAATCCCAAAAAATCAAAGATTTTTTGGGAACCCTTTGTAGCCTGCAAACAAATCCTCCATGGTGACAAGGGCTTAGGAGCCCTACCAACTTATCATGGTTTAAGCAGGCAGGCAACAAACTCCATTGAGGGCTTTTATACCCAGGTGAAATGGAGTTGTCCTGCCCTGCCTTCATTGCTTTCAATGGGTAAAACCCATGCATATAAATTTTATAACAAAAAATTTTTCGTAGGAGG
>NZ_JARZRZ010000013.1:0-1942 GCF_029946585.1 Thermodesulfovibrio sp. 1176 | reverse complement strand
TAAAAAAGCAACCCTAAAGATGTTGTAATAGCATCTGCTTTTAAAATAGCTGCTCCACCAAGCACACATGGAACTGCTGACATAACTCTGCCGCCTATTGCGTTTACTGCACCAAGCACTATAGCAGCACCACCGCACACAAACCCAATAGGACCTTTAAGAATCTTGTTAATCGCAATATCATAAACATCATATGCAAAACTTCCAGAACTTGGTGCAGATATAGCCTGTGCAGCTACCGGCACAAGAAACATTATCGCCCATACTACCACTATAGCTCCAAGTAAAACCTTTGTTCTGTTCATGCTACAAACCTCCTTTTGTTGTTATTGAAATTTTATTACTGCTTTCCTGTTAAGTCTTAATTCTTTTTCTTTGCCTGTCTCTCCCATTCCAACCACTTCTCCAATTGCTACTCCACGCTTCTGAAGATAATTTGCCACTGCCTTTGCCCTTCTTTTAGACAACTTTTTGTTATGGTCTGCCTTACCTATAAGACAAGCATAACCATAAATATTTGCTATCTCACCTCCTTTAAGTTGAATATTGTTTAAAACATTTATCTGGTCACTCCTCAGTTTTGCACTGTTAAAAT
Source organism: Thermodesulfovibrio sp. 1176 (assembly GCF_029946585.1). Lineage (NCBI taxonomy): Bacteria > Pseudomonadati > Nitrospirota > Thermodesulfovibrionia > Thermodesulfovibrionales > Thermodesulfovibrionaceae > Thermodesulfovibrio > Thermodesulfovibrio sp. 1176. The sequence continues at coordinate 1,347 of NZ_JARZRZ010000013.1, read as the reverse complement.
CAAAAAATACCGTGTAGTTAGAGGGCGACTCCCCTTTTTCAACCACTATTGCTTTTTCTGTTTTAAATCCTTCCTTGTCTTTAGGTAATTCTGGCTTATTTTCTTCTATTGAAGAAACCATTATTGATATTATTGGTTTTTTTACGCTGACCGCAGGAAGCTCTTGAAATAAAACAAGGGGCTCACTCTGTTTTTGAGAAATTACATACATGTAGTCTGTTGCATAAGTCACTATATCACTTTTGTAAACATTTTCATCATAGTTAACCCATAAAACATCTGCATTAATATTTGCTGTTGTTAAAACCAATAAAACAAATATTAACAATATTTGCATAACACACCTTCCTATTTTTTTATCAATAAAATATTACCCCGCAAATTTATCTTCTTCTATATATAGGGTACATTCAAGTTTCCTTCTTCCCATGCATAAATTGTAATAGCATTATTTTTGAAAACTTTGCATTTAGCTTGTAAAAATATATTTGCTCTAAGATGAGATAGTATGCTTTCATTTCCACTCCAGCCACCTGTATAAAAATACCAGGCTTTTTCTATGTTTTTAGAACGATGACAGAAATCACTTCCCCAGTGCCATGCTCTTTGAACTAAAGAAAAAAGTTGCAATATATCGTTTTCATTATCAATTTTTATATTCTTAATATAATTAAGAAAATCCTCTGTCGAGTAGCTATCATTATCTAAAATTTCAATATTCATCTTTTTTATGCCTCACTAAAGCTTAGTTTAATTTTTTTCTACCTGATTTCTCTTCTATGAGCTTTAAATGATAATCAAGGGAAACATCTCCGTAGGATACCCAGAAATTTCCTATTTTAACACTGCTTAATCCTTCAGATAGACCTTCTATATTTTGTAAACCCTTTACATATACAACAGCAGGAACTTTTGTAATTTCGTATTTTCTATAGAGAAATGGGTCTATCAGTATTTTTACTCCATACATTTCACACTGTCCTTCACAAAGGGGGTTTTTTTTCAATAAATTATTTGCCCATACTGCTGTAGGCATAATCTGCTTTATTCCACCAATTGCTCCTCTTAATACCAGATAAATGTTGTTGCCAATTTTACCTGCATCTCTGATATAGTTTCTTATTGTCTGCTCTGGCATAGAGGAAGAAATAAATATGTATATCCTTTCATCATCTGAAAGAATACCTTTTCTGGGCTTGTAAGCAGAATAATATCTTTCTACAGGGTCTGTTTGAGAGGATTGCCCGCCAAGAAGCAGGTTCAGGTCTTTTTTGAATGCTTCTACCTGTGCCTTAAATTCAGGAGACTGAGAGTATTCATAAGCCTTTTTGGCTTCTTTTTCCACTT
>NZ_JARZRZ010000012.1:0-3696 GCF_029946585.1 Thermodesulfovibrio sp. 1176 | reverse complement strand
GTCACATTTCTTGTTGCCTGAATTTCTATAATTGGAATTGTCTGTTGAGCAAGGTCAAGATAAAACTTCTGTATGTTCTGAGCTGCCTGCTGTATTCCTGCACCAACTGCTGCCTGTGCCATTTTGCCCGTATCAAGCGTAGATATTGTTCCTGAGCCTGTTATGTTGTATGTGTATGCCTGAGTGCCTGCCACCTGACCAAGTCCACCGAAGAATCCTGCAATTAGAGATCTCACTATGTGAGCTCCCATTTTTGATACCACCCTTCCACGAAGTCCGATTTTACCATCACTATCCACTACAAAGCCTTTTATTTTCTGGTCTATCACTGCATTGCCCTTTCTATCTATACAACTGAGTGACACCAGTCTTAGATGTGCCCGTTCGTCCGCCAGGTTGCCCAGTCCTTCCGCTATCACGAAGCATCCCTTGAGGTTTGCTTTCACCTGATTTGGAAGCACCGCCGGAGCTTTCACTCTGAACAGTGCCGGCATTGGATTGCCCTCCCCCTTTGCTACCGCTGGTGCATCCAAGCCTGAAAGAAGGGTCGCCTCCATAAAAGAAGTTGGTAAATAGTACTTTTTTTTTGCAGATTGATCCTTTGCATTTTCCTGTTTTGCCTGCACCTGTTGACTTACCATACCTATTCCACCTATTACTTCAGGTTTTTCCTGCACAGGTGCAGGAGGATAAAATACCCCTGGTTGTGCCTGTGGCATAGGCATCTGTCCTGCAGGCACAGGTGGTGGAGGAGTTACCTGTGGCATTTGTGCTTTAGTTAATTTTTGCTTCTCTTCTTGTTCTTTTTTGGCTTTTTCTTCCTCTGCTTTACGTTTAGCCTCTTCTTCTGCCTTCTGCTTTTCTTCCTGCATGAGCCTTACCTGTTCTTCAAGTTCTTTCAGTTTTTTCTGGCTTTCTGCATACTGAGTCTTCTGTAACACCCCTGGGTCAATCTTTATCTCTTCCTGTTTTGTCACTTCTTTCTGCTGTTGAGGTCTTTCACCACTTTTTGACCAGTAGTATCCTATAACAGAGATCACCACAATACCTAATGCAAGTAATCCTATTACTACCTTTCTTTTCTGCTCAGGTGGTAATGCATTAAAAGCATTTTTAATTGACTCTATTATTCGTTGAAACATTTGGTTTGACTGTTTTTTCTTTTCTTCTGTCATTTTTACCCCCTTGTTTTCTCTATAATCAGTAAAATTGCTTTGTCTCCCTGATTTAATTTGAGTTTATCAAGACTAATTGCAAGTGGATTCTGAGTAATTTCTTTTTTAAGAAAATCTTTTTCTCTTATCTCAATTCCCTGTTTCTTACTTGTTATATGAAATACCCTTACAGTAAACCCTTCTCCCTCTATTACATAATCACCTTTTTCTCTAACTTCCACATCCTGATATATTTTGTATTCTTTTTCTACCGAATTGTATGTAGCCTCTGGCGGAATTTTGCCTGACATAAAATCTTTTACATAGTTAATTATTTTTCTTTCATAAGGCATCGTTACATTCTTTTCAAGAACTTCTTTAATCTTCTGTTCTTTATCTTCAAGATAAACATTTACTGAAGGAATTCTTTCAGGCATAGCAATTATGTTATATACTTTATCTCCACAAACAACATACATATCTGCAGGAATGGTTGAATAAGTTTCTTTACCCCCAAGTTTTTTTACAAGAAATTTTACGAAAGCATTTTTACCACTTATTTTCACCTGCACTCCCTTTTCTTCTGAGTAAACTACATCTTTTATATCAACAGAGCAAACTATTCTGTTTACATCCGAAGAAGACATTTTTACCATTGTTGTTTTTTCAGGACTTACTATGTAACTGTTTCCTGCAAGAGTATCATGCCTTGATTCAAAAGTAAACTGCTCTGAAGCAAGAGAATCTCCTGATATAAGTTTTTCTGCCGATACGCTACTGATTACAGGTTGTCCTGATGCTTTTTCAGGTGTTGCTACAGATTGAGGCATAGGAACATTCTGAGGCAAGGAAGGAATAACCGCCTGTGGTGCCTGTTGAGGCATTGCAGGTATTTGATTTGTCTTCAGGTTTCCCATCTGTGCCACAGGAGCATTAACTGCCAAGCCCTGTGGAATTTTTACCTCTTTCTGAACAGGGCATACCGCAGAGAACCCCTGCACTCCCTGGCAACCTGTGGAAAGTTCCTTTGTTACAGGAGCAAGAAGAGATTTGTGAACCCACCCTGTTGTATCTGTTTTCTGACTTTTTATCTTTATCCAGTTACCCTGCTGCTCAATTTCTTGCAAAACAACTCCCTGTTTTAAATATGAAACTACTTCAGAGTTTGCAGTTGCCTCTTTTCTTACAGTTGCATTACCTGTTGTCTGCCACAAATCACCCTCTTTAGCAAAAACAGTTGTTATTAAAAACCCACTAATAAGCATTCCTGCAATTAGTCTTTTTACACTCCTTTTTAGCATTTATTACTCCCCCTGTTTGTATTCTTTAAATTCTATTACGCTAAACATTCCATCATTAATTTTGTATTTAATGATATATTGCTTTGACTCATTGGTTATAAACTGCTTGTCCTGTGTCCATTGGTTAAGGAGTCCTGTTAGTATCATATTGCCTTCTTTTTTATTTACCTTTATCTGCGTAATGTAAAAAGCAGATGATACCTGTCCTGTCTCTATTTTGTCTGCAAGAGTATAGAATGCATCTTTATAGGAAGGAAAGGTTGAAGGAGATACTAATTTTAAAAAGTCATTAAATTGAGCCCTTGCAACAGTAGGGTTGTAATTTAAAACAAGAGCAGACACATATCTTGCCATTGCCTTGAGATATTCCTCAGAAGCATCAGAGCCAGATACATATGCCTGAGTACTTATTGATGGTGGAACAAGAATTGTTCTCTGATTTTTTATCATTGTATAGGTAACAAAGCTGTTTATAATCAAAAGAGCCACAAGAATAACAACAGTAAATTTAAGTAGTTTTGCACCATAAAGATAATTTGCTTTCTCTTCAAAGTATTTTTTTATTTCCACCTGTTACCCCCTTTTCTATAATATTCAACTATATATTTGATAACCTCACCGAGGTTCTTAATTTCCATATTTTCGTTTATTAATAGCTTTGCTTTAATCTTTTTTATTTCTTTATATATTTCCTCAGTAACCATTATGCTATGTCTTTTTTGCATACTTTCTCCTTTTTGCATTCATAGAATTCAAAAAATATATTACTCATTAAATTTCTGCTCAAAGTAAGAAGGTGCACCTTTAAACTGAATAATTCCCAATCTGTATAGAAAATGCTTCAAAAATCCTCTTGGATATTTTTTCTTGCCCTTAAAGTAAAAGTAAGGTAAAACCAATAATAAAACCCAGAAAATATAACCAAATATTAAGGCAAAGAAGAATAGTGTTATAACCAGTGCAAACTCATCTGCATCCATAAACAACACCTGATGTGGTTTGTGTAAATATTGCGGAACTCTAAATCTCATATTTCACTCCTCTATATATAGGGTACATGGATGTATCAAAAAATGGATTTTAGGGCAGAGAAATTTCTCTGCCCTAAAAAAACTAAAAAAGCAACCCTAAAGATGTTGTAATAGCATCTGCTTTTAAAATAGCTGCTCCACCAAGCACACATGGAACTGCTGACATAACTCTGCCGCCTATTGCGTTTACTGCACCAAGCACTATAGCAG
>NZ_JARZRZ010000011.1:0-9041 GCF_029946585.1 Thermodesulfovibrio sp. 1176 | reverse complement strand
AAAGTGGTGATGTGCAGTTAGTATGCCCAAGCAGTAAAGAATTTCTTACAGTGCTTGTAAAACCAAAAGGCACAGGTGATTTTGATGCAGACATATACTGGGATAGCGATATGGATGGGAAAATGGACAGGTCTCTAACTGTAAACAACGTTTCAGGAATATGCACAAATGGCTTTATAAGTTGCCAGCCAGGGACATGGAGAGATTGTCAAAATTACGAATTTAAGTTTGAAAATAGCGAATTATTTTTACAACAATCTTATAGAACTGAATTAGCTGGATGTTTTTGTATTAATCAATCTTGCGGAAGTAATTTGTTATGGAACAATATTGGTTATGTTTTAAAAATTTTTGGTGGAGCAGTAGCTGGAGCTTTTCAGAAAGTGGATTCGAGATATGCTATATCTGACGCAAGAATTGATGGTGCTGCAATATATTTTTATAGTCAGAAAACTAAAGATTGTAGGATAGCAGAAGGAGGAAGCGGCATTTTATATCCTGAGTCTTTTTGGAAAACTCCATATGCAATTAATTCGACCGTAGAAAGCCTTGTATTATCTCAATCTCAGGACTCAAATAGTTTTTATAATTTAATGGTTCGGGCAAATCAAAATAACTATTCTCAATTAAGGTCTTGTGTTGTAAAAAGAAATATATATTCGGACATAACCTATAGATATAAACCTTGCGGAGAATTTGGTTATGATACTTTTACTTTTATTGGTGGCTATGATTTAAATGGAGATTCGAAGCAATGTTATTACTATCGTAACAGTTGTTATATGCTTTCAGGTCATGACTCTTCCTGGAATATTTGTTATTCTCGTTTAATAGGACATGGTAATATTCTTTATTTTATCAACAGTAGTTTTCTTGCAGGAACGGGTTTAACAGCAGTTGAAGTAACTAATTTAACCCATTCTGGAATGGCAAATCTGGTAAATTGTTTTGGTTCTGGAGATGATGCTGCTGATATATGGATTTATGTAAAAGCAACCTGTCAGTATTTAGGATGTCAGGTAATAGAAAATATTGAAAACTCCTGTTTGGATATGGAAAATAATTCATCATGCACTTTGTATGATGAATTTGTAGATGGCGTTCAAACCGTAAGAGGTGGAGTTAGAACAGGGCTTTATCCTCTTAAACAATGCGTTACTTTATGTGCAGGCGGAAACTGTCCCGAGTGCGGTCAGATTAGGTGTTATGACTGGATAAGCAGAAACAGAACTTATTTGTGTACTGATCAGCCTATTGATTTATCTTCTTCAAAAACAAGATTGGGTAGCGTAGTGTCCAGTTCTAACTATTCTGATTCTACAGGCGTAATAACTTTTAATGATGTTAGGTACGAAAATGGGATATGGAAGAATTATTCTAATCAAACTTTTTGGGTAGGAGGCAAAAAAGAAACAGACAGTTGCGAAAAGGCCTGTAGAGTAAAAGTAGCAAGTCTTCCAACTCAGGTAGGGCTTGGGGACCCGGTAAGTAGTAATAGAACTGGCTCTTATACGGGAGATATTTATTATTATCGCCCTTGCTACAATGACATTTGTCCTGCCCAAGAAGGTGAAACCATAGATATTCCATGTCAGTGCATGAATGACTTCGGTGCAGCATCAACCCTTATGCAGACAATGAGAATTGCGGGACAGGATATGATCTGCACATCAGGCAATATAAAGACACTGCCGGGGTATTAGTTATGTGGATTAAGAAGGCAATATCACTGATTATTGTTTTCATTTTTGCATTTACTGAAGTATCTGTGGATCTTCAATACTTATCAAGTCTATTTGGTTTTTCCAAACCTGTTGGACAATTTAACCTTTTATCTGTAGCTTACGCAGATACAGCCACTCCATACTGCAGTCCTGCAGACAACGGGCAGGTGGGTGTGTTTTCCTCTGGTTCAGGATACTGTGAGCTTGATCCCCTTGATACATCAGGGAAATGCCCTTCACCTTACATATTTTCAACGGAGTATAAAAAATGTGTTACAATGCCTCTTTGCCCCGGGCTTTATATATGGAACTCCCAGACAAAGCAGTGTGAGAGCGTGACAGCAACTCCAGTGGGGGGCACAGAGCCTACATTTCCCGAGAACTCCTGTGCAGTGGACGCAAATGGTGATGGGGAGATACAGCAGAACGAAATCCATCAGTGTCAGCAAACACCGCAGGGATATATATGCCCTACAGGGCAGACACAGTGTAACCCTCAGTATCAGCAGCCAAGTTGTCCTGCACAGTATACTTATAATGCAAACACTCAGAAATGTGAATATACCCCGACAGTGGGAGTGTGCTCTTCTCAACAGGTTCAGATAACTCAGTATCAGTGTCCCGTGAATGGGCAGATATATAGTGATTTGAATCAGTGCAATAGCGCATGCTTACAGACGGCACAGTGTAGTGCAAGTTATGGGGACATAACATGGAGTCCTCCTCGTGGTCCTTGTGGCAATCCTATATCTACTTATGATGATTTTAGACATGGTCCACAGGTAGTGTGTGACTACTTATGGCCAGGATCGGTAGCAGTAAGTGCTAGTTGTTATCCTAGTGAATGTTCACATCGGTGTGATATAAGACATAATGGAAGGTGGTATTGTAATACTTTGTGCCCAGATGAGGGATGGTGTTATCACTGTGGTATAGCCTCAATAACCTGCCGAGGTTTTGTAGGTTATACTTGTCCCCTTGGCAACTACCCCTGCACAGGTAATCCACCTACATGTCAGAAAGGACAAGCTTGTGTAACTTATAACCAAACAGTTACTAAGTGGCAGTGTTCTTTGACTGGAACTCAGTATGATACCCAAGAACAATGCACTACTTCCTGTTATTCAGGTTGTCCTCCCGGTGGAACATTTAATCCTTCTACAGGCAAATGTGAGGCAACTGCAACATGTCAGACAGGAACGTTACAACCTGAAGGTTGCTTTACAGGCTATGGTTGTCCTCTTGGAAATTATCAATGCCAGAACTTAAATGGTACATGGATGTGCTCTCCTCATCAGTGCATAACTTCAAGTCAACTACAGGATGAAGGAGATGTAATTCCTTTTGGATACGAAGATGATGGACAGAGAGATGCTCAGGGTAATTGTCTTGAAACCATATATATTTTCAATGGAAAAGGTATGAGGTGCAAAAAATCAGGAGTGCAGACGGGATTTCATAACTGCTGTAATGAGTCACAGGGAAAAATTTATGATTCTACTGGTTCAACAGGTAAAGGTGTAGGTTACTTAATGGATATAGGAAAAACAATATACGGAATATATCGTGCTTTATCTATTGGGAATATGGCATCAAATATCGCTTCTAAGGGTGGACAGGTGATTTTTAACACATCTGAAGGAACTGCTAAAGTGTTTTATACAGGTTCTGGTAAAATAATGAATCTTTCTTATAAAGAAGGATCTTCTTTAGCGGATAGTCTTTTAAAAGCAGGCGTACCTGGCAAAATAGAACAAGGTCCAAATGGAGCAAGTGTAATTTTTCAGTCGGGTGGCAATGCTGATGCTGCTACAGGGCTTGCAATGGGGGATTTTATTAAAAACTCAGGGATTACTTCTTCTGTAGTATCCCTTGCAACTTCTTTAGCAATATCTGATCCTGTGCTAAGTGCTTCAGTAAATCTGGTAGCACAGGCATATTTATGGTATATAGGATGGGGAAACCCTATTGGTTTTGCAGCAGCTGTGGTTCAGCTTGGAATGTATCTGTTTATGCAGCGTTGTGATCAGCAGGATATAATAACTTCCACCTTCAATGATTCTAAATACTGTCATGAAGTAGGAGAATACTGCATCAAAAAGTGGCCATTAGTTGGTTGTGTGCAAAAAGCAAAGAGTTTTTGTTGTTTTAACAGTAAACTTGCAAGAATTATACACGAACAGGGCAGACCTCAACTGGTAGGTTTTGGTGTAAATAGTTGGGGTAGTCCTAAAACTCCAAACTGTAGAGGATTTTTACCTGAAGAATTTCAGGCACTTGATTTTAACAGGATTGACCTCAGCGAATACATTGAAGACATACAGAAAAATATAAGACAAAATCTTGCACCACAACTGCAACAGCAGATACAGCAGAATTGGGGGAGATAATATTTATATAAGGAGTCAACTATGAAAAATACACCTCCTTACATACATGGTGAAGGCAAATGAGAAACTTTAAAGGTAGTTTTCTTCTTAAGCATGGCATAGATTACTCTCAAAAGCTTATGAGCAATAGCAAGGATTGCCTTCTTGTAAGGAAGTCCCTGTTGCCTTCTACGGTTAAAGTACTCCCTGAAGTAACTGTTATACATCACTACAGAGACAGCCATAAGCCAGAGCACTCTTCTGAGATGTCTATTGCCTCTTTTAGAAAGTCTGCTACTACCTTTGAACTTTCCAGATTCATAAACCGTGGGGTCAACTCCACAGTAGGCAATCAGTTTCTTCGGAGAGCTAAATCTATTGATATTTTCAATTTCAGCAATAAAATGCATTGCAGTAGTGTCACCTATTCCTTTGATAGATTTAAGAATTTCAATATCCTGACAGAGGGCTGCTTCCTCACAGGAACGTTTAAGTTGCTCAGTAATTACCTCAAGCTGCTCTTCAAGGAAGAAAAGCTTTTTAATCTTACTCTGAAGAAGTATCTCTCTTACAGGGAAGAACTGAGCAATAGAGTCTTGAGCCCATTGTTTAATCTGTTGAGCAGTAACACTCAGTGCTCTACCCCTCTTAGAATAAAGAATTTGTTCTATATCAGAGGTTTTAGCAGTCTTCAGTGCCCAGGCAGAAGGATATTTTTCAAGAAGCCTGAGAATTCCTTCTGTATAGATATTTACTCTTCTTTCAAGCTCAGGAAAGAGGACAACCAGAGCTTTTTAGATATCATTTTTAAGCCTTGCAATCTGCTGAGAGAGTCTTTCTCTTTCACGAGCAAGCTCACGAAACTCATGAGACAGGAAGGACTTCTGAGGAAGACTGTGTTGGGCAGTATAAAGAGCAAAGGCAATTCTACGGGCATCGGAGCGGTCAGTCTTGGTTTTTCTGATTTCCATACTCTGAACACCTTTAACGATAAGAGGATTAAGAACGACACAGTTGAAGTTTTTTTGACTAAGGTAGACAAAAAGATTAACATAGTAGCAGCCAGAGGATTCTTTACCGATAAGAATAGACTCCTTAGGGAAAGCACTAAGTTTGCGGATAAAAGCCTTAAATCCGTGGGAATCCATAGGGAATTTTTCTTCAAAGATGATTTCCTCTGGGGAGTGGATAGCACAGGCAGAGAAACTTTCTTTGGAGATATCAATACCGACAAAAACTTTAAAATTGCTCATATGGGCACCTCCAATTTAAGTAATAAAGCAGAGAAGGGCATCTGCCTACCAATCCTCCATGATGACGAGGGCTACAAAGCCCAACCAACTTATCATGGTTTAGGCAGAGAGGCAACAAACTCCCGAAAGGACTTAAAAGTCCAGGTGAAATGGAGCTGTCCTTCTCTGCCAGCATCTTATCTAAGTAAAACACGTACATATAAAGTTTATAACAAAAATTATTCGTAGGAGGGAAAATGGAAGATAGAAATTTTTTAAAAGATTTTTCAAGTAAGTTAAATTGTCAGGAGATTAATTATCAAGCTCTTTTTAATTATGCAAAACTTTTGGGAATTTCTGTATCTTGTTTGTTTGTTGTTTTAGGAATAATAGGAGTATTTGATGTCCAAGCAGACTGGACTTGTTGTTATGCTAATTGTTACGGAGATTACTGTTGTTATTAAGAAGTTAATACTTCTTATACAGGGAGGGGACTTCTTAGTGGTAAGAATAGAAATTTTAGTATAATTTTGATACATTGATGTACCCTATATATAGAAGGGGAAAAAGTATTTAAGGAGGGGTCATTTGTTTAATATATACATAAAGCCTACTGAACTTTGTAATCTTAAATGTGATCATTGTTATATTCCTCTTTCGTCAAGGGAAAATTCTTTTAAAATGACACCTGAACAAGTAGATTATATTTTGGATCAGTGTTTAAATTTTTTTTCTGATTTAAACAAAGTAAACCTTATTTTTCATGGTGGGGAACCTTTACTTATGGGGGTTGGTTATTATGGGAAGTTTTTAGACAAGCTAAAACAAAATGGGGTAGAAAATATAAGAGTATCTTTTCAGTCTAATATGCTTTTATACAATAAGGAGTGGAAGCTTTTTTTAAAACAGAATAAAGCAAGTATAGGGACATCTTATGACTTTTTTTCTAATTTTAGACGATTAGCAGGATGTACAGATTCTAAAAAGTATTTTATTTTGTGGACTCAAAAGATAAAGCAGTATCAAGATGATTTTAGGCAAAGAGTTTATACAATTACAGTTTTAAGTAAGCAAAATGTAAAATATATTCCAGATATAATAGATATTGCAGAGGAATTAGGTCTGAATTTAAAGTTAAACCCTTTATATAATGCAGGAAAAATAAAAGCAGATTATAAGAGCTTTTCCTTGACTCCCCAAGAGTATGGTGAATCATTAAAAATTGCTTATAGGTGCTGGCAGAAATACAAAAATAAAGGAATGGTTATTGAGCAATGTAAGGACATGGAAAGTTTTGTTACAGGAGAGAGTTCTTTAACTCATACAAGGTGTCCATACGCAGGTAATTGTGTAGGACATATTTGGTGCATAGACCCAAAGGGGAATATCTACAATTGTGGATGTGATGTTCAATTAGGGGGGAAATATTATATGGGTAATTACAAGATAGGTATTAATAAAGAAAAATATATAAAAGCCAAAGCAGAAGACAATCAAATATCTTTGGACTGTTATGAATGTGGAATATGCGGAGGAGGATGCAAGCTTTTTAGGGATAAGAAGACTAAAAAATATTTATGGTGTGATTCTTATAAAAAGCTATATAAGGAGGTAAAAAATGCTTTTTGTTAATTTAATAATTTCTTTTTTCTTGTTGTTATCAATAATATTTTCATCGTTGGTATTTGCGGAAATTAACAGTGAATGTAAGGTGGCTGTTGTTGATGAAGTACAACTTTTGAAAGTTGTAGCAGAAAGTTTTGGTATTGATTCTGCTAATATGAAAAAATTATGTGATAAAGAAGCCTTAAAAGAAGATCAAACGAGGTATTCATACGAATTCCTTGAAGAAGTTTTTAGCCTTTCATCGAAATTAGAGAGATTTCTAATAAAAGAAGCAGGGGATTACGCTTTAAATATAAAAAAATGTCTCTTGTTAATTCCAAAATCACAAACTTGGAGTTACAGAAAAAATATTGATATAACAACAGAAGTAGTAGATTACATTAAAAAAAACAAGCAAAAAGAAATTGAATTAATAATAAAAAACTGTAGTGTTCTCCATAGAAGGTAAGTGAAATATGTGGAAAATAAAAATTTTTTCATCAATTTTTATCTTTTTATTAAACAGTATATGTCTTCTTTTTGTACTAAATTCTGCATCAGAAGCTAATTCATGTTTAATAGGAGTTATTGATGAAGAAAAAGTCCTTCGTGATGTTTATGCTATTAAAAATAAGGGTAGTTTTAGCAGTTTTGATACACAAATAGAAAATAAAGCTGAGGATCGTTTGTTTTTAGAAAAACAAGAAGAATTATTTTCTCAAAGAATTGGTTTAATAAAGAGAAAAGTTTCTTATTATGCCTTCAGGATAAAAAAGTGTTATCTTTTGATGTTAATACGGGAGGTTATTGTTTATCATCCACAAATAGATTTAACAGATGAAGTAATTAGGTTTTTAAAAGAAAATTAAGTAGATCGGGATTTTCAATAAAAAAATGAGTAAAGCAAAAGTAATAACAATTTTTATTTTTTTTACACTGATAAGTTGTGAACAGTTTTTATTTGCCCAATTAGTTGGCACTAACGGTGCAACCTATCCTATAGCAGAGCCTGATGCTTATGAAGAACTTATGGCAAAAGTAAAAAGCACAAATTGGAATAAAATAATCAAAGATTACACAGCAGATGTAAATAAAATTACAAAAGTATCTTTTAGTCTTGGCAGAGCAAAAGAAGACAGAGCATTTTATATAGACCCAACCTATACACTTCAGTTTGACATAATGGATGAAAATGGAAAAATCATTTATCCAAAAGGCTATAGTTTTAACCCTCTTGATTATATCAGTTTCCCATACTATCTCGTTTTTTTTGACGGAACTTCTATAACAGAGATCGCATGGCTTAAAAAGCAGGAATGGCTTAATAACTGGAATGTGGTGTTTATTCTTACAAAAGGAGACGTTGTAAGAGCAGAGAAACAACTTGGTAGAACAGTATTTATTGCAACGCCTCAGATGATAGAGAAATTCAGAATTTCTAAAACACCATCTATCATGTCTGCTCAAAATAAACAAATTGTAATAAGTGAGGTAGGAATATATGCAGAAAAAAAGAAATAGACATATTTTTGTATTAGCTTTGTTTGTTTCTTTATTTCTTGTTTATTCATCTGGCTACTGCATGGATAACTGTAAAGCGTCGTTTATTAATCCTGTAACTGATATAAGATGGGATGCCATGTTTCCTGTAGAAATTGCAGGGATAGAGGTAAAAGGTCCAAGTAATTTACCTGATCCTGATAAAATAGGTAGCGTTATATGTATGTGCAGAAGGGGAAATAATATTGTGCTTGGAGTTACAGTATCATACTGGAATCCTACAAGAATAGTTGAAACTACAAAAGTGCCTTATTGTTTTCCAACTATGGGAGGATTGCAAATATCTAATCCTGATCAGGGAACAAAGTATGGTACAAATGAACAGGATACTCTTTATGCCAAACAAAATGCTCACTGGTATGTTTTTCCTGTCTGGCATGTGCTTGATCTTTTTATTGATAATCCCTGTGTTCCTGTGGAAGGCTTTGACCTTGCTTATATGACAGAGATAGACCCTACGTGGAATAATGATTTGATAGGATTTATTCTTAATCCTGAAGCACTGCTTTTTGCAAATCCTGTTGCTCAACTTGCCTGTATAGCTGATTCTG
>NZ_JARZRZ010000010.1:0-10386 GCF_029946585.1 Thermodesulfovibrio sp. 1176 | reverse complement strand
CAGCAATGGGAACTGCCTTCGGATCTCCGGATGGATTTTTAATAAAAGGCTCAACCTCCTTTCTGATATCAACAAGTTTTTGCTCAATTCCCTGCTTGCCAGTATTAATTTTGTTTTCTACCTGTTTTGGGTCTATAAAATTAATTCCAAGATCAGACATTAATTTGTCTGTTTCTCCTCTTGCCACAGCATCTCTTATCATTTCAAACGCTTTCTGATAATTCTCTGGTGTTCTATCCCCTAAGTATTTATCCACCATTGTATTAATTAAATAAGGAGCATAATCAATGCTTACTTGTTTTGAAAACTCTTCAGCTTTCGTCCATGCTTCATCAGCTTTCCGAGATGCCCTGCCACCTTCACTTGCAGCTAATTTTTTCAAATCTCTAAAACCACTTTCAGTGGTGAAAGTAGTATCTGCTGTTTTATATAAAGTATCCCTGAATGCAGTCTTTATGCCTTCCTCAGCATTCTTCGAAAGTTTTGCATCTGTAATCGTTCCTGTATCCTCTTTAAATGATATAATTTTATTTGTTTTAAAATCATAAAAAAGACGTCCACCAGCTCCATCTTGAATTTTAAGGTCCTTAAGAGAAATGTCCATACCCAATCCTGAAGTTCCTCTTCCCTCATGAGTTCTTGTGAAACCTTCTTTCTCCAGTATATTTCTCACATTGTCAAGGCTTTCACTCCAGTGTTGTTCAAAAGCATTGTCCAATCTTCTTCCAACTGATTCTGAAAATTGTCCCTTTTGTCCTGCAAAATATTCTTTGGTTTTATCAACAGCCCAGCTCTTGAAAGTTTCATCTGACATAGCAAACTGAGCAGCATGTCTTGCAGTTACTGCCTGATTTATCTTTGAACTTATTACTGAATCATTCACTTTAAAAATTCCTTTATCAAACTTTCCTGTTTGAGGATTGAATGTGCCTGTAACAGGCAAAGCACCTCCTCCTGAGCCCTGAACAATAGGATTTCCCTGTCTATCATAATTAATATCAATCCCCATTTGCTTTAAACGTGAAAGAGAATCTAATGAGTTCGAACCTCCTGCGATTGACATTGCTATGCTCATATCTTTATAGGTTTTTAATCCCCCTGCTGCTCCTCCCATTAAATTTCCAAAAGTTGCACTTTCTATTCTATCCGCTCCTGCTGCTATTCCGAATCTTGCCTGTCCTCTTAATTCACCCGCTCCTTTCTCTGCAAGCCCGCTCATTAATGCTCTGGAACCACCCATCGCAGCAGCTGCATTAGACCATGTCTGAGTCGGCAAAATCTCACTTTGTAATACTCCACCTGCATTCTTAAGGAGACTGCTTCCATATGCAGCACCACTGCTTTGTGGCATTGCAGATACAGAACCTGCAAGCATGGCAAGTGCAGTGCCACCAAATTTAACAAGCATGCCTGATATTACAGAGGCAAGCATAAGCCCTGACCAGCGAAGTGCTCCAAATGTGGCAGCTATCTTGGCAGTATAACCGGGCCACGCAAACATTGAAGCTATCCCCAATTCTCCAGAGCCGGTTTTAATGGCAGAAGATGCCTGTTGAGCAAGATCAACTCCAAATGCATGTATTACTGCATCTATTATTCCCCACATTGCAAGCCATACAAACATTCCAAGACATAACGATAATGCTCTTCCTGCAAGAGGAGTTGCAGCAAAAAGCAATATCATTGGAGTTATGCTTATAGCAACTGCTGTTAAAGATTCTTTTAAAACAGGAATCCACGAGTTTGCATGAACCCCAAGGCCTATAAACTGAGAAGTTGTCTGACTCGTAGCCATAAGCGTCATTGCCACTCCAGGAGAATCTGAAGCAACAACATATCTCATAATTTCAGCCAGAATCATTTGTTTGAATATATTACTAAGGTCGCTTTGATTTGGAAAAGCAGACTGAACAGAAGACAACATCAAACTTTTACAGGCATTAAAAGAAGCTGCATTTGTTACATCAAAACCTCTGGACGCACAGGTTGCTTTCAGTCCAGCATTCAATGCACCATCATTATCAGTTATATGCTGGTTGATTGTGTTAATAATTAATGTTCCTACTTGTTCACAGGTTGCAGGATTTCCTGTAGATTTACTTATGTATTCTTTCGTATACCACCAGGGATTTTTGCTTTGCTCTATAATTTCATTAAACTGCACCTCTCCATTAGCTATCTTGTCTATAGTAAGAGTTGTTCCTTCTCTTAAGAGTTCCATATATACACAATTTCTGATATATTCTCCAATAGTATCCTGAACATTCATGGGTAAATTTGCTCTAAATAAAGGAGGGTCAATTAACTGCCAGCCTGTTCCGCCTGCATTTAATCTATAATCAGAGGCAGGATCAGAAGATGTGCTTATAATATCAATAAATCCTTTTTCTATTTTATTTAATATTCCTGCTGAAGTTGCTATTATAAGAGGAATTCCACTTACTTCTCGTGGACCTCTGTTTAATGCCTCATCATAAATTATGAGTTTTTCTTTTGGCAATATAAAGGCGGTATATATTGCCATACCTGCAAGAACAGGAACCGCCCATGAAACACCATTGTTTTTTGCACCTGTAACTGTTCTAATATAAGTTG
This sequence comes from Thermodesulfovibrio sp. 1176, assembly GCF_029946585.1. Lineage (NCBI taxonomy): Bacteria > Pseudomonadati > Nitrospirota > Thermodesulfovibrionia > Thermodesulfovibrionales > Thermodesulfovibrionaceae > Thermodesulfovibrio > Thermodesulfovibrio sp. 1176. The sequence continues at coordinate 7,791 of NZ_JARZRZ010000010.1, read as the reverse complement.
CGATAAATATTCCAAGAGCTCCAAGAACTATTACCGAGATAAAAAGACCTTTATAGTTATTGTCAGAAAAAATTAATCCTACTCTTGTCCATGCTTTTACCGCTGCATCATATCCGTTATGAGTTATATATTCCCATGTTCCTGCTTCAGTCATAGAAGGGGAAAAAATCAAAAATAGATAAATAAATATAAAACCTAAAAACAATTTTTTCATTTAAGAGCCCTCTCTGCAACTGTTTTTCCAACTTTTGAGGCTATCTCTCTAAATACAATATCCTCAAAACGCTTGTAAAGACTTGCCATCTCTAAAGACTTTTGTGACTCTCCAAGACTTTTAGCGTAAATCTCTGACAAAACCTGAAAACCTTCATACATTCTTTTTCTTAAATCATCTGCTGCATACATAAGGCTTACATCAACATTACATAGACCGTCTTCGGAAGGATTATTTGTTTTAGCTGCTGCATCTTTAAATTTATCCACCAGTTTGGTTAAATTATTAAAAATATCGCTGTAAGCCTGATAAAGCAATCCCTTAGCAACAGGATCAGCAGATGTGTTTAATATAGAAGTGTCTCCAGTTGCAACTGCATATCTGACAAGCAAATGAACAGGTAAAGGAGATAGTTTAACAAGATTCTGATAATCAGAATAACTTTCAGCACCAGACTGTTTTACTTTTGATTTTGTATAAGCACTATTTAAAATGTTAATAACTTTTATATTTAAAGATTGTGCACTTTCAGGCACACAGTTTCCATCTGGCGAATCTTTCTTGTATATCTTTCCTTCCTTTAAAGCCTGAAATACGTTTTCTGGGCAGGATGGCTTAGGGTCAGCATATGGAAAAGAACCAGACTCTACTATTACAACATCGCCAATCATAGCCCTCATTATTGGAGCTAAGTCAGAGTATCCTCCCTGAGATGCTAAGTAACCAATAAGACTGTTTTTACCAGAAGTAACAAGTTGACGCAATTCTGCAGAACAACCCTCATATTGAGCAGAAGGAGGAATTTTCTGGCCACTTGTGTTCTCAACGCTATCTTTCTTTTTTGTTAAATTCTTATACAACGATGTAAAACCTGTTGTTTCTATCGCTGCCTGAGCAGCATCAATAAACTGTTTTTCTGCATTGCCTTTAGATAAATCTATAGTAGTAAAAGGCTTCATCATAGCACACTCATTTAATTGAAGAGAGTTTAGTGCATTAATTATTTTTTCAGCATCTTTCATCTCTACGCCCAGTTGTGAACTCAACGTATTTAGTGCGATCTGAAATGCCACAACAGGTGCTGCCTGTATAAGTCTCTGAAACTTCTGCACAAGGTATTCAAAATTAGTAAAACCAAAACCACCAAGAAAAACATCTATACCACCACAACCTGCTTTTATTCTTGGTGCTTCTATACTAAACAGATAATCTGTTGACGAGGGTATCCTCGCACTGAATGAGCCAGCAGTGAAGTATCCTCTTTTCTGTCCTTCAAAGTAGTTCGGACCGGAAGATACCTGCTGGTCAAACCAGTCATCAAGCCAGCCAGCTGAAGCAGTTGAGAAAGTAAAGATAAAAATTAAACAAATAGAAATTATTTTCTTTATCATTTTTATCTCCTCCTTAAATGTTGTATCAGATAAAATATTACCCCTCAAAATTCATAAGCACACTGAAAGGGTAATATTAAGTAAGAACCAATCCAAAAAGGAAATGAATATGACCAGAAAAGAATTTCTCAATAAATTTGATAACTTTCTTAATAAGTTAGAAAAGACAATAGATTTTTTAGTTGATTTGCCGTCTTATATAGCAACTGGAATGGTTATTATTGGAGTTTTTTTCTTGTTCCTTTTGTTTTTTTGAGAGAGATGATAAAGCTGCTTACAGAAGTAATTAGATAAGCAATATGGGAATTATCGAATTTATAAGAGAGTTTGGCTTAAAATTAGCACATGCTCTTTTCATGATTGCAATGATTATTTCTTTTCTTGCAGCAAGTATTTTTATCTGTTTTTTTCTGGGTAAAATAATAATTGAAAATTTGTTTTAAACCTATGAAACTCAAGTTTTTTATAATATAGCCTCCTTTTGTTAGTTTTTCCAGTTTTTACATTCTGAAGTATCCACTGAGGCTCATCTAATGACAGAGATGCCAAGAAAAGAATTTCTCTATAAAGTCTTTTTAAAGCAATCCCACGTTTTTTAATATTTCAGCCACTCTGGGATCCTGCCTGGCAAGTTCTTTAAGAGCTTTCTCTACCTTTTCTTCAAACTCTCTTTGTCTTTTAATTACTGGTGTTAATGCAGTACGTCTGTCCCAGATAACAAAGCCTATCAATATTCCCATGCCACCGAAAAGTATTCCAAAACCCCACAGCATAAAGGTCTTGAGATCGTCTATCTGTTTTTGCAGGGATTTTAATCCTTCCTCTAATCTAGTTTCAACCCGAACCAGCCTGTCCCTGTCTTCCTGAGTGAACGAAGTCTCCTTTGCAAAAGCTATTGTATTAATAATTAAGAGGAATACCAGCAAAACCGGCAATATTTTCACAGTCTTTTTCATACTTTATTTTACCCCACCAGAGAGGAAAAATCAATTGAAAAAAATAGGAATTTGTTTTGTTATAGATAATTTCCCGTTTTCTGCCCAGCTTAAAAATTATAAACTTTCAAAATTTTATTAATTACTGCTGGATTATTAGTGACTAATCCTGCTTCATTTCTAATAATTGCTTTTGTTTCACCAGAAGCAGGCAAATATTTATAATAAGAATTTGAAAGCCAATTTAAACTACTTACTACAAGTTCTGAATCATCTATAACAATAATTTTAGAATGAGTAAAAGTAGGCATTTTTTTCAAAACTAATGTGTTTAGACTTCGTAACATTTTTTCCACTTCTGAGTCTAATATATCATCTACTGAATAACCGTATATAATGTTAACCTGTATGTTTTTGCTGACTAAATCCTTTAGTATAGGGAAAGAAAAGCTTTTTAAATTATCTGCTTTTATCCATGGAGAAACTATCATTACCCTGTTTTTTGCTTTTTGGGGAATAGATTTAAAATATTCAATATGAGAAAACACATCTTGAAGAGCTGAAACCGAACTGTCTATTTTTTGAACAAGGTTAACGATTTCTCTTTTTTTATTTAATCTGTCTGGAGTTTCATCAAATTCTACACAATCAATAAATATTCCATGATTTTTAATAAACTCTATGGCTTTAGAAAAATACCTGGTAATTGACATTAATTTTTTATATGAACCCACAAGAATAAAAAGGTTTCCTGCTCGTGAAACCGCCACATTCAATAAATTTGGTGCCCCATCAACAAAACTCACTGAATCAGTGTCTTTAAACACAACTGAAGACATAATTATCACCGGGAATTCTGAACCTTGAAACTTATGAATTGTTCCAATATGATGGGAAGGTATTAAATCCTTTAACTCCTTTTGCAGAAGAATTTCCTGATTCACATAGGGAGTTATTATGCCCACCTCTTTACTTAGATTATATCCAACCTTTTCCAGTTTCTTACAAATTGCTTTAACTGCAAAAACTTCTCCTAAATTGGTATTTTTGTAAGGACCAGGTAGTCCTTCTATATCATAGAATATGAGATTTTTCCCTCCCATCTCATCAATCTTTCTTTTATCTTCTCCTTCTAAAAGTGGTGTAGCAACATATAATTTTCTGTAACCTGCAATCTTACAGAATAAATTAGCAATAGAAGCCTGACATCTTCTATGGTAATCAAGGAAAACAGCCTGACCAACATTAGAAGGCTCTGGATTTCCAGTTTCACATCTTGCCGCTCTATGATAAACAGAGATTAAAGCAGGGGAGTATCTATTTGAACTTTTACAATCAGTCCCATAAAACTTTTCGTGAAAACACTCAAGAGTATATTTATCAAGAGGCACTACAGGCTCTAACTGCAATGGGTCTCCTACACAAACCACAAATTTAGACCAATAAATAGCAGGATACGATAAATGTGGAGTTGCCATCCCTGCCTCATCTATAAACAACAGGTGAATAGGTTTGAATCCTTTTTGCAAAAATTCTTGCTGTTTTCCTGTATGCCCGTTGTTTTGATAAATAAACTTATCAAATAAAAAAGGAGAGGAATTTAAGCTGGATAAAAATACAGGACAGACAAGAGAAATTAATCGATAAAATTCTTCAACCCCAATGCCTGTAATTTCCTTTTTTGCACTATATAAATCCTGCGAGAAAAGTTGAATAAAAAGTTCAAGACATCGAATAACTTCATTACTATTAATATATGCATAGTATTGTAAAAATTTCATGGACAGCAAAAACATAGTCCTTGTTCTTAAATAATAAGTTTTTCTCCAAAGCTCAAAAATGCCATCCTGCCTCATTGCATATTTAAACATTGGATCAAGTTTTAATTTTTCAAGTTCCTCTAACAGACTATCTCTTTTCTGTTTTATTGCGTTTAATTTGCCAAGCTCATCATTTAGATTGAGAAAATCAATTAATTTCTCATATACTTTCGGGTATTTAACCAGTTTTTCATCTACAACTTGATTTATTAATTCCTTGATTTCTTTTATTTTTTGGTAAGCTATGTTTAAATTATTTATAATTTCTTCCTTTTTTAAACTGTGTGTAATCTGAAGTTTTTCAAAAAACTTACTGTTTATTGCCAGAAAAGAACTAAGTATTTTTTCTTCCTTTTGGGTAAATATGTTGATGATTTTGTCTAATACAGTTCTATTTTTAAAGTAAAGTTGAAGGCTTATAATATCTTTTTCCAGAGATGAATTTACTATATCTAAAAAATCATCAAAATTTAAATTAGAGACTGAGTTCTTTTTAAACTTTTCTATCCAGTCTTTGTGCTTGTTACATAAATCTTTTACTAATATCACATTTTCTGGAATAGAATAGTTAAAATCTTTTCTGAGTAACTCTTTAATTTTTTGAACTTCAATAGTTAAATTATCAATCTTGCCATTTAAATCAGGATAAAGATTATCTATTTCAGCAAGAGAAAGCTTTAGTTTTTGATATATTTCTTTTAAACTTTTTATTTTTTGAAGACGATTTTGGAGTTTATCATAAAGAGATAATAATCTTTCTTTAACCTTTTGAAATTCAAGTTCAGATTCTTTAAGATTTATATTTTCCAAATGTTTTTTTAATCTTTCAAATCTTGCTATAGATATTGAGAAATCCTTAGATTTTTGTCCTCCAATATAACTAAAATAAAATCCACCATTTTCATAAATTTTAAACCCTCTAAAATTTTTTTCTTTTTTAAACTCTCGTGCGGTATTACTAACAGCTTGATTTGCAGTTGAAGAAATAAGAATTGCCGAAGGATAATCAATTCCATATTTTGCAATGGACAGAGCTCTCTGAGTAAGAGTATGAGCTATTAAAGCCATTAAAACAGTTGTTTTACCAGTCCCCGGTGGCCCTTGGGCTGCAATTAGTTTCTCCCCTGCAGCGAACTTTTGTAATAATAGAGCCTGACCAAAACTTAGTGAATATGTATGAAAAGTTCCAGACCATACCTCCTCAGAAGGTATATTATATTCGTCAAAACTTGTCTTTTGTTCGCCATAAACATATTCATAAACTGAGGAATCTTTATCATAAATAGGATTAAATTCTGATGATTGAAGAATACTTAATTGTTTTTTTATTTTTTCATTCTGTATGAGATTGAAATTTTCATCAAGAATTAGAAAATCAAAAAAGGAAACTTTTACTCCTCTTTGTTTAAAAATTTTCAGCCTATTTTCACACCATCTTTTCAGTTCCTCATAAATATCCTCAAAAGTTGTTTCATCATCCAAATCAAGAAGTTCTCTTAAGGCAGTAACAAAAGATTTTCCAGAAAAAATAATATCAAACTCTTCCTCATCAAAGTTTAATATGTTTTTAAAAACAGGACGGCATGGAATATAATCAATGTAATCCTCTAAATTAAATTCGTTTACATACCACTTAGTTTCTCTATCTTCATTAGAAATTACAAAATTTTCATCTTTACCTGAATCAAGCTGTTCAGAATCTTTTACAACTTTGTATTCTACTTTGCACATTAGAATATCAGCTAACTTTTCTGTAAAAGGAAAAACAAAAAGGGGACAGAACTTTGTCTCTTTGGAAGTTCGCTTTTCGATAAGAGGGAAAAGCAAATAAAAATTTTTATACTGTTCTTCATTATTTCTCTGTTCTGCTAAGTAATCAATTAATTCCTTGTCATGAAAACTTATCTTTACTTTGTTTCCTTCGGGGATAACAATAGAACCAGTCTTATTCAAGCAATATAATTGATAATTCTTAACACTTTCAACTTTTATCTCTAAATTAAAAACTTCTTCAAGCTCTAAATAATATTTCCAAGAATCAATTAAACTTGAATAATCCACTATTCCCTCTAAGTTTGCTAATACTGTTCTTCCTCAAGTGGCAAACTTTTTAAGTTCTGCAGTATCCATTGAGGTTCCTCTACTATAGTATATACATATCTTGCAGAATAAAACTCCTTGCCTGTTGCATCCTGATAAGGTAAAATCATTACTCTTACAACTTTGGGCGGTGCAATTAAAGGAGTCTTAGGGTCTTTAAGCAACTGAGACAGTTTTGTAAAGAGAGCATCCTTGTAGGCTTCTTCAACAGGAGAGTATTCCATCTGTGTTTGTTCTTTTTTAGATTTTTGTTCTTCAAGAGTGATAGGCTTACCTGTTACAGATTCCTGATAGGCATGCTGAATAGAAACACATTTACCATTTTCCATAATAGGACAGGTAAAATTTTCACTGTAAGGATTCATAACTGATGCACAACCAAAGGTTATTGTAGAGACTGCCAGAAGTAAAAGTTTTGTTCCTTTTCTAATTAAGGTCTCCATACTTTTCCTCTCCTTTCAAATATTTCTTGATTTGTATTATTGGTATTATTTTCTTTAGCATCTGTTTCCTGATAACTTCTCTTTTGCTTGTCTGTTGTATCCTGAATAAACACTGTATTAACTGTTTCATGCACAGGATTTTCTGTTGTCATTTCAACTAAAACAGTTCCACAAAATCTGCATTTGAGAGCATCTTTCTTTATCAACTCTTTACACACAGGGCATGGTGCTGTATCGGGTGGAACTATGTTTTGAGCTATAAATTGCTTCTGTGCTTCTATTATTGCTGCCTGTAACATCTCGGGTTTTGCAATCAGGCTTGCTTTTGTAAGTCCAAGCTCAGCAGCAGACTGTATAAATATTCCGCCGTAACCAAATATTCTTCCTAATATGTCTTTAGAAAAAGTGATGTTGTTAATCTTATCAACTGGCGTTTCTTTTGAATAAAAAACCCAAATTCCTCTCTCATCGATAAATCTTCTGTTAGTTACTACCCAGATATTGAATTTTCTCTCAAGATGAACATAAAGCATTACAAGTGCACCTAAAAAAACTCCCCATAGAGTTTGCTTTATAAAATCTGCTACCAGAAAAATTGCCATTGCTATAAATAACCCCACCAGATAAACTATCCAGTGTTTTTTTGCTATATAAATTACATATTCGCCTTCCTGTAGCTTTGTTCTCATAAAATTACTCCTTCTTAATGCTTGAAATTATATTCTTTTATCTCTAACTCAACGCCTTCACTTACCACCAGGGTCACATTTCTTGTTGCCTGAATTTCTATAATTGGAATTGTCTGTTGAGCAAGGTCAAGATAAAACTTCTGTATGTTCTGAGCTGCCTGCTGTATTCCTGCACCAACTGCTGCCTGTGCCATTTTGC